>NZ_JBLJAK010000001.1:0-797919 GCF_047530105.1 Serratia sp. T13T92 | reverse complement strand
CAAAATCAATGGCGGCATCGATTTTACGGACCAGATGGTCTTCGGGAACCAGTTCATCAAGGGTAATGGTTTCAAACTGGTACTGATGGGGAGAAGGTTCTTTGAGCATGGCAGTCAGTCCGTTTTTTGCACTGACCTTATTAGATCAAAGTCCTGGCCTCACGGCCAGGACTTTGTCATCAATCTGAAACCCCGCAATGCGGGGTTTTTTACTAAGAAGCGTTTTACTTAGCCCTGAGGCTGAGAAACAACTTCTTTGATACCTTTAACTTCGATCTCTACGCGACGATCTGGAGCCAGACATGCGATCTGAGCTGCAGTTGCGCGGCCTGAACGATAGCCACAGGTGTCACCAGTGATTGGGTTAGCTTTACCCATGCCACGTGCAGAGATCTTGTCTGAAGGGATACCTTTAGACACGAGGTAATCCACAACGCTTTGTGCACGTTGCTCAGACAGGCGCAGGTTGTATTCTGCTGAACCTACTGCATCAGTGAAGCCCAGAACTACAACAGAACCGTCTTTCGGATCCAGTGAGCTCAGTTGGGTGTACAGCTGATCCAGAGCTTGTTGGCCTTCTGGCTTCAGGGTCGCTTTGTTGAACGCGAACAGAACGTCAGAAGTCAGAGTGAACTTCTTGGTCTCAACAACTGGAGCTGGGGCCGGAGCTGGAGCTACTACTGGAGCAGCAACTTCCTGGCCAAAGCGGTAGGAAACACCTACGCTCAGCATGCCGTTGTCTGGACGTGCGCCAACGGTACCTGCATCACCGATGTTGTTAACCCACTGGTAGTCCAGGCGGGTAGCCCAGTCACGGTTCAGTGCGTATTCAACACCCACTGCTGCCAATGGAGAAACGCCAGTGTCATGGTTGCCACCGTTAGAGCCAGCACCATCACTGTCTGCACGCCATACCATGCCGCCCAGACGAGTGTAGATGTCCAGATCGTTCATGATTGGGTAGCTCAGTTTAGCTGCCAGTTGAACGCCTTGAGCTTTGAAAGAACCGGTGTTAGCGCCGGTATATTTCATACGACCTAACCAGTCGTAGCCCATTTCGAAGCCCAGGTATTGGTTTGCCTGATAGCCAACGAACGCACCAGCACCAATCTGGTCTTTACGTGCGTCGTTATCAACGGTGTAACCGTTACCGTAGAAACCGGTGTCATGGAACTGGGACCAACCCAGTTTAGCACCAGTGTACCAAGTGTCGTCTTTTGGTGCGGCTTGCGCTACTGTAGCGAAACCTGCCAGTGCCACTGCTAATGCGATAGCTGTCTTTTTCATTTTGCGCCTCGTTATCATCCAAATAGGCAATGAGCTTTAAAGCTGCTTTAAGCCCTTGGTTTAAATTCCTTCGCCAAGGTTTGAGCCCTCGTTTGTTACTCTGCCAGTTTTTCTGGCGTTATAGAGCAACCTTGGCGATGTAAAGTCTACAACGTGGCGCGAAAGTTACAAGTGTGATGTGATAAAGCTCTAAAAAAAAACATGGAATTAGACATATCCTCTAACATATCGGGGTGCTAAACGAGACTTTTTTTCACCTGGAAGGTCGCGCCGAACCGCAGCCAACCTCGCTTTTCGCCCGATCTGCCTGCGATTGCCAGACCAAACGATAAAAGTGATGGGAAAAGTCCTAAATTTACTTAATGATACAAAGAAGAGTGAATTTTTAAGGTTGAACAGTGTCTGTCGGCAGCAACGATGTCACGTTGGGGTCGCATAATGAACCCATAGGCATTGCCCAATTCTGCCGCTCTACTTAACCTTAGACGATCCTCTTGTGTCAATTCAGGTAGCCAGCCAAGCACCACGCTGTAATTTCCTGTCAATAAAGCCTTCTCCATGGCGTCTACGGTAGCCAGTGGATTGATCTGATTAAGCTGTACGACCTTATCAACCGGCAGGCTGGCCTGCTGCAGCCAGGTTTTGCTCAGTTTCTGCTGCGGGGTCAGCCACAGTAACCAACGTGATTGCCTGCCTAACTGTTGCAACAACGGCACCAGCAACTGGGCTACGGCGGGTTGCCGCTCATTGTAAACAAGCTCACTGATTAGGCCATTTTCGTTGCCCGCTTGCGCAGGGATCACCGCTTGCTCCGCCGGCATTGAGGATTGGCTAAAATGAGGTTGATAAAGTGATTGAGTACGCATGTCGTCTCCCGCCCGTAGTGTTACTGTATGTATATACAGTATAGCCATCGAAACAGAAGATCAACCCAAATTTTCGTAACGCTTCGCATAATTGAGATTATTTATTGTACGTCTTGAATTTATGATTGGCACGACTAGGGATAATGCGTATTTTTTTTAATTAGTTGTTCCAGTTACGTTTATTCCAACCGAAACATGCCTAATGGCTGTGGCTTCATATAAGGAGAGTTAAATGAATGGAGGATCGTTAAGGAGGATCGAACAGGCAAAGTCCTGCTTTGCCGCCCTGGGAAATATTGCCATACGCTCGCAGTTTGGCGGCTATGGCCTGCTGGCGGACGGCACAATGTTTGCGGTCATTACCGAAGGTGAGCTGTATTTGCGTGCAACAGAAAGTCTGGAAACCGCATTCCGTGAGCGTGGCATGGTGAATATGACCTATTTAAAGCGAGGGGTCCCCATGGTCATGCGCTATTACTGGGTGAATGAAGAGTTGTGGCGGCAGCGTCGCGAACTGTGTGCGCTTGCCTGGCAGGCTCTCTGTGAGACGCGTAAAGAGATTAAGGTGAAAAAAAGCTGCAATGGCAGATTGAAAGATTTACCGAATATTGATGCTTCACTAGAGCGCCAGCTGTGGCGAGCAGGCATATGCAATATTTATGATTTTCGCCTGTTGGGGGCTAGAGATAGCTATCTGAAGTTGCTGCAACAGCAAAAAAATCTGGGCATGAAAGTGCTGATGTCACTGGCGGGTGCCATGGCGGGCTACCACCATGCCGCCTTGCCTAATCTACAAAGGGAGGCGTTGACCGAATGGTTCGAAAACAACGCGCTCCTTCCCTCCTTTGATGCGCGGTCAAAAGACCGCGCCTGCGGCCCACATCCTTGAACTATCAACCGGCTTGAGTAATTTGTGTATTAAGTGCCGTCAGCTCTGGTAGCAATTCGAGCACCAGGCCAATTTGCTGCAACACCAGCTGTTCTTTGCTTTCCGGCTCCGGAACCAGCGCAGTAATACGCTCGGAGAGGGCTTCCAGTGCCTGCGTGATACGCTGACGATCATGAGCGTCGTGGTGTAATGCACCATCAACATAGCAAACCGCATCGTTGAGCAAATCCAGCACGGCGGCACTTTCCAGGCGCTCACGGTGGGCACCCAGGGCAGAAATATAGCTCAGCAAGGTATGGTTAAGGCACAGCAGGCGAAATGCCGCTTCCTGAATGGTTTTATCGGCTTTAGGGTCGGCAGACATGTTAGAGATCACCGACGCCAATTCGGCATCGCTATTATGGGCATCGCGGCGGGCAATACGATAAGGCAGGCCGTTATCCTTGCCCTGATGGTATTGCACCAGAATGGCATCCAGATAGCGACAGTCGGCATTCAGTGTCTTACGCACCATGGCCGGTAACTGACGGAACTTCCAGTCTGGCCAGATAAAACTCACCGCTGCCCAGGCGATGGCACAACCCAGCAGGGTATCGTAGACGCGCGGGGCAGCCACTTCGAACCCTTCGCCCAGCAGGTTAAAGCATAGCAAGACCAACAGGGTGATAAACATCGTGGCGTGGGCATATTGCACGGTTCGGAAGGCGAAGAACAACACCCCCGAGATCACGATCAGAATCAACTGCCCTTCCAGCGAGGGCACAAAATACAGGATCGGCAGGCCAATCAAAATGCCCGCCAGAGTGCCGATGATCCTTAACGCCAAGCGCCTGCGGGTGGCGTTGTAGTTAGGCTGGCAGACAAACAGGCTGGTCAGCAGGATCCAATAACCGTGCTGCATCCCGGTCAGTTGAATAAACGCATAGCCCACGCACAACACCACAGACATACGGATGGCGTGGCGGAATAGGGCGGATTGTGGTGTCAGGTGGCGGCTGATACGCAGGCGAATATCGCTCCAACCGGTGAGCCGGTCGTCTGACAGGTTGTTTTCCTCGGCCTGGCCACTCGCCAAGGACTGCTCAGATTCGATATTGGCCAACTGGGCGTCAATTGCCCGTAAATTCTTCAGCAGATGGGATAGCGCTCTGGTTAGTTCGCGATTTTCTGGGGTAATGGTAATCCGGGTCAGAGCCTCTTCCAGGCGTGAAAAAGCGGGCTCAAAACGCGGGCTATGCAGATATTTCTGCCGTAGCAGTATCGACTGCGCCAGTTGCTGGCAGGCACGGGCCTGCTTGGCCAGCAGCCGCTGGAAACGGAACAGAATATCGCTGTGGCGGAACTGTTGGCTTAGCGCCTGATACTGTACGTGAGAAGAACTGGCGCGCTCATGGATATCCTGAGCGACAAAATAGTAGTGCAGCGTTCTGCGGGTGCCGCGCTGGCCACGGTCGCCTTTCAAGCGGGTTAGCAGTGAAGCCTTGGTCAGGTTAAGCGTGGTGACCAGTGTGCTGTTAGCCATCGCCACGTCTACCCACGGCAGATCGGCGTCCGATTCGGCATCTGGATCGAACAGGTTGGCCTTGGCATCCAGGTAGTTGGCCAACTGTTCATAGCAGCGGGCCAGGTTTTCCTGTAGGGGCTTGATAGGGAATAGCAGATGGCCGATCAGCGTCAGCAAGTTGTACCAAACGGCACCGATAATCAGCAGGGTAGGTTGCTGGTACCAGGCATCGTACATGGAGGTGCCAAGCATGGTGTAGACGGCGATCAGCAAGGCACCGAAGGCGATAGTGGCGTAACGCTGCCCTAATGCCCCAAGCAGGATAAAGCCGCAGGTTGAGGTCGTCAGCCCGAGGGCAAACAGCCAGGGGTAAGGAAACAGCAGTTCAATCGATGTCGAGGCCACAAAAAAGCAAACTAGCGTAATGAGCAGATTTCGCAATCTTCCTGCCAGCCGGTCGTCCAGATCCGCTAGCGCGGCGGCAACGACACCCAGCGTTAACGGAATGGTCAGTTTAGGGACGCCCAACCACCACGGCACCGCAGAGGTCCCGGCCAGAGCGATAAAAATACGCAGGTTATAAAGCAGGTTACTGTTATAGGTATAACGCCGAATTTTGGGTGCTAAAGAGAGCACGACAAGCTCCTAAATGGGAGAAAAGTTAACGCGATTAAAAGCGGCGGCGGGCGTTCTCGATCCGCGCCTGTTGGGCCACCTCAACCGGAACGACGCGGCGGCCTACCGGCCACAGGGCGATAGCGGCTATCTTGAAATTGGCGATGCCTACCGGAATACCAATAATGGTGATGCACTGGGCGATACCCGCAATAATGTGTGACAGGCACAGCCACCAGCCGAACAGGACCAGCCAGACGATATTCAGCAAAGAACCGCCAGCAGCCAGCAGGGCATTGCTTTTCTCTGGGTATAATTCATCGACATGGATCGCTTCGTTGCCAAATGGCAGCAGGGAGATTTTGGTAATTTCCCAGCAGGAGCGGGTTAATGGCAGGGTGAAAATCAACACGACGCTGAAGAAGGTGGCAATCAGCCAGCCAAGCGTGGTGAAAAAACCACCCAAAACGAAATTAAGAACGTTCAATACAGTACGCATAGTCGTCATTCTGCTCTAATGATGGCCAAACGGCACGGGGGGAAGTATTCATCAGCATAACGCAAAAACTATTCTACCCTTTTTTTAACGCTAGAGTGCCATTGCTTAACGCGGGTAAACTGGTAGCAATTCTACCCTATGGATTTCAAGCTGCAGCTTGAAAGACGACGGGTATATCTCAACTTGATTATGGCGTGGGCATATGGAACTTAAAGCGACATCGCTGGGCAAGCACCTGGCACAGCATCCCTACAACCGCGTACGGTTGTTGCATGCTGGCGTTGAGGTGAGCGGCGAGAAGCATGAATACCTGATCCCTTTCAACCAGTTGATCCAGGTGCGTTGTAAACGCGGGATCGTCTGGGGGGAGCTCGAGTTCGAACTGCCGGATGAAAAGGTCGTGCGCCTGCACGGTACCGAATGGCAGGAAACCCAACGCTTTTACCACTATCTGCAGCAGTCCTGGCAGCAGTGGAGTAGCGAGATGAGTGAAGTGAGCGCCGAGGTATTGCAACAGCAGGTCGAGCATATCCGCCAAATTGAGCAACAGGACAAGTGGTTCAAGCGTGCCGAATTGAGCAATTTGCAGCAGCAGATCCGCCAGTCGTTTGGCGCATTGCCAATGCCGGTGGCGCGGCTGGAAGAGTTTGAAAACTGCCGTGAAAGTTATCACTTGTGCCTGCAGTGGCTCAAGTCTGGCCTGCGCAGCGTGGCGCAACGCAATCAACTGTGGTGCGACCGGATGCTGGAAACCCACCAGGATTTCTTCCAGACCGTTGAAACGTCACCGTTGAATGAATCGCAAAGCCGGGCCGTGGTGAACGGCGAGGACGCCGTGTTGGTACTCGCAGGAGCCGGTAGTGGCAAGACCTCGGTGCTGGTGGCGCGGGCGGGTTGGCTGCTACTGCGTCAAGAGGCCGAGCCTGAGCAGATCCTGTTGTTGGCATTTGGGCGCAAAGCCGCCGAAGAGATGAACGAACGCATCCAGGAACGTTTGGGCAGCGTGGCGATCCAGGCGAAAACGTTCCATGCGCTGGCACTGCAGATTATCCAGCAGGGTAGCCGCAAAGCGCCTGCGATCAGCAAGTTGGAAACCGACAGTAAAGCGCGCCGGACGTTGCTGATCACCCACTGGCAAAAACAGTGCAGCGAGAAGAAAGCGCAGGCCAAAGGCTGGCGGCAATGGTTAACGGAAGAGCTGGAGTGGGAATTGCCCGAGGGAGATTTCTGGCATGACAAGCGTCTGGCAGAGCGTTTGAGTGGGCGCCTGGAGCGCTGGCTTGGCTTGATGCGCACCCACGGAGGTAGCCAGGCCGAAATGATAGAGCAGGCTGACGAAGAGATCCGCGATCTGTTCAGCAAACGCATTCGCCTGATGGCACCGTTGCTGAAAGCGTGGAAAACCGCGCTGAAGGATGAGGGAGCGGTCGACTTTGCCGGGCTGATCCATCAAGCCGTCAATCTGTTGGAAAAAGGGCGCTTTATCAGCCCGTGGAAACATATTCTGGTGGACGAGTTCCAGGATATCTCGCCGCAGCGTGCGCAGCTGCTGGCGGCGCTGCGTAAGCAAAACAAGCAGACCAGCCTGTTTGCGGTCGGCGATGATTGGCAGGCGATTTACCGTTTCAGCGGGGCAGAGCTGTCGCTGACCACCGCCTTTGCCGAGAACTTTGGCGTAGGCGATCAGTGTGCGCTGGATACCACCTACCGCTTTAACGATCGGATCGGTGAAGTGGCCAACGGCTTTATACAGCAGAACCCGCACCAGTTGAAAAAGCCGCTCAATAGCCTGACCAAGGGCAACAAGAAGTCGGTGGTTATCCTGCCACAAGAGCAGTTGGAAGCGTTGCTGGACAAGCTAAGTGGCTATGCGAAGCCGCAAGAACGGATCTTGGTGCTGGCGCGCTACCACCACCTCAAGCCGGAGGTGTTGCAAAAGGCGGCGACGCGTTGGCCGAAGCTGAATATCGAGTTTATGACCATTCATGCCAGCAAAGGCCAACAGGCCGACTACGTGATCATTGCCGGGCTGTATGAAGGCAAGGATGGATTCCCGGCGGAGGTCCGTGAATCCGTGCTTGAAGAGGTATTATTGCCTCAGCCAGAGGATTTCCCGGATGCGGAGGAGCGGCGTTTGCTCTATGTCGCCCTCACGCGGGCCAGACATCAGGTTTGGTTATTACAAGACCGCGAACGCCCGTCGGTATTTATCGAGCAGTTGCAAGATATTGGCGTGCCGTCGCAAAGAAAGCCGTAAACCACAGGCCTGAGACTGCTGACAAATCATCACCGTGCTCCCAACGTAGGGGCGCTGCATGCTGCGCCCGCTGTATAATCAATGGGTTAGCAGATACTGGTATAGATGGATTCCGACCAATTCAGCAATATTGCCACTTTGTCATCAATCTGAGGCCTGGTATTCCACCAGGCCTTGGGCATTATTTCAGGCGTTCGGCGAGGTACTTTTCGTAATCAGGAATAGCGATCACCACTTCGCTCTTGAACAGCGAAGAGTCGATCAGGAAATCGGCGGTGGAGCGGTTGGTCGCCACCGGGATGTTCCAGACCGTGGCCAGGCGCAGCAAGGCTTTGACATCCGGGTCGTGGGGGACGGCGTTTAGCGGATCCCAGAAGAAGATCAGCATATCGATCTTGCCTTCGGATATCAGTGCACCGACTTGCTGATCGCCGCCCATCGGGCCACTCAGCATGCTTTGCACCGGGATACCGCTGGCCCGCTGGATCAAATTGCCAGTAGTGCCCGTGGCATACAGCTGATGCTGGGCAAGTATTTCCTTATTGTCTTCAACCCATTTCAGCAAGGCCTGCTTGCGATGGTCGTGAGCAACGAGCGCAATATGCTTGCGCGCTGCGATGGTGCGGGTGGTTTGTTCCATATCGCTATCCTTGGAAAATCGAATGATTCGCCACAGATTACTGAAACTGTATTTCACTGCCTAGTGCCAACGTGGGAAATTGCGAACAAACCACGCCTTTACGGCATAAAGGCGTGGTTGGCAGCATTTAACGGTTGCGAGATTGGCCAGCCCAGGCGATAAAGCGTTTTTGCGTCTCGGGATCGGCGCGCAGGAACCAGTATTGCAGCATTTCCTCGGCAACGTTGTCGCCGTTCAGGGGGATAACCGCTGGGCTACCCTGTGCCGCGGAGATCACGCTGGCACTCAGATGTGCTAACGCCGGAACGGAGGCCTGGCGATTTTGAGCGTTATAATCGGCAACGATCTTCTCCAGGTCATTACCATTGGGCGAGGCTGTTAGCGGTAATACATCGTGTTTGATTGCCAACGGCTTGCCGTGGTTACCCAGAATTTTATAATTCGGCGCTTTATCAAACCGCTGGGCATCCTGCTCATTCTCGATACGCGGTAGCTCGATGGTGACAGCGCTGACGTTTTGACTGTTGAACACCACAATCTGCGCGGATGAAGTGTAAAGCACCTGAGAGCGTGGCTCTTTACGTACGGATTTGGTGACTTTGAACAACAGCTGATGCTGCCCGTCATTTAATTCCAGACTATCGGCCCCTTTTAACAACGAGCCCGTCATTTGCTTGCCGTCGACCATCATCAGTTCGATGTCCGGGGAAAGCTTCAGGGTCGTAGCTGCGGCCGAAACGCTTAGCGATATTCCAAGCAGCCCCGCAACCACCAGACCAAATTTCATTGTTACTTCCTTTTCGTGGAACAGGATGACTAGTGTTGGATACGCCACTAGTTATGTCAAATCTTTTCAGAATGCCGTTTAATTTACATTTACACACATTTTGATGGTATTTGAAACATAGTATTGGGTCAAACCAGCCTGCGAGCAGTATAGACGCAGACTGATAACAAATTTTAACTGATGTTGGCGTTTCGGTTACACTGATGAAGTGCTTTTTGGTAAAAAAATCAGGAGCGAAAAATGCAAGACCTAGCAATTGCAGAGGTACTCAAGCAGGTCAAAACCATTGCGCTGGTGGGCGCCAGTGATAAACCGGCTCGAGCCAGCTATGGCGTAATGGCTTATTTATTGGCGCAAGGCTATCAGGTCATTCCGGTGAGCCCGAAGCTGGCCGGGCAGACGCTGCTTGGGCAGGTGGTTTATGCCACATTGGAGGACATTCCTCATCCTGTCGATATGGTGGACGTGTTTCGTAACTCGGAGGCGGCGTATGGGGTAGCACAGGAGGCTATTGCGATAGGTGCCAAGGTGCTGTGGTTACAAATCAGGGTGATCAACGAACAGGCGGAAGCATTGGCCAAACAGGCCGGGTTAACGGTGATTATGGATCGTTGCCCGAAGATTGAAATCCCGCGCCTGGGATTGGCCCGCTGATTAAGTGAAAACGCCAGGGTTGGCCCTGGCGTTTTAGACTGCTGATAGACTTCAACCAGTTACGCTACGTAGAGGCGCTGGTTTCTCAGGCTTGACGCTTAGTTACGCAGCCGGGGAGCCTGCAACTGGCTGCGAATGGATTCTGCCAGCTCATCCAGAGAAGGCTGTTCAGGGTGTGCATCCTGTGCTTCCCCCGCCAACTGGGCTTCGGCCAGATAAGTGTGAACCGGCTGGCCTTCATCGTCTTCCATCACCACGTGATACCACGGGGCTAGGCGCAACTCGTCGTTGGCTGCAATCTCGTCTGCTTTTGGGTGCTCCAGAGAGTATTCTGGATCGACATCAATCACCACCCCCAAATACCCCAGCAGCCGGTGACGAACCTGCTGACCGATACCGAATTTGCTGGCTATCATATGACCTCCTGAGAAACAGTGCATTGAACTCTATATGAGGACAAAAACAGCGCATTTCAAGTTACATCACCCGGCACGCAAACCCTTTCAGATACAAGCCTTCAGGATAAGTCGCAATCACCGGGTGATCGGCAGCCTGTCGGAACTGCTCTACAAATTGTACATCACGCCCGGCATCTACGGCAGCATCGGCCAAAATTTTCTGGAACAGATCGGTCGGCATCAGGCCTGAGCAGGAGAAGCTGAGCAGAAGGCCGCCCGGGTTCAGCAACTGGAAGGCTAACATATTGATGTCTTTATAACCGCGACAGGCGCTGGCCAACTGATTTTTGTTTTCGACAAACTTCGGTGGATCCATGATGATCAGGTCGAATTTCTCACCCTGCGTGCGGTAGTTGCGCAGCAGTTGGAATACGTCATCACGCACAAATTCAGCCTTGCTCAAATCCAACTGGTTCAGTTCGACGTTCTGCTTGGCGATGTCCAGCGCGGCCTGTGACGTATCTACGCTAATGACCTGCTCACACCCGCCCATCAAGGCAGACACCGCGAAAGCGCCGGTGTACGAGAAGCAGTTGAGCACGCGGCGGCCTGCGGAATAGTTGCGCGCTGCCAGGCGGCTGTCACGCTGATCGAGATAAAAACCGGTCTTGTGGCCTTGTTGAATGTCCACCAGCAGTTTCATACCATGCTCGGTGATCGGTAGCAGGGCCGGGGGAAGATCTCCCAGCACCGGCCCTTGGGTGAGCGGCAAGCCCTCTTTTTTACGTACGGCAACGTCTGAACGATCGTAGATCGCGCAGTCTGGATAGCAGTGCTGGAGAGCAGAAAGCAGCGGGGCGCGCTGATATTCGGCACCGGCGGAAAGTAACTGCAAAACCAGGAAGTTCTGGAAGCGATCGATGGTGATCCCCGGCATACCGTCAGATTCACCGGCGATCAGGCGATAACCGTCCAGCCCGTCACGCTTTGCGACCCAATCACGCCAGCTCTGTGCCTGTTGCAAGCGATTGATAAAGAAAGCGATATCAATATCTTCGTCCTGCTTGAAGGTCCAGACGCGTGCGCGAATTTGCGATTCTGGTGAATAGGCACCGCGTGCCAGCCATTTGCCCTGGCTGTCATGGATATCGATGGTTTCGCCGGACTGGGCTTTACCTTCGACACGGAGAACAGCGCCAGAGAAAATCCACGGATGGCGACGGAGTAAGGACTTTTCACGTCCTTTGGCAAGGATCAAGCGTGCGGTCATAATTAAGTATGCTGCCAGATAGAGAAAAAAGAGTGACACACTCTGGGCATCAGCGCAGAGAATGCCTGTAATGAAATCGATCAGGAGCCGATTATGACACAAGTTTGTATTGCCGCGTATGTCTATGGTGTGGTGCAGGGGGTAGGATTTCGCTATAACACTCAACACCAGGCTACGGCTTTGGGGTTAACTGGCTATGCGCGTAATCTGGATGATGGCAGCGTGGAAGTGCTGGCCTGTGGCGAACAACAGGCCGTTGACCAACTGATGGCGTGGCTGAAAAGCGGCGGCCCACGTAGCGCCAGCGTTGACCGCGTGCTGGTGGAGCCGCGTGGAGTTGCCGAATATAAGGGCTTCAGTATTCGCTATTAACCCGTGGCTAGATACACTTCACCGGCTTTGGCAACCCGGCGATCTTGGTCGCCTGTTTGGCCGGGCCTTTCGGGAACAGGCGATACAGGTAGCGGCTGCTGCCTTTCTCTTCGCCGTATTTTTGCGCCATCGCCTTTACCAGCATGCGAATGGCCGGTGAGGTATTAAATTCCTGATAGAAGCTACGCACAAAGCGTACGACTTCCCAATGCGCTTCGCTCAGTTCAATCTCTTCCTGTGCCGCTAACAGCGGGGCCAGCCCTTCGTGCCAGTCGGCGCTGTTTTTCAGGTAGCCCTGGGCGTCAGTTTCAATCGTCTGACCTTCAAACTCCAACATACAGCCTCGGTGATCGGTAATTCATTGCGGGCCACAGTCTAGCAAACTTTTGCTCCGGCAAAAATAAAGCCCCGCATTGCGGGGCTCAGGTCAAAACAAATGCGCTGTATCAGTTGCTGCGGGCGAAGCCCAGAATGCTCAGCAGGCTGATAAACATGTTGTACAGCGAAACATACAGGCTGACGGTAGCACGGATATAGTTGGTTTCACCGCCATGAATGATGTTGCTGGTTTCCCACAACATGGCACCGGCCGAGAACAGAATAAACAGTGCGCTAATGGCCAGGTGCAGGGCAGGGATCTGCAGGAACAGGTTGGCGATAACCGCCACCAGCAGCACCACGAAGCCCGCCATCATCATGCCAGACAGGAACGACATGTCTTTACGGGTGGTCAGCACATAGGCCGAACAGCAGAAGAACACCACTGCGGTACCGCCCAGCGCCAGCATGATCAGGTCACCCGCGCCAGCGTTCAGGAACGAGCTCAGGATCGGGCCAAGGGCGTAACCCATAAAGCCGGTGAAGGCGAAGGCTGCCAGAATACCGGCAGGGCTATTGGCCAGCTTATGGGTCAGGAACATCAAACCATAAAAGCCGACCAGCATTAACAGCAGCCCAGGAGCCGGTAAGCCCAGCATGGTGCTGGCGGTTGCGGTCAGTGCTGAAAAGGCCAGCGTTAACGACAGCAGAAAATAGGTGTTACGCAAGACTTTATGCGTACTTAGCAAAGAGTCGCGCGAGGAGGATGAGACGACAATGCGGTCCATATGATCTCTCTTATCAGGTCATCACAAAATTAATCATGATGATAGTGCAGTGCAAGCCATTGATTAAAGATTGTTTACCATTCTTTACCCTACGTGACTACTAGGGTATTGCCGCACCCCGATTGTTGATTTCTTCATCGGTCAGCTTGCAGATGCCGTTTTTTCGTTCGGTTGAACGGTTTCAGGCTTTACAACGGGATCGGCTGTGTTTATAGTTCGCTGCATTACGGAGGGGTGGCCGAGTGGCTGAAGGCAACGGTCTTGAAAACCGTCGACGGGAAACCGTTCCAGAGTTCGAATCTCTGCTCCTCCGCCATATTATGAATGACCCCAAGCTCAAAAGGCTTGGGGTTTTTCGTTTTATGCTATCCAGTAAATATACCATCCGCTCCAGATCGGCCAAAGGTAGGGATAAGATGGTATGCAAGTTATTTAGCTATTTGTTCCTCCATCATCAGCTTGTTTCTCTCCGTGACCAATGCAACTTTTCCAACAACAGTAGACATAATGAAGCGGCCTTCTGTTCGCAGCATGAAGAAATAACAACTACGATATTGTATGAGATGAGACCACGTGGTTGCTCATCGGCTCCTGACTCCTTATCCGTCCTGCATACGCAGCCATCCAAGCGCTGTGAGGGGACGTTCAACGTCTAGCTAGCGTCATATTGATGATATTGTGGGGTAACTTCATGACTAACGGAAAGAAAAACAAAATCGTACCCGATGCCAGTCTTTCAAAAGAAAAGAACCCCAAGCGCATAGCAGGCAACCGTGTGCCAAAAGGAAAAGGCACGGTAAAAATACCGGAAAAAAAATATCAGCAAGAGCTCAGGTTGTTACACGAAGAACTTGTCCATTTACAAAGCTGGGTGATTGCCAAGGGGCTGAAAGTTTGCATCGTGTTTGAGGGGCGCGATGGGGCTGGCAAGGGCGGTACGATAAAAGCACTGACCGAAAGAGTCAGTCCACGAGTGTTCCGTGTTGTTGCCCTTCCTGCCCCAACCGAACGTGAAAAAACCCAGATGTACCTGCAACGCTACATGTCTTACATGCCTGCAGCAGGAGAGGTCGTTATCTTCGATCGTAGTTGGTATAACCGAGCTGGCGTCGAGCGAGTTATGGGTTTTTGTACGCCAGAGCAGACGCATCAATTTTTGGAGACGGTTCCGATGGTGGAACGGTTAATCGTGGAGTCTGGCATAATTCTAATCAAATACTGGCTGGATGTAAGCCCAAAGGAACAAGAACGTCGATTGCGTGCACGTATTGATGATGGCCGCAAGACATGGAAGCTTTCAGAGATAGATATCCGTTCTTTCGAACTCTGGGATGACTATTCCCGAGCCAGAGACGACATGTTTGCTGCCACAGATAGCCTTTGGGCTCCTTGGTTTGTTGCTAATTCAGAAGACAAAAAGCGGGTTAGACTAAATGTTATCCACCATTTTCTGCAGCATATTCCTTACAAGCGGTTGCCGAAAAATAAGATTAAATTGCCTAAACGCAAAATCGGAAAATATCAGTCACCAGACTATCCTTTGAAACATATTCCTGAGATTTTTTGAACAAAGTGTCATTCTAATTCATGGCAATTTGCTGTTTAAAAACTCATGGCGTTTTTATCCATTGAGTACCAAAAACTGACGGCGAAAACGATGAGCCTGTATAATCAGAGGGCTGAAGGGTTGTGACGGAATATGGCTGATATAATAGGGATTATTATGAAATGATGCTGGTTATCCTAACCTCAGCAGGCCAACCATTTGACGACTTTCCCACTCTTTTTTATGCCCTCTGATCACGTCCTGCAAAAATCCTCGTACACACCAGCCAGACAATAATCGACTGAAGCACAAAGGTTGCTGGTGCGGTTTGCGCCATAAAGCCGCAGATGCCGCTTGCCATCAGGCTGTTCGCTGAATCGCTGTAATAGTAATCCCCCTTAAAGAGCGCAATTGGATCCCTCAAGTAATCGTGATTGGCACTCGTTTATAGGGCCGTACACTGTATAACCAAGTGATGTTGTTTCATTTTTGTGAATGAAAAGTAACAAGTAACCCTCTAGACGCTAACTTTTCCTGGTCATTAACGCTACCGGGTATCAAAGGATGATCTATGTCTTGCGAAAACATCGGCATTTCCCCGGCATTAGCCGCAGGGGAACGGACTCTTGCACCCGTCAAATCACTGACTTTTCTTGAAGGGGTAGCAATGATAGTCGGCACTAATATCGGTGCAGGCGTGCTTTCTATCGCGTACGCGTCCAGTAAAGCAGGTTATTTACCTTTGCTATTCTGGTTGGTACTGGTTGGCTGTGTAACCACCATTTCTATGCTGTATGTCGCTGAATCCACCCTTCGTACCCGAGAACATCTGCAACTAAGCGGCTTGGCCCGGCGGTATGTCGGTGGTTTTGCTTCATGGGTCATGTTCGCTTCAGTTTGTGTCAATAGTATCGGCGCGCTTACCGCTTACATGTCTGGTAGCGGCAAATTATTGCAATCCCTGCTCGGCATTTCACCTGCGCTCGGCAGCCTGCTGTTTTTTATCCCGGCGGCGTTGGTTCTGTATCTCGGCTTAAAAGCCATTGGCCGTGGCGAAAAATTTATCAGTATTGGCATGGTTGTCATGCTGAGCGCTCTGGTTATTGCGACGCTATTGAAAGAGATCACCCAGATGCGCAACCTGCTTGACGGTGATTGGCTCTTTATGGTGCCCGTGTTCAGTGTGGTGGTGTTCTGCTTCTCTGCCCAATATATTGTGCCTGAGATGGCACGCGGTTTTGCGGATAAGCCAGAACAACTTCCCAAGGCCATTATTGTCGGGATGGTAACGACTTTTGTGCTGTTGGCGGTGGTGCCGATGTCGGTGATCGCACTCAGTGGGTTGGGTAATATTTCTGACGTGGCGACGATCTCGTGGGGGCAGGCGCTTGGCCAATGGGCTTTCTTCTCTGCCAATATCTTTGCGCTATGTGCCATGCTGACATCCTACTGGGGGCTAGGTGGCAGCTTTGTGAGTAATATTTTCGATAAGTTCCGGTTAGGGGACGACGAACGACCGTTGCGCCGCTTCGGTGTGCTGATGGTGGTCGTTTTGCCACCGTTCGCGCTGGCCTACAGTGGTCTGGTTTCATTCGTCAATGCGTTGTATTTCGCCGGTGTATTCAGTGGAGTGATCTTGTCGATCATGCCGATACTGATTTTGCGAGGTGCCCGCAAACATGGCGACCGGGTGCCGCTCTGGCAATGTAACTGGATCACGCATCCGCTGTTGCAGGTGAGTATTGTGCTGTTGTATCTGGGAAGTGCGGTCTATGCGATTGCGTCACTGTTTGGTTATTTGCCGGCTGGCTGGTGATTGTTGCCAGGCTAGTTGCGACGATTGCTGCTATGGTTATCTTTGCCATGTTCGGCCAGGATGATAGATAAAACAGTCGAGGTACAAGATGGAAGAGAAAACGGAAAAAAGTACTCCTCAGCGCGATGCCTTTTTGGATGAGAGAACCTTCAAGTCGCGAACTATCCTGCTGTTTGGGCAGATCAACGACACGGTGGCCTACAATGTCGTCAAGCAACTGGTGGCGCTGTCTGACGAGTCCTCCGCGCCGATTAATTTCCTGATTTGTTCACCTGGCGGCCATGTAGAGTCGGGTGATGTGATCCACGATGTCATCCGCTTTATCAGCGCTCCGGTGAATATGATCGGCAGCGGTTGGGTCGGGAGTGCCGCGGTAAATGTGTTCTTATCGGTGCCCAAGGAACGTCGCTTCTGTCTGACCAATACTCGTTTTCTGATCCACCAACCTAGCGGCGGTATCGGTGGTCAGGCTACTGATGTGGCGCTTCAGGCCAGGGAAATTATCCGCATCCGTGAAAGGATCGCTACCTTGATCGCCAAGGAAACCGGGCAGAAACTGGAAAAGGTCTTGAACGACATTGACCGCGATTTTTGGATGCCAGTGGCAGAAGCGATCGACTATGGCCTGGTATCAAAAGCCATTGTCAGCGAAAAAGAAATAGCCTGAGCATAGCGCAATAACCCACCGTATCATCCAATCCCCAAATAGCCCCAGCAGGCCATGTTGTTCAGTTCCATAACCCACAAGCTGTGCGGGTTATGGACGCTGTAAACGGCCTGCGTATTATCAAGCCCCAATAGCCCAGCCGCAGGGCGTGGCACCTGAACAACCAGAGGCGAAAAGTGGCGGTTTGTGACCCGAATCACTGCCCCATGTAAGCGCACCGAGTGTTTTCTTCTCATTCTGTATGTTAACCACATGATAACAAAACGTTATCCGATAGATGGCGGTAAAACACTGTGCTAGGATGATTAATCACCACCTCTGGCACCAACGCCAACTTGAAAAGGATATGACCATGCCTTTGAATAATAAAAATATTTTTGTAGCTCTCGCCGCCGCTTTATTTGCAGTCAGCAGTTACGCGGCTGCGCCGAAATCCGTGGCGATCCTCTCTATCGTTGACCATCCGGCATTGGATGCCACCCGTGATGGGGTGATTGATGAGCTAAAGGCTGCGGGGTATGACAAGGATAAGGTCAAGATCCAGTTCCAAAGTGCGCAGGGAAATACGGCCACCGCAGGGCAGATTGCGCGTAAATTTATCGGTGACAAGCCCGATGCGATAGTGGCGATTTCAACGCCTGCGGCCCAGTCCGTGGTGGCGGCTACCAAAACCATACCGGTGGTGTTTACAACGGTAACCGACCCGGTGGCGGCCAAGCTGGTCAGTAGCTGGCAGCCGAGTGGCACCAACGTTACCGGCGTTTCAGACAGCGTAGCCATTGGCCCGCAGGTCGATCTGATCTTGCAGGTTAAACCCGATGCCAAGCGAGTCGGCATGGTCTACAGCCCAGGGGAAGTCAACTCGACGGTGGTGGTCAAAGAGCTGAAAGATGAATTAACCAAACGCGGGATGACGCTGGTTGAGGTTCCTGCCGCACGTACTATCGACGTAGCCCCAGCGGCTAAAAGCCTGGTGGGCAAAGTCGATGTGATTTACACCAATACCGATAACAACGTTATCTCTACCTACGAGTCGCTGGTCGGCATTGCCAATCAGGCTAAAATCCCGTTGATCGCCGGTGACAATAGCGTTGCCAAACGTGGCGCGGCTGCGGCGTTGGGGATGAGTTATTACGATCTGGGCCGCCAGACCGGTAAAATCGTCGTCCGCCTGTTAGAGGGTGAGAAGCCAGGCGCAATAGCTCCTGAGGTAGGCAATAAGCTCAGCCTGAGCGTCAACCCTGCCGCAGCCCAGAAGCAGGGTGTCACTCTGCCAGCGGAGCTGGTGCAATCAGCACAAGAAGTCATCAAATAACGATCTGCGTTGAATGATGGTTTACATCGGGTGTAAATGGCCTGCCGCAGGTGGCGGGCCAAGATGTTTATGAGGTACGCATGTCGTTAATTTCCCTGATGGGCGCTTTTGAGATCGGCCTGATCTTTGCGCTGGTCGCGTTGGGCGTATTGATTTCCTTTCGCTTGCTCAATTTTCCCGATCTGACGGCCGATGGTAGCTTCCCTTTAGGGGGCGCAGTAGCCGCGGTGATGATTGTCAGCGGTTATAACCCTTGGCTGGCGTGTTTGCTGGCGGCTATCGCGGGTGCCGGTGCTGGCTGTTTGACGGCTTGGCTGCACGTGCGGCTTGGTATTTTGCAACTGCTAGCCAGCATTTTGGTGATGATTGCCCTGTATTCCATCAACCTGCGCATTATGGGGGCACCAAACCTGGCCCTGATCGGCTTACCCAGCGTTTTCACTCCTTTCATCAGTCAGGTTGAGGACAACGCCTGGCTGATCCAACCAATATTGCTGCTGGTGGTGGTCGTGGTTGTCAAACTGGCGCTCGACGCATTCCTGACCTCAGAAGTCGGCCTTGCGTTGCGGGCAACCGGAGCGAATCCGCGCATGGCGCGCGCTCAGGGGATTGCTACCAGTCGGCTGACGGTGATCGGCATGGCGGTCTCCAATGCGCTGATAGCGCTGGCGGGGGCACTGTACGTACAAACTCAGGGGGGCGCCGATATCTCCATGGGGATCGGCACCATCGTCGTCGGGCTGGCGGCGGTGATCATCGGTGAGACGCTGTTGCCTGCCCGTAGCCTGTTCCTGATCACTATGGCGACCCTGTTAGGGGCATTGCTGTACCGCCTGATGATCGCTCTGGCCCTGAATGCAGACTTTATCGGCTTGCAGGCGCAGGATCTGAATCTGATCACCGCGCTACTGGTTACGTTGGCGCTGGTCCTGCCGAAGTTGAAACAAAAATTGAAAAGCAAGCGGGGGAGGCAGCCATCATGATGCGTGCCGAGCAGTTGTTTAAAACCTTTAACCCTGGAACCCCGCTGGAGAACCCGGTATTACGTGGCCTGTCTTTGAACATCGAGGCAGGGCAGTTTGTGACGGTCATTGGCAGTAATGGGGCAGGGAAGTCTACTTTACTCAATGCGGTCAGCGGTGATATTACCCCCGATCGCGGCCAAGTGTTTATTGGCGAACAGGACGTTACCCTGATGCCCGCCTGGCGCCGTGCCGGTATGGTTGCCCGTGTGTTCCAGGATCCGTTGGCGGGAACCTGCGAGGGGCTGAGTATTGAGGAGAATCTGGCCCTGGCTCTGCAGCGCGGTCAAACCCGAGGATTTCAGCGTGCCGTCAAGAGCAAACAGCGGCAACTGTTCCGCGATAAGTTGGCCACGTTGGAACTGGGGCTGGAGAATCGTTTAGGGGATCACATGGGGCTGCTGTCTGGCGGGCAGCGTCAAGCGGTCAGCCTGCTGATGGCGTCGCTACAGCCTTCTCGTCTGCTCTTGCTGGATGAACATACCGCCGCGCTCGATCCTAAAACGGCGGCCTTTGTGCTGGCATTGACCGACCGTATTGTCGCCGAGCAGCAATTGACCGTACTGATGGTGACGCACTCCATGCGCCAGGCTCTGGATCATGGCCATCGAACCGTGATGTTGCACCAGGGGCGGGTGGTGCTGGATGTTGTCGGTGAGCAACGGGCCAACATGCAGGTCACCGATCTGCTGGCGATGTTTGAGAAAACACGTGGCGAAAAGCTGGATGATGATGGGCTACTGCTGAGCTGAGGCTGTTCACTTTGTTGGGGCGCGGCATGCTGCGCCCGCGTAGCTGAATAAAACAGCAAAAACAACGGTTTTGGCATAACCTGAGAGCAATTGGTTATTTGCCTGGGTTCCCCGTCCGTGCTGAGATTGTCGCCTGCTAAAAAAAGTCAAACAAGGCGATGACCATGTCTACAGGGAAAACGCTGCTCGCGCTGGCGCTGAGCACATTCTTACCGGCAAGCGCTGCCATGGCGGCAGCTAACGATACTCTGATTTATTGCTCCGAGGCGTCACCGGAGTCGTTCAATCCGCAGATTGCCAGCTCAGGCCCAACGTTCGTTGCCAGCTCGCAGGTGCTGTATAACCGTTTAATCAATTTCGATCCGATCAAGAACACGCCAACGCCGTCATTGGCAACCGAATGGAAAATTTCCCCGGACGGCAAAACCTACACCTTTACCCTGCGCCAAGGGGTGAAATTCAACAGCAACAAAAACTTCAAGCCGACCCGCGATTTTAATGCTGACGATGTAGTGTTCTCGGTGTTACGCCAGAAAGACCCAAATCACCCATACCACAAGGTATCGCAGGGTAATTACGAATATTTCCACGACGTAGGCCTGGATACGCTGATTAAGGAAGTGAAAAAGCTGGACGATTATCACGTTCAGTTTGTTCTGAGCGAGCCGAACGCCGCGTTTCTGGCCGACTGGGGGATGGACTTTGCGTCGATCCTTTCTGCCGAATACGCCGATGCGATGCTGAAAAAAGGCACGCCAGAATACGTGGATACCTGGCCAATCGGCACCGGCCCTTACGTCTTGCAGCAGTATAAAGTCGACTCACTGATCCGCTATGCTGCCAACCCTAATTACTGGGATGGAGAGGTGCCGACCAAGCATCTGATCTTCTCCATAACGCCGAACGTACAGACGCGCCTGGCGAAACTCCAGACTAACGAGTGCCAGATTATCCCCGCACCGGCTCCGGTACAGTTTGATGAAATCAATAAAAACAAAGATCTGACCCTTCATAAGGTAGATGCGCTGAACGTCGGCTACTTGGCGTTTAACACCGAGAAAAAACCGCTGGATAACGTGCTGGTGCGCCAAGCCCTAAACTATGCCACTGACAAAAAGGCGATAGTTAACGCGGTGTTTTTAGGTTCAGCCACGGTGGCGAAATCGCCACTGCCGCCAAATATGCTGGGCTTTGATAAAGACCTGCAGGATTACGGTTACGATCCGCAAAAAGCCAAGGCGTTGCTGAAACAGGCCGGGTTGGAAAAAGGCTTTGAGATCACGCTGTGGTCAATGCCGGTTCAGCGCCCGTATAACCCGAACTCCAAGCGTATTGCGGAAATGCTGCAAAGCGACTGGGAAAAGGTTGGCGTGAAGGCGAAAATTGTCTCTTACGAGTGGGGGGAATATCTTGCCGGTATGCGTAAGGGCGAGCATGACACCGCGCTGTTTGGCTGGATGTCCGATAATGGCGATCCGGATAACTTTGCCGAGGTGCTGCTGGGGTGCAACAGTATCAAAACCGGCTCGAATGCCGCGCGTTGGTGCGATAAAACCTATGATGGTCTGGTACAGCAGGCCAGATTGACTAGCGTCCCTGCCGAGCGTGCAAAACTCTACGGCCAGGCGCAGGAAATCTTTTACCAGCAGGCTCCGTGGATTGCCCTGGCGAATGGCAAAACCTTCTATGCCACGCGCAGCAACGTTAGTGGCTATAGCGTCAGCTTGATGGGCAGTGATTTTTCCAAAGCCAAACTGAATTAACCTCAGCTCAATATACCTGGCTACCATGAAGGGGCGCAGCATGCTGCGCCCGTTTTTTTAGGCTATACAGGCCGATGGGCAACGCGGTAGCCTGCCAGTACGGCGGCCAACACCATAAACAGATGCCCCTCGGCGGAATCCAGCAGGAATGAGTTGAACAGGTGGCAGGCCAGATAACTGCCGATCACGGCAACCAGCAGGTTGCGGCAGGCTGTTGGTTGCCGCCAGGCCGCTCGGAAGCAGCACCACATCCACCCCAGAAACAGCGTCAACCCCAGCAAGCCATTTTGTACCGTTTCCAGCAGATACTCATTGTGCGGGTTATGCACGCCGTAACCGGTCTGCGCGTTGCCATACCAGAAGCTCCCGGCCCCGTTACCCAGCAGCGGGGCCAGTTTTATCAGACGCAGTGATTCGCGGGCAAAGGCGGTGCGTTGCCCCATCGAGTTGTCGCAAGCCTGATAGGCCTGCTCTGCCGGGGCCAACACGCAATTGCGCACCTCAGCAAGGCCGAGCGTCAGGCGCTCCGTCGCTCTATTGGGGATGAAAATCAGCATAATAGTCAGCAGCGAGCCGCAGGCTAGAACGCCCAACCGCTGCCAGCGGGGCAGCGTCAGCAGCAACCAAAGCCCTACGCCGACCAATAGCGCCACATAGCCGGTACGCCCCTGTACCATCAGCAGCACGTTCGTCGTTGCCAGTAGAACCAATGCCCCATAACACCAACGCAGCACGCCTGATTGCGCAAAAGCACGGGTTAGCCATATCAACGCAGCAAACGCCATAAACACGTTCTGGGTTATCTGCAGTTTAAACACCGTTGGATTCTGCGGATCGAGGCCACCCAGCGTCACATGCCCGATCCCCGAAGTCAGGCTGATCGCCAGTATCAGGGCATTGGCGAGCAGAAAGCCGCTGATAAACCGGGTGATAAGCCTGGTGTCGGTGAGAAAGAACAGCGCCAGAGGAAGTACAAACAGGAGCTTTTGATACTTGCCGACCATCTTTGGGCCGTACTCGTGGTGCTGGGTCAATAACGAGGCGGCCAGCAGTGCAAACATCAATGCGGGCAGCCACACTAGCGGTTGTTTGAGCAAAGGCATCAGGTGGCGAAAGTCACGCTGCCACAGCAGACATATCGCCGCCAACACCAGCGAAGCATTCATCAGCGCATTGGAAGTCGGCAGGGACACACCGAGCAAAAACGCCGTGAAGCCAAACAGCCGAAGGCGGGCAGGGGAGAGTAACGATACAGAACACGGTGCGGTGGATGGCATGGAGTGGCTCAAATCAGGGTTAATTAAACACGGTGTCATTCACCGTGCGGGAAGTTGGGATTTCCAGGCAGGTGAGCTGGCGGTTTATGGCCCGGATAACCTCATTGGCGGGTATGGCGTCCAGATAACGTTCAGAGGTAGCGGTGTTCACCTCATATGGGTGTGGTAATGAGCGGTAGTTGCCTGCCCATAACAGGATGTGCGGAGCCTGCCAGGGTGACCACTGTTGCAGATTGCTGGGGCCGAACAGCACGACGGAAGGCGTCTGCAAGGCGGCGGCCATATGCATCGCTACTGAATCCACCCCGATAAACAGCTTCGCCCGATCGATCAAGACGGCCAGCTCCGGCAGGTCCAGGCGACCGGCCAGATTGACCACCCGTTGTGGCATGGCGCAGTGGGCCAGAATAGCGGCTATCATGGCGATCTCATCGGTAGAACGTCCCCCGGTGAGCAACACGGTTTCTCCGTTGGCGGTGAGATGGTCGATAACCCGTGTGAATCCCGCCACCGACCAAGTTTTGAATGCCCAACGCGCGGTAGGCTGGATCAGCACGAAATCCGTCAGGTGATGATGTTGGCTGAGGCGATTAATCTCATCGATATCGCGCTGCCGGTAAGCCTGGGTCACCTTGGTCACCAAGGTGGGTAAGGCCAACGGGGACAGAATCGAGAGGTTATTGAGCACGGTGTGCCGTTGGTCATGCCCGTCCACCGGCACCAACAACGAATGGCAAGCACGCCACAGCTGATTATTACGCTTGGGGTAAGCAAACCCCAGGCTGAACGTCGGTTTGAGAAAGCGGCAATACAACGCCGCCCGCCACTGGTCGGACAGATTAATCACCAGGTCGTAGTGGCCGGTGTTGAGGCTGTTCCACAGGGCTTGCTCACCGCGATACTGTGCCTTGTAGCCCTGGCGTTTTAGGCTGCGATCGACGGTATAGGTCAGATAGACATCCTGATTGCCCGCCAGCATCGCCTCGGTGCCGTCATATACCAGCACGTCAATCAGGGCGTTGGGGTAATTGGCGCGCAGCGTACTGAGCAACGGGGTAGTTAGCAGGACGTCACCAAAGTGACGCAGCTTGATAACCAGGATGCGCTGTACCCGATCGCGGTGCAGTAGTCCGTTGGGCAAGCGACGGTCAGGTAACACGGCCTTGCCAGCACTCATCGCGAACGTCATATTTTGCTGATATATCCCAGAGAACGATAAAAGGCGATCTTATAGGTGGCGGAAAGACAAAGATAATTGGTTGTACAGATCAATAAGATCAGACCGATCGTTGAAAACGATCAATCCAGGACAAAGTAAGGGGGTATTGTGCGGGTTTGTGAGCCATGGGATAAATCGTCTATTAAGAATTTTAGTATGGCAGCCACTGGCAGAAGTGTAAGGATGAATAGCGGGTGGTGAGAGATGCGTGGAAAGCCGAACCTCGTCCCTGAGGTTCGGCTTTTACAGATTAGCCCGCAGCGGCCTCGCGGAGGCGCTGTTTGATCTTGCTGTACTCTTGCTGAACATAGTGTTCTGCCTGCCCTTGATCCTTAATCGGCTCAATCTGCACGGCACAGTATTTGTATTCCGGCGTTTTGGTAATCGGGCTGAGGTTTTCCGCCACCAGCTCGTTACAGGCACCGATCCACCATTGGTAGGTCATGTAGATCGCACCCCGGTTAGGGCGTTCGCTGACGTTGGCACGGGTAATGACCTTGCCCTGACGGGAGCGTACCCACACCAAGGCCTGATCCTCAATCCCTAGCCGTGCGGCGTCTTCCGAGTTGACTTGCACATAGCCCGGTTCATCGGCCAACGCGACCAGTGCCTTACAGTTGCCGGTCATCGAACGGCAGGAGTAATGGCCCACTTCGCGTACCGTCGACAGCACGAACGGGAACTCATCGCTGAGCTGATCGATCGGCGGAGCCCATTCACAGGTAAAGAACTCCGCTTTGCCACCGGGCCGAGAGAATTCCCCGCCTTCGTACAGATAAGGGGTACCCGGGTGATCCAACGTTGGGCAAGGCCACTGAATATAAGCCAGGTCCGCCATCTTCTCGTAGGTAGCGCCGTAGTAGATCGGGCACAGCTCGCGCAGTTCGTCCCAGATTTCCTGCGTGTTGTTGTAGTGCATCGGGTAACCCATGGCCGTCGACATCAGGCTGATGATTTGCCAGTCCGTCTTCACATCGCCCACCGGCTCCACTGCTTTATAGAAGCGTTGGAAGCCGCGGTCTGCCGCGGTATACACCCCTTCATGCTCGCCCCAGGAGGTTGCTGGGAAAATAACGTCGGCAATCGCGGCGGTTTTGGTCATGAAGATATCCTGCACGATCAGCAGATCCAGCTTCTCAAAGGTTCTACGGATGGTGGCTAAATCCGGCTCCGTTTGTAGCGGATCTTCCCCCATGATGTAGTGCGCTTTGAGTTTGCCATGGTCGATATTGTGCGGCACTTCGCTCAACGCATAGCCGATCTCGGCTGGCATTGCGTCGATCCCCCATGCGTTGGCAAACCTTTCCCGTGCCTCGGCATCCGTTACCTGGAAATAGCCGGGCAGGGTGTTAGGCAACGCGCCCATATCACAGGCACCCTGAACGTTGTTCTGTCCGCGCACCGGGTTAACCCCGACGTTCGGCTTGCCCAGGTTACCGGTCAGCATCGCCAGGCTGGTCAGCGCACGCACGGTTTCCACGCCCTGATAGAACTGGGTGACGCCCATGCCCCACAGGATGGTTGCCGTTGGCGCGCTGGCATACATGCGTGCCGTTTCACGGATCTGCTGGGCGGTGAGGCCCGTGGTTTTTTCAACCGACTCCGGTGGGTAGTCCGCCACGATGGCGCGGTACTCATCGAACTGCTCGGTATGCTGTTCAACAAACGCCTGATCGTACAGATTCTCCTCAATCATCACATGAGCGAGTGCGTTGATCAGGGCGATGTTGGAACCGTTTTTCAACGGCAAATGGATATCCGCAATACGCGCCGTTTCGATATAGCGTGGATCGCAAACAATGACCTTGGCTCCTTTCTCCTTCGCCTTGAGAATGCGGCGGGCGACAATAGGATGCGAGTCCGCGGCGTTATAGCCGAAGACAAAAATACACTGGGTATCCTCAATCTCGCAGATTGAGTTACTCATGGCGCCGTTACCGACCGATCGCTGCAGACCTGCAACCGAGGGGCCGTGTCAGACGCGTGCGCAACAGTCGATATTGTTAGTACCGACGGTGGCGCGAGCAAACTTCTGCATCACATAGTTGGCTTCGTTACCGGGCCCGCGCGAGGAGCCGGTCGTCATAATCGCATTCGGGCCGTATTTCTCTTTAACGGCCAGCAGGCGTGAACTGGCGAACTCGATGGCCTCTTCCCAGGACACCGATTCCAGTTTGCCACCCCGTTCCCGGCGGATCATCGGCGTTTTCAGCCGTGGCGTCAGGATCTTGGTATCGTGAACGAAATCCCAGCCGTAATACCCTTTCAGGCATAGCTCGCCCTGATTGGTCACGCCGTTAGCGCCTTCGGCCTTAACGATTCTGCCGTTGTCGACTATCAGGTTGATTTTGCAACCTGAAGCGCAATAAGGGCAGACCGTGATGACTGTTTTCATCTCAGCACTCCTTTTTAAACCTGTTCGACATTGCTCAACACGCCACTGGACCAGAAAATCTCCCCGGTGACGAAAAATGTGTCTCACTTATTTGAAGCATAAATTGTGCCACGCTGACTTGATGTGGATTAACGACTCGCATTAATTGTCATCAACCCAAACACTCAAGTTGCTGTCGTTGATGGGGGGATCATGCAGAACGCCGACACGCCGTGAATCCGTCCCTGGAGGCTCGTATCGCGCATCCTTGCGCTCAACGGTCGGCTAACCTGCAATGATCCCCACCTGCCTCAAGCTTTCGTGTTGCGGTATTAGGCGCAGCTATTCAGAGCTGCTCAAAACCTTCCCCCGTATCCCATATTGATAACCGCTGATAAATCACCCGTACCGCCTGCGTCACTTTCTCCGTCATCGGGAAATAGAACATCACCACGTCCGGCTGAATGCCGAGAAATATCACTTCCTCAATATCTTCACGTAGCTGGTCGATCAGGAAATTGAGCGGCATATTGTGGGTGCTCATAAAGAACATCTCGGCAATATCGTCAGGATTGACGATGCGGATCTCGCCGGGAGCCAGTTCCATATCGGTGGCATCGACAATCACTAGCCGGTTGGGCTTAAGATCGCGGATCTGATGCGTGACGTTTTCGGGGGTGGAACCGCCGTTGACGGCGATCCAACCCTCGATCGGCGTCTCGGCCATCATTTCGGCCAGCAGCGGCCCAGCACCGTCGTCACCCATCATGCTATTGCCTACGGTAAGTACGACATTCATGGGTTGGTCACCTTTTTCACAATCAGATAGATAGCAGGCTCGCGCTCAATCTCGGCGAGCAAGCCGAGCAGCTTGGTACTCCATTCGCTAAAGGGCGCCGGTTGGCTATCAATCAACGGGGCCAGGGCATTGGCCAGCAGGCTGGTGTGGGTGGAGTCGATGGTGATTTCGCCAAAGGTCAGCAGGCCTCGCATCTTGCGTTGGGCCTCCCCCTCCGGGAACAGCTCAACCCAGGTTTGATATTGCGGCAATGGGCAACTTAACTCGGTATTCAGACAGTCAATCACCCCCACGTGATGGCCAATCGCCAGCGAGTAATACATCACCTGCTGCGCCTGGGCAGGCATATCGTCATCGCTATCAAGAAACTTCTGGCGTAACGACCAGAACACCGCCTTACCTTCATTTTGCATGGGGCAGCTCCTGTTGCAGGCACTCAACCAGGCAAGCGACAATCTCGCGCAGGCGGGGATCGCCTTCCTGTTTCAACCATTCTTCCAGGCGCAACGTGGCCGCATCCATGCTGGCACCGGCCAACAGGGAGAGGAAACGGTCACTGATGATGCGGCCTTGATAGTAGCCCGCCAGACGGCGTGCCTCGCGTTCAATCAGTACGCGGGTATGTAGCGGGATGCCTGGCAGCAGCAATGCTGCCTTTTCGTCTACCTGCTCAAGGTGGTTTTCGCCCTTCAGCTTTTGCTCCAGCAGGCCCAGGGCCACGGCAAAGCCGTAGATGGTGGCGGCAGGCGTCGGTGGGCAGCCGGGGATCCACACGTCAATCGGCACGATCGACTCGCTGCCGCCCCAGACGCAGTACAGATCGTGGAAAATCCCGCCGCCGCAGCCGCAGGCACCGTAAGAGATACAGATTTTCGGATCGGGTGCCGACTCGTAAGCTCTGAGCGCGGGCACGCGCATGGCCCGGGTGACCGCGCCGGTAAACAGCAGAATATCGGCATGGCGCGGTGAGGGGACCACCTTGATGCCAAAACGCTCGGCATCAAATACCGGCGTGATGGCGGAGAAGATCTCGATCTCACAGCCATTGCAGCCGCCGCAGTCGACGCGATACACATAGGCCGAGCGTTTGATATCCTTCAGCAGCTTGCTTTTGAGTTTGGCAGTCTGTTCATCAACGGTGATCGGCGTGCTGCGGTGATGATTGACCTTGATATCGGGCATCGTCATATCATTTCGCTCCCGCCGGCTGGCTCAGTTTCATTGGCCGATGTTGGCTCAGAGTCTGTTTACGCTTGCAGGCGGGGCAGGTCTCAAACTGTGGCCGTAAGGCCTCAATGCTGTCTGCCCCCATGCCCGCGTGGGCCAGCAATGCCAAGGCGTAATTCACCGATTTGGTTGGCGTAAAGGGCTGCTGGCAACTGCGGCAGTTGAGTAGGGTAAAGGTGGCGCGGATATACAGATCGGGCTTGTGCATCACCGCCATTTCAAAATCTTCCGACAGCCGGATCGCCCGCGTCGGGCAAACCTCTTCACAGCGTGCGCAGAAGATGCAGCGTCCAATGAACAACTGCCAGACGCGCTCGCCGCTGGCCTCATGGGTTTCCATGGTTAACGCATTGGCTGGGCAGGCCACGGTGCAGGCGCCGCAGGCGATACATTGCTCAGGATCGTACTCTGGCTTGCCACGGAAACCCGGGCACACCTCCAGCGGATTAAACGGGTATTTCACCGTGACTTCACCGGCCTTCAGGATGGTTTTAAACAGTTTCAGCATGCTGCCTCCCTCACTTGCACGGTGAATTGGTGCGTTCGATCCCGTAGCGTTCAATCTCCTTGTACGGCACGGTCTTCGCTTTACGCTTGTTGATATCGATCAACGTGACGCGGTCGGTACAGGAGTAGCAGGGATCCAGGCTGCCGATAATCAGCGGGGCATCGGAAACCGTATTGCCGCGCAGCATATAACGCAGCACTGGCCAGTTGGCGTAGGTGGCCGCCCGGCAGCGCCAGCGGAACAGCTTCTGGTTATCTCCCAGCATGCTCCAGTGGATATCTTCACCGCGCGGGGCTTCGGCATAGCCCAAGGCAAACTTGTGCGGCTGGTAGCGGAAACCTTCGGTGAGCAGTGGGCCGCCCGGCAGGTTATCCAGGCCGTATTCGATCATCGCCAGCGAATCCAGCACTTCCTGTACGCGCACCATCACTCGTGAATACACGTCGCAGCCGTCGAAGGTGAACAGCGTTTTCGGCAACGAGCCGTAGTTGGCATAAGGATGGTCAAAGCGCATATCGCGCTTGAAGCCGCTGGCGCGGATCATCGGTCCCACAGGGCTGTAGTCGCGGGCGATCTGCCGATCCAACAGGCCAATGCCTTTGGTGCGCTGCTCGATATTCGGCGTGCCGAGCAGCATCTCTACCAGTTGCGTCACGTCGGCGCGCATCTCATGGATCAGCTTGATGGTTTTAACCCGCTGCTCTTTCAGGATGTCGCGGCGCACGCCACCGATCAGGTTGAGCCCATAGGTTTTACGCGATCCGGTCAGCAGCTCCGCCATGGTCATCGATTTTTCACGCACGCGGAAGAACTGCATAAAGCCGGTATCGAAGCCGACAAAGTGGCTGGATAGCCCGATGTTCAACAGGTGGCTGTGCAGCCGTTCGACCTCCAGCAGAATGCTGCGGATGGCATGGGCGCGGGGCGGCACATAGATCCCCAACGCATTTTCCACCGAGGTGGTGTAGGCCACGCTGTGGGTAAAGCCGCAGATCCCGCAGACCCGGTCGGACAGGAAGGTGACTTCCTGATAGCCCATACGGGTTTCGGCCAGTTTCTCCATGCCACGGTGCACGTAGAACAGCCGGTAGTCGGCATCGACAATGCGCTCGCCGTCAACAAACAGGCGAAAATGCCCCGGCTCGTCGGAGGTGATGTGCATCGGCCCGATCGGCACCACCCGTGATTCGCCGGTGGCCGCATTTTCAAACGGGTAGGTTTCCACATCGGTGGTTGGCTCAGGGCGCTGGCGGTAATCCATGGTGTCTTTACGCAGCGGATAAAGATCGTCTGGCCAATCGTCCGGCAGCACCAGGCGGCGCTCGTCCGGCAACCCTACCGGGATCAAACCGTACATATCGCGGATTTCACGCTCGCCCCACACGGCGGCGGGAACGCGTGGGGTAACCGACGGAAACTCCAGCGTGATGGCGCTAACCTGAGCCTTGACGGTGATAAAACACTTTTCCCCTTCCTCCATCGACAGCACGTAGTAGACGGCGAAATCGCCGGTCAAAGTACGTTCATCATTACCAAACAGCACCGGTAGCCAACCGCCCAGCTTGTAATAAAGATATTCCACGATCTCGGGTAACGAGTTCAGCTTGACCGTGATGGTGACCTGATTGGCGGTTTGCCACTCGGCATCCAGCAGGGCGGAGGGGAATTTCTCACGCACTTTGGCCAGGTAGCCTTTGCCGAGTTTCTCGTCGTTGTTGAGGGTCAATACGTGGGTTTCGTAGCTCACTTTACTTCTCCTGCCTGAGGTTCGACCGCAGAGGAATGATTCTGAACGGCCCATGGCCAGCTCAATGGCTGGACATGAGTGCCAGGCTTGTTGTTCATCACGATGTGGACCGCGTTTTCCAGCAGTCGGCTGACCGGTTGCGGGATATGGGTGCCCATCACCAGCATCAATACCAGCAGGATCACCATCGGTAAGGTCGTCAGTATTCCCAGTTCGCCTTTGTTGACCTCTTCGGGTTTAGCGCCGAACAGCACGCTGGCCACCATGCGGACCAACCCGGCTAATACCACCGTCAGCAGCAGCAACAAGAAGATGGTCAACGTAATATGGCCAGCCGCCAACCCGGCGGTGACCGTCATAAATTCACTGAGGAAGATATTGAACGGCGGCATGCCACCTAGCGCCAATGCTCCCCCGGCCAGTAGCACGGCACTGAACGGCATGCATTTCAGCATCCCTTTCACCACGGTGATATCGCGGGTGCCATACTTCAGCAGCACGTTGCCGGAGCCGCAGAACAGCAGAGTTTTTGCCAGGCTGTGGTTCAGGGTATGCAGCAGCGCTGCCAGGATGCCCAGCGGACCACCGATGCCGATCGCCACGGCGATCAGCCCCATGTTCTCTACGCTGGAGTAGGCCAGCAGCCGTTTGATATCGCGCTGCACCAGAATAAAGAAGGCCGCCACCGCGACGGAGAGGAAGCCAAACACCATCAACAGCGTGCCGGTAAAGTCATGGCCCAGCGTGGTGCTGATAATGATGTAGTAACGGATGATGATCAGCAGCGCGCAATTGAGCAGCACGGCAGAGAGCAGGGCGCTGGTGGGGCTTGGTGCCTCACTGTGGGCGTCCGGTAGCCAGGCGTGCATCGGGAACAGCCCGGTTTTGGTGCCAAAACCAATCAGGATGAACACAAAGGCCAGATGCATCAGCATCGGATCCAACTGCGTGGCGTGCTTGAGCACTTCCGTCCAGAAGATGGCCTCGTTGGGATCGGGCATAAAGCTGGCTGCGTTGGCGTAAACCAGAATGGTGCCGAACAGCCCGAAGGCCACCCCGACGGTGCAGATAATGATGTACTTCCAGGCCGCCTCCAGTGAAGAGCTCTGCCCGTACAACCCCACCAGAAACGCCGAACTGAGCGTGGTGGCTTCGATGGCCGCCCACATCAGGATCAGGTTATTGCTGGTGATCACTAATAGCATGGTGAACAGGAACAGGTGGAAGAAACCGTAGTAGTGGCACAGCGTTGCTACCGAAATCTCGCCTTCATCGACCTCATGGCGCATATAGCCAATGGAGTAAAGCCCGGTTAGGCAGCCAATGATGCCGAGGATCGCCAGGAACAGCGCGCTAAGGCTGTCCAGATGCAGCCAGCGTTCGGCGGCCAGAATATCGCCTTGCTGGTACACCTGCATCACCACCCACAGGGAAACCGCCAGCAGCAGCATGATACCGACAAAGTGCAACAACGTGACGCAGGCCCGTGCCGCATTGCCCAGCAACCGGCAGGCAAAGGTCAACAGCGAGAAGGCCAGCGGCGTCAGCAGTAATAGAAACAGCATGGTGGTATTACTCATCATCTCACCCCTTCAACGCCGTCAGTTGTTCAACATTCAGCGTGTTGAGCGTGCGATAGATTTTGCGCGCCAGCACGGCCATCACGATCACCGCAAAAATGGCATCGGTGGCGATGCCAATTTCCACCAGCTCCGGCGCGCGATTCGCCAGCAGCGCCAGCGTCAGGTGCGAACCGTTCTCCATCAGGCAGTAGCCAAACACCTGTTTGAGGATGTTGCGTTGGGTGACGATACACAGCAGGCCGAGCATAAAATGCCCCAGCGATACCGCCAGCGCCGGTTTCAGCGAGGCCAACAATGGCACCTGTACCGGCTCCACCACAAACCAGCACAGCAGCACAATCACCGCCGCGGCCAGCATCAGCATCACTGGGCCGATCAGGCTGCCGTTAGCCGAGGGATCGTCCATTTTGCGAAAGGCATAGGCCATGATCACCGGCACCAGCACCACCTTGGTGATAAAGGCGCTGATCGCCCACAGCGTGAGCTGGTGGGCGCCCAGGGTTTGCCCCAGCGTCAAGAAGATCAGCACCAATAACAGCGACTGCAAGGCATAGAGCCAGCACGAGGCCACGGGCCGTTTGGCGCCAATCACCAGCAGCGAGGTGACCATCATCAGCCCCGCGAGGTTATTGACGATAAGTGAACCAGTCATAAGCAACTCCCTTATCCAAGCCAGGCGACGGCAATCACGCTGGAACCTACCGACATTGCGATCAGAATCACTAACACCGCGCTCATCACCAGCGGCAGCGGAGCGGCCTGTGCCACCTCATCACTGGGTTTGCCAGGAATAACGCGCCCAAACCAATAGATGAACCAGGCAAAGCTGGCGACCGACTCGATCAGCACCAGCACCATCAGCGGCGTCATCAGCCAGAACTCATGCGACAGTGCAAAACCGGCGGCAAAAATCGGGAACTTGCTGAAGAAACCGTTAAACGGCGGCACCCCGGTGATCGCCAGCGCGGCCACGCAGAACCCCACGCCCAGCAGCGGCATCTTGTTCATCACGCCCTGCAAGCGCGGCAGCATCCGGGTGCCGCAGCTGTAGCTCAGCGCCCCGGCCACCAGGAAGAACAGGCTCTTGGCAAACGCGTGGTTAAAGATGTAAGCCACACCGCCCAGAAAGGCGGTTTTGGAACCGAAGATGGAAATAGACAGCGCCAGGAAAATATAGGAGAGCTGGGTGATGGTGGACCAGGCCAGCAGGCGCTTCATATCCTTTTGCGGCAGATACATCAGGAAGCCGTAAATCAGGGTGATAGTCGCCATGACGATGCCGACCCAGCCGATAATATGCGGTACCGCATCCGCAGACAGGATGGCGCGGGCATAGATGTAGACGCCCACTTTCACCATCGAGGCGGCGTGCAGATAGGCGCTCACCGGGGTAGGGGCTTCCATGGCATCGGGTAGCCAGGCCTGCAACGGAAGCTGGGCCGATTTCCCCCAGGCCGCGAACAGGATGCCGCCAAACACGACCAGGCTGGCCGTACCGTTGAGCTGCGCAATCGCGCTCAGGGCGAAGGTGCCGGTATTGAGGAACAGTGTCGCCGCCGCCAGGTATAAGCCGATTGAGGCAATATGGGTGATCAGCAGGGCCTTCATGGCCGAGCGTTGTGCCTTCGGCGTCTGGTAGTAACTAATCAGCCCCCAGGAACAGCCGCCGGTGATCTCGAAGAACAGCAACTGCCCCAGAATGGTGGAGGACATCACCAGCCCGGCCATCGCGCCGATAAAGATCAGCAGGAAAGCGTAATAGCGGTTGCTGCCCTCGTGGGGATGTTCGCGGTTGGCGGTGGTGAGGTAACCGGTGGAATACAGGCTGACCAGCAGGCCAAGAAATACCACCGCAAAGACAATCAGCGTGCTGATGCGGTCGATGATAAAACCGAACAGCGCCACGTTGCCGTATTGCAGCAGCGTGATGGTCGTATCCGCCTTGCCATGGGCCAGGAATAGCCAGCCGATGACCACCGTACCCAGCGTGGCCAACAGCGCAAACAGGGTACAGATCCACTTGGCCATCCGTTGCGGCACGCAGGCCGTCAGCAGCGCGCCGATAAACGGCAGCAGTAGCGTGGCGAGGGCGGTATATTGCAAACAGAGCGTATTTTCCATAATGGGTTTCCTGGCGGCTACAGACCGGTTAGGTAAAAGACAAAGGCCAGCGCCGCTACGCCAAAACCGAGCCAGGTAACGTGGTGCGTCAACAAGAACCGCCCACGCGCCAAGGTATTTTCAAAAATGGAGGCGATGACAAACACCGCCAGTAGCTTGGCCAGCATGATGACTGCCGCCAGTGCCAGCGCAGGCACCGTCAGCTCCACTGCCTTGCCAAAGGGAATAAACACCGCCAGGAACAGTTCGGCCACTACCACCTGTTTGAGGCCGATCCCCCATTTCACCAGCGCCAGGCCGGAGCCGGAGTATTCGGTCAACGGCCCTTCCTGAAGTTCCTGTTCCGCCTCCGCCACGTCGAAGGGGATTTTGCCCATTTCGATAAACGCGGCGAAACCGCAGGCCAGCATGGCCAGCAGGGTGGCCGTTGGGGAACTCCACCCCTCGGTCAGGGTGGCGCTGATGGTGCCGATATTGGTGGAACCGGCAATCAGCGCTACCACCAGCAGCGCCAGGATCAGCGTAGGTTCTACCAATACGCCCAGCGTCAGTTCGCGGCTGGCCCCGATCCCGGCAAACGGGCTACCGGTATCCAGACCAGACAGCGAGAAGAAGAAGCGGAACAGTGCGAACAGATAGAGCAGGGTGATCAAGTCCCCCGCACCGGCAAACGGCGACGTCCGCGTGAAGATGGGCAGCGTCATCGCCACCAGCAACATGCTGCTCAGCAACACATAAGGCATCACGCGGAAGATAGCGCCCGACTGCGCAGGAGCTACCTCCTGACGTTTGAACAGCTTGCCCATATCGCGGTAGTCCTGCCAAATGCCGGGGCCACGGCGCGAGTGCATCCGGGCGCGGATTTGGCGGGAGATCCCGGTGAACAGCGGCGCGATCGCCAGCATTATCAGCGCCTGCATCAGCGCGAAGAGTCCCATCATTAACGACGGTGTTTCCTGCATCGACATGCTATTTCCCCTTAAACCGCGACAAGCAACAGCAGGATCACCAAGGCGATCACCACATACAGGCAATAGAAGCGGAAGTCGCCGCTCTGCATGCCCTGCAACCGCACACCCAGGCGTTGAGAGGCCTTGACCAGCGGATTGATGATCCAGTCATCCCAGAACGGCTCGGCGCGGGTTGCCCCTGCGGTGGTCTGTTCCAGTGCTCGCGCTAATGCCGGAGTTGGATCGAGCTGCTTGCGCAGACGGTATAGCGAGGCAAACATGGCGCGTAGTGGCTGGGTAAAGCCCCCGGCGGATACCGCCATCGCTTGCTCCCAGTTGTAGCCGCAGGCCCACGGGTCGCCACGGCGACGGAAGCTGGACTGATTGCTTTTCAGCAGCAGATACACCGCCAATGGGATCAGCGGCAGGGCGATCAGCAGGATAAAGGTCAGCGCCGGTGACAACATGGCCTGGCTGGCCAGTTGCGGCACCAGCATTGAGCCTTGCACCACGGTGACGTCATGAGTGCCGACCAGCGTCATGGCAACCTGGGCCAGAACGGGAGCGACCACGCTGGCCCCTACGCCGAGCAATACGCACAGCAGGGCCAGCAACAGCATGGAGACTGTCATCTGCCATGGCACTTCGCGAGCCTGCGCCGCTTTTTCACTGCGCGGCCCGCCGCAGAAGCTGACGCCGTAGACCTTGACGAAGCACATCGCCGCCAGCGCCCCGGTGATCGCCAGCATCACCATGGCAATCGGGCCGCTGAGGCGCATCACAAAGTTGCCGTCGTGGCTCATGGAAAATAGCGATTGGTAGGTATACCACTCGCTGATAAAACCGTTCAGCGGCGGCAGGGCGGAGATCGACATACAGCCGATCAGGAACGCCAGCCCGGTCAGCGGCATCAGCTTCGCCAGGCCGCCCATTTGTTCCATATCGCGGGTATGTACGCGCCAAATCACGGCACCGGCACCCAGGAACAGCAAACCTTTAAACACCGCATGGTTGAGCAGGTGATACAGCGCGCCGAGCAGGCCCAGCGCCGCCATCACCGGATGTCCGCTAGCCATGCCGACCATCGCCACGCCCACGCCCATTAAAATGATGCCGATGTTCTCCACCGTGTGCCAGGCCAGCAGGCGTTTGATATCGTGCTCGGCCAACGCATACAGCACTCCCAACACTGCAGATACTGCGCCGAAGGCCAGCACCACGATGCCCCACCACATTTCGGTGGCACCCAGCAGGTCGATCCCGACTTTGATGATGCCGAAGATGCCGATCTTCACCATCACGCCGGACATCAGCGCTGAAGCATGAGAAGGAGCCGCCGGGTGGGCGCGTGGTAACCAGCTGTGCAGCGGCAGCATCCCCGCCTTGGCCCCAAAACCAAAGAAGGCCAGCAGGAAAACCACCGACGCCATCCAAGGGGAGAGCGACAGCGAACGGAAGGAGTCAAAGTCCAGGCTGCCGCTCTGCCGCCACATCAGGAAGAAGGCGATCATGATCAGCACCGAACCGGCGTGGGCGATAAAGAAGTACAGCAAACCGGCGCTGATGGATTCGTCATCCTGATCGGCGATCACCAGGAACCAGGAGGCCAGCGACATCATTTCGAACAGAATAATGAAGTAGAAGGCGTTATCCATCACCACCAGCCCCACCATCGAGGCGATAAACAGGTTCATAAAGAACCCCATGCTCGCGGCGCCTTTGCCCCGATACTCCTGCACATAGGCGATGGAATACAGCGCACAGACGGTGACCAATAGCGAAATCACCACCAGCATAAAGGCCGCCAGCGAATCCATGCGCACCACGAAAGCGGCAAACGAGAACAGGCCAGGCGTGGAGAAGGTGAGGGTTTGCCCGCTTAACAGGACGGGGACGGCGCTGCATAGCCCTAACAGGCCACCGATCATCGCGCTGATGCCCGCCAGCAAAATGGCGAGGCGCTCCCGGCGAAACAGCAGCAGTGACAGCACGCCACCAGCGACATAAATCACCAAAGCCCAAAGCAGTAGAGTGAGAGAGTCCATGTTTATTTCTGCCCCCTGACGAGAGAAGGAGAGGATGGGCAGCCGATCGCGACCTGGCCGGCTCGCGCCAAACGCCGGGCCTGCGCTTCCTGCTCAAGCTGCTGCTCATCGACGATATGCAAGGCATTGGTTGGGCAGATGCGTACGCATTCCGGCCCATCGGCGAGAAACGCGCAGAGATCGCACTTCACCGCCACCGTTTTGATCCCGGCATTCCAGGACAGATAGGGCGATTGGCTTGCGGGGCTGGTTGGCACGTCGGGCAGCAGTTCTGCCGGGACGTACTGTTCAAACATCGACGGGATATTGACCGGCCCACTGCCCGCAGGCGTGATTGCACCGAACGGGCATGCCAGGCCACACAGCTTGCAGCCAATGCACAGGGTCTCGTTCAGCTCGATGGCGTGCTCGCCGTGCGTGATGGCATTGACCGGGCAAACGCGCGCGCAAGGGGCATCTTCACATTGGCGGCAAAGCATCGGTGCCGTTTGCTCTCCAACGCGCGTCACCGTCAGCCTGGGATGCGATTGTAACCCTTGAGCCTTATGCACCTCAGTGCAGGCGGCCATGCAGGTGTTGCAGCCGATACAGTGCTGAGGCTCCGCAATAACAAAGCGGTTCATGGCCGTTCCTCCAACAGAAAGCGGTTCATGCTTACATCGCCAACGACAGTGTGCTGAGTGCGGCGCGGCGGCGTTTTTCCGCATTCATTTTTTGCAGCAGCTGTTGGTCTACACAGAGCAACGCATCGGTGGGGCAAAATTCCATACAGGCCGGGCCATTGGCACGTCCGGTGCAGAGATCGCACTTGTGCGCTTCCGCTTTATCGGCGGCGGGGAACATCAAGGTATTACCATGGTGGGCTACCGGGCGGGTGATCACTTCCATCACCCCGTAGGGGCAAGCCATGACGCAGGCTTTACAGCCGATGCAGCGTTCCTGCGCAACCTTGACCATGCCGTCGCTCTGGCTGATGGCCCCGTTGGGGCAAACGCTGGCGCAGGGGGCATCATCACACTGACGACACAGCACCACGGTGCTGACATTGCCGCCTTTCAGCAGATGCAGGCGAGGCGTGAAGTTGGCGGCATCCAGCGCCGAGACATCCTGGTTTTGGCTATGGGCCACTACGCAGGCGATCTCACAAGTACGGCAGCCAATGCATTTTTGCGGATCGGCCATGATAAACCTGTTCATCAGTCACTCCTGATTACCTTCCATCGTTAAACCCCAGGCGGCGAGCCTTTGAGTCTGTGCTGCCGTTAGCTATACATAAAACGTGCCAAGCGTAATAAATGGATATAAAAGAGGTGGTTGGGATTGTACGTGCCGCGCATGAGCGGCAGATTGGCATAAACGACGAAGCGGGAGGGGATATTCGTCACGTTCCGCCCGGATTAGCGTCGTCACTTCGTCATTTTTGTCGAAATCGGTAGCAAAAATGACGGTTTGGCCCTCATCCGCTTGTCTTCTCCCTGATGGCAAGCGGATGAGGGTGATGGGATCACCTTGGCACCCTAATTGCACTAGCTGAAGCATCGGCCATTAATCGCCGAACAACGGAGCCCAGATGCATGAAATAACCCTGTGCCATCATGCGATGGAAATCATGCAGCAACATGCCCGGCAAAATCATGCCCGGCGCATTACCGCCGTCTGGTTTGAGATCGGCGCATTTTCCTGCGTGGAGGCGGAGTCGCTGCGGTTCTGCTTCGACATGGTTTGTCGCGGCACCTTGGCCGAAGGCTGCGAGCTGCATCTGCTCGAACAACAGGCACAGTGCTGGTGTCACGACTGCCGGGCGGATGTACAACTGCTGGTTCCCCAGGTCCTGGTCTGCCCGCAATGCGGCGGGCGCAACCTGCGAGTGCAGGCGGATGACGGCTTGCAACTCAAGCGCCTGGAAATTGAATAACCAAGAGGAAAAAGCATGTGTATAGGCATTCCCGGTAAGGTTGTGGCGCTGGACGAAAACCAACACCAGCACGCCTGGGTCGACGTCTGCGGTGTGCAACGAGAAGTGAATATTGCCCTGGTGTGCCAGGACGATGAACCGCCAGAAGCGCTAATCGGTAGCTGGGTGCTGATCCATGTAGGCTTTGCCATGAGCCGCCTGGATGAGCACGAAGCACAGGAAACCTTGTCGGCACTGCAAGCTATGGGGGAAGTGGAGCAGGACGTGGCGCTGTTCCTTGCAGGCGAAGGTGGCCAGGAACGGCGATAAATTGTGCTATCCCCGGCAAATGACATTCCTGTTGCGGTGTTTTGTTGATCCGGTCGGGAGAAATTACCATTAACAAACCTTACTCTTTGTGAGGATGTTCGCTGGCAATAATCTTCGTGACTCAGACAAGTGATAAACCATGTCGACTGTACGCTTAGAACAACAAGACCTGCTCGAAATTACCCGCATGCTGCTCGGGCAGCATACTTTCATCGATCTGTTACTGCAATTGCGTCAGGTGTTGCGGCGTCTGCAACTGGCCGACAGCGTCGCGTTGGTGCTATTTGATCCTCATAGCGAACGGGTGAGTTTTCACGGGCTGGATCACGCGCTGCAGCCGGTAAACTATCAGGACGAAACGCTGCTGGCGAATGGCCCGGTCAGCCGCTTTCAACACAGCTCGTTACCCCAACGCTGGCAGGCCGATGAGCTGCACGATCGCTATCCGCAAATCCGCGCCCTAAAGTTGCATCCTCCTTTCAACCAATACTGTTTGATGCCGCTACATGCGGGCGGGCGACCGCTCGGTGGCTGTGAATTACTGCGTAGCGGAAACGAGCCGTTCAGCGATGCCAGTCTGGTGCAGTTGCAAACGCTGATGGAGCTAGTGGCGCTGGCCACGCAGCAGATCGTTTTGCTGGACAACGCGCAACGGCAACAGCACCAGCTACGTCATGAGCTGGATGACTATCGCATCTTGGTGGATGTCACCAATGCGGTGCTGTCAAAGCTGGATCTGGATGATGTGATGGGGGAGATCTCGGAGAAAATTCACCACTTTTTCAACAGCGACGCCATCAGCATCGTGTTACGCAGTAATCACGCCGAGCAGCTCACCATCTACTCCACCCACTATCTGAACAACAATGCTGCCGAACGCCAGCAGTACAACGTGGCGTTGGCAGGCACCTTAACCGAACGGGTGATGCGCAGCGGCGAAATGCTGCTGTTGAACCTGAAAAATGCCGAGCAGCTTTCCGGCTATGAACGTCGGCTGTTTGAACTCTCACGGGGTAGGATCGAGGCATTGTGCGTATTGCCGCTGATATTCGGCCAAAAGAAGCTGGGCGTGCTGAAGCTGGCGCAATGCCAGGCAGATGGCTTTAACGCGGCCAATTTACGGGTGCTGCAACAGATTGCCGAGCGTATTGCCATCGCTGTGGATAACGCGCTGGCCTGCCAGGAGATCAACCGGCTTAAAGAGAGCCTGGTGCATGAGAACCTGTATCTGACCGAGCAGATCAACGTCAATCATCCCGACCTGAGCGAGATTGTCGGGCGTAGCGCGGGGATGTCTGCGGTACTCAAACAGGTCGAAATCGTGGCTAAAAGCGACTGTTCGGTGCTGATCCTCGGGGAAACGGGCACCGGCAAGGAGCTGATAGCGCGAGCGATCCATAACCTGAGCGAACGACGTGACCAGCGCATGGTGAAAATGAACTGTGCGGTGATGCCTGCGGGCCTGCTGGAGAGTGACCTGTTTGGCCATGAAAAAGGCTCGTTTACCGGAGCCTCGACCCAACGTATGGGCCGTTTTGAGCTGGCGGAGAAGGGGACGCTATTCCTCGATGAAGTGGGGGAGATCCCCATTGAGTTGCAACCCAAGCTGCTGCGGGTGTTACAGGAGCGGGAGTTTGAACGAGTCGGTGGCAACAAACCGATCTCCGTCGATATCCGCCTGATCGCCGCCACCAACCGGGATTTGCAGCAGATGGTGGCCGATCGTGAATTTCGCAGCGATCTGTTTTATCGCCTGAACGTGTTTCCGATCGTCATTCCACCGCTGCGTGAACGGCCCGAGGATATCCCCCAACTGGTGAAGTTCCTGACCCATAAAATTGCTCGCCGCATGAAACGCACCATCGACAGTATCCCGGCGCAAACGCTGCGGTTATTAAGCCAGATGCCGTGGCCGGGCAACGTGCGTGAACTGGAGAACGTGATTGAGCGTGCGGTATTGTTGACGCGCGGTTCGGTGCTTGAGTTGCCGCTACCTGAATTGCAGTATTCGCAATCCTCAATGGTGCTCTCCGCACCAGCCACGGAAACGGTATCGTCGGAGGAAGATGAGCGCCAACGGGTGCTCCGCGTGCTGAGAGAAACCAACGGCGTGGTTGCCGGGCCACGTGGGGCCGCACAACGCCTTGGGCTAAAACGTACAACGCTGCTATCGCGAATGAAAAAGTGGGGAATTTCGGTGAATTGATGATGTAGGCGGCGCCGCGTGCTGCGCCCGTTTAACCCTACTAACCCCAGGCTCAAAACCCTGGGGTTAGTTGACGAACGATTACTTACGCGCATCCAACAGTTGGGCGGCGTTCTCGGTGGTCACCACGGTCCATGGCACCGAGTAGCGTTTAGCCGTGCCGTTATCCCACTGCATCTGGCCTGCATACTGCTTCCAGATATCCGACTGTGGCTGATAGCTGTCGCCTTTTACCGCGCGCAGCGCTACATCGATAGAACCCTGCATCTGAGCATGGGCATCTTGCAGAATCGATACCATCTCACCGGCCTGCACGGCACGAATAGCATCGGAGACACCGTCGACCCCGGCAATCGCAAAGTCTTTCACGTTCAGATTGGCACCCTTGATGGCTTCAATCGCCCCCAAGGCCATTTCGTCGTTTTGCGCGATAACGCCGTTAATCTGGCCCCGGTGCTTCTGCAACCAGTTTTCCATCAGCGGCAGCGCCTCGGCGCGTGACCAGTTGGCCGTCTTGCGCTCCAGCACCTTGATTTTGCCTGGACCACATTCGGCAATGGCCTTGTCGTTGCCTTCTCCGCGCTGGATCTCGCCGCTGCCGCCTTTTGGCCCTTCGATAATCACCACGTTGCCCTGGCAGTTCATTTTCTGCAGCACCGCTTTGGCTTCCAGATACCCGCCCAGCACGTCGTCAGAGACCACTTCAGAGGTCATCTGATCGGTATTCAAACGGGCGTTGGTGACCACCACCGGGATCTTGGCCTTGTTGGCCATAGTCACCACGTCGATGTTGGCCTCGTAATCCATCGGGTTAATGATGATGGCGTCGGTCTTGGTCTGAATGGCGGTTTCTGCCTGATTGTTCTGCACCATCGGGTCGTAGCGGCCATCGTAAACGGTGAGCTGTACGTTGCCATTTTTAACCTCAGGATGCTCTTTCGCCGCCTTCTCCATCAGTTGGACAAACTCGGCCTTCATGCCGTACATCAGCACGGCGATTTTCACCGGGGCGGCCTGGGCCAGCGTTGAGGTCCCCAGCAGCAGGCCGGAGGTGAGCAATGCAATTTTGGTCATCTTGTTCATGGTGACTCCTGGTTATAGGGTTTTGTTGTTATGAGGTAAGTTAGTCACGCTGTTGTTTGCGTGACGGGTCGAGCAACACGGCGACAACAATCAATGCGCCCTTGATGATCTGCTGGTAATAGGACTGCACACCGAGCAAATCGAGGCCGTTATTCATCACGCCGATAATCAATACGCCGAACAGGGTACCAACCAAGGTGCCGACGCCGCCGGCCATGCTGGTGCCGCCAATGACCACGGCGGCAATGGCGTCCAGCTCATAGGCGCTACCGGCGTTGGTTTGCGCGGAGCCGGTACGGGCCGTCAGGATCAAACCGGCGATCCCCGCCAGGGCAGCACACAGGGTGTAGACCAACACCTTGATTTGGATAACGCTGATGCCGGAGGTACGGGCGCTCTTCTGGTTGCCCCCCACGGCATACACATGGCGGCCGAAGATGGTCTTATTGAGCAGGATCCAGGCGAGCACAAACAGGGCGGTGAAAATAATCACCGGCACCGGGATGCCCAGCACATAGCCATTGCCTAACCAGCGGAAATCGTTGTTGAGTTGGGAGACCGGGTTACCGTCGGTGGTCAGCAGCGCCAGGCCACGGGCGGCGGAAAGCATCCCCATGGTGACGATGAAGGGCTGCAAGCGGTAGCGGGCCAGAATGGTACCGTTGATCAGCCCGCAGACAATGCCGATACCCAGGGCGACAATCAGCGGCACCATCACGGCGTGCGCGGTATCGCCGATAGACAGCCCGCTGTTGGTGGTGGCAAAGCGGGCGGCGACGATGCCACTCAGCGCCAATACCGAGCCCACGGAAAGATCGACCCCGGCGGTAATAATCACAAAGGTCATGCCGATGGCCAGAATGCCGTTAATCGAGATCTGGCGCAGAACGATCAGCATGTTCTCATCGCTTAAGAAGTAATTGCTGCTCCAGGCACCTTGCGCCACCTGAACTTCACCAATCACCGCGACGATCAGACACAACACGAAGAAGGCGATAATAATGCCGTACTTGTGCAGATGCCGTTTATTTTGCGTAAAAAAAGCTAACCCGGGCGTTAATGAGTGGGTGCCATTCATAGTAAGTTCTCTTTAAAATAATGAGTTGATTGCCTGGCTATACGGCCAGTTTCATTAGTTCCGCCTGCGTGGCGTTTTTAGTCGATAGTTCACCGGCGAGCATGCCGTTACGAAACACCAGAATGCGGTCGCTCATACCGATAATTTCTGACAGCTCGGAAGACACCATGATGATCGCTTTATCCTTCAGGGCGAATTCGGACATAAAGCGGTAGATCTCTTTTTTGGCCCCTACGTCAATGCCGCGCGTCGGCTCATCGAGCAGCATGATTTGCGGATCGAGCAAGGCCCAACGCCCCAATACCACCTTCTGCTGGTTGCCACCGCTCAGGTTGCCGACGATATGGTCGGCATCGGGGGTTTTGATGTTGAAGCGCTGGATCATGTCGTTGGCGCGCTGCTGTTCCTGGCCTGGGTTAATCATGCCCAGTTGGCTGATGGCACCCAGCGAAGCCACGTTGATATTTTCTTTAACCGAGCGGCACAGCACCAGGCCGGTATCCTTGCGGTCTTCCGTCACGTAGGCCAGGCCGCTGTTGATTGATTCTTGTGGTGAATGTTTGGCGAGCTGACGATCGCCGATCTGGATAGTGCCGCTGTCCGCGTGATGAATGCCAAAGATCAGATCGAGGAACTCACTGCGCCCGGACCCTACCAGCCCGTAAATCCCCAGGATCTCGCCGCGTTTTAACGTCAGGCTGATGTCGCGGATCTTGTTGCCCCAGCACAGGTGCTGCACCTCCATCATCACTTCATCGCCGGGCTGATTGAATTTGGCAAACTCGTTTTCGAACTCGCCGCCAATGATGTGCTCGATCAACTGCTCGCGGGTGATATCTTGCAACAAGCCCTCATGGATATAGCTGCCGTCGCGGAAGATGGTGTAGCTGTCGGCAATCTGGAAGATCTCGGACAGACGGTGCGAGACATAAATGATGCCTTTGCCCTTGGCGGCCAGCCGGGTGATCGCCTGGAAGATTTTCTGCACGTCCTCCTCGCCGATGGCCGACGTGGGTTCATCCATAATGATGATGTCGGCATCGGAGTGGGAGAGAGCCTTGGCGATCTCCACCAACTGCTGTTCCGCCACGCTGAGGTTGCGCATTTTTTCCGTCGGCGACAGGGCAAAATGCAGGTCCTGCAACAGCGCAGCGGTCTGCTGGTTCATGGTTTTGAAATCCACAAAGCCCAGGCGGCGGGGTTCGCGCCCCAGCCAGATGTTTTCGGCTACCGTCAGATCGGGGATGGCGCTCAGCTCTTGTTGCACGATAGCGATACCAGCCGCCAGTGCCTCTTTCGGATGAGCAAACTCACAGCGTTGGCCATTAACGAAGATATCGCCGCTGTCGGGCTGGATAAAGCCCATCAGGATGCTGAGAAAGGTGGATTTCCCGGCACCGTTGCCGCCGCACAGCGCGTGGATCGACCCTTTGCGCAGGCAGAATTCGGCGTTTTTCAACGCGACGACGGAGCCAAACGACTTCCTCACGCCGGTGACTTCCAGCAAGTAGGCCGGGGCTTGGGTCTGGGGGTCGCGTGTCATAGCTTCACCTCGGGATACTCTTTTTGCAGTAGGTTCAGGTAACCGGCATACAGATCGGCATATTGCCGCTGGCGCTGCGGATCCGGCATCACGCGGGTCTCTTCATCCAGCCGGACAAAGCGCTGGCATAGCCTGGTTAACTCTTCTGAGGCCAACAGCTCGGGTTGGGTCGCCAGACTGTCACACCACATGGCCTGAATGGCGGCACCCAGCGCAGCAGTTTCCTTTTCTGCCAGACACACCACCGGGCAGTTCATCACGTCGGCGACGATCTGCCGCCAGCAGGCGCTGCGAGCGCCACCACCGGTGAGGCGAATTTCGCTGGTGGAAATACCCTGCTGCTGGAACAGGTCGAGGCCGTAGCGCAGGCCATAGGTAGCGCTTTCCACCACGGCCCGGCACAGGTTGGCCCCGGTAAAGTTGTCACTGTCCAGGTTATGCAGGCTGGCCTTGGCTGCGGGCAGTTGTGGTACGCGCTCGCCGTTGAAGAATGGCAGCATCATCACGCCCGCGGCGCCGGGTTCGGTAGCGGCAAGGGCTTGATTGAATCCGGCCACGTCCTGCTGCAACAGGCGCTGTACCGAGGTGCTGGCAGAGGTAACGTTCATGGTGCAAATCAGCGGCAGCCAGCCGTTGCTGCTGGAGCAGAAACCGGCAATCGCTTCAGAATGGCTGACCACCGGCCGATCGGCATAGGCAAACAGCGTCCCGGAGGTGCCGAGGCTCATGGTCACGATGCCGGGGCGAATATTACCGGTGCCGATTGCCGCCATCATGTTGTCGCCGCCACCGCTGGCCACCCGGACATTGGGTTGCAGACCCAGCAGGGCCGCCACTTCCGGGCGCAGATAGCCAACGCTTTCCTCGGCGTTGATCAGGCGAGGCAGGGCGTTCCACAGCAGGCCGCTATCGTCGATCAGCGCTACGGCATCGCGATCCCAACAGCGCTGACGAATGTCAAACAGCCCGCTGCCGGAGGCATCGCCAAATTCCGCTACCCGTTCCCCGGTCAGCCAGAAGTTGAGATAGTCATGCGGTAACAGCACCGTTTTCAACCGCGCCCACAGCTGTGGATGTTGCTGCTTGAACCACAGGATCTTGGACGCGGTATAGCCCGCCGCCACCATCAGCCCCAGCTTCTGCAAGGAACCTTTGATGCCACCCAGGCCCGCCAGCAGAACGTCGTTTTCCCGCTTGGTGGAGGTGTCGCACCATAGTTTCACCGCATGCAGCACTTCGCCTTGCTCATCCAGAGCAACAAAGCCGTGCTGTTGCCCGGAAACCGACAGGGCGACAATTGCCGATGGGTCAATGTTGGCGCTGTCGATCGCCTGACGAAACGCCAGCAACAATGCCTCAATCCACCACTCGGCCAACTGCTCACGGCGCCCGGAGGAGTCGCTGATCATCTCATGCGGTGCGCTGCCTTCGCCCACGATGGTGCCGGATGTGCCATCGACAATCACCACCTTGGTGCCTTGTGTGCCACAGTCGATGCCTGCATAGAGCGCCATGAGTTACTCCATTTCCAACATGATTTTGATGTCGGTTGGATGACCCGCCGCCGCGCGTTCAAAGGCCGCCACGCTGTCTTTGAACTTGAAGCTTTGCGAGATCAGCGGCTGTACCCACAACTTGCCGGAGCTGAGCAGGCGCAGGGTGCGCGGATACATGTTGGCGTAACGGAAAATGGTCTTGAAGGTGACCTCTTTGGCCTGGGCGGCCACGATGTCCATGGGGGCAGCATCGATCGGCATGCCGACCAGCACTGCGGTGCCACCGGGTGCAATATGCTCGCTGACGCCGCCGATGGCCGGTTTGGCTCCGCTGCATTCGAACACGATGTCGACGCCGTTGCCGCTGGTCAACTCGGCGACCTTTTGCGCCAGGTTGCCGGTTTTGATATTGACCGCGTGCAGCCCCTCATAATTGGCGGCCACCTGCAATTTCTCTGCAAACAGATCGCAGATGATCACATCCGAGCAGCCACCGGCCAACGCAGCCAGGGCGGTCACCACGCCTATTGGGCCAGCGCCAATCACCAGCGCGATATCACCCGGCTTGATCGCGGCCTTGGTGGCGGCGTGCATACCGATGGCCAGCGGTTCCACCATGGCACCTTCGGCAAAGCTGACGTTGTCCGGTAGTTTGAAGGTGAAAGCGGCAGGGTGGATGACGCTCTCTCTCAGGCAGCCGTGGATCGGTGGCGTGGCCCAGAAACGGACAGCGGGATCCAGGTTGTAGATCCCTGCACGGGATTGCTGTGATTGCAAATCGGGAATGCCTGGCTCCATGCAAACCCGATCGCCAACCTGCAGATGGCGAACGTTTTTGCCAATGGCCATGACGACACCGGCAGCCTCATGGCCGAGTACCATCGGGGCGTTAACCACGAATGGCCCGATGCGGCCATGCTGATAGTAATGCACATCGCTGCCGCAAATACCGACGGAATGGATCTTGACCTGTACATCGTTTTCGCCAAGGACTTCATCAAACTGACAATCCTGGATGCTGATTTTACCGGGTTTTTCTAGCACTAATGCTTGCATGGTTATCATCCTTTCGTATCATTTTTATGGTATCGATATCATTTCAATGAGCAGGATAGTAAGCGGGGATGGGCTAAAAATGTGTGATGCTGGTTGTGTTTTTTGCTTTTGTGTTAAAAGTTGTTGGTTTAATGATGTGAAAAAGTCGTGATGATCACATTTATTGGCTGGTGATGTTAATTATGATGGTATCGATATCATTAACGTTAACGAGGACATCATGCAGCGACCTATCGATGCGCTAGAAAGAACTCAAACCTTGCTTGCAGGCTGTGGCATACGGTTGACCGACGTGGAAAAACAGGAGATCGAGCTGACGGATTTCGGCCTGGCCGATTACCCACGCTCGGGCTTACAGCTACTCACTTACATTAACACCCCGCGCTATTGCGCCAAGGAGTTGGTGCTGTTCCCACACCAGACCTGTCCAGAGCATCTGCATCCGCCGTTTGACGATACGCCGGGCAAACAGGAAACGTTCCGCTGCCGCTGGGGAGAGGTCTATCTGTTTGTGGATGATGATGCCCTGACCTTGAACACCGAGCGGGGGAGCCCAGCCTGTCAACCTCCAGCAGGGTTCGAACAGTGGTATACCTGCCAGCGTTATATTTTGTTGCGCGCGGGAGAACAATATACAATCAAGCCTAATACCAGACACTGGTTCCAGGCAGGTAAGCTTGGCGCGGTGGTTTCTGAGTTCTCATCGCAAAGCCGTGATGATCTGGATGTTTTTACCGATCCCAACGTCCGGCGCGTCGGTTGATGCTGCGGTGGTAAGCGTATTTACATAAGAGGTGATAATCCTTGATCACCTTGCCATGGTACAAAATGATATGTTCCAACCAGGAGTTACACTTGGCGGCCGATCGACCACTGAAAGCGACGCTAGAGAGCGTCGCAGCGCTTGCAAATGTCAGCAAAATTACCGTATCCCGCGCGTTCTCCCAGCCGGATAAAGTCCACCCCGATACGCTCGATCGCATCCTCAAGACGGCGGAGAGTCTGGGGTATGTGATGAACACGGCCGCACGCAATCTGCGGGCTAAAGCAAGCAAAACGATCGGCATCGTCAACCCTGATATGGCCAACCCGTTTTTTGGCGCGCTCACCCGGCTGATGACGCTGGAGGCGCAGAAAGCGGGCTACGATACGCTGGTGTTTGACTCTTATGAGTCGCAGGAGAATGAAAACCGCATTATCGATAAGCTGATTGGCTACAACGTGGACGCCATCATTTTATCGGTGATCTCATCGGACCGAAACTACACGCCCGGCTACCTGAAAAACCTGGAAAGGCTCGGCATCCCGGTGGTGCTGGTCGATCGGGAACTGGATGGAGCGTTTTGCAGCGGCGTGTATATCGACAATCTGGACTGCGGTTTACAGGCTGGGCGTTATCTGCTGGAACAGAACAGCCAAAAGGTGGTGGTGGTTTCCGGGCCAGAGGATTCCAACGTGGCCAAAGAGCGGGTTACCGGGCTGATTGCCGCGCTGCAAGGCAAGGTGGCGAGCCTGGAGATTATCCATGCGGATTTTTATATGGATGCAGCCCTGCGCGTGACCAACGAGTATCTCGATCGCCAACCGCCGCCTGACTATTTTGTCGGCTGCAATAATCAGATCTCGTTGGGCATCATCAAATCCTGTGTCGATCATCGCCTGGCGCTGATGAAAGACGTCTCGCTGTTCGGTATTGATGAAGTTTCCAATGCGGCGATTTACGGTTTTAATTTCCCCTGCATTTCCCACGATCTGCATGAAATCGCCTGGCAGGCGTTAGGTTTGGCTATCCGCCGGGCCGTCGATCACGATATTAAACCGGGTAAAGTCATTGTCAGAGGCAAGCTGATTGGCGGTTAGCCGTTGGCCATCAAGCTGAGATGAGGTAGGGAGCTTGGTACGTGGAAATAAAAACAGCCAATCTCTCGATTGGCTGCTTGGGCGAAGCTAAGGCTAGCCTTAGGCTTCGATTGGGGCACGCCAGTCGTCAGAACCAGAAGTCCCGGCAGTGGTGTGTTCCCAAGTGATTTTACGGTATGCCAGTGAAACGCGAACCAACTGAGTGAACTCAGCCTTGGTTGGATCCTGGCAGTGTGGCATTTTGCAGTCGATATCGATGATGGTGGCATCTTCCAGTTTGGTGGTAAAGAAGTGCTCTTGTTTACCTTCGATCGAGGTGCGGTACCATTTCAATTCAACCGTTGGCAGCATTTCGCCAGAGGCCAATGCGTTATACAGCAATGGAACAGCTTTGTTATAAGCCACGGTGAAGCGGAATGGCTTATGTGCACGCTGCCCTGATGGCTGGCCAGACTGCGGATCGGTTGGTACGGTAACGATATGTTCAAATTCCTGAACCAGCATCTGGTCTTCGTGGCCTTGAACAAAGATGTTACCGACAGATTCAGCGGTAAATGCGCTGGCGGTAATATTACCCTGGGTTTTCCCTGTGATAGAGATATAAGCTGGAGTTGGCATCTTAAAGATCCTTGTTAGATAAGCTTAGTAATAACTCAATGCTAGTCACACCCCTCGCCGATAATAATCGACCACGAATGTTACTTGCCCCACTTCTCACTTCGGCCATTACTATAATCAGGTCTTTCCCTAGTGCCAAGCCACTCACAAATTTGCAAGGTTTATTGGTATCGTTAATGGTATAAATGATTATAATATTTGCATTATTGGTGTTTTATGCTGGATAAAGTATTGATGGTGATTATGATTGGTGATGTCACTATAACCTTGGTAATTATGTTGTTTTTTAACTTGCTGTTTTTTATGGTTTAATTAATTTAAATGAAATTATTTTTTATGATCATAAGCCGAAAGTTGTTCTCGCCAGGCGATAAATTATTAGGACGCTTAGTAAAGAAAAATTTATGGACTTTTACCGGTCAGATCGGGGACGATACATTCAGTGAAGCTATGCTAATGCAGGAAATGTCCAGTTTTTGCCGTGGGCAGCAATCCCATGTTCGGGGTTTTATCATTATTTGGGATAATTCTCAGAGTCTCGTGAAATATAGGAGGATTCCCACCTTTGCGCGTAAAACCGGATTATTCGCAGACTTCGGAACGGCATAGGAGGAAGGTATTTAGGTTTACGGTGATAGATTTACTATCTGAATAGATGGCGATGACTCTATTAGCATGGATGATATCTGAATGTCATTTTCCGGTGCTCATTCAACAAACATTAGCTGGTATTCCCTTATTGTGACTAAAAGGACGAGTGATGAGTAAGAATAATCAAAGCAGTGTTGCCCCCAAGGAAAGGATCAACATCAAGTATGTTCCTAACACGGGCGATCAAACCACTGAAATCGAACTGCCACTGAACCTGATGGTGGTTGGCGATCTCAAGGGGGTTCGTGAAGACACCCCGATTGAAGAACGTCAGGTCGTTTCCGTCAGCAAGAACAACTTCAACGCGGTGATGAACGAAGCCAATATCAACCTTTCGTTCACTGTACCCAATCACCTGGAAGGTGAGGGGAAAGAAGAGATGCCGGTCACATTGGCGATCAATTCTCTCGACGATTTCTCACCGGACAACGTGGCGAAAAACGTCCCCGAACTGAAAAAAATTCTGGAACTGCGGGAAGCGCTGGTTGCCCTGAAAGGGCCTCTGGGCAACATTCCTGCCTTCCGTTCTCGTCTGCAAGATCTCCTGGGCAATGAAGAAATGCGTGAGCAGTTGCTAAAGGAATTGGACATTCTTAATCAGAAATAATTGAGACGGAAAGAGGGAATTTTACGTATGTCTTTACATGAAGAAAATGCGGTTTTAGCTGCCGAGCCTACCAGTACCACTTTCCTGCTTGACGAAATCATGTCTCAGACCCGCATGATGCCGGGCAATGATGGCTATGACGTCGCTAAACAGGGCGTTGCTGCATTTATCAGCAGCATTCTGGACACTGGTACCAACGAAGAGCCGATCAACAAGCTGTTGGTCGACAGAATGATCATTGAGCTGGATAAAAAGCTCAGTGCCCAGATGGACGAAATTCTGCACGCCAAAGAATTCCGCGAAATCGAATCCTCCTGGCGTTCACTGAAGCTGCTGGTGGATCGCACCGATTTCCGTGAAAACATCAAAATCAACATCATGCATGCGACCAAAGAAGAGCTGCTGGAAGATTTTGAGTTCTCGCCGGAAATTATCCAGTCTGGTTTCTACAAGCACGTGTACTCATCCGGTTACGGCCAGTTTGGCGGCGAACCTACCGCAGCCATCATCGGTAACTATGCGTTCAGCAACAGCACCCCGGATATGAAGCTGTTGCAATACGTCAGTGCCGTTGGGGCCATGGCACATGCGCCGTTCCTTTCCAGCGTTGCGCCGGACTTCTTTGGTATCAACAGCTTTACCGAACTGCCTGCTATCAAAGACATGAAGTCGGTGTTCGAAGGGCCAGCACACACCAAATGGCGTGCGCTGCGCGAGTCGGAAGACTCCCGTTATCTGGGCCTGACCACGCCACGTTTCCTGCTGCGTTTGCCGTATTCCACCGTTGAGAATCCGATCAAGAATTTCAACTACTACGAAGACGTCAGCAAGGATCACGAACACTTCCTGTGGGGCAATACTGCATTTCTGCTGGCCGCCTGCCTGACAGACAGCTTTGCCAAGTATCGCTGGTGTCCGAACATCATCGGGCCACAAAGCGGTGGTGCGGTGCACAACCTGCCGGTTCACCTCTATGAGGCGATGGGCCAGGTACAGGCCAAGATCCCGACCGAAGTGCTGATCACCGATCGTCGTGAATTTGAACTGGCGGAAGAGGGCTTTATTACCCTGACCATGCGCAAAGGCACCGACAACGCGGCCTTCTTCTCGGCCAACTCAGTGCAAAAGCCGAAGGTATTCCCGAATACCCATGAAGGGCGGATGGCGGAAACCAACTACAAGTTGGGTACCCAACTGCCGTACATGTTCATCATCAACCGTCTGGCTCACTACATCAAAGTGCTGCAGCGTGAGCAGATTGGTTCGTGGAAAGAGCGTCAGGATCTGGAGCGTGAGCTGAACATCTGGCTCAAGCAATACATTGCCGATCAGGAAAACCCACCGACCGATGTCCGCAGCCGCCGCCCTCTGCGCTCTGCTCAGATCCAGGTGCTGGATGTCGAAGGGGATCCGGGCTGGTACCAGGTGGCGATGCAGGTGCGTCCACACTTCAAATACATGGGAGCCAGTTTCGAGCTCTCGCTGGTTGGTCGTTTGGATAAGGAATAACAGGCAATGGCTGCGCTTCTTAATTGGGAGCGAGGAAGTTCTGCCAGCTTGTTTGAGCGTATCCAGGGGAAGGGCTTAGGCCCTTCCTCACATAGCCGTGTTCAAGAGCTATTAATCTCAATCAAGCAGCATTTGAACGAAGTCCTCAATTCGCGCCCCGGAGCCTGCCAAAGTGCTGCAGGCCTGGGGGTTATTGATCTCAATGATGCCACGGCAACCACGTCTGATTTCCGTAAGAGTATTGAGCAGGCCATCAAGGAGTGTATTGAGCGCTACGAGCCAAGAATTTCCGAGGTTGCCGTTCAATCCCTGGTGGATCAGGGGGACCCACTGTTATTGAGTTTCCATATCAGTGCTCAAGTTGATTTCGACAATATCGGCGATGTGGTTGAGTTCAATATCCAATTGGACAGCAACCGCCGTTACTGCCTAAACCAGGAAGCATAATGTCGTTCGAAAAGTACTTCAGGGATGAGCTGGATTACCTCCGGCAGTTAGGGCGTGATGCCGCAATCGAACGGCCGCATCTTGCTGCCTTTTTATCCGAACAGGGTTCCGATCCGGACGTTGAGCGCCTGTTGGAAGGCTTCGCCTTTCTGACCGGCAACCTGCGCGAAAAGATCGACGACCAGTTCCCGGAGTTGACGCACGGCCTGCTGAATATGCTGTGGCCGAACTATTTGCGGCCAGTGCCCAGCATGACCATCGTCGAATACACGCCGAACAGCAGTGCACTCACTGAAGCGACGTTGATCGAGCGCGGTAGCCAGATCGAGAGCGTCCCGATTGCGCAAAGGGCGGAACGTGGCGCGTTGCAAAACGACAGCGAAACACACGGACCTCAGTGCAGCTTCACGCTGTGCCGGGATGTCTGGCTGTTCCCTATGGGCATCCAGGATATCGCCGTCAACAACAGCAACGAACAGGGGATATTGAGCATTCACTTCGGCGCCAAGGCAGAGTTGAATGTGCAGGAAATGCGGCTCGATAAACTGCGTTTCTATCTGGGTGAGGACGGTTACACCAGCACCCAGCTCTATTTCTGGATCAGCCACTATTTCGAACGGGCCGAGCTGGTGGTCAACGGCATCACCATTCCGATGCCGGACTTCGATTTCAACCCGGTGGGCTTTGAGCGTGAAGATGCACTGTTGCCTTATCCGAAAAACGCCTATGTCGGCTACCGTATCCTGCAGGAGTATTTCTGTTTCCCGGAAGGCTTCCTGTTCTTTGACGTGGCTGGCGTGGTGGATTTCCCCGCGCATCTGAAAGCCAGCGAATTCACCCTCAATCTGCATTTCTCCCAGCCATTGCCTCCTGAGGTCAAGATACGGCCAACCACCCTGCGCCTGAACTGCACCCCTGCGGTGAACCTGTTCAAACGCGACAGCGAGGCGATAGCCCTGGATGGCACACAAACCGAATATCCGCTGTGTGCCAGCTACCATCATCCTGAGCGCTACGAGATTTTCTCGATCGATCGCGTGGAGAGCTGGTTAAGCAAAGATCCCAAGGGCAGCGGGCGGGGGCAGGCCAGAAGCTACCCGGCGTTCGAAAGTTTCCATCATCAGGTGGAACCTGCGCAGGAGCGCAGCATGCTCTATTACCGTCTGCGGGTGAAAAACTCGCTGTTCCGCAAGGGCTTTGAGCATTACATCTCCTTTGTGCGCAGTGATGAGACGCAGGTGGCCCTGTCTCAAGAAAACGTGTCGGTCAGCATGACCTGTACCAACCGCGAATTACCGCTGGCGCTACGCGTGGGTGATATCTGCCAACGGACGCAAGCAGGCCCGTCATTTGCCACCTTCCGTAATATAACCCGGCCTTCGGTACCGCTGTATCCGGTGTTGGATGGCAGCCTGCAATGGTCTTTGCTGTCAAATATGTCATTGAACTACATGTCATTATTGGACAAGGATTCGTTAAAACAGATCCTGCAGACCTATGATTTTCCCAGCGTACACAACCGGCAATCCGCTCGGTCGTCGCAAAAAAAACTGGACGCGATTTCGCGTATCGAAACCCAGCCGATCGACAGGTTGTTCCGTGGTTTACCGGTCAGAGGTCTGCAAACCACCCTCTGGCTGGAGCAAAGCGCTTTTGGTTCTGAAGGTGAGCTCTACCTGTTTGGTACGGTGTTGGCACGCTTCTTCTCCCTGTATGCCAGCGTCAACTCGTTCCACCTTTTGAAAGTCATCAATCTTGATAATCAGGAATGTTACCAATGGCCGGTACAGACGGGTCAACATGCATTGATGTAAGCGCGGGTGAAGGCGTACCGCCTGAGCCAGTGCTGGATGTGTCACGTTATAACTTTTACCAATTGGTCGAGCTGCTCAACCAAATGGCGGTAGCGTGGCAAAAATCCCCGGGTTCAGCCAGGCCAGCCGATGAGGCCATCCGCTTTAAATCGACCGCCAGCCTGGCTTTTCCAACCCGTGACGTGATCGCGTTGGAGACTTCCGCTCGCGGCCAGTTTGAGCTGGAAGTCTCTTTCCTTGGGCTTCATGGCAGCCAGTCGCCGTTGCCCGGTTATTACCTGGACTCGTTGGCCTGGGAAGATGCCCAGAATGAAAACCGCCTGACGGATTTTCTCAACGTGTTCAACCACCGGCTGTTAACGCTGCTGCATCAGATTTGGCGCAAATACCGCTACTACATCTGCTTTGACGAGGGCGGTAACGATGATGTCTCGCAGCGCATGTTTGCGTTAGTGGGATTAAGTAACGAGGCGATCCGCAAAAAACTGCGCATCCACCACGGCAAAATGCTGGCCTATGCCGGCTTGCTGGCCAGCCCTGGGCGTGCCCCGGAAGTGATTTGCAGCCTGGTGGCGCACTGTTTCAACCTGGCGGATGTGACGCTGCAAAGTTGGCAGTTGCGCAAGGTCAAAATCGCCCCGGAGCAGCAGAATCGCCTGGGCGGCAGGGTGAAGGTCAGCGGCCAGAAATACCAGGGGAAATCGGTGCTGGGCGTCAATTTCTCGCTGGGATCGCAGGTGGCGGATCGCAGCGGCAAATATCAGTTGTGCCTCAACCAACTGACGCGTGAACAGTTCTTGTCATTTTTACCTAACGGGGAGAATTACGAGCCGTTAGAGATGTTTGTGGCCTTCATTATGCGCGACCAGTTTTCGTGGGATTTACGCCTGGGTCTGGCAGAGCAGCAGGTGGGCGGCATGATCCTGGGAACAGAACAAAATAACCTGCTGGGCTGGACCAGCTTCCTCGGGGAACCCGAGCAACAGCCCCACGTAACCATTAGCGTTATGGAATGACAATCAAGATTCAGGAAGAGAGATCATGGATAAACAGCAACCGACGCTATCATTGCGAGTCGTCAATAGCGACAGATTGGAAAGTGGCAAACCGGCCAGCAGCCTGTTTAATGCACAGGGTGGGGTGGTTGGCAGTGACGGCAGCCATCATTGGTCTATTCAAGATCAGGGCGGCAATATCAGCCCTTCACAGTTTGCCATTGAATGGCGCGATGGGTCCTTTTGCCTGCGGGTGCTCAACGGTGCGGTGAGTATTAACCAGTCGATGCTGACGGCAAACTCCGGTTTGGTGCGCATCCAGCAAGGTGACGAGATCAGCGTGGGCAATCTGGCCATCAAGAGCCATATCAGCCGCTCGAACGCCGATATGATCGATCCGCTGATGGTTTCGCCGGAATCGCTGGTCTCCAGCTACAGCAACCCGCTGGAAGCGATGATGGAAGGGGGCAATGCGCAGCCTTCCCACCATGAGCAGGACAACCGCCTGGCCGCCACGGTCGCTAACGGTTTCAGCCACGACCCGCTGCGGGTATTGGAAACCGAAAGCCTGACGATGCACGAACCTTTGAGCGCCCTCACCGGTGCCGATCAATCATTACAACAGGATCGTTACCGCGATCCGCTGTTCTCTTCTCCACTTTCTGATATCACCAAGGACAGTGCCATGGATCAGGAGTTTATCGATCTGCCGCAAATCAGCAGTTTTCTTTCCGGCCAGCAGGCACCGTCAGACAGCAAGATGGAACAGCAGCACGTAGCGATCACGCCGCTGATGCGGGGTTTTGGCGCGCAACTGCCAATCCGCAACAGCCAGGAGGCCAATGACTTCCTCGAAGAAGCCGGCAAAACGCTCAGGGCCGCTATTGAAGGGTTATTGGCCTTGCAGCGCAGCCAACACGGCCTGCGGGACAAACATCTGCGGCCAATCGAAGATAACCCGCTGCGCCTGAATATGGATTACGACACCACGCTCAGCCTGCTGTTTGCCGATCAAAAAAGCCCGGTCCACCTTTCCGCCCCGGCGGCGGTGGCCGAGAGCCTGCATAACCTGCGTTTGCACCATCAGGCCAACCAACAGGCGATTGCTCAGGCGTTGAACACCATGCTGGAAGCCTTCTCCCCAGAGCGACTGCTGACGCGCTTTAGCCATTACATGCGCAGCAACGAGCGTCAGGAACAAGACTCCGCCTGGGCCTGGGAAATGTACAAAAACTACTACCAGGAATTGGCCTCCAGCCGCCAGCAGGGCTTCGAAAAGCTGTTTGGCGAAGTGTATGAACAGGCTTACGACCAGGCGCTGCGCCAGGGGATGAAGGACAGCGAACGATGAAAGGTGGCAGAGGATACTTTCTGACGACTGCGCTATGCCTGGTGCTGATGCTGTCAGGATGCACGATATGGAAAAACAAGAAGCCGGAGCGCGTTACCGAGCAGCCTTCTACGCTGCGGTTAACGCTGTTGGCGGACGCGAATATCAACCCCAATGAGAAAGGCGAGGCCGCGCCGACCGAGATTGCGGTGGTGTACCTGAGCGATGACTCCAAACTGCTGGCGGCCGACTACGACCAGCTCGACACGGAAATACTGAAGAAAACGCTCAGTAAGAACTACATCGACCACCAGGAATACACCCTGCTGCCGAGCCAATATAAACCGTTACCCGCCATTGAGCTGGAAGAGAAGACCCACTATCTGGGGGTGATTGCCTACTATGCCGACGTTGATCGCGCTGAATGGAAAAAAATCATCAAGATCAAAGATGTTGGTCATAACTATGGCGTGCTGATCCACGTTAAAGCGGATGAAATCGACTTAAGGAAAGAGGAAGAATAACCATGCCGACCAAGAATCGGGTGATTTGGCGCGAAGGCCTGTTCATTAAGCCACAACACTTTCAACAGCAACAAAGACATAACGATTATCAGCTGCAGCGCCGCATCACCGCGCTGACCAATTACACCTATGGCTTCCACTCGCTGCAGATCAATCAGGAACTGCTCAAGCTGGGGCGTATCGGCTTGACCAATGCCAGCGGCAGCATGGCCGATGGCACGGTGTTTGATATTCCTTACCAGGATTGCTCGCCCAAGCCGCTGGACGTACTGAACTGCAACGATGCCGCCAGCCGCGATATCTATCTGGCGTTGCCGATGCTCAACGACACCATCAATGAGGTTGCCAGCCCGCACAGCCAACTGCCTGGGGCGATCCGCTACGCCGAACATACCGATGACGTGCGCGATTTGCACACCGACGGCGGCGATGTCAGCCAATTACTACTGGCCCAGTTGGCACCGCGTTTGATGCAGGGCTCCGAAGATCTCAGCGCCTATTCCGTGCTGCCGGTTTGCCGTATCAAAGAGAAGCACCCAGATGGCTCGCTGATCCTGGATGAAGAATTTATTCCTACCTGCACCACCCTACACGCCTCCGTACAGTTGAAAGACTTTATGGATGAAGTGGAGGGCACCTTGGTGGAGCGCGCCCGGTTGCTGGCCAAACGTATCGGTTCGCCGGGCCAGCAGGGGATTGCCGACGTGGCCGAATTCATGATGCTGCAGGTGTTTAACCGCATGCAGCCTCTATTCACCCACCTGTCTCATCAGGCGGTGCTGCACCCACAGGATTTTTATAGCCACCTGGTGCAAACCTGCGGCGAGTTGCGCACCTTTACCGACGAATCGCGTCTGGCAGGCAGCTTCATCGTTTATAACCATGACAACCTGACCGACTGCTTCCAGCCGCTGTTCCTGGCGATGCGCCAAACGCTCAGCACCGTGCTGACACCGCGTGCCATCTCGGTACAGCTGCATCCACAGCCTAACGGCATTCGTGTGGGGACGATCAACGATAGCGATCTGTTGCGCAGCGCCGACTTTGTGCTGGCCGTCCGGGCGCAGATCCCACAGGAACAGCTGCGGCGTCAATTCGTGCAGCAAACCAAGATCACCTCGCTGGAGAAAATCCGTGAGCTGGTTAGCCTGCAACTGCCTGGTGTACCGCTGGTGGCGCTCTCTGCCGCCCCGCGTCAGCTGCCTTACCATTCCGGTTATACCTACTTCATGTTGGATCGACAAAGCCCGACCTGGAAAGAGGTCCTGCAAAGCAACGCGATTGCCTTCCACGTTTCGGGTGACTTCCCAGAACTGGATATGCAGTTCTGGGCGATTAGGAGCAGCTAATGAAAATGCATGCCGTCACGGATAACCCAGCGCTGCCCGAAACGGAAACCGTCACTTCGTATCGGCAATATCAGCTCCCGCTGCGCGGCGAGAGCCTGAATGCGATGGTGGACGCCGCCACGCCGTTACTCGGCATGGTGCTGCGCTTGAAGGACATGGAAAACCAGCCGCTGCCAGACCAGCTTTATCAGCAGGTGGTGACGGATATCCGCGCTATTGAGCAGTTCCTGCAAACCAAAGGCTACGAGCCAGGGGCGATCGTCTCGTTCCGCTACGTGCTTTGTACCTTTATCGATGAGACGGCGTTGGGGCACGGTTGGAATACGCAAAACGGCTGGTTGCAGCAGTCCTTGCTGGTGCATTTCCATAACGAAACCTGGGGCGGCGAGAAGGTGTACGTCCTGCTGGAACGCCTGATGGGCGAACCTAAACGTTATCAGGATCTGCTGGAGTTCATTTACCTGTGTTTCTGCCTGGGTTATCGCGGCCGCTACAAGGTGACATTGCAAAACAGCGATGACTTTGAACGGCTGTTCCGTCGGCTGCATCACCAACTGCAACAGCTGCGCGGTGAAGCGCCTGCGACCGTCTTGCACCAGAAACAAAGCCGCACCGGCGGGCGTTATTACCTGAGTAAACGGTTGACCATCAGGCATCTGCTATGGGGTGGCTTAGGCCTGTTGACGGTGATTTACCTGTTCTATGCCATCCAGTTACATGGACAGACTCAGGATATTTTGCAGCAGCTAAACAATTTATTGAGCTAGGAAGCACAGATGATTCAAATTGACTTGCCCACGCTGGTAAACCGCCTTAATCCCATCGCCCGCCATGCCCTGGAGGCCGCGGCGGCACACTGCGTCAGCCTGCAGGAGGCGGAAGTGACGGTCTCGCAGGTATTAATGCAGATGGTCGCCAGTCCCTTAAGCGACGTCAGGGTGATCCTTAATCATGCTGGCGTGGACACTGACGCATTGCGTGAGTCGCTCGATCAACGTATTTCCGGCTATCAGTCGGTCACTCAGGCTTATCCCAGCTTCTCGCCTTTGTTGGTGGAGTGGCTGCAGGACAGTTGGTTATTGGCGTCGGCCGAGATGGATCACAGCCAACTGCGCGGCGGGGTGATGTTGTTAACCCTACTGCTGAGCCCTATGCGTTATCTCACCCCGGCGGCCAGCCGGTTGTTATCCCCGGTGAACCGCGAACTGCTGCGCCAGAACTTTGCTGACTGGACCGCCGATTCCGCAGAAGCCCCTCGGGTAGCGAAAGCGGGCGAGAAAACCGCCGCAGCCGTCAATGGTGAAAGCCTGCTGGCGCGCTATGCCAGCAACATGACCGAGCAGGCCCGTAAAGGGACGTTGGATCCGGTGCTGTGCCGCGATGAAGAAATCGACCTGATGATCGATATCCTGTGCCGCCGCCGCAAGAACAACCCGATCGTGGTGGGTGAGGCTGGCGTGGGTAAAAGTGCCCTGATCGAAGGCCTGGCGCTACGCATCGTGGACGGCCAGGTGCCAGAAAAGCTGTGCAATAGCGAACTGATGACGCTGGATCTTGGCGCGTTGCAGGCCGGTGCAGCGGTAAAAGGCGAGTTCGAAAAGCGCTTCAAGGGGATCATGGCGGAAGTAGCCCAGTCGGCCACGCCGATCATCCTGTTTATTGATGAAGCCCATACGCTGATCGGCGCGGGCAATCAGCAGGGTGGGCTGGATATCTCTAACCTGCTGAAGCCAGCATTGGCGCGCGGTGAGCTGAAAACCATCGCCGCCACCACCTGGAGCGAATACAAAAAGTATTTTGAGAAAGACGCCGCGCTGTCGCGCCGTTTCCAACTGGTGAAAGTCTCTGAGCCGAGTGCTGAAGAGGCTACGGTGATCATGCGCGGCTTGCGCACCATCTATGAAAAGGCGCATGGCGTGCTGATCGACGACGAGGCTCTACAGGCGTCGGCGGTGCTCAGCGATCGCTATCTCTCTGGCCGCCAATTGCCGGACAAGGCCATCGACGTGCTCGATACCGCCGCCGCGCGGGTGGCGATCAACCTGACTTCGGCACCGCGCCAGGTGTCGGCACTGAAAACACAGCTGCACCAACAGGCGATGGAAATCCAGATGTTGGAGCGTGAGCAGCGCCTCAACCTGAGCCAGCCGGATGAGCGTTTATCGGTGTTGCAACTACAGCGCGCTGAGATCGAACAGCAACTGGCGGACCTGAATGCCAGTTGGCAGACCCAGCAGCAGTTGGTGCAGCAGATCATCGCCCTGCGGGCAGAGCTGCTGACGCAGGAAGAGAATGCCACGGAAGAGCAGGCCATCAATCTGGCGGCGCTGGGTGCCGAGTTGGAACAACTGCAACAGCACCAAACCCTCGTTTCTCCACACGTGGATAAACATCAGATCGCGGCGGTGATCGCCGAGTGGACCGGCGTGCCGTTAAACCGCCTGTCGCAGAGCGAACTGTCGGTGGTTACCGAGCTGCCCACGTATCTTGGCGAACAGATCAAAGGCCAGGAAACCGCGATCCACTGCCTGCATCAGCATCTGCTGACCGCCAGGGCCGATTTGCGCCGTCCGGGCCGCCCAATGGGTGCTTTCCTGCTGGTGGGGCCAAGCGGCGTCGGTAAAACCGAGACCGTATTGCAGATCTCCGAGCTGTTGTACGGCGGGCGCCACTATCTCACCACCATCAACATGTCCGAGTTCCAGGAGAAGCACACCGTTTCGCGCCTGATCGGTTCACCGCCGGGCTATGTGGGCTATGGCGAAGGTGGCGTGCTGACTGAAGCCATCCGCCAGAAACCCTATTCGGTGGTGCTGCTCGACGAAGTCGAAAAAGCCCATCCCGATGTGCTCAACCTGTTCTATCAGGCGTTCGACAAGGGTGAACTGGCCGACGGCGAAGGCCGCATCATCGACTGCAAGAACGTGGTGTTCTTCCTGACCTCCAACCTGGGCTATCAGACCATTGTCGATCACGCCGAACAGCCGGAACTGCTGGGTGAATTGCTGTACCCCGAACTGGCGGCCTTCTTCAAACCGGCTCTCTTGGCGCGTATGGAAGTAGTGCCTTACCTGCCGCTGGGCAAGGATACGCTGCAAACCATCATTCACGGCAAACTCAAACGCCTGGATAACCTGCTGCGCCAACGCTTCAACGCCGAAGTGGTGATAGAGCCTGAGGTGATCGAAGAGATCCTGCTGCGCGCCACCCGTGCCGAGAACGGGGCGCGCATGCTGGAGTCGATTATCGACGGGGCGTTGTTGCCGCCGGTTTCCCTACTGCTGTTGCAAAAAATGGCGGCAGGTACGGCGATTAGCCATATCCGCATCGCCACGGAGGGAAATGCGTTTACCGCACAGGTCGAGGAGGCGCTATGAGGCAACGGCTGAAATGCTTACTGGCGCTGCTGGAAAACGATTCGGTCGAGCATTTGGTCCATGGCTTCTTGACGCTGGATCACCACCGTCACGGGTTCGACGGCTTGATGGTGGCGATGTTCAACGCCAGCGAGGGGCAGTTGGAATGTCTCCGCCTGTCTGATGCCAACCGGCGTGCCACGGTGAAGTTGGAAGCCGATATCGAAGACACCAACCACCCGTTGGTACGGGTGCTGCGTAATGGCGCGCCCGAAGTCTGGTACGCGCTCAATCGCGGGGTGCGCATCGAAGATGACGGCTTTCGCGGCTTTATTGAGGCGTTGCCCAACGGTTGCAGCATGTATGGCGTACCGCTGTTTGATTTTCAGGGGCGGGCCTGCGGGGTGATTGCGGTGTTTGCCGAGGATATCGATCGATTTGTGGACAGCCGGGGCATGTTCTCTATCTATTGCCAGATTTTTCAGCACCGCCTCAACAAACTGCAAGAGGTGGAGCATCTGCGATCGCAGTTGGTCCAGTTGCGGTCGATGTTCAAGGTGCGTGAAAAACAGCTGGATGAGCTGATGATCTCGCTGAGCACCTCCGACGTTTCCACCTCGCCAGAGCTATCACGCGATTACAGCAAGATAGATGACCTGTCTAGCGCGGTGGAGGCGTTTGAAGCCGCGGTACTGACGCAGCGCCAGCGTCTATACGGCAATGACAAAAACCGCATCGCCGACAGCCTGGGGATCACGCCGCGCACCCTGGGTTATAAGTTGGCGAAATACAGGTGTTAGCTATGAATACGTGGTTATTGATCGGTTCGTTACTGCTTTCCGGCAGCAATTCAGCCACCGAGTGGCTAAGCGGTCTTTCGCTGTCGCAGCCTGAAGGGGATGCGCATCAGTTGGCGCTGCTGATGAACTGCCGCAGTGAAAGCTCGCCGCTGGTGCGTCTGGACTGCTATGACAACGCGTTGTCAGCGGCCAGCGGCGACAATCCTGGTCAGGTACAGGCCGGGCCAGCCTGGCAGCGAGCTATGGCGCAGGAAAAAGGCCGCCGCGATCACTCGACGGCATTCCTGATAAGCGAAGGGCAGGGCAACAACCCGCAGGTGGTGCTGACCACGCCAGCGATAGGTGTGCCGCCACCGCGGCCAGTGCTGATGCTGAGCTGCATCGACAACATTACCCGTTTACAGATCGCCTTGGTCGGCCCGCAAAAAGACGGTGCGGTGACACTAATGGCGGATAGCGACCGGTTTAACGTGCAGTGGTTCCTGCGTGAGAACGGCTATCTGCTGGAATCCAGCCGGGGCCTGGCCGGCATTGATGAGATCAAGCGGTTGATGTCGGCGCAGACGCTGACGATCGACGGTACCAACGGCGGGTTACCCCGTCTGACATTTAATATTTCGCAGTTAACGCCAGCGCTGAAACCGCTGCGTAACGCCTGCCACTGGTGAGGACTATGGATAGCACGTCACAACATCCCTGGCATGCATTATTGCTGACACCGCTGACGCCCGAGCAGACCGCCAAGGCGTTGGCCGATGACGATCCGCAATGGGAGCATATCGACAGCCAGATGGTCAAAGTGGGTTCGCTGACCCACAGCTCGCTGAATATTGATGACCTTCAGCAGCAGGCGATGGCTCTGCTGTCGCAAAAAAGCAAAGACTTCCGTTTGGTGGTGCACCTGCTGCGTACCTTGCAGCACGGGGGCGAACCGAGCGACCTGATGCTGGCGATCTCCTTGCTGACCGCTTACGTGCAGAACTTCTGGACCAGCGCCTGGCCGTTGAACCCGCTGCATAAGCGCCGCTTTGCCCAGCAGATCCTCAAGCGTTTTGACAGCGCCAGCGGCAGCTTTAGCCAACGGGCGACGGATGCCCAACGCCAGGATGTGCAAGGTTTGCTGGCACATCTGGCCCAGGTCTGGCACAGCGACGAACCGGCCCTGGCGAAAGAGGTGGATAGCCTGCGAACCAGCTATGCGCGGTTGCCTACTCGCACCGTTGAACCGGTGGTTGAGGAGGAAGAACGTCCTCAGTCAGGTTCGGCATCGACATCAACCACTGCCAGCAGAACGATCAGCCCCAGCCTGAGCATTGATAACTCCAGCGATAAAGCCTGGCGGCAAACGCTGCTGAAAATGGCGGATTTGCTGTGTGAACTGCACCCGGAAGCCGCCATTGGTTTTCGCCTGCGTCGCCATGCCCTGTGGGGCAGTTTGACCGCGCCACCGATAGCGCAGGCCGATGGGCGCACGCCGCTGGCAGCCGTTTCTGTCGATCGCATGGCCGATTATCTGGGGCGCATTGCGACTGCGGATCTGGCCCTGTGGCAACAGGTAGAACAGAGCCTGGCGCTGGCACCTTACTGGCTGGATGGCCACGCGCTTTCGGCGCAGATCGCTATTCGGCTGGGATACGCAGGAGTTGCGCAGGCCATACGCGACGAACTGAGCGCCTTTATCGAACGGATGCCGGCGTTAACCACCCTTTACTTTACCGATATGACGCCATTCCTCTCCCCTGAATCTGCCAGCTGGTTACAGCAGGATACGGGTGCCAAAGGGGGAGGTAACACTATTGAACAGGATGAAATTTGGCAATGCTATCAACAGCAAGGACTGGAAGCCGCGTTACAGATGATCGATCGGCAATCGCAGCAATCCGAACCCAGGGACCGTTTTTACCTGCAATTGCTCAGCGCCCAGCTACTGGAAAAAGCGGGGATGACGGCGCTGGCACAGCAGCACTACCACAACCTGTTGCAGGTGGGGCAGCAAGTGCAGCTAAGCGAATGGGAACCGGCGTTGATCGCCTTGCTAACAGACAAGCAGCGGCAGCTCAAGCCGTGATGGCCAGGGAAGGGAACAGGAGCGTTAACGCATGAAATTGCCCTCATTTATTCATTTTGCCAGACCGGCCATTCCGCGCATCAAAGCCTCGGTGCCGGTGGTACTGGCGCTGTTGGCCTGTATCGGCTTGATTTGGGTCTGGATTTACGGGCCGGAATGGAAGCTGAAGGATTACCAACCGTTCGAACCTTTGCTGAGCCGCTGGTTGGTGACTGCATTGGTCGTGCTGCTGGCGGTGTGCTGGCTCACCTTCAAAATGGTGCGGCGTTTACAGCAACTGGAAAAGCTGCAGCTGCAGGCCAAAACGCAGGTCGACGATCCGATCCTGGCCGATATCGAACAGCAGGACCAGTATCTGGGCGTCTGGAAGCAGCAGTTGCAACGGCGGCTGAATACCCCGGCTTATCTCTATCGTCTGCCTTGGTACATGGTTATTGGCACCCGCAACAGCGGCAAAAGCACCCTGATCAAAGAAGGCTACAAGCTGACCGAAATCGCCAGCCCGGAACTGACCAGCGTGGAAGACGCCGGCGAGCTGCGCGTGCGCTGCTGGCTGGGTGAACAGGCGGTGCTGATCGATCCGGCAGGTGAACTGATCGAGCAGCCAACGCTGTCCATAGTGGGCAAAGCGGCGCTCAATAGCCGCCTATGGCAAAGCCTGCTGAACTGGCTGGTTGAACACCGTAAACGCCAGCCGCTGAACGGCCTGATCCTCACCGTCGATCTGCATCAACTGCTGACGGCGAACAAGGCCCAGCGCGAAAACATGATTGCCAGCCTCCATCAGCGTTTGCAGGATGTGCGCCAGGCGCTGCATAGCCAGTTGCCGCTATACGTGGTGTTTACCAAACTGGACCTGCTGTACGGGTTTGAAGCGATGTACCAGACGCTGGATAAGGCCCAGCGCGAAGCGGTGCTGGGGGTGACATTCAGCCTGAATGCCGCCGAACCGGAGGTATGGCGCAAAGAGTTGCAGCAGTTCTGGCAGCAATGGATCGCCCAACTGAATGGCGCGATGCCAGACATGATGCTCAACGGCGTTGATGCCGGGCAACGTAGCCAGCTGTTCAGCTTTACCCGCCAGATGCAGGGCTTGCAAGAGTATGTGGTGCAACTGCTGGAGGGGATCCTCTACAGCGGCGATCATCAACAGCCACTGCTGCGCGGTATCTACCTGACTTCTGCCCAACAGCGTGGACAGATGGATGACGTGTTTACCCAGTCTGCCGCCGTGCAGTATCACCTGTCGCCGCAGGCCTTCCCAACCTGGCCGGTCGCCGAAACGACCCCGTACTTCACCAAAGAGCTGTTTAATCAGGTGTTGCTGGCGGAACCGAATCTGGCGGGCGAAAACGGTTTGTGGCTGCGTAACTCCAGAAAACGCCTGATGGTGTTCTCCTGCGTGGGCGCCGCGGTGGCGCTGACGCTGTGGGGTTGCTGGCAATACTACTATCAGAGCAACTACCGTGCCGGACAAGAGGTTCTTGCCCAGGCTAAAACATTCCTCTCCATCCCGACGCCGAAGGGTGACGATCGCTATGGCAACCTGCAGCTGCCGTTGCTGAACCCGATCCGTGACGCCACGCTGGCTTATGGCAACTACCATGAGCGCAACAGCCTGTTGGCGGACATGGGCCTGTATCAAGGCAACAACATCGGCCCGTATGTGGAAAGCACCTATCTGCAACTGTTGCAGCAGCGCTTTGTTCCGGCATTGATGAGTGGCCTGTTGGAGCAGTTGAATGCCGCGCCTCCAGGTAGCGAAGAGAAACTCGAGATCCTGCGCGTGATGCGCATGCTGGAAGATGGCAGTGGCCGCAACGTGGCGCTGGTGGAACAATTTATGGGCGATCGCTGGAGCCAGCAGTTTAACGGCCAGCGCGAACTACAACAGCAGTTGATGGGCCATCTGGACTATGCGCTCAAGCACACCGATTGGCGTGCCGCGCGGGAAAGTGGCGATCAGATTGCCGTCAAGAACTTTATCCCTTATCGCCAGCCGATCCAGCTGGCACAGCGCGAGTTGAGCAAGCTGTCGATTTATCAGCGGGTGTACCAGAACCTGCGCATCAAGGCACAGGAAGCGCTGCCTCCGGCCCTGAACCTGCGCGATCAGATCGGTGCCAGCTTTGACGACATCTTTATCTCCAACAACGATCGCCTGCTGGTGGTGCCACAGTTCCTGACGCGCAACGGTTTGCAGAACTACTTCACCAAGCAGAATGACCAACTGGTCGATCTGACGGTGATGGATAGCTGGGTGCTGAATCTTAGCAAAAACGTCGAGTATAGCGAGGCGGATCGCAAAGAGATCCAGCGGCAGGTGACCGAGCAGTATATCGGTGACTATACCGCCACCTGGCGTGCGGCGATGAATAACCTGTCGGTCGGTGAGTTTGAAGATCTGCCGCAGGCGATCAGCGCCATCGAGCAGGTGATCAGCGGCGAGCAGCCTTTCCGCCGTGCCTTGCAGACGCTGAGTGATAACACCCGGCTGCCTGCGGTGCCTGACGCGTTGCAGGGTAAAGAACGCCAGGAGCTGATGCAAAAATCCGATTATCAACTGCTGGGCCGCGTCAACCGCGAGTTCGCGCCGGAAACCGGCGTGCTGGTGGAGAACGGTGACAAAGGCAGCGTGCTGCAAAGCGTCTACCAAAAGCTGACCGAACTGCACCGTTACCTGCTGGCGATCCAAAACTCACCGGCCCCGGGTAAAGCGGCCATGAAGGCGGTACAGCTACGCCTGGATCAAAACAGCAGCGACCCGATCTTCGAGGTTCAACAGTTGGCGAAAAACCTGCCGGAACCGCTGAACCGCTGGGTAGGGGATTTGGCCGAACAAGCCTGGCGCGTAGTGATGATGGAAGCCATCCAATCGTTGGAAGTCGAGTGGAACGAGACGGTAGTGAAGCAGTATCACACCTACCTGGCTGGCCGTTATCCGTTCGATCCTAAATCGCAGCAGGACGTGCCGCTGAGCGAGTTTGAACGCTTCTTCGGCCCGAAAGGCACCCTGGATAGCTTCTACCAGCAGAACCTGAAGCCGTTCGTGGATAACAACCTGAGCAGCGGCAGCGACGGGCAACTGTTAATCCGCCCAGACGTGCTGCAACAGCTGGCACAGGCACAGAAGATCCGCGAAACCTTCTTCTCGGCACAAAACGGCCTGGGTACCCAGTTCGCCATCGAACCGGTGGTGCTGAGCGGCAACAAACGCCGCAGCGTGCTGAACCTGGATGGGCAGTTGCTGGACTACGCACATGGCCGCAGCAACATGGTGCATCTGGTTTGGCCTAACTCCATGCGGGCCGGGGTAGAAAGCAAGGTAACGCTGGTTCCAGATGAAAACGGCAAGTCCCCGCGCAGCATCACCTTCAGCGGCCCTTGGGCACAGCTGCGGCTGATCAACGCCGGTGAGTTGACCAACGTCGGCACCAACTCGTTCGATGTCCGCTTCAAGGTGGACGGCGGCGAGATGACCTACCGCATCCATGTGGATGAGTCCGACAACCCGTTCGCTGGCGGTCTGTTCAGCAAGTTCACCCTGCCAGACACGCTGTATTAATCGTTGTTATTCCGTCTCTCTGCCGCGCTTGGCAGAGAGACGCTTTAAGGATGAGTCCGCATGAGCGAAGCCTCAGAAAATATCATCATTCAAACCGGCGGCGATCCGCGCCATTGGCCGGAATTCAGCGCCATTCGTGAAGAGATCAACAAGATCAACCACCCGGCGCGACCAGAGGTCAACTGGCGGCTGATTGAGTCCCTGGCGTTGACGCTGTTCCGTACCAACGGAGTCGATCTGCAAACCACGGCGTACTACGCCCTGGCGCGTACCCAAAGGCACGGGCTGGCCGGGTTTACCGAAAGCTGCGAGCTGTTGGCGGGCATGGTAGTCAGCCAATGGGAGCAGCTGTGGCCAGAGCAGCCGCAGGCCCGCTCGGAAATATTGGAGTGGTTCAACGCCCGCGTCGGTAGCCAACTGCGCCAGCACGAGTTCGGCATTGACGACCTGCGCCTGGTATACCGCGCCGAGCGGGCGCTGCAACTGCTGTGCGACAAACTGCAGCAGGTCGAGCTCAAGCGCGTTCCACGCATTGAAAACCTGCTGTATCTGATGCAGAACACCGCCAAACGGCTGGAAGCCGCCCATGAAGCGGCCAAACAGCCGCCAGCGCAACCGCTGAAGATGCCCTCGATGGTATATCTCTCGGTGCCCGACGCGGAGCCGGTCCGCACCCTGTTCTCGGGGGCAAAACCGGCCGCGAATGAACCTCCTCCGGCGTACGAAGAACCCGCGCCGCAGCCAAAAGAACAACCACTGCCCAATGTGGAAGTGCGTTTTGCACCGCCATCACCTGTCATCCCTAAAGCGGCCAAACGCGCGGCGACGGCTTGGGGCTTTGGCGGCGGTGTGCTGTGCAGCCTGGTGGTCGCTGGTGTGGTTTACCTGATGCAGGTGAAACCGATGCAGGAGCGACTGGCGGGGCTGGCCGCCACCCCGGACGGTTCGGCGCAGCTGTGGCTAGCCCAACCCACCCTGGACGGCTACGGCCAGCAATTGAACACCCTGGAAAACCTTTCTCCGTTGGCCGGGTTGCGTACCGCCGATGCCTCGGTGGCGCTGGCCAACCAGCTGTGGCCGACCGATCCGGAGCAGATTGCCCAAAGCCAACGTTGGCAACGGCTGCTACAGGCGCGGCTCGGCAGCGAGCGGGCCGACAGCAGCTATTTCCAGGTGCAGCAGCGCTTGCAGGCGCTGTCGGACAAGTTGCTTGAACAGGAACAAACGCGCGGCAGCCTGACGCTTTCTTATCTGAAAACGCAGGTTTATCAGATGCAAAGTGAACTGAACCGTGAAACGCCGCTTGAAGAGTTGCTGCGGCAGTTGGCGGTTTCGGTGGAACAACAACAACCGGCTTCACCGGTGCTGCTCAAGCAGATAGACGAGCGTTGGAACGCACTGCTCAGTCGCTATCACCAACTCACGCAGCAGGCAGCACCTGCCCGTTAACCTCCAGGAAGGAAAAGATATGTTTGCTGATGATAAGAAAAACGCCCCCAAGGGGGGTGTGCAGCCGAAGAACATTGTGGCCACGGAGACGCCGTCAGTCAGTGGCGATCAGGTGGCGGATATGGTGGGAGCCGCGGCTGGCGCTGTAGGCGGCAAGGCGGGCAAGGTGGTATCGCAGGCGGCAGATATTGCCAAAAAGGCCGGTTCGATAGCCTCATCCGTAGGCATCAATCCGAAGAACATTGTCAGCGGGGGGAGCGCTGCAGGCATAGCCTCATCCGCGGGCGTGAAACCGATGAACATTGTCAGCAGTGGTAGTGCCGCGGGCATGGCCTCATCTGCGGGCGTAAAGCCGATGAACTTTGCCAGCGGCGGCAGCGCCACGGCGATGGCGTCCTCTGCTGCCAGTGCCCTGCTGGGCGGCGCGGAACCGAGTGGGTTGCAGTTTACGCTCTCCACGGCGAACCTGCCTCCGCAGACCTTTGTGGTGGTGGATTTTAGCCTGACCGAGATGCTCTCCTCACCGTTCGTGCTGAACGTGGGCCTGGCCAGTGCCGATCCGGCCATCGACTTTGCCGCGGTGCTGGATGAAGATGCGACGCTGGTGATCAAGCGTGAAGGGGTAGTGCAACGCAGCATCACCGGCATGGTGGCGAGTTTTGAACAGGGCGATACCGGCCTGCATCAGACTCGTTATAGCATGGTGATCCGCCCGGCACTGTGGCGAACCACGCTGCGGCGCAACTCGCGTATCTTTCAGCAGCAGAGCATCGAAAGCATCATTACCACCTTGCTGAAAGAGAACGGCATCACCGATTTTGCCTTTGGCTTGCGCAATCCCCACCCGGCCCGTGAGTTCTGCGTGCAGTATCAGGAATCGGATTTTGACTTCATCCAGCGGCTGGCCGCCGAAGAGGGGATGTTCTACTACTTCGAATACCCCGAAGGCAAAAACATCGTGGTGTACACCGATGACGTGGGCACCTTGCCGCAGGGCGCTGTGCTGCCGTATAACCCAGGCGTAGCCTCTCAGGCGCTAGAGCTGTGTGTCACCACCTTCACCCGTAGCGCACAGGTGCGTACCGCCGTGGTGGAACTGAAGGATTACACCTTTAAAAACCCGCAGTGGTCGGCGGCCTTTAATGAGCAGGCCAGCGAACTGCAAAACCAGCGGCCAGACTACGAACACTTCGATTTCCCTGGGCGTTTCAAAGACGAACAGCACGGCAAGGCCTTTACCCATTACCGCCTGGAAGCCCTGCGCAACGATGCCAACCTGGGGCAAGGGCAGAGTAACGACTTTACCCTGCAGCCTGGGCTGCTGTTTACGCTGACCAGCCACCCGCGTAGCGATTTGAACCACCAGTGGCAACTGCTGAGCATTCAGCACAGCGGTAGTCAGCCTCAGGCGCTGGAGCAGGAGTCCGGTGGGCAAGGCACCACGCTGAGCAACCAGTTCGTCTTCCTGCCGCACACCCAGACCTGGCGACCGACGCCGATGCCGAAACCGAGCATGGACGGCCCACAGATCGCGATGGTGGTGGGTCCAGCCGGGGAAGAAATCTACTGTGATGAGTTCGGCCGTATCCGCCTGCAATTCCTGTGGGACCGCTACGGTAAAAGCAACGACAACAGCTCGTGTTGGATCCGCGTGACCCAACCGTGGGCCGGGCAGGGCTGGGGGATGTTGGCCATCCCACGTATCGGCCAGGAAGTGGTGGTGGATTTCCTGCATGGGGATCCGGACCAACCGATCGTCACCGGGCGTACCTATCACGCCAACAATATCCCGCCGGGATCGCTGCCTGCCAGCAAGACCCAGATGGCGTTCCGCTCCAAGACCCATAAGGGCGAGGGCTTCAACGAATTGCGGTTCGAGGATGCCAAGGGGGGCGAGGGGCTACATCTCCATGCTCAGAAGGATATGGAGACGATAGTACTGAATGATAGAAGCACAACAGTAATGGCTAATCATACCGAAACGGTTGTGAAGGATCAGACTATTGCCGTTATTCAGAACCATAACTTAACGGTTAGCGCCAATCACAGTGTGGCAGTACAAGGGGATCAGACCACGATAATTGGAGGCAAGCGAGAGGAAGCGGTACAAGGTCCTCTGCTGCTCTCTTCCGCGACAGGTATACGATTGGTCTGTGGTGATGCGGTAATTGAACTGGATACTGGCGGTAATATCAGTTTGATTTGTAAAAGTTTTAATTTTTACGGTTCTGCCAATGGCCAGCTTACGACGGGTGGTGTGCTGGATCTGAATATGGATGGTGGTGGGCCGGGTACTAAAGCTGGCCCTGACGCAGGTGCGATTAAAGCTGCCGTTAAAGCCATTTTCTCACCACCTAAAAAATAATAAGCATTGAAAGGGACGAAAAATGAAATATCAGATCCAGGAAGGTTGTTTTAGCCTGACAAATGGCTTCGAAGATGAAAGCATTAACATAATAAAATTCAAGGAACTGCAGTCTGCTTTAGTGGTTACTCGTGCCTGTCTGATGGAAGGGCAATCGCTGGAGGGATATTACGACCAGCAGATGGCGCAATTGAAACACGCCATGAAAAACTTTCTGCTGGATGAGCGGAAAAAGGTCACGGTCGACAGTCCTGACGAACAACGCCAGTCCTACCAGGCGCACTGTGAGTTCGATCAGAAGGGGCAACGGATGTACCAGTGCCTGCTATTCACCGAAGCGCAAGGCCGACTATTGGTGATGGCCTATTCACAACCCAGGGCTTTTTCTAAAGCTGATTTTGCCCATTGGCAGGGAATTATCGATAGCCTCGTTCTTCACTGATTTGCAAAGGATAGCATCATGGCTGGGGACTTTCTGGCAGCAAAACAAAATGACACATTAGCGCATACTTCACTTTTGGCCGATGTGATTAGTGGCGTAGTTAAAGGCGCTATTTACACCGCCATCGGTTTGGCGGCAGTGGCGGCGACGGCGGCGACGGGAGGTGCTGCGCTGGCGGTCGGGCTGGCTGCCGGTGCTGTCGGTGGGTTTGTCTTGGGGGAGGCGATTGATGCCGTTTCTGACGGCATTGGTGAATTTTTTGGGGGGACCTCGCTGGATGCGACCATTACGACCGGATCGCCAAATGTGAAGACCAAAAGCCTGCCCTCAGCCCGTGCGGCAGGGAGCATTCCGCATGAACGCCTTTACGCTCTGATCGAGGAAGAACGGAGTAATCCACCGAAAAACAAAGCATTGGCGATCGCCGAAGGCGTGGCGAAAAAAGCGTTTATGTTGTCGCCACCGGGTATGGCAATGGCTGCGGGCTCCATGATCATGTCCCTGTTCAGTGAGAATAAAGCGGAACCCACTGCGCTGACCCCACCCGATAATGGAGAACCCAAAAAAGGGTTTTGGGAGGGAGTTTGGGATGGCATTGTAGCCCCGGTAGCCGCCGCCAAAGATCCTGCAGCAACTCCCAAAGATCAAGACCTGATTGTATGCACCAAATGGCATGCCTTTGGCGGGCCATTATATCTGGCGGAAGGGTCGAAAAAAGTTCTTATCAACAGCCAACCCGCCAGCCGCAATGGCGACCGTAGTACTTGTGACGCAGTGATCCAACATACCCACGGTGCGCCACGGGTGCGTATTGGTGGCGGTAGCGTGGTAGTGCGTGACATCAGAAGCGGTAAAAACCCGATAGCAGATTTTTTAGGGCAGATTATTGGCTCTGCCGGGGTGGGCCTGCTGGCCGGGGGATTACGTGCATTGCTCAGTGGAGGGCTGCGCAATTGCCTTAAGAAAGTAGGTTGTACCCTCGCATCGGAGGCGATTGGATCGGCGATCGGCGTTGGAGTGAGCAGTACTTTGGGTGGCGCGCTTGGTCAGGCGGCCTCCGCTGTCTCGAACCCGGTGAATGCGGCCACTGGAGCCAAGGTTTTGTACGGCGAAGAAGATCGTGACTTCGTACTACAAGGGCAATATCCGCTGTATTGGCAACGCATTTATAACAGCCGTAATGCGAACTCGAGTATTTTGGGACGTGGCTGGTCGCTGCCGTTTGACGTATCATTGCGCCTTGAAGCTTCAACCCGTTTTCCGGGTCAAGATGAAGTGATCTATACGGACAATTCTGGGCGTGATCTTCCGCTGGGGATCATGGCGCTGGGTAGTACTTTCTATTATGTTGATGAAGGCTTCCGGATGTACCGTAGCCTCAATAACATCTTCCTGCTCGAAACTCCGGATGGTGATTATCAACTGTTTGAAGCCGATCCTCATCATATCAACCGGCTGCGACTGGCAAAATCCCTCGATCGCCATGAGAACAGCCTGACCTATCGCTATAATCCAGATGGGCAACTGACGCATATTTATGACGAGGTGCAGGCGGTATCGGTTCAGCTCCTTTACCACCCAGAACATCCGCAGCGATTACATAAAGTCTGCCAGCAGAGCGATGCGCATAATGAGCGTGTACTGGTGGAATATGGCTACAATGATGCCGGAGAATTAGTCACAGTTCTGGATGCGGATGGGCGTGTGACCCGCCGTTTCGCCTATGATGTTGAACATCATCTGATGATCATGCACCAGTTCGTTACCGGATTACAGGCGAGATACCGCTGGCAATGGTTGACTGTACCGGACGAGCTGCGGGATGAGGGCGACCCTGAACAGCAGGGTTATATTGCAGAGCACTGGCTAATGGATGGTGAGCAGTGCCTGGAAGCCTATCAACTGGAATATGATTTGCCGCAACGGACTTTGCGCGTCAATCAAACCGGAGTCGGAACAAGCATACGGCGCTGGGACGTTCAGCACCAGATCACCGAGTATACCGATGTTTATGGTCACTGCTGGCAGTTTGAATGGAATGAAAAGCGACAATTGCGTTCCGCGACGGACCCGCAAGGCGGTATTTATCGTTTTGAATATGATGACCGTGGCAACCTCACTGCCAGTATCAACCCTGAAAATGAAAAACTCTTCACTGAGTGGGATGAGGATTTTGCTTTCCCTCGTTCGCGAATATTGCCTAACGGTGGCACCTGGTATTACCAATATGGCGCACGTGGCGATCTGATCTCTACCATTGATCCTGCCGAACAGATCACCCGTTATGATTACGATGACTTGGGTAACCTGATCCGTCTGGTGGATGCCAAGGGTAACGAAAATCACTACGTGTACAACTCACGCGGGCAGGTGATCCGCCAAACGGATTGTTCCGGCTATATGACGCGTGTGGACTATGACGAGTGGGGACGGTTGCAGCGTGTTACCGACGCAAGTGGGGCTGCAACCCAGTATCACTTTACCGCTGGGGGATTGTTAGATAAGCAGAAACTGCCCGATGGGCGCGAACCTCAATTCGAGTATGACGCTTCAGGGCAATTGGAAAAAGTCATCAGCCCGGCGGGGGATATCACCCGTTTTGCCCGTAACCGTCGTGGACAGGTCACCGAACGTTGGGATCCCAAACAGCAGAGTATACGTTTCCAGTACGATACTCTAGGTCGACTGATCCGTTTGTCGAATGAAAAGGGGGAGGCATATCGGTTTGAGTATGATGCGCTGCACCGCTTAACGGCCGAATATGATTTGAGCGGTCAATGCAAGCAATACCAGTATAACGCGTTAAGCGAGTTGGTTGCGCTGGCACATTTCCCGGACAGTGAAGCGGTTGCGTTACAGTTTTCGCCTATCTTTACTCACTTTGAACGCGATGCTATTGGTCGGTTACGCGTCAAGATGACCCATGACAGTCGTATAGAATACCGTTACGAAAAGTTGGGGATCACGATCACTCGTTTTACCCGGGCCGAATGGGCGCAGGCCGCTGCTGAACAGCGTGAACCTGATGCCATGGATTCGCTGGTGTTTAGCTACGACAATCATGGGCAACTAACTGGCGAGAAGAACCATGGTGGTCAGTATCAGCATCACTATGATCCTTTGGGTAATTTGTTAAGCACGGTGCTACCGGATGGCCGCGCGCTTCGTCATCTCTATTACGGCAGTGGACACTTGCAGCAAACGAATCTGGTTGAGGATGACCAGACCTGGGTGCTAGCTGAGTACGATCGTGACCGACTCCACCGGGAGGTTCGTCGTACCCAGGGCGATCTCCAGCAGCAGACGGAGTATGACGCCAGTGGTCGTATTGTGGCGAATATCACTCGCCTGGGTTCCCGTGCCACCGTCTTTGCTCCGGTTATCGATAAACGTTATGGCTATGATGCCCACGACAATCTGGTTGAACGGATTGTTAATTACGGGAATAGCGATCGGCCGTTCCAGTATGGGCCACGTGAGGATGAGCAATATCACTACGATCCGGTAGGCCAGATCGTCGGTAAAGCGAAAGGCTATGACTCTGCGGATTATCTGTATGACGCAGCGGCTAACCTGCTGGATCGTACGTCACCGATGGTGGTTCATAACCGGGTCATGAAGTTCGAGGGGTATACTTATCGCTATGATGCCTTTGGCCGCCTTGCTGTGCGCATCAACGAACGCAAACGGATAAGGCAGCACTTCGATTACAACAGTGAGCATCGCCTGGTAGGTGTACGGTTCGATAATCACCCTGACCTTACCCATGCGGAATATCGCTATGACGCATTGGGACGGCGGACGCACAAGGTCCTGTATCGCCGAGCTATAGAAAATACCCCGGCCCCTGAACCAGAAACCACGACTTTCTACTGGAATGGGATGGTACTCAGTGGCGAGCACACCAGTGACAAACCGAAAAACAACGTCCTGTATACCTATAATAACTTCAGCTATGAACCGCTGGCGAGGATCGACACGTTCCATTATAAAGATGTGGAGACAGAGAAGACGCACCATTCAGTGGATGTGTATTACTACCATAACCATCTGAACGGGATGCCGGAAGAGCTTACTGATGAAGTTGGCAGGATAGTCTGGCGTGGGCATGCCAGCCTGTGGGGAGAAGTGCTCAAGGAGGAGAATAAGCAATACGCGGTAGTAGCGCAGAACCTGAAATTGCAGGGCCAATACCTTGACAGGGAAACGGGACTGCATTACAACACGTTCAGGTACTATGATCCGGCGATGGGGCGCTTCACCCAGCCTGACCCGATAGGGTTGGCGGGAGGGATGAATCTTTATGCATATGCGTTGAACCCCTTCACATGGATAGACCCGTTGGGTTTATGTTTCAGTAGTGTTAAATGGAAGAAAGGGCAAAATATTTGGAAGAAGGGTAAGCTAAGCGAGCACTATAATAAGCATGTTGTGAAACAAGGCGAGTTTGGAGATATTAGTATGAAGCAATACCATCAACAGATGGAGGAGTTTTTATTAGAGTTGTCTCCTGATTTCAAACAGGCGCAAATTGGTAATCAAGTAATAAAATTTGATCCGGGCTCTAATAGAGTGCTTGTTGGGCATGCGAAAGATAGAGAGATCCTTTCATTCTACAAGGCACAACCTGACCTTGTTAAGGATAGCCCTTTTACAGATGCTATTAATGAAGCATTGCGTAAAACAGGACTATCACAATCGGATGTAATTTACAAATGAAAAAAATAAGCAGGAAATTAGCGTTAACTCACTTGGCTATAATTAAAATAGCACAATGCTCAGAAGAAGATGTTGATAATATTCTTTTTGCTGAGTATCTTAATGAAGACGGTGAGTCTATAGAGTATTCGGATATTTTTGATGACTCTATTCAAGAATGTTTATTGAATTATTTCATTGATGTGAAATTAAAAGGCTTTACTAATGAATATTTACAAAAATATCTTGTGGGTTTATATAAGGAACCATTTACTGTTGTAGGTAATGAAGATGTTTTAGAGGAATGCCCTTGTTGTGGTTATCTAACCTTACCTAGTCGGGGAGGATATGATGTCTGCTCTGTATGCTACTGGGAAGATGATGGGAAGCCAAGTAGTGAGTTAGATAGTTATAGCTCTGTTAATCACTCAACTCTTAGGGAGTACAGAGAAAAATTTGAAGAAAAAAATGCAGAGTTAAATAATATACCGTATAAATTAGGTAGAAATGCCTGATGGTTTTTTATTTTTGAAATCAAACCGGAAAGTTTAGCTTCTATCTTTCCGGCTAATCTATATTCCTTGTAACATTAATAAATTTCTCTATTGCACCCGAATAACTGCAATGTCGGATATCACTTTGACGTTGCCCTGTTAGGCCCTACTGCGTCCGCCAGATACAGCACATCATATTATTGATGTACCTAGGGGGTGTTCATTGGAAGAAGAAATATCATATTCAACTCCTAGGGGTAGTAATAATTTTAAGTTAACATTTGGTTATGCAGAGAGTAAGCCCGACTGCTTACGCAGTATAATATTTAGTGCCGATTGAGTGAGGCAGAAGCACAATGAATCGCATAAATATATTCAATAAGTATCCTCCATTAACGGGTTTTTATATTCCATCGTCTTGGTTTGTATTGAAAAATAGTATGTTTGATGTAGACCCCTCTGCGTTTAAAACTATAACATCAGAAGATGAGTTGTTTTTAATCAAAGATCATTTTTTTGGTGAAGATTTGTTTATCTCTAGAACAGAGTATCCTTTTTCAACCAGAGATAATATTGTTGCGGTTGTATCAATCGGATGCAGACTTTTTGACGATAGAGACTTAAGCGAGATACCTATATGTTTCTATGATGTAGGATTTTATTTCAATAAAAGTGGTAAGGGACAACAAACCTTGTACCAGGTTGCAAGTATAGTCACCAATAGATTTGATGCCATAAAAAAAGCATCATTATATATGAAGGTTTTCTCTCATTATGTTACCCCCGCAATCTCTAATGGTGAACTTAACGTAAAAAGTAACTTTCAAGAGTATTTTAGTAGTTTGGGTGTGTTGTAAGTATATGGTTTGGAGTTAAAGGCAGAAGCTCGCTCCGAAATATTCTGTCTGGGCGGTGCTGTGCATGATGTTATTCATCATCGCTGATGATTTTTTTAATTCCATGTGAGTGGGGGAGTGATTTGTTATCATAATGCCAATAAGACTTTTTAGCATTATCTTTGTGGGGTTATTGATTCAGTTGATTTTAATGAACATGTGGAGATTACACATGGTGACAAAAGAGACTATCTGACACTTGACGATGGAAAATTAGTAAAGAGAAAGAGCGTTGGCTAACTCTTTCTCTGGGAGTTAAAGGAACCATTCTGGAATCTTCCTGCTATTTTTTATTTGTTATTACGCCAACACATTACTCCTGCCCCCCCCTCAATGAGCAACAATATACAACTCCTTGCTATAAACATAATCCTGAGGGTTATGCGTAGGGAACCCACCCACATAAGGCTTTAATAGCTTAATCAACGGTTGATAATAGATAGGAATAATTGGTGCTTGCTGGTTAATCCTTGCTTCGGCCTGCGAATATAATCCATCGCGAGTCACAGGATCTAGGCTGTTTTCTGCCTGCTTCAATAACCGGTCGTACTCGCTATCCTGCCAGTGCCCGACGTTTTCCACATTGGTGGATTGCAAGGTATTCAAAAACGTCGAAGGTTCATCATAGGTGGCATCCCAAGACTGTCGGGAGAGCATAAAGTTCCCGGCCCGTCGTGCATCCAGGTAGGTTTTCCACTCCATATTACGCAATGTCACTTGAGCTCCGAGCATTTTCTTCCACTCCGAAGAGAGTGCAATGGCGGTTTTCTCGTGCAAATCGTATTTGTTGTAGAACAGCTCAAACTTAAGCGGGTGCTGTTTATCATATCCCGCCTGGCGCAATAGTTCCTGCGCCGCTGCTGCGCGCTGGACCAGCGGTTGATTCAACTCATCCAATACCGGTGGTTTAAAGCCAGCAACTTGCGGTGGGGTTAAGGTGCTTGCTGGCTCACGCAGCCCGAGCACTTTACGTGCAATGAGATCGCGGTCAACCGTAAGGTACAAGGCGCGGCGAACTCTCACATCGTTAAACGGCGGTTTGGTGGTATTAAAATTATAATATTCGGTGTTTAAGCGTGGGATAATCCGCAGTTCGCCGGGCAGATTCTTTTGAATATCCTTGATTTGATCTGCCGGTACCCAGGTGAGATCCAAATCCCCCGCACGATAGCGGTTGTAGCCAGCAACCGCATTATCGACCACCAAGTATTCAACCTGCGTCAGCACGGTTGCGGCCCGGTTCCAATAGTGTGGGTTAGGCTTGGCGACAATTTTCTCATTCACCACGCGGTTGCCTAGCACAAATGCACCGTTAGAGACGATATGTTCCGGGTTGGTCCATTTCTCACCGTATTGCTGCACCAGTTTATGAGGGACGGGGAAGGTGGTTGGCCATGCCAACATAGAGATAAACCACGGGGTAGGTTGTTCTAAATCAACCTGCAAGGTGCGCGCATCTATCGCCCGAACGCCCAACTCATTCGGCGGTATCTTTCCACTCACAATCTGCGCTGCATTCACCACATGTGCAGAGGCTAAGTAGTCAGCAAATGGGCTGGCAGTCGCAGGATCAACGGCACGCTGCCAGGCAAAAACAAAATCCTCCGCCGTTAACGGCGAACCATCGGACCAACGTAAATTGTCGCGCAGGGTGAATACCACACGTTTGCCATCCGCACTGATTTTCCAGCTTTCGGCCTGGGCGGGCTGCACGTTGCTGTTACCATCAAGCCATACCAGCCCTTCAAACAAATCCAGCGCCACCTGGGCTGCGGTATTTTCTTCTATTTTTTGTGGGTCTAGCGTGCTGGGTTCACTGTGATTGTTGTAGCGAAATACTTGCTGGGTGGCTAGTGAAGTGCCGGTCGGGACTTGAGCGGCATACAGCGGTGCCACGCTCATCAGGCTGACCAGCCACAATGGCGACAATTTTTTCATGATATTCCCTTGGTTTTCCTAAGTGTAGGTAGTTTATCCCCGTAAACCTGCGCAAGCTATCTCCCCCCCTCAATGAGAAGACAGCTCATACTTCTTTATCTTGCGATACAGCGTCGCGATACCAATCCCCAGCTTCTCCGCCACCACCTTCTTGTTCGCATGCTGGCTCAGCGCCTCCTCAATCATCAGCTTCTCCATACTCTCCAAGCCCGCCATATCGTGGTTTTCGCAACTCTCTGTGGCCTTATACGTAGGCACGCTGGCGCGAGCTTCCAGATGTTGCCCACGGGTCAGATTGGGTGGCAGCAAATAGGTATCGATGATTTCACCGCTCGGCACCACGTTAACCAGATACTCCATCAAATTACTCAGTTCGCGCACGTTGCCTGGCCAGCGGTGTCGGCGTAGCAGCTCGAGTACCTCTGCCGAGATACCGGGGTAGATAATGCCGATCCGCTTGGTGTGCAAACTGAGGAAGTAGTGCACCAGCAGTTCGATATCGCCTTCGCGCTCACGCAGCGGTGGCAGGGTGATGGGGATAACGTTCAAGCGGTAATAGAGGTCTTCACGGAACTTGCCTTCGGCAATGTACTGTTCCAGGTTCTGGTTGGTGGCGGAGATAATGCGGATATCGACCGGGATCGGCTTGCTGGAGCCGATGGGCAACACTTCACGGGATTCCACCGTGCGCAGCAGCTTGGCCTGCAACATTAACGGCATATCACCGATCTCATCCAGGAATAGCGTCCCCTGATTGGCCGCCTGGATCAACCCCACCTTGCCATTGGCCGAGGCGCCGGTAAATGCGCCCTTCAGGTAACCAAACAGTTCACTCTCCAACAGTTGATCCGGAATGGCGGCGCAGTTAATGGCGATAAAAGGTTTATCGCTGCGGTTGCTCAGGCGGTGGATCGCTCGAGCCACCACTTCTTTGCCGGTGCCGCTTTCGCCAACCACCAATACGCTGGAAGGGCTGGGAGCAATACGGGTAATTAAATTTTTCAGCAGGCGCATCGGTTTGCTTTCCCCCGCCAGTTGCTCAATACGCGGGTCTTGCAGGACTAGAGTTTCGTTAAATGAGGAATGTGACTGATGGAAGGCCATTAAAAATAATTGATGATCCTGAACCTGATGCAGCTGGCCAATCATAATCTCTTGGTTATCGTCAAAGGAGAGAATATGTTGCAGATGTCCGCTGGTGTAATTTTGCTGGAAGGTGAGGGCGCGAATAGTAAAGGTTTTGCCGATAATATTTTCCTGCGGCATATTGAGCTGCTTTAAGGCCATCATATTGGCAAACTTAACCTGGCTCTTTTCATTGAGTATTAACACCCCCTGATCCATATTTTCAATCAGGCTGAAAAGCACTTTATTTAAGCCACCGCTGCCGCCTTGCGTCTCCAATAAGTTGGAAACGAAAACGTTGGAGATATTGCGCACGTAGCCCGAGAACTCTTGCAGGTTATCCCGCAACCTTTGTTGCTGTTCCAGGGTGAAGGCCACCAGGCTGATCACGCCGATGCAGGTATCCTGGAACAGGATAGGAATGCCAAGGAAGGCCTTTTCCTGGCACTCATCTTTGCTGGTGCAGCCTTCGCACACCGGGTCGTAACGGGAGTGGGTGACTATTTTTTCGTTTTTTGTATCAAGCACATATTTCAATAACCAGGAGTTGCTGCCAAGCTTGATGCCAAATTGTTTGCCATACGGGCCAGTGCCTGCCACGCGTACCAGGTTGGCATCGACAATCTCTACCTCCAGCAGCAACACGCTGGAGAGCATCTTGGTAAAGCGCAAAATTGTCGGTTGGATCTGCATAAGAGCCGACTGGGCAGTGGCCGGTGCTATCATCACGCGTCTCCCGTTATCGTCATTGAAAAAGAAACGATAATACACTACGGCCAGATATAATTTGATAGTCATCAAGCTAATCCCACAGAGAATAGAGATTCTGCTGTTAGCATCACATTTTATTATCAAAATGATACTGTACGCTAATTCCTATCATTTTGGGTTGCGAGAAAGGCTGATAATTATAAATGGCAGATTCACGCCGCAGGGAATTATCCCTTGCCAGCAATATCCTGACTGAAAATTTCACTTTAACCGCCGCTAAAACCCCATTTTATGTGATCGCCATCATAATAATCCGCAGTTTTATGTTACGTAGCTTAACTTTCCCCTTGTTGGCACGCTTATTGATTGTCCTGTAGCCAGACGCTGAAAAAAGCGTATTTGTTATTCCGAGGTTAGGCACTTGTTTTAACGGATCACCACCACACTCTCTATTTAGGGGCTAAGATGAGAACAGTTAACCAGTTAATTAAGGAAATAAGCGCGTTAAAGTCCAATTTACATCAAAAGGACTTTTTACTGACGTGGGAACAGAGCCGTGACGAGCTGGAACTGGTGCTCAAGCTGGCGGAATCGCTGAAAACCATGCGCTCAGAAAACATTGCCACCAAGATTTTCAACAGTGGCTTAGGCATCTCCATCTTCCGTGATAACTCCACGCGTACCCGTTTTTCTTATGCCTCGGCGCTCAACCTGCTGGGGTTGGCGCAGCAAGATCTGGATGAAGGTAAATCGCAGATTGCTCACGGGGAAACGGTACGTGAAACGGCCAATATGATCTCCTTCTGCGCGGATGCCATCGGTATCCGTGACGACATGTATCTGGGAGCAGGCAACGCCTACATGCGTGAGGTGGGTGCCGCGCTGGATGAAGGGTTCGAGAAGGGCGTGCTGCCACAGCGTCCGGCATTGGTCAACTTGCAGTGCGATATCGATCACCCAACGCAGGCGATGGCGGATCTGGCGTGGTTACAGGAGCACTTTGGCAGCCTGGAAAATCTGAAAGGCAAGAAGATCGCCATGACCTGGGCTTATTCACCCAGCTATGGCAAACCGCTGTCGGTACCGCAGGGCATCATTGGCCTGATGACCCGCTTTGGCATGAAGGTGACGCTGGCCCATCCAGAAGGTTACGACCTGATCCCAGACGTGATCGAAGTGGCGAAGAACAACGCCGCCGCTTCCGGTGGCAGCTTCCAGCAGGTGACCTCGATGGCCGAAGCCTTCCAGGGCGCGGATATCGTTTATCCGAAATCCTGGGCGCCGTACAAGGTTATGGAGCAGCGTACCGATCTACTGCGTGCCGACGATCACGCGGGTCTCAAGGCGCTGGAGCAACAGTGCCTGGCGCAAAACGCCTACTACAAAAACTGGCACTGCACCGAAGAGATGATGAAGCTGACCAAAGGCGGTGAAGCGCTCTATATGCACTGCCTGCCAGCGGACATCACCGACGTATCCTGCAGTGAAGGGGAAGTCTGTGCCAGCGTATTCGAGAAGTACCGTATTGCCACCTATAAGGAAGCCAGCTGGAAGCCTTATATCATCGCGGCGATGATCATGGCGCGCAAATTCTCCAACCCGGGACTGGTGTTGGATCAATTACTGAAAGAAGCAGAAAAACGCATTAAATAAATTTACCTGGTCAGGGATACCGGGCGGTGTCCCTGCACGGTGAAAGTTAATGCGACCAGAAGAGGTAGCGGTTATGTCGGTTTTTTCATTGAAAGTGGCGATAGAGGATAACCGTTATTTTAACGGCGAAACCTCCCCTCTGTTCTCTAAGGCGCAAGCGCAGAAAGCGCGCGAGTTTCATAAAAAGATCGCGGGTTATCAGCCAACGCCGTTATGCGCGTTGGACGATCTCGCTCAGCTGTTTGGTGTGCGGAAAATCCTGGTCAAAGACGAATCCAAACGCTTTGGCTTAAACGCCTTCAAGATGCTCGGCGGTGCGTACGCCATTGCCCAGCTGCTGTGTGAAAAGTACCAGATTGATATTAATGCGTTTTCTTTCGAAAAGTTTAAAACCATGGCGACCGAGAAGATGACCTTCGCCACCACCACCGACGGCAACCATGGCAGGGGTGTCGCGTGGGCGGCGCAACAGCTGGGCCAGCATGCGGTGGTGTATATGCCTAAAGGCTCGGCACAGGAGAGGGTGGATCACATTCTCAACCTGGGTGCCGAGTGCATCGTCACCGATATGAACTACGACGATACCGTGCGTCTGACCATGAAAACGGCTCAGGAACGTGGCTGGCAGGTGGTGCAGGACACCGCCTGGGAAGGCTACACCAAGATCCCAACCTGGATCATGCAGGGGTACGCCACGCTGGCAGACGAAGCGGCCGAACAGATGCGGCAGATGCAGATCGAGCGGCCAACCCATGTGCTGTTACAGGCCGGTGTCGGGGCGATGGCAGCGGGCGTGCTGGGCTATCTGGTCGACGTGTTTGGTGCGGATAAGCTGCATTCGGTGATCGTCGAACCCGAGCTGGCCGATTGCGTTTATCGCTCCGGGGTAAAAGGGGAAATCGTCAACGTGGGCGGCGATATGGCCACCATCATGGCCGGTCTGGCCTGTGGTGAGCCTAACCCCTTGGGCTGGCCGCTGCTACGTAACTGCGCCACGCAATTTATTTCCTGCCAGGACAGCGTGGCGGCGTTAGGGATGCGGGTGTTGGGTAATCCGCTGGGTAACGACCCGCGCATTATCTCCGGCGAGTCCGGTGCCGTGGGGTTGGGCGTACTGGCAGCGGTGCATCACAGCCCGCAACGTGCGCAACTGATGCAAAAACTCGGTCTGGATAGCCAGTCGGTAGTGCTGTTGATCAGCTCCGAAGGCGATACCGACGTGAAGCACTATCGCGAAGTGGTGTGGGAAGGGAAGCATCCGGTTTAACCACAACCGTCAGATTACTCAACCTCTCGCAGTAGCGAGGGGTAATAAAAAATTGGAGAAAAAAATACAATGGCAAAGCAAATTCCTTTCGAATTGGTGTTAGAGAAAGCCTACCAATACAAAGATGAGATGACGCGCTTCCTGCGGGACATGATCGCCATCCCGAGTGAAAGCTGTGACGAAAAGCTGGTGGTGCTGTGTATCAAGAAAGAGATGGAGAAGGTCGGGTTCGACAAGGTTGAGATTGACCCGATGGGCAACATCCTGGGCTATATCGGCCACGGCCCACACCTGATTGCGATGGATGCGCATATCGATACCGTCGGCATCGGCAACATCAAGAACTGGACCTTTGACCCGTATCAGGGGATGGAAAACGACGAGATCATCGGTGGCCGTGGCGCATCGGATCAGGAAGGCGGCATGGCTTCCATGATTTACGCGGGCAAAATCATCAAGGATCTGGGGCTGGAAGATCAGTATACGCTGCTGGTGACTGGCACCGTACAGGAGGAAGACTGCGACGGCCTGTGCTGGCAGTACATTATTGAGCAATCCAACATCCGCCCAGAGTTCGTGATCAGCACCGAACCGACCGACTGCCAGATCTACCGCGGCCAGCGTGGCCGTATGGAAATCCGCGTGGATGTGCAAGGCATCAGCTGCCACGGCTCGGCACCGGAGCGCGGTGATAACGCCATTTTCAAAATGGGCCCAATCCTCAACGAACTACAACAGCTGTCCGGCAACTTGGGCAATGACGATTTCCTGGGCAAAGGCACGCTGACCGTTTCAGAGATTTTCTTCACTTCACCTAGCCGCTGCGCGGTAGCAGACAGCTGTGCGGTCTCCATCGACCGCCGCCTGACCTGGGGCGAAACCTGGGAAGGGGCGTTGGACGAGATCCGTGCGTTGCCAGCGGTACAGGCTGCCAAGGCGGTCGTGTCGATGTATGACTATAGCCGTCCGTCCTACACCGGTCTGGTGTATCCAACCGAATGCTACTTCCCAACCTGGAAGGTCGAAGAAGATCACATCACGGTGAAAACCCTGAGCAAGGCCTATCAGGGCTTGTTCAAGAAACAGCCGGTGGTGGATAAGTGGACCTTCTCTACCAACGGGGTCTCTATCATGGGGCGTCACGGTATTCCGGTGATCGGTTTTGGCCCGGGCAAAGAGCCTGAAGCCCACGCGCCGAACGAGAAAACTTGGAAAGACCATCTGGTGACTTGCGCGGCTATGTATGCCGCCGTGCCTTTGGCTTATCTGGAAGAGTTGGAGAAATAAGCGACCCCTCACCCCAACCCTCTCCCACAGGGAGAGGGAGCTGTCCGGAGTCTGTGGTTGGTCCGTGCAGCTTCGGAAAGTGGGGTACAAGAGGAAAGATATTACACATAGAAATCAGCGAACTCGATCGGTCTCCACAGGGAGAGGGAGCTGGTGTCGAGTGGTTTTCAAATGTGCAAATTTCATCTGTAACGAGGGTGATGTAGTAGGCGAGCCTCTGCTTCTCCAGGAAGAACGCTAAAACATCCGCGAGCTCGATCGGTTCCCTCTCCCTGTGGGAGAGGGTTAGGGTGAGGGGCCTATCCAGCACCCAGCAAGCATCACACAGCAATATACCCGGCACCCTCCGCCGGATTTTTTTATGGAGTGCCTAGCAATGAAGCAGTTGATTAAGAACGGCATTCTGGTTGATAGCGACGGGCAGTACGCTCAGGATTTGTTGATTGAAAACGGGGTGATCTGCCAGCGCGACACGGCGATCGAAGCCGATAGCCAGTGTGAAGTTATCGATGCGTCCGGCTGTTACGTCATGCCCGGTGGCATCGATGTCCATACCCATTTCAATATCGATGTCGGCATCGCCCGCAGCTGCGACGATTTTTTCAGTGGCACCCGCGCGGCGGCCTGCGGCGGTACCACCACCATTATCGATCATATGGGATTTGGTCCGGCGGGCAGCAATCTCCATCATCAGCTCAACGTCTACCACCAGTATGCGGCCGGCAATGCGGCGATCGACTACGGCTTTCACGGCGTGATCCAGCATATCGACGACGGCATTCTCGAAGAGATGGCCAGCATGGTGCATGACGAAGGGATCAGCAGTTTTAAGCTGTATCTTACCTACCTCTACAAGATTAATGATACCGACGTGTTACGTGCCTTGGGGCAACTGCGGCAGGTTGGGGCATTGACCACCGTCCACCCGGAAAACGATGCCGCGATCGCCTTGCGCCGTGCTGCGCTGGTGGCTGCGGGTAAAACAGCTCCGATCCACCACGCATTAAGCCGACCGTTGGAATGCGAGGCGGAAGCGATTGGCCGGATGATCAATCTAGCCCATCTGGCAGACAACGCGCCGCTGTACATCGTCCATTTATCTAATGGTCTGGGGCTGGATTATTTGCGTCTGGCACGCCAACAGCGCCAACCAGTGTGGGTAGAAACCTGCCCGCAGTATCTGCTGCTCAATGAACAATGTTACCTGCGTGAAGATGGGGCGAAATACATCCTCAGCCCACCGCTGCGTGACCAGCGGGAGTTGGATCGTCTGTGGGTAGGCATTGCCGACGGTTCTATCGATACCGTCGCCACCGACCACTGCACTTTCCCTTATCACCAACGGCAGGCAATGGCGGCAGGAGATTTTACCCGTTGCCCGAACGGCCTGCCTGGGGTCGAGAATCGCATGATGCTGCTGTTCTCTCATGGGGTGATGAGCGGGCGGATTTCCCCTTCACGCTTTGTGGCGCTCACCAGCAGCAACCCGGCGCGGTTGTTCGGCTTGTGGCCGCGTAAAGGCAATCTAAACCCCGGCGCAGATGCCGACGTGGTGATCTTTGATCCGCGCCAATCCACGGTTATCAGCCACGCTCGGCTTCATGACAATGCGGACTATTCCCCTTATGAAGGTTTTCAGTGCCAAGGCGCGCCGGTGCTGACGATGTGCCGGGGTGAAATCGTGGCTCGTAATGGCGAGTTTACCGGGCGGCAGGGATACGGGCAGTTCTTGCGTCGTCGACCTTTCAATGCCCAGATCGCGGCAAAAATGGGGTAACACCTCACTAAACAACAAGGATCAAAATGAACAAGAAAATAGTTCTGGCACTGGGCGGTAACGCATTGGGCGAGGGTCTGGCGGAACAGATGCAGGCGGTCAAAACCACCGCGCGGGCGATTGTCGATTTAATCGAGCACGGCCATCAGGTGGTGGTGACCCACGGCAATGGCCCTCAGGTGGGTATGATCAATCTGGCGTTTGAGGCGGCGGCAAAAAGTGAAGCCCATACGCCGATGCTGCCGATGTCGGTGTGCGTTGCGTTGAGCCAGGGATATATAGGTTACGACCTGCAAAACGCCCTGCGTGAAGAGTTGCTCGATCGCAATATCGTCAAGCCGGTAGCCACGCTGATCACCCAGGTGATCGTCAACGGCAGCGATCCGGCGTTCCTCAATCCCACCAAGCCGATTGGCTCGTTCTTTACCAAGGCCGAAGCCAGCCAACTGACCAAGAACGGTTACAACATGGTAGAGGATGCGGGCCGTGGTTACCGTCGGGTTGTGGCTTCGCCCAAGCCGATCGACATCGTGGAGAAAGAAACGGTACGCGCCATGATGGAGGCCGGGCAGGTGGTGATCACCGTGGGGGGCGGCGGTATTCCGGTGATCCGCGAAGGTAACCACCTGCGGGGAGCCAGCGCGGTGATCGACAAAGACTGGGCCAGTGCCAAACTGGCAGAGATGATCGATGCCGATATGCTGATCATCCTCACCGCGGTGGAAAAGGTGGCGATCAACTTTGGCAAACCGAATGAGCAATGGCTGGAGCAGTTGAGCATTGCCGATGCCCAGCGCTTTATCGAAGAAGGGCACTTTGCCAAAGGCTCAATGCTGCCGAAGGTAGAAGCGGCGGTGGCGTTTGCCGAATCCAAGCCAGGGCGTCAGGCGTTAATCACGGTATTGAGCAAGGCTCAGCAGGGCATTGAAGGCAAAACTGGCACGGTGATTAGCCATTAATCACAAACACCAGGCTCACTCTTAGGGGCGCTGCATACAGCACCCCTTGTGAGTCAACAATCGCTATCTGCGCCCAAGTTTCATAATGGCTTCAAGCACCGCCCCGGCGATGGCCCGCGCCTTATCTGACACCGTGGTGTAATCCGCCAGCGTACCGCGTGGGTCGATATCACCGATTTTAGTGCCGGTTTTGACCTCTAGCCCATCATGCAGCAAACCGCGAACCATACCGGAAAGTGGCGCAATCACCGGCACCTCGCCGCAGTGGGCCACTACATCCCCCTCCTGTACCAAATCCCCCAAAGCGACGCGACATTGCATAACGCCATCGGCTGGTGCACGGATCACTCGGCGGGTGGTGTGGCCAGCGATATTGCCGGGAATACCGGTATTGGGATGGGTGTAACCTTGATAAATCACTCGTCCCAGTGCGTGGCCGCGATTGGTTTCGATCACCGCATCGCAATCCTGCCCGGCGTTGAAGCCAGGACCAAGGGCCACGGTGAACGGCGCCATATTGCGGTGGGTCCCCAGGTTTTGTTTGGCCAGAATGGCATCCACCAGAAAGCGAGGTTTGAGCTGCTCCAGGCTGCGGGTCTCTGGGTCAACCAACAGCGGGATCTCGCCGCGGTTGATGATGTCGAAGGCTTCGTTGACGTCGTTGGCCAGGCAGGCGGTGACGCCCTCCACGCAGGTTTTGCCGTCAAACATCGCCTGGGCAAATGCCACCGTCCGGCGGATGGCGGTCGGCTGGGCAATGTCGAGCATGATGACCTGAAAACCGGCATGAAACAGCCGCAGCGCCACGCCGGTGGCGATATCGCCCGCACCACGGATCACCACCAGTTTGTCGCGCGTTAAGCGGATGTCATTTTTCATCAGTCCGCCAGCGGATTGGTTGCGTACCTGCAGCAGTTCTGCCAGCACGCTGATGGCGATTTCTTCCGGCGTTTCTGCGCCGATGTTATAGCCGACCGGGGCATGCAGCCTGGCGAGCTTCTCATCTTCCACACCGCGCTGGCGCAACTGTTGGGTAAAAGTCTGTACCTTGCGGCGGCTGGCGAGCAAACCCAGATAGCGCAGCGGTTGCTCGATCAGCACGTTGAGTGCCTCGCAATCCTGATTGTTGGTGGCGATAATCACAAAGTTGGCCGGATCAATATTCATCTTGTCGATGGCCGCCGGGAAGGTCTCGCCATGAACCAGAGTGGTGCCCACTGGAAATAGCGCCGGGTCGAGGCTGGCCGGGTAGATATCGGCAACGTGAATATCGAAGCCGAGCGGCTTGGCGGCGTTGGCGATGGCGCGGTTGACGTGCCCGGCACCGATCAATATCAGGCGCGGGCGCAGGCCATGCACGTCGATATACACCGACATTGCGCCTCCACAGTCCGAGCCTACCGCATCCTGCCCGGTGCGCGCCATGCGACCGTGAAACACCCTGGCCTTGCGCTCCGCAATGGCGGCAATTGCCTGTTCGATCACCAGGCGTTCGATCATGCCACCACCGATAGTGCCAATACAGCCACCATCGGCCATCACCAGCATTTGCCCCGAATGGCGCGGTGTAGAGCCACGGCTTTCGATAATCTGGGCGAGCGCAAAGGGCCGGTTTTCTTCTTCTAAACGTGCAGCTTCGGCGAAGATATTCATTATGACCTCGTCAATAACCTCAGAAATATTATCGTGTTAAGCGCCGTATCAGGTGGTGGATCGCCGGGGTCTCCTGCACTGCGCCAAACCAGATGGCGCTGAGCGCCAGTTCTGGCCGCAGCAGCGGTTGCCAGCGGGAAGCCGGTTGATTATCACAATGAGAAGCCTGATTGATCAGCCATACTCGTCGTGCCTGCGGCGGCGTACCTTTGAACATTCCGTCAGGCTGAGCGATCAGGGTGTCGAATACCCGATGATCCAGTACTTCACCGGCACCGACCCCCGTCAGCGCTGAGAAAATCGCCCAGCGGTGAATTTGCTGTGGGTCTGCGGGACGATCGATCACCTGGCCTCCGGTTAGCGCGATAACACAATCACTGCGGGAGGGGATGCAAGGTTCATGCCTTGCCGGGGCTTTCAGGGGTAACCCTCGGGAGCCGTCCGCTTCGACCAGGATCACATCGAAGGCACCATGCTGTTTGATTTCATCGATTTGCTCGGGGGGTAACCCGATAACCTTGTTATCCTGCGGCTGATAATGGCTGAAGCAGGCGGTAATGGCCGGGGTGCTGCTGGTGGTGGGCGGTTGGCCTATCAACAGGTGGTGGTAGTTGGCAGCGGTGGGCAAGTACATCTTGGTGGTGGTAGTGAACAGCACACGCTTGCCCTGGTGATAAAAGGCTTGCGCCAACCAGTGCAGGGTGCTGGTTTTCCCCCCGGCCCCAATCAGGGCGATCAGCAGCGGCTGGCCCCGATCGAGGCGGTGATATTCCTCTCTGAATAATTCTCTGAAGCTGGGCGTCATAAATAGCCTGTTTTATGAGTCAGAAAGCGGGACATATAACCGTGATTTAACTGATAACCAATATGCGGTTTTTTCAGGATAGATTGCCGATTTAATAGCAAACAACCTTGATGTAATCGCTATTTGGCAAACATTCATACTTTATCGATTGCGGTCTCGTTTTTAACCAAAGTGCTATTTGGCCGTATCAAAGTGATAGCTGGCGATGTTTTTTTGATAATTGATTCCATTAGCGTAGCCGTGATGATTAAGTGACTTCCTGCACTGATTTTTATTCTCACTTGCGATTGTGAGCCCGTTCACAAATAAAATTAACAATTAGAACTGCCTCACGAATTTAACCGCTGCCCAACCCCGTGGGGAGATTTGGCCTGATTGTTGCTGCGTTATGCATAACCGATGTGAAAAACCGTCCTCAGGTTTTTGCTCACTCATCATTCAGGCATTTCGTCGCAAGGAGATAAAGCTATGGGAGATTTAATGCGTCCCGTTCCGTTCAAGGCGCTGTTAACCCGGATTTTCGATGAATATCATGAGAGCCGGTCTATTTTTGGTATTCCAGAAAAGCAGTTTTATCGTAAACATGACGATCGGCGGATTAACGTCTTCAATGAAAGTTGTGAAACGCCGCTTGGCCCGGCCGCAGGCCCGCATACTCAGTTGGCGCAGAATATTATCGTCTCCTGGCTGACCGGTGGGCGCTTTATCGAATTGAAAACCGTGCAGATCCTCGATCGGCTGGAGTTGGAAAAGCCCTGTATCGATGCCGAAGACGAATGCTTCAACACCGAATGGTCGACCGAGTTCACGCTGCTCAAAGCCTATGATGAATATTTAAAAGCCTGGTTTGTCCTGCACCTGCTGGAGGAGATGTTTGATCCACGGGTCAAGGGGGAACGTAAATCCTTCATCTTCAATATGAGCGTGGGTTATAACCTCGACGGGATTAAACAGCCGCCGATGCAGGACTTTATCCATAACATGATGGATTCTGCACAGCACCCGAAATATGCCGAGTATCAACATATTCTTGCCGCATGGGTTAAGGACGAGGGCTTTATTAGCCAATTCGCCTTATCCACCCAACGTGGGGCATTGGCACAGCTGCCAGAGCATATTCCAGCGCAACTGGTCAGCGGCATTACCCTTTCGACCATGCACGGTTGCCCGCCAGATGAAATTGAAGCCATCTGCCGCTATATGCTGGAGGAAAAACGGCTCAATACCTTTGTAAAATTAAACCCGACGCTGCTGGGTTATCCGCGTGTGCGTTCCATTCTGGATAGTTGCGGATTTGATTATGTCGGGCTGAAAGAAGAGTCTTTCGAGCACGATCTTAAGCTGGAACAGGCGATTGCGATGTTGCACCGCTTGACCGCGCTGGGTAAACAGCAGAATTTAGGCTTCGGGGTCAAACTGACCAATACCCTGGGGGCTATCAACCATAAAGGTGCCTTGCCGGGCGAAGAGATGTATATGTCCGGGCGCGCGTTGTTCCCGCTTTCCATCAACGTGGCGGCGGTTCTCTCCCGTGAATTCAACGGGGAACTGCCGATTTCCTATTCCGGCGGGGCAAGCAAGTTTAACGTTCGCGAGATTTTTGACACCGGCATCCGGCCAATCACCATGGCCACCGATCTGCTCAAGCCCGGCGGTTATTTACGCCTGACGGAATGTATGCAAGAGCTGGACGCTTCCGATAGCTGGCAGATGACGCGCATCGATGTCGATAAGCTGCAAGCGCTGGCAGACAAAGCCGTCAGCATGGAATACACCCAGAAACACTGGAAATCAACGGATCGCATCGACGCCGGTGGCCCACTGCCGATGATTGACTGTTACGTGGCTCCTTGCGTCACTGCCTGCGCCATTAAACAGGATATCCCGGAATATATCCGGCTGCTGGGCGAACAGCGCTATGCCGATGCGTTGGAGCTGATTTATCAGCGTAACGCCTTGCCAGCCATTACCGGGCATATCTGCGATCACCAGTGTCAGTACAACTGCACCCGTCTTGATTACGACAGCGCGCTGAACATCCGCGAACTGAAAAAAGTGGCGTTGGAGAAGGGCTGGGATGAGTATCAGCGCCGCTGGCATAAACCGGCAGGCTCTGGCAGCAAACGTCCGGTCGCCATTTTGGGAGCTGGCCCGGCGGGTCTGTCCGCTGGGTACTTCCTGGCACGGGCCGGGTATCAGGTTACGTTGTTTGAGCGCGAGGCCAATGCAGGCGGGGTGGTGAAAAACATCATTCCACAGTTCCGTATCCCGGCGGAGCTTATCGAGCACGATATCGACTTCGTGGCTGCACACGGCGTGAAGATGGTCTATGGCTGCGATCCCGATCTGACCGTCGACAAGCTGCAACAACAGGGCTTTGACTACGTGTTTATCGGTATCGGCACCGATAAAAACAGCGGCGTGAAGCTGGCGGGTAATAACCGCAACGTCCACAAATCTTTGCCGTTCCTGCGCGATTTCAACCTCGGTAAGCCGATGAACCTGGGCAAACACGTGGCCGTGGTCGGTGCCGGTAACACGGCAATGGACTGTGCCAGGGCTGCATTGAAAGTGCCAGGCGTGCAGGACGTCACCGTGCTGTACCGCCGCACGCTTAATGAGATGCCAGCCTACCGCGAAGAGTATCAAGAGGCGGTAGAGGATAACGTACAGTTTATGTTCCTCACCAACCCGGAACACTTTGATGCCAACGGCACCTTGACGGCCAGAGTGATGGCGCTCGGCGAGCCGGATGAGAAGGGGCGTCGTCGCCCGGTCGCCACTGAACAGACTTTGACGCTGCAGATGGATACCTTGATCACCGCCATTGGCGAGCAGGCTGACGAGGAGGTGCTGCATAAGTTGGGTGTACCGTTGGATGATGCGGGCTATCCGCAGGTCAACACCGCCACCGGCGAAACCCCCCGGCCTAACGTTTTCCTGATCGGCGACGTGCAGCGTGGCCCGTCATCCATTGTTGCTGCCATCGGTAGCGCCCGCAACGCCGCCGAAACCGTGCTGGCGCGGGAGAACGTCAAAACCCATCACGCCGATAAATACTGGTCGAACGTCGATCCGGCGGAAATCTATCGCCGCAAAGGCACTATTTCAGTAGCGATGGTGGATAAAACCGAGCGCGAAGCCTTTGTTGCCCAAGAAGCCCAGCGCTGCCTGGAATGTAACTACGTGTGCAGCAAATGCGTCGACGTTTGCCCGAACCGCGCCAACGTGTCGATTGCCATACCGGGCTTCCAGGATCGTTTCCAGACCCTGCACCTGGACGCCTACTGCAACGAATGCGGTAACTGCGCCCAGTTCTGCCCGTGGCAGGGTAAACCATACAAAGACAAGGTGACGATCTACAGCCTGCCGCAGGACTTTGCCAACAGCACCAATCCAGGGTTCCTGGTGGATGGCGCGCAGGTCAGCGTTCGGCAGGGCGGCAAGCTTTACCAACTGCAGATCGATAGCGACGGCCAGTTTGAGCAAGTGCCGTCGGAACTGGAGGATATGTGCCGCATTATCAGCCATGTGCACACTCATCATCATTATCTCCTTGGCCAGGTGGAGGTGTAATCATGCTGATATTAACCAATGCAACCGGCGTGCAGCTCGACCCCGCCAGCGTACAGCCCGGTATCGATATCGTCATTGAAGGGGCGTTGATCAAAGAGGTGGGCCAAGGGTTGGCGGCCAAATATCCCCAGGCGGAAGTGCGCAATATGCACGGCAAATGGGTGATGCCAGGGATTGTGTGTGCCCACAACCATTTCTACTCCGGGTTATCGCGCGGGATTATGGCCAACATAGCGCCAAGCCCGGACTTTATCTCCACGCTGAAGAACCTGTGGTGGCGGCTGGATCGGGCGCTGGATGAGGAATCGCTGTATTACAGCGGCCTGATCTGCTCGCTGGAGGCTATCAAGAGCGGCTGTACGGCGGTGATCGATCACCACGCCTCACCCAACTTTATCGCCGGTTCGCTGAAGACCCTGCGCGCAGGCTTTATCGAGACCGGTCTACGCGGCATGACCTGTTTTGAAACCACCGATCGCAACGGCGGGGAGCGCGAACTGCGTGCTGGCGTGGAGGAGAATATTGCCTTTGCCCAGTTGATCGACGTTGCCAAAAAAGCCGGTAAGGAGCCTTACCTGGTGGAGGCGCATATTGGCGCTCACGCACCGTTCACGGTATCTGATGCCGGGTTGGAGATGTTGCAAGCGGCGGTTAAAACTACTGGCCGTGGTCTGCATATCCACGCCGCCGAGGACAGCTACGACGTATCCCACAGCCACGACAAATATGGCAAGGATCTGATCGCGCGTCTGGCGCAATACGACCTGATCGGGTCAAAAACGTTGGTCGCCCACGGTCTGTATCTGTCTGCGGCGGACATCGAGCTGATCAACCAGCAGGATGCCTTCCTGGTGCACAACGCCCGCTCCAATATGAACAACCACGTGGGCTATAACCATCAGTTGGTGCAGTACCGCAACCTGGCGCTCGGCACCGATGGCATCGGCTCAGACATGTTTGAAGAGCTGAAGTTTGCCTTCTTCAAACACCGTGATGCGGGCGGGCCGCTGTGGCCAGATAGCTTTGCTCGCTTCCTGGCCAACGGTAATCAACTGCTGGCGCGCAACTTTGGAGCCAACTTCGGGTGCCTGGCTGCCGGTTACAAAGCGGATCTGACCATCTGTGACTACCCGTCACCCACGCCGCTGGCGGCGCAAAATATTGGCGGACACCTGGCCTTCGGCATGGGGGCAGGCAGCGTCAACAGCGTAATGGTGGAAGGCCGCATGGTCTATCAGGATCGCCAGTTCCCGTTCGATGTGGAACCGATCTACGCAGAGGCTCGCAAGGTAGCGGCCAAGTTGTGGCAGCGTATGGATGCCTTGAATTAAACCGGTCGCCGCTCTGCGAACATCGGGGGCGGCTGACATTGATGAGGGTGCAACATGATTGAGCAATTCTATCGGCCAGGATCGGTACAGCAGGCGCTAGAGCTAAAACGCCAGTTCCAGCAGGATGCCGTCTATTTCGCCGGCGGCAGCAAACTAAACGCCACACCCACTAAAACACGGCAAAAGATTGCCATCGCGCTGTCGCAGCTGGGCCTGGATCAGGTGAGCTGGCAGCAGGGGGCATTGCATATCGGTGCCACCATTACCTTACAGCGTTTAATGGATACCCAGCTTATCCCGCAGGTCCTGCGTGAGGCGCTGGGTTTTGTCTATTCCCGCCATATTCGCAATCAGGCCACGCTGGGTGGTGAAGTTGTTTCGGCGGCGAAAGACTCGGTGCTGCTGCCGGTGCTGCTGGCATTGAGTGCCCAAGTGGTGGTGGGGAGCGGCAAGACGATGGCGCTGGAAGACTATCCGCTGTGCGGCGGCAGTGAACTACTGCTGGCGGTGGTGCTGCCGGATCCTTACCGTACCTGCGCTACCCGTAAAATTGCCCGTTCAGCGGCGGGATTGCCGGTGGTGACTGCGGCGGTATCCCGCGATGCGCAGGCGAAAATTCGTATCGCCCTGAGCGGCGTGATGGCACCTGGCCGCCTGCGTGATGCAGAGAACAGTGGACTGAGCGGCTTGGCGTTGGAGCAGGTGGTGGCGCAGATGGTGTCTCCGCCAGATGACATCTGTGGCAGCAGCGTTTACAAGCGCTATATCACCGGTGTGGTGGTGGCAGACCTGCTGGCGGATTGCCTGGCATCAGGGGAGAAATCATGATGAATATTCGCTTTACGCTTAACGACGCTCCGCAGGAGATGCAGTGCCAGCCCGGTGAAAACGTCCAGCAACTGCTGTTTACGTTGGGAATGCATTCGGTCCGCAATAGTGATGACGGCTTCGGGTTTGCCGGTTCGGATGCGATCCTGTTTAACGGCGTGGTGGTCAACGCCTCGTTGCTGATCGCCGCCCAGTTGGATAATGGCGTGGTGACCACGGCCGAAGCGCTGGGGAGCTGGAACCAGCTCAGCCTGGTGCAACAGGCGATGGTGGACGTGGGGATCGTCCAGTCCGGCTACAACGACGCGGCAGCGGCGCTGATCCTGACGGATCTGTTGGCCCGCATCGAGGAACCAACGCGTGCGCAGATCGACGATGCGTTGTCGGGCTTGTTCAGCCGTGATGCCGGTTATCAGCAGTTCTATCAGGTCGTAGCGCTGGCGGTGGCTCGCCGTAACGATCCCGAATTCCAGTCTCTCGCTGCCCCTGAATTCCGCAGCGATCTGAACGTGGTTGGTAAGCTGTGCCCTAAGGTGGACGCGGCGAAAATGGTACAGGCCAAGCCTTGCTATGTGGAAGACCGCGTAGCCCGCAATGCCTGCATCATCAAGATGCTGCGTAGCCCGCATCCCCATGCCTTGATCACGCACCTGGACGTTAGTAAAGCCGAGGCGTTGCCAGGGGTGGTGCATGTGATCACCCATCGCAACTGCCCAGATATCTATTACACTCCCGGTGGGCAGAGCGCGCCAGAACCTTCACCGCTTGATCGCCGGATGTTTGGTCAAAAACTGCGTCACGTAGGTGACCGGGTGGCGGCGGTAGTAGCCGAGAGCGAAGAGATTGCGTTGGCTGCGCTGGCGTTGATCGACGTCGAATACCAGGTGCTTAAACCGGTGATGTCGATTGATGAGGCGATGGCGGAAGGAGCACCGCTGGTGCACGACGAGCCGATTGTCTACATCCACGGCGCACCGGACGACCTGGCCGAGCAGAACCAGGGCAGTGCGCAGCGTGGCACCGAGCATGTGACGATCAACTTCCCGATTGGTGCCAAACCCCACAGTAATATTGCCGCCGCGGTACATGGACGCATTGGCAACGTGGATCAAGGCTTTGCCGAGGCGGACGTAGTGCTGGAGCGCACCTACGAATCCAAGCAGGTGCAGCAGTGCCCGGCGGAAATGCACGTCTGCTACACCTACATGGACGGCGATCGGCTGGTGATCCACGCGTCAACCCAGGTGCCTTGGCACCTGCGTCGCCAGGTTGCCAGGATCGTCGGGCTCAAGCAGCATAAGGTGCACGTGATCAAAGAGCGGGTCGGCGGCGGCTTTGGCTCCAAGCAGGATATCCTGTTGGAAGAGGTATGTGCCTGGGCTACCTGCGTGACCGGCCGTGCGGTCTATTTCCACTATACCCGCGAAGAAGAGTTTATCAGCAACACCTCGCGCCACGTGGCCAAGGTGCGGGTGAAGATTGGGGCGAAAAAAGACGGCCGCCTGACGGCGATCGACATGAACTTCCTGGCCAATACCGGCCCTTATGGCAACCATGCGCTGACGGTGCCCAGCAATGGCCCGGCGCTGTCGCTGCCGCTCTATCCCTGCGATAACGTCAATTTCCAGGTGACCACCTATTACAGCAACATCTGCCCGAATGGCGCTTATCAGGGGTACGGTGCGCCAAAAGGCAACTTCGCCCTGACCATGATCCTGGCAGAGATGGCGGAACAACTGCAGATGGATCCGCTGGATATCATCGAGCGCAACCGGGTAGTTGAAGGGCAAGAGTTGAAAATCCTCGGGGCGATTGGTGAAGGCAAAATGCCGACCTCGGTGCCAAGTGCCGCCAGCTGTGCGCTGGAGCCGATTTTGCGTAAAGGGCGTGAGCTGATCCAGTGGAGCTCGCCGAAAGTCAGCCAGGGAGACTGGCAGATTGGCCGTGGCGTGGCCATTATCATGCAAAAATCCGGTATTCCGGATATCGATCAGGCCAACTGCATGATCAAGCTGGAGTCGGACGGTACCTTTATTGTTCATTCCGGCGGGGCGGATATCGGTACCGGGCTGGATACGGTAGTGGGTAAACTCGCGGCAGAAGTGCTGTGCTGCCCGTTCTCCGAGGTGCATGTGATCTCAGGTGATACCGATCATGCCCTGTTTGATAAAGGGGCCTATGCCTCTTCCGGCACCTGCTTCTCCGGCAATGCGGCGAAGAATGCGGCAGAAAATCTCAGGAAGAAAATCCTGTTCCACGGCGCGCAGATGCTGGGTGAGCCAGAAAGCGACGTCACGCTGGTAGTTCCAGGCGTGGTGCGCGGTAAACAGGGCGAAGTGACGTTCGCGCAGATTGCCCATAAGGCAGAGACGGGCACCGGCTTTGGTACCCTGGTGGCCACCGCCAGCTATATCTCCTCTGACTTTGCCTTCCCGTTTGGCGCCAACTTTGCCGAAGTGGCGGTCAACGTGCGCAGCGGTGAGATCCGGTTGGATAAGTTCTATGCCTTGCTCGATTGCGGTACCCCGGTTAACCCGGAGTTGGCGCTGGGGCAGATCTATGGGGCTTCAATGCGTGCCATCGGCCACAGCATGACGGAAGAGATTATCTATGACAGCCAAGGCTCGCCGATCACCCGAGATCTGCAAAGCTACGGCGCGCCGAAGATTGGCGACATCCCGCTGGACTTCCAGGCGTTCCTGGTGCCGAGCGACGATCGGGTAGGGCCATATGGGGCCAAGTCGATCTCCGAGATTGGCGTCAACGGGGCGGCTCCGGCCATCGCCATGGCGATCCACGATGCCTGTGGCGTTTGGCTGCGCGAATGGCATTTCACCCCAGAGAAAATCTTGAGGGGGTTAAATAAGTTGTCAGCGTAGATTCTCTAATAAGTCGTACCGGGATAATGGCTGATGACGGTCATTATCCCGCTATACCTGCCGAGTTAAACCGGCGGCGGGTATAAACGATTCAATATATTAGCCAAAGGCTAATCTGTTATTGCCGCCATACAAAAATGATGAGCTAAAGATAAAGGCTCAGGCTAGCCCGTGGATTTAACATGGCGAAAGTGCAGGGCGTGGAGCTTATTGAATCAGATGATCAAATTTACTGAAATGGAGTAAAGAGATGTCTGATATGCCTACTTCAAATAACGACCTTATTTATCGGGTGGAAGATAAACCACCTTTTGACCAATGCATCGTGGGGGCGATTACCCATTTACTGGCTATTTTTGTGCCGATGGTGGCCCCGGCATTAATTGTCGGCACCGCACTGGGGTTGCCGCCGGACGTCACGGCCTATCTGGTTTCGATGGCAATGATTGCCTCAGGGATTGGCACTTGGCTGCAGGTGAATCGCTATGGCCGCGTAGGCTCCGGCTTATTGTCCATTCAATCGGTCAACTTTTCCTTTGTGACGGTGATGATCGCCTTGGGCAGCACCATGAAAGCCGATGGCATGCATGTGGAAGCGATCATGTCCACTCTGCTGGGTATCTCTTTTGTTGGGGCATTCCTGGTGGTGGGCTCCTCGTTTATTCTGCCCTATCTGAAACGGGTGATCACGCCCACCGTGAGCGGCATTGTGGTGCTGATGATTGGCCTGAGCCTGATCAAGGTGGGCATTATCGATTTTGGCGGCGGTTATTCAGCGAAAAGCAGCGGCACCTTTGGCAACTACGAAAATATCGGTATCGGCCTGTTGGTGCTGTTGGTGGTGATCGGGTTTAACTGTTGCCAGAACGCATTATTGCGCATGGGGGGCATCGCCATCGGCTTGATTGTCGGTTATGTCGTGGCCTTGTGCCTGGGCATGGTGGATTTCTCGGTGATGCAAAACCTGCCGGTAATGACCGTTCCCGTTCCCTTTAAATACGGTTTCTCTTTCGATCTGCATGCCTTCCTGGTAGCTGGCGTCATCTATCTGCTCAGCGTGTTGGAGGCGGTCGGCAGTATCACCGCTACCGCAATAGTGTCCGAGCAGCCCATCAAAGGGGATGAATATACCGCACGCCTGAGCGGTGGAGTGCTGGCTGATGGGCTGGTATCGGTGATTGCCGCCATGCTGGGCTCGTTGCCACTGACGACATTTTCCCAGAATAACGGCGTGATCCAGATGACCGGTGTCGCCTCGCGTCATATCGGCAAATATATCGCCGTGATCCTGGTGGTGCTGGGGCTGTTCCCCGTCATTGGCCGCTTCTTTACCACTATCCCGGCACCAGTGTTGGGAGGTGCGATGACGCTGATGTTCTCCATGATCGCCATCGCCGGGATACGCATCATTATCTCCGACGGCTTAAACCGTCGTGAAACCATCATCGTCGCCACCTCGCTGGGGCTGGGCCTTGGCGTCTCTTACGATCCGGAAGTGTTTCGTATTTTGCCCGAGTCGATTTATGTGCTGGTGGAAAACCCAATCTGCGCCGGTGGGCTCACGGCCATTTTCCTCAATTTGCTGATACCGCAGAACCAGCGTGAGAAACCTGGCGTCCAGGAGGACGAGTTCGAAGGGGTTCCAGCGGAAAAAAACACCGATTGAGATTTGCTGATAAAGGTTACGTAGGGGCGCTGCATGCTGCGCCCGCCTGGCAACATCCGTTTTATGGTGATAAGGAATTTGAGTATGGAGCGTGAACAATCAATCAAGGCCGTGCGGGGCAGTTTTCTCGATATCACCCGCACCGTACAGCACCCGGAAGAAATCGAGGGTCATCTGCGCTTTATTAAAGACGGGCTACTGATCATTTGTGATGGCCGGGTGGAGTGGTTTGGCAACTGGGAAGAGGGACACCACCAGATCCCCGACAGCATCCGGGTGCGCGATTACAGCGGTAAAATGATCGTGCCAGGGTTTGTCGACACCCATATTCATTATCCACAATGTGAAATGGTGGGAGCCTATGGCGAACAGCTGCTGGACTGGCTGAACAAGCACACCTTCCCGGCGGAGAAGCGCTATAACGATCTGGAGTACGCCCGCGAGATGTCGGCGTTTTTCATCAAGCAGTTGCTGCGTAATGGCACCACCACCGCGCTGGTGTTCGGCACCGTACACCCCGAATCGGTAGAGGCGCTGTTTGAGTCGGCGCGTCATATCAATATGCGGATGATCGCCGGTAAGGTGATGATGGATCGCAACGCGCCCGATTACCTGCTGGATACCGCAGAAAGCAGCTATAGCCAAACCAAGGCGCTGATTGAGCGCTGGCATAACAATGGCCGCCTGTTGTATGCCATCACCCCGCGCTTTGCGCCAACGTCCTCGCCGGAACAGCTGGAGATGGTGCAACGCCTGCGCCAGGAATATCCGGATGTTTACCTGCACACCCACCTGTCGGAAAACAAGGATGAAGTGGTTTGGGTGAAAGCCCTGTATCCAGAGCACAAAAATTATCTCGATGTTTACCATCACTACGGTATGACCGGCAGAAAAAGCGTGTTTGCCCACTGTGTGCACTTGGAAGACGCCGAATGGGATTGCCTGCACCAGACCCAATCCTCCATCGCCTTTTGCCCGACCTCCAACCTGTATCTCGGCAGCGGCCTGTTTAATTTGCCCAACGCCTGGCGGAAAAAGGTGCGGGTGGGGATGGGCACCGACATCGGTGCGGGCACCACCTTCAACATGCTGCAAACGCTGAATGAGGCTTACAAAATCATGCAGCTGCAGGGTTACCGGCTCTCGGCGTATGAGGCGTTCTATCTGGCGACGTTGGGCGGGGCCGATGCTCTGGGGCTGGCGGACACCATTGGTAACTTCAACCTGGGGAAAGAGGCGGACTTTGTGGTGCTGGAGCCGACGGCCACGCCGCTGCAACAGCTGCGCTACGACAACTCAAAAACCTTGATGGATAAGCTGTTTGTCATGATGACGCTAGGGGATGACCGGTCGATCTATCGCACCTATGTCGATGGCCGGCTGGTGTATGAACGTACTTAACCAACCGCACTGCAATTTGCCAGGATTGGCGTTACCCCAAGCGAGTGCCGTAGCGGCAAACCAGCGGGGTAGGTGAGTGTAAACCTTCAGAGGGCATTGATATGTCTAATAATTTATCGCAGGCGACGTCAGCAAAAGCGGCCAGCTCGCTAGACAGCTATTTTAAGATTAGCGAGCGGGGCAGCAGCGTACGGCAGGAAGTGTTGGCAGGATTGACCACCTTTTTGGCAATGGTCTATTCGGTGATCGTGGTGCCTGGTATGTTGGGCAAGGCGGGTTTCCCTCCTGCGGCGGTGTTTGTCGCTACTTGTCTGGTTGCTGGTGTGGGGTCACTGGTGATGGGCCTGTGGGCTAACTTGCCGATGGCTATTGGCTGCGCCATCTCCTTGACGGCGTTTACCGCTTTCAGCCTGGTGCTTGGCCAGCACATCAGCATACCCGTCGCCCTGGGGGCTATTTTCCTGATGGGTCTGATATTCACTGCCATTTCGGTAACTGGAGTGCGTTCATGGATCCTGCGAAACCTGCCGATGGGCATAGCGCATGGCACCGGGATTGGTATCGGTCTGTTCCTGCTGCTGATCGCTGCCAACGGCGTCGGCATGGTGGTCAAGAACCCGCTGGACGGCTTGCCAGTGGCGCTGGGGTCGTTTGTGTCTTTCCCGGTGATGATGTCTTTGCTCGGTCTGGCGATGATCCTTGGGCTGGAGAAACTGCGCGTACCAGGCGGGATCTTATTGGTGATCATCGGCATTTCCCTGGTCGGCTTGATCTTTGACCCGAACGTAAGATATCAGGGGCTGTTTGCGCTGCCGAGCTTGTCTGGGCCGGACGGTAGCTCGCTGATTTTTAGCCTGGATATCAAAGGGGCGTTGAACCCGGCGGTACTGCCCAGCGTATTGGCGTTGGTCATGACGGCGGTATTTGATGCTACCGGCACCATCCGGGCGGTAGCCGGGCAGGCTAACCTGCTGGACAAGGATGGGCAGATTATCAACGGTGGCCGGGCATTAACCGCCGACTCCATGAGCAGCATGTTCTCTGCGCTGGTTGGGGCCTCACCGGCTGCGGTGTATATCGAGTCTGCTGCGGGAACGGCTGCTGGCGGTAAAACCGGCATGACGGCGGCGGTTGTGGGCGTACTGTTCTTGCTGATCCTGTTCTTGTCACCGCTGTCTTATCTGGTCCCCGGCTATGCGACGGCACCGGCGCTGATGTATGTGGGCCTGCTGATGCTGAGCAACGTGGCCAAGCTGGACTTTGACGACTTTGTCGATGCCATGTCCGGCCTGGTGTGTGCGGTATTTATCGTGCTGACCTGTAACATTGTCACCGGCATCATGCTGGGCTTCAGCACGTTGGTGATTGGCCGCGTGTTCTCTAACGAGTGGCGTAAGCTGAATATTGGTACGGTGATAATCGCAGTGGCGCTAGTGGCATTCTATGCTGGCGGCTGGGCGATTTGATGGGGTAACCGAGCAGATTGCTGACCAACTTGCACTCGATGCTAAAGGTAGGGGCGCTGCATGCTGCGCCCACTATCAGCGTTCAACCTCGTTTTGCGAGTTGACTCCAGAGGTTGCACGCAGGTAATTTTAACCACGTTCAGCTTGTAGTAGGTTTTGCTCATGTTTTGTCCAGGATGACCGACATGAAAAAACCTACCCCTACTACGCATGATGCGATTTTTAAGCAGTTCCTCACCGATCCCGAAACCGCCCGCGACTTTCTGGAAATGCATTTGCCGCCAGATTTGCTGCAAAGTTGCGATCTTAATACGTTAAAACTAGAGCCAGGTAGTTTTATCGAGCGCGACCTGCGTGCTTATTACTCCGATGTGCTTTACTCGCTGAAAACCGGTAAGGATGACGGCTATGTCTATGCTCTGATTGAGCACCAAAGTTCGCCCGACAAGCATATGGCATTCCGTTTGGTACGTTATGCCATTGCCGCAATGCAGCGCCATCTTCAGGCGGGTCACGATCGGCTACCATTAGTTATTCCGATGCTCTTTTACCACGGACAGATCACACCTTACCCGTATTCGATGAGTTGGCTAGAGGAGTTCAGTGACCCAGAATTGGCCAGGCAACTTTATGCGGGACACTTTCCTTTAGTTGACGTTACCGTCATTCCCGACGATGAGATCATGCAACACCGCCGTATGGCCATTCTGGAGCTGTTACAAAAACATGTGCGCCATCGCGACCTGTTCGAACTACAGGAACGACTGGTCACATTATTGTTGGCCGGATACACTACTAAAGAACAACTGATATCGTTGATTAACTATATGCTGCAGATGGGGAGTACGACCAAACCGGAGAGACTGCTCCGTGAATTGGCCAGACGCGCGCCGCAGCATGAGGAGGAATTGATGACTATTGCAGAATATCTCGAGCAGAAAGGTTTCGATAAAGGTATAGAGAAAGGTATAGAGAAAGGTATAGAGAAAGGTATAGAGAAAGGTATTGAGAAAGGTATTGAGAAAGGTATTGAGGAAGGGCGAAAGGAAGGGCGAGAGGCCATCTTGAAGATAGCGCTCTCCATGCTGGCTAAGGGCTTCGATCACGCCATAGTCATACAGCTGACCGGCCTTTCAGAAGAAGAGCTGGCGCAAATCCACCACTAGCGTTTACCCGCGTTTCTCAACTCGGCATCTCCTCATCCAGCTGCTGCGCCTGTTCCACCGCTTTGACGATCGTGGTATAGCCGGTGCAGCGGCATAAATTCCCGGCCAGGCCGCGGCGGATCTCCTGCTCGGTGAGGCGGTGGCCGCGAAAGCGTTCCACCATCGAGGTACTGGTCATCACCAACCCCGGCGTACAAAAACCACATTGCACCGCCCCCACATTCACATAAGCCTGCTGTACGGCAGACAGTTTGCCCTGTTTCACCTCGCCCTCGGTGGTGCGGATGGTTTTGCCATCGGCCCAGAGCGCCAGATAAATGCAGGTATCGGTAGCCACATCGTCGATCAGTACGGTACAGGCACCACACTCGCCCACGTTACACCCTTGTTTGACGCTGTTAAGCCCTTGTTGACGCAGTAACTCCATCAGCGACAGGCGAAAATCGACCTCGAACTGATAGGGGCGGCCATTGATGGTGCAATTGATCAACATGATAGCTCTCCTCCTGCGCGTTGGGCCGCCTGGGCCAGCACGCGCTCTGCCAGCGTACGGATGATTTGCATACGGAACTCTTTGCTGGCGCGCCACGATGAACGTGGCATCACGTCACGTATGACCGCCTCACGCACGGCAGCGAGCGTTTGCGCATTGAATGGCTGACCCAGAGCTGCGGCCTCGGCATGGGGGGCGCGGATCGGCGTTGGGGCCGCTACGCCAAAGGCGATTTTCACCGCGCTAAAGTGGCCATTTTCAATTTTGCAGGCTGCAGCGCAGCCGATGGTGGCAATATCCATCGCACTACGCATGGCGTATTTGTAATAGCTGGCCCCAAAGTGCTGATAGTGCTGTGGCCTGAACAGCAACGCCACGGCGACCTCATTTTGCCCCAGCGCGACTTTGCCTGGACCGGTGTGGAATCCCTGGATCGGCGTGCGGCGTAACCCTGTGGGGGTAGCGATTTCCAGCTCGGCTTCCATCACCACACAGGGTGAGGCGGAATCGGCACTGGTGGCACCGTTGCAGATATTCCCGCCCAGCGTGGCCATATTCCGCACCTGTGGCCCGGCGATCGTCGCGGCTGCCTCTGCCAGGATCGGGATATGGCGCTGCACCAACGGTGAGTCGATAATCTGGCTAAAGGTGGTGCCACTGCCGATACGCAGTGTGCCATCCGGCAGCAGCTTGATGCCGTTCAGCTCGTTCAGGCCGTGAATATCCACCAGATGGCGGTATTTGCCGTTTATATGATGGAGCTGGATCAGCACGTCGGTACCTCCAGCAATCAGCCGGGCCTGCGGATCGGCGGCTAATTGCCGCACGGCATCGTCTATGCTGGTCGCCCGATAATAGTGTGCAATATCGTACATAGTGTTCTCCAGTTACTCGATCAGGCCCGCCTGCGAAAAGTAGCGATACAGCGTTTTGGGCGTCAGCGGTAACTCATCTATCTTCACGCCGGTTGCCATCCAGATGGCGTTACGGATCGCCGGGGCGGGAGAGATCAGCGGCGGTTCACCCAGCGCCTTGTGCCCATAGGCGGATTGCGGCTCATAGGTTTCGACAAACGCACAGTCCAACTCTGGCAGATCGAGAATGGTAGGGAACTTGTAATCCAGCAGATTGTTATTGCGCACGATGCCGCTTTGCTCGTCGATGATCATCTCTTCGAACAGCGTCCAGCCGATGCCCATCCCCATGCCGCCATGCACCTGTCCCTCGGCCAGCAGTGGGTTAAGGATCTGGCCGGAATCGTGCAGATTAATGATCTTGTTGATGGTGACCTTACACAGCTCAATATCGACGGTCAGGTCAACAAAGGTGCAGCCAAAGGCGGGTGGATTGCTGCGGGTTTTGCAGGAAACTTCGGCCATAATCTGCCCGCCGACCTCCTGATCGTAATGGGCGCTCATGGAGACTTCTTGCACTGAGCACAACACTTTTTCCGGCATCTCCTTCAGCACCACCTCGCCGTTGATCACATCTAGCGCCCATTCGGGCTGGTTGCACATATAGGCTGCATGGGTCAGGATCTTGGCGCGTAGTTCGGTAGCGGCCTGGTGGATGGCTGGGGCTGCGACATAGCTTTGCCGCGAGGCGAAGGCCCCGGGATCGTAGGCGGTAATATCGGTGTCTTGGGTGGAGATAACGTAGAGGGAAGAGAAGGGCACGCCGATGGTTTGCGCTGCCATTTGTGCAAACACGGTATCCGATCCCTGGCCAATTTCCGTCGCGCCGACTTGCAGATGGATGGTGCCGTCCTGGTTGAGTAACAACCGGGCGCTGGCAATCTCGACGCCAACTGGATAGGTATTGGACGCATAGCTCAGGCAGGCCACGCCAACGCCGCGACGGATGGGGCCACTTTGGTTCAGGCAGGCGGCACGACGGGCATCCCAGTCAAACAATTCCCGGCCTTTTTGCAGGCATTCGATAATCCCGGCGCTCTTGATTTCTTTATGATTGAGTGGGTTGAGATCTCCTTGGCGGGCGACGTTTTTGAGCCGCAGTTCCAGCGGATCCATCCCCAGTTGGGCGGCGGCTTCGTCAATCATGCATTCCAGGGCAAAGGTCACCTGTGGTGCACCGTAGCCGCGCATGGCTCCGGCGTTCGGCAGGTTGGAGTAAAAGGTGGTGGCTTTGTAGCCGAAGGCGATACGCGGATACAAATAGGCGATTTTATTGGCCCCGGCGGAGGCAATGGAATGGCCGTGAGAAGCATACCCACCGGTATTGGAGAGCACCTCCAGGCTATAGGTTTGCAGGATGCCGTCGCGGTTAATGCCCATCTTACCGCTGATGGCGAACGAGTGGCGGGTGCGTGACGCCAAAAAGCACTCTTCGCGGCTCAGTTCAACCTTGACCGGCACGCCGCCGAGTTTCCAGGTCAGGAATGCGGCCATCGGCTCTTCCAATACGTCCTGCTTATTGCCGAACCCGCCGCCGATATAGGGTTTGATCACCCTGATGGATGACCATGGCCGATCCAGCGCCTGGCCTACCACACGGCGTACCAGATGGGGAATTTGGGTGCTTGAGACGATCACGATGCGATCCATCTCGTCCATGTAAGCGTAGGAAATCACCCCTTCCAGATGACAATGTTGCACTACCTGCGTGCTGTAGTTGCCTTCGATTACGACCTCTGACGCAGCCAATACTGCCACGGGATCGCCGCCGTTGAGCTGGTGCTGTTTCAGTAAATTGCTTTTACCGCCGTGTAACAGCGGCGCATCGGCTGCCAGCGCGGTTTTTGCTGTGGTCATCACTGGCAGTTCCTGATATTCCACTTCAACCAGCATGGCGGCTTTCTCTGCCGTTAACACGTCGCAGGCAACCACGATCGCCACGCCATCGCCGTGATGGCGTACATGCTGGGTCAGCAACTGTTTATCCGCTACGTCACGCTTATTGGCATCCAGCGACCAGGCGTGGCCGGCAGTCGGAAAACCATGCTGCGGCACATCCTGATAAGTGAATATGGCTTCCACCCCTGGCAGTTGCAGGGCTTTGCTGGTGTCGATACGCGTAACCAGGCCATGGGCAATCGGGCTACGGACATATTTGGCATGGCGCATACCGGGCATGGTCATATCGTCGGTATAACGCGCCCGGCCGGTGACTTTGGCTTGTGCATCGACGCGTTCGGGCGAAGTTCCTACAGGCATCTTGCTCTCCTCGGTGAGAGAAAAAGTCGCGATAGCCAACAGCAGCAACTTACAGGCCATGATGGGTTGAAAAATCAGCCGGATGTGAGATTTGTGAGTTGAATCTGGTTTATGGCGGGGGTGTGATAGTTTTTTGGTGGTCAAAGAGGGGGGAGGACGCACCAATGACGGCATAGCAAAGACGATGTACGACGATAATTTATCATATTGATAAGGATAAGATTATCAGGTTGATACTAGCTATACCGAAACCAGCCCACTCTCGAAGAGGGGGCATCAGAATGAGCGCAAAAAAATTGCCCTTGAAGAGAGCAGGGCAATTTTCGTTGCGAGATGGCTAACGCTAACTCAATGGCAAGGCTACTTTTTCTTGTAGACTTCCGCCGTACCATGAACTTTGTTATCCGTGTTAGCCGAGGTCAACACATAGATATCCCCACCTTTTTCATCCGCTTTTTTTGAAAGCTCCTCTTTTGCATCAGATTGAGAGGTTTCGCCAGAGGTGGAAATACTGCCGACGTTAACATATTGATCTTTCACCTTTTCGAAATCTACTTTTGCCATCAATTCTGCGGCGACTGAACTGAAGGCGAGTGTGCTTGCGAAAAGAGCCAGTATCAGTTTCTTCATAGTGTGTTTCCTTGTGACTAGTTGAGTGCATGATTTCAAATAAAACCGCATTAATGCGAGGGATTAAAAGTGGTTATGATCAGGCTAAAGCAACTGCATAAGGTACTTTTCAGGTGAAAGGCTTCAATTGTAAAGTCCCTGCCACCCAGTATAGACGAATAATTGACGAGAGCTCCAAATCGGTCTTGACGTGAGGGGAGGTAAAACAGCCTCTGCAGCGTACACCACCCAACTTGGGCGGCGGCAGGGTTTAGAAGTGAGCAGTGCAACTATCGGGGAGGAACAACCCGATGCTGAAAACATTATTTTTAAGTTTAAATGAATAAATAAGAGGTCCACATAATATCCGTTGGATGCTTTAATTTATTTTCAAGATAAAACGCTTTCTCCAGCGTTGAGTAATGAGCCTGAAAGTCAGGTAAATCAGAGAGATGTGGCGCGTATAAATAATTTTATATTTATACGCGTTACTTGATTCGCTAATAAATAATGTGTTGCATGTTAAATTGCGCTGGGTTAATAATGATTTCGAACCAGGTTGTTTTATATTAATTAATAAAGGAGCTGTTTATGAGAGTTATTGATAATGCTATGCTTGATCAAATTTCTGGCGGTCGAGGGAATAATGGTGGTGATCGGTCGGATAACGGCGGTCGCAATAACAACAAGGGAAGGGGGCCTTCAACTAACTATGGCGGGCAGGCCAATGGCTTTGTCGGCAATTCATCTCCCGGTATGGATGCCAATTGTGCTGCAGGTCTTGCACTGGGTGTTATAGGTGGTGCAGCTGGCGGTGCGTGGGGTGGCCTAGGAACTGCTGCTGCCGGGGCGTTTGGCGGCGCGATAACAGGCGTTGGCAACTGTATCAACACCGGGAATGGCGGTGGTGGCGGAACGGGTAGCAATAGCAATTGTGGTGGGAATTCAGGTAACAGCTGTAGTTGGTAATGTTACTCATGGCTAAAAACTAATACCAGCATGTTACATTTTTCATCACTTAAAAAGAGGTTTATACAATGAAGATTAAATCAAATTTTTTATTTTTTATATGGATTTTTGCTTTTATGTCTTTCATTGTTAATCCTCTTTATAAGCACCTTGGGGTAATAGCTTATTCTGTTATAGAGTACCCACCGTGTCTTGCTGTGGCAGTTCTAGTTATTATCATACCGTTAGGCTTCCTCAGTTTGGTCGATCTGGTTTACAACGCGGTGTGTAAGATAGTGACCCGAATGTCGAAAGAAAAATGATAGCCAGCCTAATCAAGGAAAAATATTGGCCCCATAACGGTTAATCAGTTTGGGGCCAATCTTGCCGTGGTTTTGATGGTTAAATGGCAGTCATACCGCACCTTGCATCGTATGCCATTGCGGTAGCGAGTCGCTACCGTCGTTCACCTCCACTGTCAGCATTAATTCCCCGCGCCGCAACTGAATGCGCAGACCTTCGCTATCCCGGCTGACATGCATATCGGTTATTGGCTGCCGATCGTCAAAATCCCATACGCCAATAAACTCCGCCTGCGGCTGATGGCTGCGTAATGTCAGATAACTCAGATCTGTCACTGCCGGGTTGGCCGGAGCATAGCCTTGCCACAGCAGCGCATCGCCATGTAGCCACAACGGTGTTGAAGGGGCAGGCCGAGTTCAACCAGCCCCAAATCTACCTACAGCTTCACAATCTGCACCAGATTGGTGTGTTGCGGGTTGCCCTTGGCCAGCGGGGAAGGGCGATGGTGGGTCAGAATATTCACGCTGCCGCCGTGATCGACCTTATCACCAAACATATCCGCCGCCAGCCAGGCACCTTGGCCCATCGCGGTGACGCCGGGCATAATGCGTGGCGTTACCTTCGCCTGGATCTGCGTTTCGCCCCGGCCGTTAAAGACCTTCACCCGATCGCCGTTTTTGATGCCGCGCGCCTGCGCATCTAGCGTGTTGATCCACACCTCCTGCGGGCAAGCCTGCTGCAATACGTCGATATTACCGTAGCTGGAATGGGTTCTGGCCTTGTAGTGGTAACCAAACAATTGCAGCGGATATTGGCTGCTCAGCGGATCTTCCCAACCTTCAAACCCGGCGGCATAGACAGGTAACGGGTGGATCACATCTTCTGGCGCCAACTCCCAGGTAGCAGCGATTTCCGCCAGCCGTTCGGAGTAAATTTCAATCTTGCCCGATGGCGTTTTCAGTGGGTTGGCCTGCGGATCTTCTCTGAACTCCTTGAAGGCCACCACGTGCTCTTCCGGGCATTTGCGCTTATAAATACCAGCGCTTTTCATCTCTTGATAGCTTGGCATCTCCGGGTTGCGTTCGCGGGTTTTCTCACACAGGTATTCGATCCACTGCTGCTGGTTGCGCCCCTCGGTGAAGGTCGCTTCGGCCTGTGGCCCAACCCGTTTGGCCACCTCGGAAAGGATCTCGTAAATCGGGCGGCGTTCAAACTTGCGCGTGGTGGCGGGCTGGCCCAGGATCACGTAGCCCATATTGCCCGCGGACTCATGAGAGATCAGGTCTTCCTGCTCGGTTGGCATCAGGTCGGGCAGCAGAATGTCGCAATATTTGGCCGATGAGGTCATAAAGTGTTCGATGCCGACGATCATTTCACACTTGCTGTCGTCTTGCAGGATCTGGTGGGTACGGCTGATATCACCATGCTGATTGATCAGCGTATTACTGGCATAGCACCAGATAAATTTGATCGGTACGTCCAGCTTATCTTTGCCACGGATGCCGTCACGCTTGGCGGTCATTTCCGGGCCGCGCATGATGGCGTCGGTCCAGGTAAACACCGAAATCTTGGTCTGTACCGGGTTGGTCAGCATATCGAACCATTCCACGCCCAGATCGAAGCTGCCTTCGCGGCAGCCGGTATTTCCGCCGTTGATACCGACGTTACCGGTCAGGATCGGTAACATGGCAATGGCCCTGGCGGTTTGTTCACCGTTGGCGTGACGCTGTGGCCCCCAGCCCTGGCAGATATAGGCCGGTTTGGTCATGCCGATTTCGCGGGCCAGTTGGATAATGGTGTTGGCCGGTATCCCGGTGATACGAGCCGCCCACTCTGGCGTTTTGGCGATGCCATCGTCACCCTGGCCGAGAATATAGGCTTTGTAATGGCCGTTTTTTGGCGCGCTGCTGGGTAGGGTGGTTTCATCATAGCCTACGCAGTATTTATCCAGGAACGGCTGGTCCACCAGGTTTTCGCTGATCAGCACATGGGCTATGCCTGCAACCAACGCCGCATCGGTGCCCGGGCGGATCGGTACCCATTGATCTTCACGGCCACCAGCGGTATCGGTATAGCGCGGATCGATGACAATCATCTTGGCGTTAGAGATAGCCCTGGCTTGTTCCAGATAGTAGGTCACGCCACCACCGCTCATGCGGGTTTCCGCCGGATTGTTGCCAAACAGCACCACCAGCTTGCTGTTGGCGATATCATCCGGGCTGTTGCCCTCTTGTGCGCCGTACAGATAGGGCATGGCGGCGGTGATCTGCGCGGTGCTGTAACTGCCATAGCGGCTGAGGAAGCCGCCGCAGGAGTTCATCAGGCGATAAGGCACGTTGGAGTTGGTGATATTGCCGCCGTCGACCCCGGTACCGTACAGCACGTGCACCGCTTCATTACCGTATTGCGCCAGGGTGTGCTTCAACTGGCCGCTGATGGTATCCAGCGCCTCTTCCCAACTGATGCGTTTGAATTTGCCTTCGCCGCGTTTGCCGACGCGTTTCATCGGGTATTTCAGACGGTCCGGGTGGTTCATACGGCGGCGGATAGAGCGCCCGCGCAGGCAGGCCCGCACCTGATGGTTGCCATATTGATCGTTACCGGTGTTGTCGGTTTCCACCCAGTAGACTTCGTCATCCCGCACGTGCAGGCGCAGCGCACAGCGGCTGCCGCAGTTTACTGTGCAAGAACTCCAGACCACCTTGTCTTCCGGCAGTTGGGCATTTGGCAGCGGCTCGGCGGCAGCGATTTTACGGAAGGGCAACACCAGCCCCGAAGTGGCGGCCAGTAAACAGCCGGTAGCGGAGCCGGTTTTGATTAGCTTACGACGGCTGAACGGGTGATGAAGCAGGTCCGGGTTGTTGTTATCGTTCATGATAGTGCTCCCTGTGCTGGCCTATTTCGGTGCCGATAACGCCTGATGTCTGGTTTGCTATTAACCTATGCTGTCTCTTGGCAAGACGTTTTAAGTCAGGCAACGGTGGCGTGAACTATTAAAAGTGCTAACCTGTAGCGAATAGAACCGTCTGCATTAATGAATTTGCATTGGTAATATTCGCCATGCAAAGTTATCTCTGAGCTTAATAATTTGATTACCTCTTAATAAGTATACTCGTGCACGGGGCAGATGAAGTTTGCTTGAGGTCAAGTTTTAGCTTTTAGCAAGCGAATAAAGCGGGCTGGTTGTTTCTTTTCACAGCGGCAAGCGTTGTGTTGAGGCCGGTATCTCAATCTATAGCATATTTGGTTGGCAGGATTAAGGGATGTTGGTGAATTAAATCCAGCGTCGATACAATATTGTTATGGCCTCGTGCAACATAAGCCCCCCGTTACGCGCGTGTTAGAGGGATTAGCAAAGTCATTCATTGCTTAATCCCCGATGTATTGCATGATGACCAATCCCCGCCAGCCGTCACAGTGGTAGGAAAATCGGGTAAAAGTTCGACATCCTGCAACACCACTACCAAGCACGGCCCCGCTGATGACTCTGCAATAAAATTATAAACTAAAACGGCATATTACGTGTTTTCCTGCCCCGGCCTTTTCTATACTCATCACGCTTGATTGTGTCGTAAAGCTTATGCTGAGGCAGAGGGGATATTAATTGTTACAAAACGATTCAGGTGAATACATTATTATTCTTGTTGTTTGCTCGGTGGCTTATTTAACGGGGTTAGGATTTTTATTTAAAAGGTAATGAGAGTTATTGTTATTTAAATGCGTGCGCGAATAAATCTAGCCAGAAAAATATGCAAGAAAAATATTTTTTGCTGAAGCGATTTTTCTCATGTTACGCAAATATTAACCGTTACCTCTGCAAAGGTTGATAAAGATCAACTCAGGGTAGCCGGAAAATAACAATATATTAACCACCCGCATACTGTGTTTACGGGCTTGCATGTCGGTCATCAACAGGGGATAGATAATAATGATAAGGGAAAATCAAACATTTTTCCGGGATGGCGTGAATCGCCGCGATTTTATGAAGTTATGTGCGGCATTGGCCGCCACCATGGGGCTCAGCACCAAAGCCGCCGCCGAAATAGCCCACTCGGTAGGTTCGCCACAGCGGCCACCGGTCATCTGGATCGGGGCTCAGGAATGTACCGGCTGTACGGAGTCCTTGTTACGGGCCACTCACCCAACGATCGAGAACCTGTTGCTTGACGTGGTTTCCATGGAATACCACGAAGTCCTCTCTGCTGCGTTCGGCGAACAGGCGGAAGAAAACAAGCACCGCGCGATTGAGCAATACAAAGGGAAATACGTGCTGGTGGTCGACGGCTCCATTCCGATGAAGGATGGCGGCGTCTACTGCATGGTGGCCGGTAAGCCGATCGTTGAACATATCCGTAATGCGGCAGAGCACGCCGCTGCGGTGATCGCCATCGGCTCCTGTGCCGCCTGGGGCGGCGTCGCGGCCAGCGGACCTAACCCGACCGGCGCAGTCAGCCTGCAGGATATTTTACCCGGCAAAACCGTAATCAACATCCCCGGCTGCCCACCTAACCCGCACAACTTCCTGGCGACGGTGGCCCATATCATCACCTACCAACGGCCACCGGCGCTGGATGCGAAAAATCGCCCCGAATTCGCCTATGCCCGTCTGATCCATGAAAACTGCGAGCGCCGTCCGCACTTTGACGCCGGGCGTTTCGCCAAACAGTTTGGTGATGACGGCCATAGGCAGGGTTGGTGCCTGTATCACCTTGGCTGCAAGGGGCCAGAAACCTACGGCAACTGCTCAACGCTGGAGTTCTGCGACGTGGGCGGTGGCATCTGGCCGGTCGGGATCGGCCACCCATGCTACGGCTGTAACGAGGAGGGCATCGGTTTTACCAAAGGGATCGCCCAGTTGGCTAGCGTCGAAAATCCTACCCCACGAAACGCCAAACCCGAAGTGGGTATCGTCGAAGGCGGGCATGTCAGCCCAACGGCGATGGGATTGCTTGGCGGTGTCGTCGGCCTGGTTGCCGGGGTCAGCCTGATGGCGGTGAAAGAGCTGGGGCGGCAGCAAAAAACGCAGCGTAAAGACGACGAGCAGCCGCCAAGCAAGGAGTAAGCCGTGAATCGACGTAACTTTCTAAAACTGACCTGCGGTGGCGCGATGTTGGCAGGGGTTGCCCCTGCGGCGCAGGCCGGGCCGGAGAACAAGCAGCCCATCCCCAACTCGCTGGGCATGCTGTATGACTCGACCCTGTGCGTGGGTTGCCAGGCCTGTGTCAGCAAATGCCAACGTATCAACCATACCGATGAACCGCATGGCGAAACCTATGCTTACGCGGGTACCGAAGCGACCTGGTCGAACAACGACAAGCTCAGCCCCTATACCAACAACATTATTCAGGTGTGGACCAGCGGAGACGGCAAGCACAAAGACCAGGTGGACAACGGCTACGCCTATATCAAAAAGCAGTGCATGCACTGTGTCGATCCCAACTGCGTATCCGTCTGCCCGGTTCAGGCGCTGCACAAAGATGCCAAAACCGGCATCGTGCATTACAACCCGGATGTCTGTACCGGCTGCCGCTACTGCATGGTGGGTTGCCCGTTCAACGTGCCGAAATACGACTACGACAACCCGTTCGGCAAGATCCACAAATGCGAGCTCTGTAACCAGAAAGGCGTTGCCCGGCTGGATCAGGGCGGGCTGCCAGGCTGTGTCGAAGTCTGCCCAACCGGGGCGGTGATTTTTGGCACTCGCGAGCAGTTAATGGCCGAAGCCAAACAGCGTCTGGCCAGCAAGCCCGGTGAAAATTACCGTTACCCGCGCCAAACCCTGCAAGGCAACGACCATTACGAACACCCGGTGCCGCATTACCAACCGCACCTGTATGGCGAGCATGAGGGCGGCGGAACGCAGGTGCTGGTGCTGACCGGTGTGCCTTTCGAGGATCTCGGCTTGCCAGCACTGGAGGAGTTGTCAACCGGTGCGCGTTCCGAGCATATCCAGCACACGCTGTACAAAGGCATGGTGTTGCCGTTTGCCGCTCTGGCCGGGATCACCTTCCTGGTGCAGCGCAACCAGCGTAACGAGCGTCAGGACAAGAAGGAAGATAAACATGACGACGCATAAAACGCAGCCACTCGGCGGGCGGCTGGTGAGCTGGCCGGTGATGATGCTGGCACCGTTTGTGGTGCTGTGCCTGTTGCTGATCCTCAAACGTCTGGTGTTGGGGTTGGGCGATGTTTCCGATTTGAACGGCGGCTATCCCTGGGGGATCTGGATCGCGTTCGATCTGTTGGTAGGCACCGGTTTAGCCTGCGGCGGCTGGGCGTTGGCCTGGGCGGTGTATGTGTTCAACCGGGGAGAATATCACCCGCTGGTGCGGCCTGCGCTGTTAGCCAGCCTGTTCGGCTATTCGCTGGGCGGGCTGTCGATCACCATCGACGTCGGCCGTTACTGGAACCTGCCTTACTTCTATATTCCCGGCCATTTCAACACCTCGTCGGTGCTGTTTGAAACCGCGGTCTGTATGACGATCTATGTTGGCATCGTGGCGCTGGAGTTTGCCCCAGCGCTGCTGGAACGGCTGGGCTGGAAGGTGTCGCTCAAAAGGCTCAACAAGGTGATGTTCCTGGTGATCGCCCTGGGCGCATTGCTGCCAACCATGCACCAATCCTCGATGGGTTCGCTGATGATTGCGGCGGGGATCAAAATCCACCCGCTGTGGCAAAGCTACGAAATGCTACCGCTGTTCTCTCTGTTGACGGCGGGCATTCTGGGCTTCTCGATAGTGATATTTGAAGGCTCACTGGTGCAGGCCGGGCTGCGGGGGAAAGGGCCAGAGGAAACGCCGCTGTTTGCCCGCATGACCTACATCATCGATGGGTTCTTACTGCTGTTTATTGTGCTGCGCTTTGGGGAACTGATCTGGCGCGGCAAAACGGACTATCTGTGGCATCTCGATCGGTTTGCCATCTCGTTCTGGGTGGAAACGCTGTTGATGTTGGTGCCGCTGGTGATGTTCCGCTGGAAACGTAACCGCCGCAACTCACGCCTGCTGTTTCTCGGTGCGCTGAGCATGGTTTGCGGAGCGTCGTTCTGGCGGCTGAATTACGCGTTGCTGGCCTACGACCCTGGCAATGGCTACCACTATTTCCCGACGGCCAGCGAACTGCTGATCTCCATCGGCTTTGTGGCAATTGAAGTTTGTGCGTACATCCTGTTGATCCGGTTGTTACCGGTGCTGCCTGCGCATCAACATAAGAATGAAAACAACCAGTTAGAGGTAGAGCATGAGCCAACGCATCACCATTGATCCCGTCACCCGTATTGAGGGCCACCTGCGCATCGACTGTGAAATCGAAGACGGCAAGGTGGTTAAAGCCTGGTCCTCCGGCACCATGTGGCGCGGAATGGAAGAGATCCTGCAAGGTAACGACCCGCGTGACGCGTGGATGATCGTCCAGCGGATCTGCGGCGTGTGCACCACCATTCACGCGTTAGCCTCGGTGCGGACGGTGGAAAATGCGCTGGGCATGGAGATCCCGGTCAATGCCCAGTATATCCGCAATATCATTGCCGCCGCCCACAGCATTCACGACCATATTGTGCATTTCTACCAGCTCTCGGCGCTGGACTGGGTAGACGTCACTTCGGCGCTGAAGGCCGATCCACAGAAGGCTGCCGATTTGCTCAGTGGCCTGTCTAGCTGGCCGTTGAACAGCGTTGCCGAGTTCACCCGGGTGCAGCAGAAGATCAAGGATCTGGTCGCCAGCGGCCAACTGGGCATCTTCGCCAATGGCTACTGGGGGCACCCGGCCATGGCGTTACCGCCGGAGATTAACCTGATCGCCGTTGCCCACTATCTGCAGGCGCTGGAATGCCAGCGTGATGCCAACCGCGTGGTGGCAATACTGGGCGGCAAAACGCCGCATATCCAGAACCTGGCGGTGGGTGGGGTGGCTAACCCGATCAACCTCGATGCCCCTAGCGTGTTGAACCTCGAGCGCCTGATGTACCTGAAAACCTTTATCGATCGCCTGGGCGACTTTATCGAGCAGGTTTATCTGGTGGACAGCGCGGTGATCGCGGCGCATTACCCTGAGTGGCTAACCCTCGGCAAAGGCTCAGACTGCTATCTCTGCGTGCCGGAGCTGCCGATCGATCGTAAAGGCGACCAGTTCCTGATGCCGGGTGGCTATCTGGAGAACGGCAAGTTCCGACCGATCGCCAACCAGCGCGATGAGTATCTGATCAAGGGTATTCAGGAGAGCGGTAAACACGCCTGGTATCAGGACGATGAACCACTGGCACCGTGGGAAGGGCTGACCCGGCCTAAATACACTGGCTGGCAAGAAGATGGTAAATACTCCTGGGTAAAAGCGCCAACCTTCTACGGCAAAGCGGTAGAGATGGGGCCGTTGGCCTGGCTGATGTGTACCCTGCAAGCCGAACACCCGCCAACCCAGAAATATTTTGCCAAGGTCAACAGCAATTACCAGGCCCTGACCGGCAAAGCGTTAACCGCCGATCAGTTGCCGTCGACCCTGGGCCGCATTGTCGGGCGCACGGTACATGCCTGTGTACTGCATGAAACCCTGGGCCAGCAGTGGCAGGCGTTGGTGAGCAATATTGGCAGCGGCGACCACGAAACCTTTATCCCACCGAATATTCCATTGACCGGTGAGATCCGGGGCGTGGGCTTTATCGAAGCTCCGCGCGGTGCATTGTCCCACTGGGTGGTGATCAAGGACGGCAAGATCGCCAACTATCAGGCAGTAGTGCCCTCAACCTGGAACGCCGGGCCACGCAACTTTAACGATGAGCCCGGTCCTTACGAGCGCTCGCTGGTTGGCACGCCGGTGGCCGATCCGAGCAAACCGCTGGAGGTGGTGCGAACTATCCACTCGTTCGACCCGTGCATGTCCTGTGCGGTACATATTGTAGACACCACTGGCAATGAAGTGACCAGGGTCAAGGTGCTGTAATGAGAATCTTGGTATTAGGCATAGGTAATCTGTTATTGGGCGATGAAGCAGTGGGCGTGCGCATCGTCGAAGCCCTTGAGCAGCGCTATCGCTTACCGGCCCATGTTGAGGTGCTGGACGGTGGCACCTCGGGGATGGAACTGATGGAAATGATGGCCGATCGCGATCATCTGATTGTGGCGGATGCGGTGTTGACCGGTGCCGCACCGGGCAGCGTCGCCGTGCTGTATGACGAAGAGATCCCGGCGCTGTTTACCCGTAAGGTTTCGCCCCATCAACTTGGGCTTTCCGACGTGCTGATGGCGCTGCGGCTGACGGATGAGTTTCCCCGTCGGCTCACCCTGGTGGGCGTGGTGCCAGAGTCGCTGGAGCCTGGAATAGGTCTGACCGCCGTGGTCAGCCAGGCGATTGAACCAGCGTTAGCCCAGGTGTTGCTGGCGCTGCAAGAGAGCGGCGTGGTGGCGGAGCCAAAAGAGGTGGCCAATGCAGACTGTGACTAACGGTTTTCAGCTCAATCCCAGCGCGCGGTTGGAAACCGCCTTTCAGGCGATCGCCGATGGTGAGATGCAGGGTTTGCCGTTTTTCCAACCGCAAATCCCGGTGCGTGCCTGTGGCTTTCAGCTGTTTGAACGGCAGTGGGTCGGCACCATTCTCACGCCGTGGATGCTCAGCCTGCTGGTGTTGCCCGGTCCTGAACAGGTTTGGCAACCCTATGCGGTGGGAGACAAGCTGGCGTTGAGCCTGCCTTGCGGCAGCGTGCGGTTCATCGTCGGTGAGATTGCGGGCTGCGGGCAATACCTGGCCTGTTCGCTGATGTCTCCGTTGGATCGCCATCTGGGGGCCGAGCAGGCGCTGGCGTTGGCACAACAGAGCGCGCGGATGGCGCTTTCGCTACCGGTGGCGGATGGCAACATCCCCAGTAATCCGGGGCGCAGAGCGCTATTTGGTCTGTCACAGAGAACGGCGTAGATGCATGAAATCAGCCTGTGCCTGAGCACGATGGAATTGATAGAGCAGCAGGCTCGGCAGCACGGAGCTAAACGGGTGACGGCGGTGTGGCTGGAGATTGGGGCGCTCTCTTGTATTGAAGAGCACGCGCTGCGTTTCAGCTTTGCCTCCGCATCCCGCAATACGCTGGCAGAGGGGTGCCAGCTATTGCTGGACTACCAAGCGGCCCGCGCCTGGTGCTGGAGTTGCAGCATGAGCGTGTTGATTGAAAAACATGATGAAGGTTGCCCACAGTGCGGCAGCCACCAGTTGCGTGTCGAGAGCGGTGACAGCCTGCGGTTAAAGCAGCTGGAAGTGGAATAATTTTGAGGAGTGAATAACGATGTGTACGACTTGCGGTTGCGCCAGTGGCGAAAAAACCATCGAGGGTGACGAACATCATCACCATGACGACCACCATCATCACGACCATCATGATGCTCACCATCATCCTGATCATCACCACCACCACGACGGAGAACATCAAGCACCGGCAGGCGTGGTGATCCATCACCATCATCACTATTACCACCAGGGCGATGTGCATCACCATTACGCGGGTGTCGCAGCGGCGGAGCGCTTTACGCCAGAGGTGCAACCGCATTCGCAAGACCTGCACTATGGACACGGCGAGGCGGGAAGCCATGCACCGGGTATCGGACAGCGCCGTCTGGTGCAGATTGAACAGGACGTCCTGAGCAAGAACAACCATCTGGCGGCCCACAACCGCGAACACTTTTCCGCGCAACATATTCTGGTGCTGAACCTGGTTTCCAGCCCCGGCTCGGGCAAAACGACCTTGCTAACGGCCACGCTGGAACGATTGGCGGGCAAATTACCCTGCGCGGTGATTGAGGGCGACCAGCAAACCAGTAACGATGCCGAGCGTATTCGCGCCACCGGCGTACCGGCTATTCAGGTTAATACCGGCAAGGGCTGTCATCTGGACGCGCAGATGGTACACGACGCGGCACACCGCCTGGATTTGCAGGATCACAGCCTGCTGTTTATCGAGAACGTCGGCAACCTGGTTTGCCCGGCCAGCTTCGATCTGGGCGAACGGCATAAGGTCGCAGTGCTGTCGGTGACGGAAGGGGAAGACAAGCCGCTGAAGTATCCTCATATGTTTGCTGCCGCAACGCTGATGATTATCAACAAGATCGATTTGCTGCCTTACGTTAATTTCTCTGTAGAGAAATGCATCGAGTTTGCCCGCCAGGTTAATCCGTCCATCCAGGTGATCGCATTGTCGGCCACCAGCGGTGAGGGAATGGATCTCTGGCTGAACTGGCTGGGGGAACAATAATGTGCCTCGGTGTGCCCGGTAAGGTGACCGCAGTGGGGGAGGATATCCACCAACTGGCCTGGGCCGACGTGTGCGGCGTGGCGGTCAGGATCAATATTGCGCTGGTCTGTGAAGGATCACCGCAGGAGTTGATCGGCCAGTGGGTGTTGGTGCACGTCGGCTTTGCCATGAGCCTGCTCGATGAACGGGAAGCGCTGGAGACGCTGGCGGCATTGCAGCATATGCGCGCCGTCGGGTTGGCACGGGATGACGAGGATGCCAATGCGCTACGTTGATGAATTCCGCGATCCGGCGTTATGCCAGGCGCTGTTACGGCGCATTGAAACGCTGATGTTAGCCATCCCCCAGTCGCAGCGCCTGCCGCTACAGGTGATGGAAGTCTGCGGTGGCCACACCCACGCGATCTTCAAGTTTGGTCTTGACCAACTGTTGCCGGACAGCCTGGAATTTGTCCACGGCCCCGGCTGCCCGGTTTGCGTATTGCCGATGGGGCGCATTGATAGTTGCTTGGAGATTGCCGCCCATCCGGAGGTGATTTTCTGCACCTACGGTGATGCGATGCGGGTTCCTGGCCGCAATGGATCACTGTTGGATGCCCGCCGCCGTGGTGCCGATATCCGGGTAGTTTATTCGCCGCTGGATGCGCTACAGCTGGCGGCGGATAACCCTCAGCGTGAAGTGGTGTTTTTTGGCCTGGGTTTTGAAACTACTATGCCCGCCAGCGCCTTGACCTTGCAGCAAGCCCGCCAGCGGCAGCTGAAAAATTTCACTCTGTTTTGCCAACATATCACTCTGATCCCCACCTTACGCAGCCTGTTGCAGCAGCCCGATGTGCGCATCGACGGCTTCCTGGCGCCGGGCCACGTCAGCATGGTGATCGGCAACGCGCCCTATCAGTTTATCGCTGCGGATTATCATAAGCCGCTGGTGGTGACCGGCTTTGAGCCGTTGGACATTCTGCAAGGTTTGGTGATGCTGCTGGAACAGCTGCGTGATGACCGCCGTGCGGTAGAAAACCAATACCGGCGCATCGTGCCTGAACAGGGCAATCTTCTGGCCCAGCGGGCGATGGCAGAGGTGTTTGGCCTGAAAGAGAGCAGCGAATGGCGCGGGTTGGGCGAGATTGCCCACTCTGGCGTGCAGATCAAACCTGAGTATGCGGATTTTGATGCAGAGCTGCGGTTTAAACCGCAGGCGCAGCGGGTTGCGGACGATCCGCGTTCACGCTGTGGCGAAGTGTTGACCGGGCGCTGCAAACCGGATGCCTGCCCGCTGTTTGGCAAGCAATGTACGCCGGAGAACGCCTTTGGTGCCCTGATGGTGTCCTCGGAAGGGGCCTGCTCGGCTTACTATCAGTATCGCAGGGAGAACGCATAATGCGTGAAGAGAACAACGGGCGGGAAATCACCCTGGCCCATGGCAGCGGTGGCCGCGCCATGCAATCCCTGATTGAAGAACTCATGCTACCCGCCTTTGCCAATCCGGCATTAAATGCCCGGGAAGATCAGGCACGAATCTCACTGGATGAGCTTGTTACCTCGGGCGACCGCTTGGCGGTATCGACCGACAGTTACGTTATCGATCCCATTTTCTTCCCCGGTGGTGATATCGGCAAACTGGCGGTTTGCGGCACCGCTAACGACGTGGCCGTCAGTGGTGCCCAGCCGCGTTATCTGAGCTGCGCCATGATCCTGGAGGAAGGGTTGCCGTATGCCACGCTGGAACGCATCGTCCAGTCGATGGCCAGCACGGCGCAGCAGGCCGGGATCCAGATTGTGACCGGCGATACCAAAGTGGTGCCCCGTGGTGCGGCAGACAAAATCTTTATCAATACCACCGGCTTGGGAACCATCCCGGCTGGCGTCCACTGGGGGGCCGCTAACATCCGCCTGGGTGACAGCATTATCGTCAGCGGCACCTTGGGCGATCATGGCGCAACCATTCTGAACCTGCGTGAAGGGCTGGGCCTGGAGAGTGAATTAAGCAGCGATTGCGCGCTGTTGGCTCCGCTGATTGCCCCATTGTTACCGATTGCCGGGGTGCGCGCTTTACGCGATGCGACTCGTGGCGGCGTGACGGCGGTGCTGCATGAGTTTGCCGCTGCTAGCGGCTGTGGCATGGCGATTTCCGAGGCGGCGTTACCGTTGAAACCGGCGGTGCGGGGGATTTGCGAACTGCTGGGGCTGGATGCGCTCAACTTTGCCAACGAAGGCAAGCTGGTGTTGGTGGTGGCAGCCGAGGCTGAAGCTGAAGTGTTAGCTGCGTTGCATAGTCATCCGCTGGGCCGCGATGCGGCGGTGATTGGCCATACCACTGAGCGCCAGCAGGTGAGCCTCACCGGGCTGTTCGGGGTTTCCCGGCGGCTGGATCTGCCGCTGGATGAGCCTTTGCCACGGATCTGCTAGTGGTTTGGTTGTGGTGTTGAGTGTGGTTTTGCCCCTCACCCTAACCCTCTCCCACAGGGAGAGGGGACCGACCGAGTTCGCTTCAGTTGCAGAGAGTCACCTGATCATGGCTGAGGACAACAGGTCGGTCGCGGTACTCAACCACGGCACCTAATCAGCTCCCTCTCCTTGGGGAGAGGGTTGGGGTGAGGGAGATACAGATTGATCGCTGGACTAACAGGAGAGTCGAGACAACATGGCAGATTTTGAGCCGGAGAATATCGCCAGCAGCAACGGCCTTCGCCTGCGGATCAAGGGCAAGGTGCAAGGGGTCGGATTTCGTCCCTACGTTTGGCTGCTGGCCCGGCGCTTTAACCTGTGCGGCGAGGTCAGCAATGACGGTGCCGGGGTGATCGTCCAGTTATGGCAATCGCCCGCCATAACGGATTTTTTGCGGGTACTGCCGCAAGAGTGTCCGCCTCTGGCGCGGATCGATAGCGTCACCTCTACACCGTTTAACTGGCCGCAACAGCCAGCGAGTTTCACCATTGCCAGCAGCGGCGCGGGGCAAGTGGATACCCATATCGTGGCGGATGCGGCCACCTGCGATGCCTGCCTGGCAGAGCTGAACTCGCCGCATAACCGGCGCTATCACTATCCGTTTATCAACTGCACCCACTGCGGCCCGCGATTTACCATCATTCGCCGGATGCCCTACGATCGGCCCAATACCTCAATGCAGCCTTTTCCGCTGTGCCCGCAGTGCCTGGCGGAGTATCAGGATCCTGCCGACCGTCGTTTTCATGCACAGCCTACCGCCTGCCCGGAGTGTGGCCCGCACCTGTGGCTCAGCGATGCCGCAGGCCAAACCACCGCCAGTGCCGACGATGCGCTGAAACTGGCCGCACAGGCGCTGATTGCCGGGCAGATCGTGGCGGTGAAGGGGATTGGCGGTTTTCATCTTGCCTGTGACGCCACCAACCCGGCTGCGGTACAGCGCCTGCGCGCGCGTAAACATCGCCCTGCCAAGCCCTTGGCGGTGATGATGCCGGATACTCACTGGCTGCAACAATGTGTTCAGGTCGCGGAATCGACGGCACTGTTAAAGCTGTTGCGTAGCCCACCAGCCCCGATAGTGCTGGTAATGGCTCACCCGCAAAGTCCCTTGTGCGGGGAGATTGCGCCGGGGTTGAATGAGATAGGGGTGATGTTACCGGCTAATCCACTGCAACATCTGCTGTTGCAACAGGTCGCGCGGCCACTGGTGATGACCTCCGGCAATCCGGCAGGCAAACCTCCCGCACTGAGCAACCAACAGGCACTGGATGAACTCGCTGGGGTGGCTGACGTCTGGCTGCTGCATAACCGCGAGATCGTCCAGCGAGCCGATGACTCTTTAGTACGCTTGACCGAGCAGGGTAGTGAGATGCTGCGCCGGGCACGTGGCTATGTCCCGGATGCGATGCCCTTGCCCCCTGGCTTTACCTCCCAACCGGCCATTCTGGCACTGGGAGCCGATAGCAAGAATACCTTCTGCCTGCTGTGGGATGACCGGGCGGTGGTCAGCCAGCATCTAGGCTCGCTGGAAGATGAAACCACCCGGCAACAGCAACAACGATTGTTGGCGCTGTTTGGCGAAATCTACGGCGTGGTGCCACAGGCGATCGCCATCGATGCCCATCCCGGCTATCTCAGCCACCAGCAGGGTCTGGCGTTGGCCAACGAGCGGACGATCCCTTGTGTCACCACGCTGCATCATCATGCCCATCTGGTAGCCTGCCTGGCGGAACATGGCTGGCCGCGCGACGGCGGTAAGGTAATCGGGCTGGCGTTGGATGGGCTGGGATATGGTCTTGGCGGGCAACTGTGGGGCGGTGAATGCCTGCTGGTAGATTATCAGCATTGTGAGCATTTGGGCGGGTTGCCCGCAGTGGCATTGCCAGGGGGCGATGTGGCCGCTCGCCAGCCGTGGCGCAACCTGTTGGCCCAGTTACAGCGTTTTGTCCCCGATTGGCAGACGTTGCCAGAGGCTGACTCTATCCCTCAACCGCAGGCGACGATCTTACTGCGGGCGGTAGAACGGCAAATCAACTCACCGTTGGCCTCTTCCGCCGGGCGCTTGTTTGATGCGGTGGCCGCAGCATTACAGATCGTGCCGCCACAAATTTCCTGGGAGGGGGAGGCTGCCTGCCAGTTGGAAGCCTTGGCGTGGCAAAGCCCGCCTCATCAGCCCCCGGTTTCACTGCCGCTGCTCGGCAATCAGCTGGATCTGGCCACCTTCTGGCGGCAATGGCTGGCCTATCAGGCCCCCCCGGCGCAGCGTGCTTATGCGTTCCATTTCGCCCTGGCCCAGGGATTTGCCGCATTGGCTCGCCACGCGACAAAGCAATACGGCATCAATACCGTCGTGCTGTCCGGTGGAGTGATGCATAACGCGCTGTTGCGGCAACTGTTGCTCCAGCAGTTGGACGGATTACAGGTCTTGCTGCCATCCCGTTTACCGGCAGGCGATGGCGGGTTGGCCTTGGGGCAGGCGCTGATTGCCGCCAACCGACTTATTCAAGGCAGGCATAAGGATGAATTTATAACGTAATCAACTGTTTTCACGAGTAAAACCACCACCTTCATTCACTGGAAAATTTAGGTATTCATTATGCGTATTAATGTCAAAGCTGTGGCTGTATCCCTACTGGCGCTGTTCCCCATGCTGGCCTTTGCCCATGTGGGCCATGACGGTGGCGCGCATCACGTATTAAGCTTTACCGAAGGCTTTATCCATCCGCTGACCGGGATGGATCATCTGGTTGCCATGGTATTGGTAGGCATCTGGAGTGCTATGAATACCAAGCAGTGGTGGCTGGCGCCGCTGGCGTTTGCCGGTTTGCTGCTGACCGGTGCGCTGGTTGGCATGGCAGGTGTGACCGTACCTGGCACTGAGTTCATCGTTGCCGCCTCGCTGCTGGGCATTGGCGTGATGGTTGCCTTACAGCTGAAACTGTCGGCGATAACGGGCGCATTGATTATCGGCGCTTTTGCCATTTTCCACGGTCTGGCCCACGGTGCTGAGCTTTCTCATTCGGCGGCGGCGCTTTCCGGTATGGTGATTGCAACGGCGTTGCTGCACGTGGCGGGGTTGGGTATCGGTTATCTGCTGGCGTCTTCGTCTACGCATAGCGGCTGGGCGCGGGTGATTGGCGGCGGTTCATCTCTGCTGGGGATCGGCCTGCTCAGCGGTGTGATCTGAGTTTAACCATTTCCTCACCAAGGTTTGCTGGCAGTGACTTTGCGATCGCTGCCAGCAGTCTCTCCTGTTTATCTCAAAAAATAACAAGCGGCTGGATTTGTGCCTATTTTATAGTTAGATTCCCTGCTAGCTAATTGCGTTTGATACTGCGTTATCTTCCGCACAACTTTTAACCCTATGAGTTAATTCAAGAATGACAGGGAATGTTGCTATGAACAGGGTGATAGGTTTACTGGCGTTATGCCTGGTTTCTTTTTCTTCTCTGGCCGATTGCCAGCCTCTCCTGGCCGAGCTGGCTAAGCCCTTCGCCGCCAAAACGACCATGAATACCGAGCTGTCCACCTGCAAGGTGTGGCCCTATGCTCCGGAAAAAACCATAGCGGTGCTGATGCTGGAACCCAAGGAAGAGGCTCAACCCGATTTTACCGACTATGACGTCGCCGTTTTGGTGGTCGATAGTCAGTCCGGCAAGGTGCTGGCCAGCAAATATCATCCCAGAGCGATTATGGATGATGCCATTTCTACCCGCAGCGTGACCATTGACACTGCACGCTACCAATTGTCTCCGGCGATACGCGCTTTCGGAGTGCGCTTTGACCACCGGGGAGCTTCCTCGGTCAATCCCATCAGCATCGAACGCCTTAACCTCTATACCCTGCAAGAACAGCAATTAACTCTGGTACTCAATAATCTCACCATGAATGAATATGGCGGTGAGTGGGATGGCCAGTGTGCCGGGGATTTTGTCGTGATCAATCGCGCCTTGGCGCTTGGCAAACGTGCGCATAACGGCCTTCAGGATCTGCAGATACAGACTATGGCGATGCACAAAGAATCGAGCCAAAAAGGGATGGACTGCCTGGAAAGCAACAAAGTCATTGCCCAGACCCGTGTCGAACTCAAGTTCGATGGTAAAGCCTATCCCGTAGAGCAGGATAAGTTGCTCGAACATCGTTTTTAATCCGTGCCTGGTCGTTAGCAACCATGAAAAAAATCTGCTTCTATGAGCTGTCCTTTATCCGCCACAATCTCAACGCGCCCAGCGAAAGTAAGCTACGGCGCATTTTGGCCGGGGACAAGGTGTTCTATACCTACAGCAAACAGTTTGTGGATGCCAAAGTGTTATACCGTTTGGTATCGGGGGATCGTGTGTATATCGGTGCCCATCAGTTGGCTGATGGCAGCTACTGGCTGCATTGGCTGGTTTCGCCTGAAAAGGGGGAGCTGCAACCGAAGCTGGCCGACATTAGCAAACCGGCTGCGTTGATGAAGCTGGTCGGCGCGATCATGTTGATGACGCTCTCAGCAGTGGGTTATTTCCAGTTGCTGAATATCTGGGTGATGGTGCTACTGCTTTTTGTTTTCATCTTTGGCTGCTGGTGGTTCGTGGCTTCGTTACATACGCTGATGGTGGGAACCAGCCGTCACACGCGTAGGTTGTTAAAAGGGCTGGAGAGCGTCAAACAAGGCGACACGTCCCTTTGCCTTACTACCACCGAATCATTAACCGAGCCGGGGGGCGGAGCGCCTTCACTACAGGCCAGCAAAGAATTGGCTAACGATCTGGATGCGCTGCAGCCGAATGATTTGCTATTGGCCGATAAAGTCACCTTGACCAGCGTGAGCGGAGAGGCTGCCGATGTTAGCGCCCGCCGCGATTTTACCGGCGGAGGCAAAAGCCGCCGGGATTTTATCGAGTACCAATTTAGCTGCAATGGAGAGCGGTTCTCATTTCGTAGCGGAATTAACTCGCTGATGGAAGACCTCAATCCGCTGTTCTATCGGCAACATCCGTTCTTCCTGGCGGCCGAAGATCCGCTGATGTTGGTGGTCAATCAGCAAGATAATGCGGTGCTGGGCCTGTGTAATGAAAGGGATGGCAGCGCCTATCTCAAGCTCGGCGGGATTGCCGTTTCTTTTCACCAGCTCAAGCTGATGTATAAAGTGATGTTTGGCTGCTGTTCTTTTTTACTGGTGATGCTGGTGTTTTTCACCCTGCATGATTGGTGGGAGCAGGGCGGTGCGCCGGATAAGTGGGACTGGCTGGACGCCGCAGGCATGTTTTATGACTTTGCTCTGATGAGCATCATGATTTTCTGCGTGTTCATGCTGTTGGTGGAGGTCTGCACTTGGATAACGCGCAGGAACTCGCTCAGTGCGGCGCGCTTTGTCTTTGCCCGCCAACTGTTGGTGTTGTTTAAAAAACGCAACGGTGGCAAACCCTATATTCAGGAAGTCCCCTGATGTTCAGCAATAGCCTAACGCGCATCATCCTGCTGGCATTGGGGCTTATCATTTCCTGGATGCTGTTTTATATCGACAGCTTTGCCGGGTTTGCCCCCGACTGGCAGTGGCAGCGAAACTATCAGGCAGAACGTCCTGCGGTAGTTATGAGTGGGGAACGCCTGAGCAGTTTTCAACAAGGGGTGCTGTTAACGGGTATCAGCGATGTAATAAATACGCGGATCACGGATATTGAGCGTGACCAGAATACGCTGATCTCTCACTATGAAAATTCGGTGCAGATCGATGTGCTGGCAGACATTGGTCCCCCTTTGTTAAACCTGCAGATATCCCCTGATACCACCATGTTACGCTTGATGCTGGAGGCAAAGGTTGGCCGTGGAACAATTCGGCACCGGAGCTATGATGACAGCGCCACGATCCCGGTCAGCCAACTCATCATCGAAGAGAATGGCAAGCTGCGCGTCAGCGCCCGTTTTTTGGGCTACGTGGCTGAGCAACAGTGTGATGTTCAAGGGCATTGCCTGGTGGTGTTCGGCACCCGTTCTTATAGCAAAGATGCCGTATTTTATTCTGCCGATGGCGGGCGTAACTGGAGTTGGTTACCCCAGTGGCAAGCACCCGGTGGTAACCAGACTTATCAGCTCTTGGGGCTCTCTGGAGCGCAGAGCGTGCTGCTGGTTCAACAGGGTAAACTCTACCGGTCGGACGATCTCGGCCAGCATTGGCAACAGATATTCGATCTGGCCAGGTTGTTAACGGAACGCGGGATCGAGCCTGCTCTCTATGCGGCCAGTTGGCACTATAACGGCGGCGATCGGGTGATCGTCAGTAATCAGCCCCATAACACTGGGGAAGAGGATCGGTTAACTGCTTCATTGCTGCTTGATTTCAATCTGAAATCCGCTCAAATCCAGTCCAGCCAGTGGGTGGGCGGAGATATCGTTGCGGCCGACATTAGCCCGCAAGGGGATTTTGATTTTGTCTTACGCCAGCGGCCACGGTGGCTTTATAGCCTGAACCGGTTGCGGGAGAATGGCGCGCTGCAACCGCTGCTGGAAACCGGTAAAAAAGCCTTAGGCACGCTTTATGCGGGTAATGATCTGCTGATGATGGAGAAAGCGTTCAACGACCCGCTGCATATGACAGTCTCTACCGATGGCGGCCAGCACTGGTTCAGAATGAAAAAACTGCCTGATAGCTATAACTATCGCGTGCAGTTTGACCGCTGGCGTAACCGCTTGTTCCGCTTTCCAGCCCATGATTTCGATTACCCTAAGTTGGGCAATAGCGACGGCCTGGTGTATGAGACAACCACTCCGCCGTAATTGCCATGCTGCATCCGTTCCAATAATCAAAGGGTAACGTTTGATGTCTAAAAACGCCTCAGTCTTCCACCAGAACCTGTTGCAGCGCGGCGATCAACTTGCAGTTGGTCGCTGCGCTTTTGATAGCCACCCGGTAATAGTCGGCGGAAAGGCCAGGGTAGTTGGCACAGTGGCGGATCAGGATGCGGTGCTGCAACAACGCCTGTTGCAGATCGTAGCCGGGGCGCAGGCAGCGTAGGAAAATATAGTTCGCTGCCCCTGGCCAAATGCGCAAGTGCGGCAAGGTGGCCAGCGCGTCAAACAACCAAGCACGCTGCTCTGCCAGCCATTGGTGGGTTTGCTGGATGTAATCGCGATCGTCGAGGATCACTTCGCCTGCCAGTGCTGCATAGGCATTGATGGTCCAGGGTTCACGCAGTTGTTTCATCTGTTGTAAAGCCGTGCGATCGCTGCTGACCAGATAGCCGAGGCGCAGGCCGGGGATGGCAAAGAATTTGGTCAATGAGCGCAGGATATAAAGGCGTGAATACTCCGCCATTTGTGGGATCAGCCCCGGCGCATCTGGCAGAAAATCGATAAAGGCTTCATCAACGATCAACGCAATGTTGTGCTGGCGACAGCAGGCGACAATGGCCTGCAACAGCGCGGGGTCTGGCATCAGCCCGATCGGATTGTTGGGGGTGGCCAGGAATAGACAGTCCGGTTGGCGCTCGGCCAGCACCTGCAGCAGCCGCTCATCGGGTTGAAAACCCCCGGCTTCATCCAACAGGAAGTCCTCTATCTGGCAGTCAATCCGCTGCAATGCCCGGCGGTATTCGGCAAACCCCGGCGTAAGGAGCAGCGCCGTGCGGGGGCGTAGCCGGTTCACGATGGCGTAAATCAGCTCGGTGGCCCCGTTGCCTGCCATGATATTCTCTGGCGGGCAGTGATGAACCCGCGCCAATGCCGCATGCAGACGCCGGTATTCAACGTCGGGATAGCATTCGGCGCTGGTCAGATGCTCGATAATCGCCGCCTTCAGGCTGGCGGGCATGCCCAACGGATTGATATTGGCACTGAAATCAATAATCTCGGCCGGATCCAGACCGGTTTTCAACGCCATTTCCAGTACGTTACCACCATGTTCGCTCACGGTTTTGCTATTCCCCTGTCAAATTTGCGTGCAGGATAACACAGCGTAATTGCCGATGATCCGTTGCAAACTAAACCTGTCGCCCAGGTGAATGCCAGATCTTGGCGTGTATTCGCCATATCAACAGGTTATTATGGCATGGCCATTGTCGAGGCTATCGAGATGAAAACTAAGTGATAAATTTAAGCGTGGAGTTCATTGAACCCATACGTTGTGATTAACCGTATTATTGCCAACTGGATAACCCACACCCTGAACGATGACAGGTTGTGGTTGGGAAGGGGGTTTAACTCCCCCGCAGCCCCCGCTGCTGTGATGCCGACGAGTCCACTGCGCCACTGATCTGAGGATTGGGAAGGGAGTGGATGAGGATGACGCTAAGCCAGAAGACCGGCCAGTTGGTCACACATTCAACACCTTCGGTGGGAAGGGGGTTGTCATAAGATACGTGCAGCTATGTTGCACCGCCTGGTCGTATCCTGTTGACACCCAAATCCCGCCCGAGAGGTCGGGATTTTTTTATGCCATTAACCCACCATCAGGCTTTCTTAATCGCGGCTACAAGGTGCGTGCCATGACGCTGCTAGCCTGGTTCGCGGCCTTTCTGCTCGACAGTCTGTTAGGTGACCCACCGCACTGGCCGCATCCGGTGCGCTGGATCGGTAACCTGATCACGGTGCTGCAACGCGCGATCCGCCGGACTTGCCATAGCGAGAGAGCGCTAAAACTTGGCGGCGGGCTGCTGTGGCTGGGCGTCGTTGGGTCGGTCTGGCTGGTCAGTTGGGGATTTTTAACGCTGATGCAGTATATCCACCCGTGGTTAGGCTGGCTGGCGGAAGTCTGGCTGATTTATACCCTGCTCGCCGGGCGCTGCCTGGAGCAGGCGGCCATGGAGGTTCACCGGGCACTGCAAAGTGCCGATCTTGAGGAGAGCCGCCACAAGCTGTCGTGGATTGTCGGGCGGGATACCTCACAACTGGAAGAGCCGCAAATCACTCGGGCGGTGGTGGAGACGGTGGCAGAAAACAGCGTGGATGGCGTAATTGCGCCGCTGTTCTTTTTGCTGATAGGTGGAGCACCGTTGGCGATGGCGTATAAAGCGGTTAACACTCTTGATTCAATGGTGGGCTATAAAACGCCGAAATACCGCGCTATCGGCTATGTGTCGGCGCGGATGGATGACTTCGCCAACTGGTTACCGGCCCGGCTTAGTTGGCTACTGCTGAGCTGTGCGGCCCGGCTGAACGGGTTGGACTATCGCCAGGCGTTACGCATTGGCTGGCGCGATCGCTATCGGCACACCAGCCCTAACTGCGCCTGGTCGGAAGCCACCGTGGCTGGAGCGCTGGGAGTGCGGCTTGGCGGTCCTAACAATTACTTTGGTCAACGGGTCGAAAAGCCGTGGATCGGCGAGGCTCGGCGGGAGATCGAGCTGGCAGATATTCCACGCAGCACTCGTCTGATGATGACGGCCTCGCTGTTGGCTCTGCTGCTGTTTGCAGCGTTGCGCCTGCTATGGCTTGGCGCTTGAAATAATAATGGTTTGCGCGGCTCAGCCAGCGCGACGTGGAGAATAAGTGATGAAACGGTGTGTGATGGTGCAGGGAACCGCATCCGATGTGGGTAAAAGCGTGCTGGTGGCCGGGCTGTGCCGGATATTCATGCAGGATGGCTATCGCTGTGCGCCGTTCAAATCGCAGAATATGGCGCTTAACTCTGGCATTACCGCCCGTGGCGAAGAGATGGGCCGGGCGCAGATCTTTCAGGCCGAAGCCGCCGGTATCGCACCCGATGTGCGGATGAACCCGGTACTGCTGAAACCGACCAGCGATTGCCAGGCGCAGGTGGTGCTGATGGGCAAAGTGGCCTGCAATATGGACGCGGTCAGCTATCACGAGTACAAGCCACAGTTACAGCAACAAATCAGCGAGGTGTATCACAGCCTGGCCAGCGGCTACGACATCATGGTGCTGGAGGGGGCAGGTAGCCCGGCGGAAATCAACCTGCGCGACCGCGACATCGTCAATATGGGCATGGCGGCGATCGCCGATGCGCCAGTGCTGTTGGTGGCGGATATCGATCGTGGCGGGGTATTTGCCGCTATTTACGGCACGCTGGCCCTGCTGGAACCAGAAGAGAAAGCCCGGGTGAAAGGGGTAATCATCAATAAATTCCGTGGTGATATTGCCTTGCTCTACTCGGGCTTGGAGCAGATCGAAGCCCTGACTGGTGTGCCAGTGCTGGGCGTGATGCCCTGGTTGAATATCGATCTGGAAGATGAGGATGGTGTGGCGTTGCAAAATGGCAAGTATGCCCCGACAGGCAGCAGCCATGAGCTGGACATCGCGGTGGTACAGCTGCCCTATATGTCTAACTTTACCGATTTTAATGCCTTGGCGGCCCAGCCCGACGTAGGGCTGCGCTATGTTTCGCACCCGGCGGCGCTGGCCGGTGCCGATCTGATTATCCTGCCGGGTAGCAAAAATACCCTAGGGGATTTGCAGTGGTTACAGCAAAGCGGGTTGGCGGCGGCGTTACAGGATCAGCACCGGGCCGGAGTGCAGATCGTGGGTATTTGCGGCGGCTACCAGATGCTCGGCAAGCACATTATTGATGGCGTGGAATCCGGAGTGGAGCAGATGGTGGGTTTGGGATTGCTGGATGTCACCACCCGCTTCGCACCGCAAAAAGTCACAACGCAGGTGACAGCGCAATGTGAGCCTGGGTTGCCCGGCCTCTGGTCTGGCTGTGGCGATCAGGACGTCGTTGGTTATGAAATCCATATGGGCACCACCCAGCTTGGATCAGAGGCTACGCCCTTCTCCCGTCTTTCCCTACGTAACGGCCAACCGGACAGCGCCTTTGACGGGGCTGTTAACCCCGCCGGTAACGTGCTGGGCAGCTATATTCATGGCTTATTCGACAGCGCACCTTTTTGCCGCGCGCTGCTAAACCAGTTACGACAGCGTAAAGGGCTGCCGGTTTACGACGGCCCGGCTTTCGATTATGCCGATTATAAGCAGCAACAGTTTGATCTCTTGGCCGATAAGATGCGGGAACATATTGATATGGATAAAATTTACCGCTTGATGACCGAGCACCAGCAAACGGGGGCCCAATGATCCTGATCACCGGTGGAGCACGCAGCGGCAAAAGTTCGCTGGCCGAAAGGTTAGCGAGCGGTGTCAGTGACCGGGTGTTGTATATCGCCACGTCGGTGGTCACCGATGAGGAAATGGCTGAACGGGTCAAGCTGCATCGCCAGGCCCGGCCTGCGCATTGGCGTACCTGGGAGGGCAGCCAGCAACTGGCCAGCGTGATCGACCAACAGGCGGGGGCGGGAGATGCGGTGATCCTGGAGTGTATTACCACGCTGATCGCCAACCTGATGTTTGACCTGACCGGGGAGATGCCGGTGGAAAGCATCGACTTTGCCGTGGTTGAAACGGCAATCCAACGGCAGATCGATGATCTGCTGGCCGCCTGCGCCCGCAGCCCAGCGGCGATTTATCTGGTCACCAATGAACTGGGGATGGGCATCGTGCCGGAAAACCGTCTGGCACGGCACTTCCGTGATATTGCCGGGCGTGTTAACCAGCGTTTGGCCGCCGCCGCTGAGTCGGTGCTATTGGTAATTTCTGGTATTGAGGTCAAGATCAAATGAGTTTGCAACTGTTTTGGGCCACTCTGCAATTGATGACGCGTATCCCGTTGCCCGCCAGTTGGACACAGGGGTTAGCGATGGATAATTACCAGCGTGGGATCGTCGGTTTCCCCTTGATTGGCCTGATCGTCGGTGCAATCGGTGGCGCCGTCTTTACCCTGTTGGCTCCCTGGTGTGGGGTACCACTGGCGGCGTTGGGATACGTGCTGGCGTTGGCTCTGGTTACCGGTGCCTTCCACCTCGACGGATTGGCCGATACCTGTGACGGCGTATTTTCGGCTCGTACTCGGGAAAAAATGCTGGAGATCATGCGCGACAGTCGCCTAGGTACCAATGGTGGGTTGGCGCTGATCTTTATCGTTGTGGCCAAGGTGTTGGTGATCAGCGAACTGGCACTGCGCGGGGTACCGATGTTGGCCACGTTGGCGGCAGCAGGAGTAGCCTGCCGGAGCCTGGTGGTATTGATGATGTATCGCCAGCCCTATGCCCGTGAGGGTAACGGGCTGGGGAACCTTTACATTGGCAAGATCAGCGGCGGACAAACGCTGTTCACTCTGGCGCTGGGGGCCGCTTTGGTCGCCTTGTTAGGGCATGGGCAGGGGCTGTTTGCGCTTGGTTGTGCGCTGATCGCTGTGATGTTACTGCGTACCTATCTGCACCGCCGTCTGGGCGGGCAAACCGGTGACACCCTGGGGGCGGCGATAGAAATTGCCGAGCTGATCTTCTTACTGACACTGCTGTGAGTGGGCGTTATGCGGCTATTTTTGGTACGACACGGGCAAACGGCGGCGAATCGGCAGGGCGTATTTTGCGGCATGACCGACTTGCCGTTGACCGAACAAGGTGAGCAGCAGGCCAGGCAGATCGCACAATGGCTGGCCGAGGTGCCTTTTACCCAGGCGATCAGCAGTGAGTTAAGACGCGCCCAACATACCGCCGAGATCGTGCTCGGGCAAAGGGAACTGGTGATCCAACCCGACGGCGGCTTTAACGAAATGAATTTTGGCGACTGGGAAATGTGCCATCACCAGGATTTACAGCAGCAGGATAGTGCTGCCTGGGCCGACTGGGTGGCAGATTGGCAGCTAGCCTGCCCGCCAGCGGGGGAGTCCTTTCCACTGTTTTCACAGAGGATTAGCCAGCAGGCCCAGCGTCTGCTGAACGAACAGGGCGATGGCGATCGTCTGCTGGTGGCGCACCAAGGTTCTCTGAGCCTGCTGCTGGCTGGGTTACTAAAGTTGCCTGCCGCCGGGATGTGGCATTTCCCGTTTACCCAGGGAGCCTACAGCGTGGTGGAACTCAACCAGGGGTTTGTCACGCTAAAAGTATTTAACAGCCAGGCTCATTGGCAGCCTGCAAGCAGAGAATAAAGTTATGCAAACATTGTCATCGTTAATCGACCTGATTAAGCCGTTGGACGCGGCCGCCATGCAACAGGCAGCGGCAAAGATTGATGGCCTGCTTAAGCCACCGGGTAGCCTTGGCCGCCTGGAACAGTTGGCGACCCAGTTAGCCGGGATGCGCGGTTTTAGCGAGATGGACGCCAGCCGCAAGCAAATAATCGTCATGATGGCCGATCACGGCGTTTATGCCGAAGGGGTGGCGGTGTCACCGCGTGAAGTGACGGTGATCCAGGCGCTGAATATGGTGAAAGGCAATACCGGCGTCTGCGTATTGGCGGCCAATGCTGGTGCCGAGGTGAAGCTGGTGGATGTTGGCATCGACAGCGAACCCTTGCCGGGCCTGATCGACATGAAAGTTGGGCGCGGCAGCGGCAACATTGCGCGTGGTGAGGCAATGACGCGCCAGCAGGCGGAGGAGTTGCTGTTGGCCACGGCTCAATTGACGCTGGAGCAGGCGGCGCTTGGGGTGAAGCTGTTTGGCGTTGGTGAGTTGGGGATGGCTAATACTACGCCAGCCGCTGCGTTAGTTAGCGTCTTTACCGGCCGCGATCCGCAGGAAGTGGTCGGCATTGGGGCCAATTTCCCCAGCGATCGTTTGCACCACAAGGTGGACGTGGTGCGTCGGGCGATTGAGGTAAATCAGCCGGATGCCCAAGACGCGTTGGACGTGTTGGCGAAGCTGGGTGGATACGATCTGGTGGGAATGGCTGGCGTGATGCTGGGGGCTGCTGCGGCCGGTCTGCCGGTGATCCTCGATGGTTTTCTCTCTTACGCCTCTGCGCTGGCGGTCTGCGGCATTGCGCCTCAGGCTCGGGATTATCTGCTGCCGTCCCATTTCTCTGCGGAGAAGGGCGCGGCTGCGGCTCTTGAGCACCTGCAATTGGCACCTTATCTGCATCTGGATATGCGGCTGGGGGAGGGCAGCGGTGCCGCCATTGCCATGCATATCGTGGATGCGGCCTGCGTGATGTTTAATCAGATGGGATCGTTGGCGGACAGTAATATTGTTATTCCCGGTAACGCGACCTGAAAGGCGGATACCACCACCAAGGTTTCACCTTGTAGGGGCGCCGCCCGCTTAGCTAGGGTCGAACATATGCTCGACCCTGTTAATTCGACAAATTAAGCAGTTTGCAGGTTGGTTGCCCGGCCAAACAGGCGTTTAAACAGCCAGTAAATCACGCTGGCTGCCAGCAGTGAGTTAATGGTTGGCACGCCCCATTCCGTCACCAGACCAATCACGCTGCCGACGATGCTGGCGATAATCGCTGCCCAACCGATGAGCGGCGTTTCCTGCGGCAGTTGTCCAAGCTGGCGGCTGGCATCCAAAGCGTCTCGGTGGCTGCGCAGCAGGAAATAGTCCACCAGCATGACGCCGAGGATCGGTGGGAATACCACGCCCAGCACGGTCAGGAAATCCACAAACCGATCCAGGATCCCCAGAACCGAAAGCAGCGTGCCCAACAGACCGATAATCACCGTGGTTGCGGTGTATTTCAGCTTTTTACCGGTAATCCCTTCAACCGCATTCACTACGCCCAAGGACGACGAATAGAGGTTCAGATCGTTAACGCGCAGGGTGGAGAACACGACCACCAGCAAACCGATACCGCCTGCACTCTGGGCCATGATCGTTACCACGTCTGCGGTGCCGAGCGTTTTGGCAATAAAAATCGCCAGGCCGTTAACCACGAATTCACCGGCAATAATGGTCAGCAGAGTAATGCCAAACACGTGGCGTTTGTTTTTGGAGTAACGGGTCAGGTCAGGAGTCATCAGGCTGGCGACAATGGCGCCGCCGACTACGATGGTGATGCCCGCGCTGATGGTCAACGCTTCCCCCATCGGTGCCAGCAGAATGGCCTCATGCAGTTTCTGCCCAGAGAGGACGTTATAGGAAATAAAGAACACCAGCAGGATAAACAGCGGCACTGCGATACGTGCAGTGATGCGCAGCGCTTTAAAACCAAAAGCGACCAGCACCGTCAAAAACAGGCCGGAGAGTGAGGCTGACAGCGGGAAGCCCAGGCGATCGCCCAAGGCGAAGTTAAGCGATTTGGCAAAGATGGCGTTCTGAATGCCAAACCAGCCCAACAGGCTGACGGCCACTACCAGGCCGATAAGCACCGAGCCTATGCGGCCAAAGCCACACCAGCGAGCCAGCAGGCTGCCGGAGATACCTTCTCTCATCCCGGCCAAACCCAGCCCGAACGTCACGACCCCAAAGATCAGGCTGCCAATCGAGATAGCGATAAAGGCATCGGTCAGGGTCATTGAGTTACCCAGCACGGCACCCAACATAAACTGGTCCAAGGCCGTTAGCATACCCATATGCACGATGGCGACGCTGAGGAAGGAGACCCTCTTATCCTGCGGTACCCGGCTCAGTGGGTAGTCTTCAATTTTAATCACGATAATCTCTCGTTAACGTTTAAATAAATTGGATGCCTTTTTCAATTAGGCGTACTGGAATGTAGCTGTCCAAATTCACCAGTTTGCAATACTCCTCGAACTGCTGGAGCGTATGCACATCGGCTTTTTGGTAGATGTTGTAGATTCTATTTTCTATGGTTTTATTGCTGACGTCATATAGCCTGGCAATCTCTTTGTTGGTGTAGCGTTGCAGCATCAAAAATATGATATCCAACTCCGACTGGGTAAAAATCTGGATGCTGACTTCGGTGGTTAATATGCTGGGTTTTTGCTGGTTGATATATTTTAGCGGTGAAAAACTGTCCAGCGGACGGGCGTTCCACATGGTGCCAACCAGCTCTTCCTTGTCATTATAAATAGGCAGTTTTTCGCTGATAAAGGGGACCAGGCTGTCGCTACCGTACCAGAAGTGCGTCTCGATGACGGCTACGCGATCCCGCGTTCCTTCGGTTTTCCTGTCGTGTTCTTGCAAGTCGGGGGCGAACTCTGCCCAATCGGCAGGGAATTCGGCATCAAGCTTGCCCGCAATATCGAAATTGAGAGGTGTATTGGTATAAAGATAGGCCGCCTTATTCATATAAATATGGCGTGAAGATAAATCTTTAATGCCCCAAGGCTCATTTAAATGTTCCATCATGGTGATGAGACCTTTTAAATATAATTCATTGCTCTGCCAAAATGAATCCATTTGAACCCCTCATACTCCAGCGCTATCAGATGTTTTTCGCTAAATAAATGCGAGTATGGCGGTGCGCATAGCCCGCTAAGTTGCCATACGGTTGGTACCCCAGTTTTTCGTAAAACGCCTGCGCCTGAAAACTGAAGGTATCGACATAGGCCATATGGCAACCGCGCTTGACGGCTTCCTGTTCTGCCCGCAGCATCAGGTCACGGCCGTAGCCTTTTTTGCGATACTCGTCACCCACCCACAGGTACTGGACTTCTAATCCACCCCACCAGGTTCTGGCAACCAGCCCTGCCACAATCTGCCCGCGATCGTCGGTGACGGTCAGGAATAACGGATGAATATCTACCGCATCATACTGATGGTTGTGCGCCCAGAGGCTGTCAATCACGAACTCTTCGTCCTGCGGATTTGGAGTGTCCGTTACGTTAATCTTCATGGCCAATCTTTCCTTTTCATGCTAATAATTCAAATGTTCATTAAGGTGTCTGTATTGATTAGCTTTTGTTAACATTTATTGACAATGATTACAAGGGTGTTTTTCACCTGTTTTCCTGGTGGCAAAAAATGGGTATGTTGTTGGCAAGAGAAGGGAATAATTGACCTTTCTCAAGAGTATACCGAATAGAAAATATTGTGCTTCACCAGGGATACGCCCTTTAGGGCAGAGGGTAGTGACAAGAGCAAGATAACTTGCCAACCGCACTATTCCTCACTGAACATGTAGTAAGATTTACCATCACTTCGTAGTAATGCATTGCGCAAAGTAGCGGATTAAACTCCGCTACTTTGCCGCAAAATCCGTGCCGTTATCGTATAATTACCTGTTAAGCACCGCGTTTCGTGGTGCTCCTCGCTTCAAGTGGCTCCACTGAGGTATTATGGCCGAGCGGCCCATTTCGCGGCCAGCTCGCAACAGGTGAGAAAGTATTGATGGCATTATGAAAACACTTAAGCCACGCCGCCCTCATGGGAGGTGGATCTATTACATTCTGCACGAAGATATTCTGTGGCCATGCCCAGTCAAATGGGAGTGGGAAGAGAATTTCGAGGCATGGTTGCCTTTTTACTACTCGCCCACCCTGGAGTTTGTGGCAGGCGATCCGGCGAAAGCCGTCAAGGTGACGAAACCCCAAACGCCCGGTTTGCAGCCGAAACGCCTGGAGTACGCTTGATTCGGGTATACCCGATGAATATTCAACCATTCCCTGAGTGCCGATACTCGCCAAACCATGCTATCCGGGCTGAAACAATCCATCCCCAACGCACAACCGCTTTTCTGGCGGAACTCAATTGAGCAAATCGTGAACGGTACGGCGCACGTAGTGGGTCATCTGTGCCAGGTCTTCGGGCGCAACCGGGCCACCGCCAGCCAAGACGACCTGTTGCTCGATCTGAGTGATCTCTTGCTCAACCCGGTTGGCGATTTGCACCTTGACGATCTTGTCTACCGATGACAGCAGAACCTTCAATACCACTTTCAGCGCAATGTTTTCGCAGAATGAATCGTAGGAGTGGGCTGTTGGCGGCGCTTCTACCGCCGGTGGCGGCATGCGTGGGGCCAAAGCCTTGAAACTGTCTACATTTTCAATAATAAGATCCATGTCTCTTATTAGTTCATCAAAATCTTTAGACACTGACTTATTTCCCTTTGCAGTACGCAAAAAATAGAACGCCTGGCTTTGGTTGGCGGACAGGCGGACACAGCTTGAATCGACCGGACGTTCAACGGGTGAGCGGTAGGCTGGTCGGCATTTTAACCCTGCTCGGGTTCCGCAAACAAGATAGGGATGATTGATGTTTCCCCTTCAATGTATAACTGCTGGTGATGATTCTTCGCTGGCCATACAAAGTGCATTGCCGCACGGAGTTCGGATAACCGGGGGGATATGATAAAAAATGCGAAGGGGATTCAGATAAACGCTTAGACCGCAACCCGACAAGCGCTGCACAGGCTAAACTTGAGGGGCAGACATTCACACCGGGAGGAGATATGGAACCCGAACGTGGCATTAAGCGAGTGATACTTTCTGATGGTGCTATCAAACATGTGGTGGTGGAAGACGCTATGGGCAACGAGCGCTCCCTGGCTGCCGTAGATTACATCTCTGAGGGGATACAGCCGCCGTTGGAAACGCTGCCGGAAGTCCCGGCCCAGGAAGAGTAAAAAGGTCCAGGAGGATTGGTTGTCAACCTTCGGCACCGGGCGGCGATTGCTGCTGCCAATCCGGCACGATATTGCCGATTGCTAGCCTTTTCCCCATACTGGCAGAAATTGTGTATTTTAGTGCACCCAGCAGGAAGGGCAAGTCAGTGTCAACGGTCAAGAAAAACTCTACTCCCACGCTGTTTCTGAAGATCAAACCCCAGGAAGCCGTACTGGTCTTTATCACCATGCTCTGGGGCGGCACCTTTTTGGCCGTGCATCAGGCGATGCTGGTCAGTGGGCCATTCTTTTTTGTCGGGCTACGTTTTGGCACCGCGACGTTGGCGCTGGTGCTGTTCTCTCTGCGTTCGCTGCGCGGGATGACCTGGTACGAAATCAAGGCCGGAGTGTTTATCGGCACCTCGATCATGTTCGGCTATGGCCTGCAAACCATGGGGCTGCAAACCATCACCAGCAGCCAGTCGGCCTTTATTACTGCCATGTACGTGCCGATTGTGCCGTTATTGCAGTGGCTGGTCCTTGGGCGTATGCCGGGGATCATGTCCTGGATTGGCATTCTGCTGGCCTTCGTCGGACTGATGCTGTTGAGCGGGCCAAGCAGTTCCAGCCTGGCATTCAGCGGCGGTGAATTCCTGACGTTGGTCAGTGCGCTGGCGATTGCCATCGAGGTGATTCTAATCGGTGCTTTTGCGGGCAAGGTCAATGTGCGGCGGGTGACCATTGTGCAGTTGGCTACTGCGTCGTTGTTATCGTTTTTGATGATGGCTCCCACCGGGGAGTCGGTTCCGGCGTTTTCCAACTATCTGCTTTACAGCGCGGTAGGGCTGGGGATCGCCAGTGCGGTGATCCAACTGACGATGAACTGGGCACAACGCAGCGTTTCACCTACCCGTGCCACGGTGATTTATGCCGGTGAACCGGTATGGGCTGGGATAGTCGGTCGTATCGCCGGTGAGCGTTTGCCTGGGTTGGCGCTGATTGGCGCAGGGTTGATTGTGCTGGGGGTGATTGTCAGTGAGTTGCGTATTCGGCGTAAACCCAAGCCAGTAGAGTTGACATAGCGGCGGGCGCTGCATGCTGCACCTGTAAAAACGCCGCGTGAGAACGCGGCGTTGCAATAACTAAGGTTAGGCCGCCTTTTTACGGCGTACAAACTGATAACCGATCCCCAGAATGATAAACCACAGCGGCGTGACGACCAGCGCCTGGCGTGTGTCCTCGCGCAGCGTCAGCAGCACCAGCACGAATGCGAAGAACGCCATGCATACCCAGCACATCAACTTACCGGCAGGCATCTTGTAGATCGATTTCTGGTGCAGTGCCGGGCGTTGCTTACGGTAGACCAGATACGAACACAGGATGATGGTCCAGACGAACATGAACAGAATGGCCGACACGGTGGTGACCAGCGTGAATACGGTCATGACGTTCGGGATCAGATAGATCAGCACCACGCCGCCCAGCAGACAGATACAAGAGAAGGTCAGGCCGTTTGCCGGTACCGCACGTTTGGACAGGTTGGCAAAGGATTTAGGCGCATCGCCTTCCTGTGCCAGGCCGAACAGCATACGGCTGGTGGAGAACACGCCGCTGTTGGCGGAAGAGGCGGCAGAGGTCAATACCACGAAGTTGATGACGCTGGCTGCGGCTGGCAGACCGATCAGCACGAATAGCTCGACGAACGGGCTCTTATCGGCCACCACCGAGTTCCAAGGCGTTACCGACATGATCACGATCAGCGCGAAAACGTAAAACATGATGATGCGGATCGGGATGGAGTTGATGGCGCGTGGCAGCACTTTTTCCGGATCTTTGGTTTCGGCCGCGGTGGTTCCCACCAGCTCGATACCCACAAAGGCAAACACCGCAATCTGGAAGCCGGCAAAGAAGCCGCTAATGCCTTTCGGGAACATGCCGCCATCATTCCATAAGTGGGAGAAGGAGGCTACGCTGCCGGTTGGGGATTCGAAGTGCATCGCCACCATGACCAGGCCGGCGATGATCAGGCCCACTATCGCGACGATTTTGATCATCGCAAACCAGAACTCCATCTCACCGAACATTTTCACCGTTGCCAGGTTCAGGCTGAGCAGCAGCAACACGCACAGTAAAGAGGCGATCCATTGGGAGAGATCGGGGAACCAGAACTGCGCGTAAGCGGTAATGGCCACCACGTCGGCAATGCCGGTCACCACCCAACAGAACCAGTAAGTCCAACCGGTGAAGAACCCTGCCCAGGGGCCGAGCAGATCGGCGGCAAAGTCGCTAAAAGATTTGTACTGCAGATTGGAGAGCAGCAGTTCACCCATCGCGCGCATCACGAAGAACAGCATAAAGCCGATGATCATGTACACGAAGATGATGGAAGGCCCGGCCAGGCTGATGGTCTTACCGGAACCCATAAACAAACCTGTACCAATGGCACCGCCGATAGCGATCAGCTGGATATGTCGGTTTGAGAGGTTTCGCCTTAGGTGATCTTCTGATCCGGGCGTGGTGTCCACTGCTATTTTAGAATGATCTACCATCGTATGCTGTCCTGTTTTTACCTGTCATGAGTGGAATGGCGAGCTCTGAAGTGGCTCTTTTTTATCTGTATTAGCCGGTTTTTCCGACAAAAGTTAAGGTAACTCAATATCACCACCTTTGTGCAACATATTTACAACATAATAAGGTGGGATAAAAGCCGATTATTCTTTACTCAGGGGAGGCAAATCGGACGTCTAGGGGGCGGAAGATTACTCTTTACCGCGGCAAATGAACAGTGCCAGCAGTGGTTATCTCATTGATTAAACAGGGGCTTATAAAAATAGCATGAGAAAAACTAATGCTAAAAGGCGATTAAACTAATCCTGATGTCTGTCTGTGCTTGAGGGGCATTAATAGCGGGTTTTGCGCGGGGAGCAGTTGAGTTCTAATCAGTTTATTGCTGCAGCTGGCGCGGCTTGGCAGTGGATCGCCGGGCGTGCAGCGTACATTTGGTTGGTTTTGCGGTTCAAATCACAAAAGTATAAATCATTGGTTGAGTAACGAGGGTCAAAAGGTCGAGAAGCCACCAGCTACACCTGTTGATCACAAAAGCATCATAAATAGGTACAAGCTCCCATTGGCCAGCGGTAAGCTGTGTTCATCACGGTAATACAGAGAGGGGATTGAATATGTACAAGACCATTTTAGTACCGGTAGATCTTGCTGAAGACGTATTGACTGAACATGCGCTCGAACACGTGGAGTATCTAGCCAAGATGTCTGGGGCCAAGGTGCATTTCTTCCATGCCTTGCCGGATGCTTCGGCGTTTGTGACCGCCTATTCGTTTGGCATCAAAGAGTTTGAAAATCAGGCTGAAGTGAAGGCGGTGGAGGGGTTGAAGAAGCTCATGGCGGGGATCGATCTGCCGTTGGAGCGTCTTTCTTATACCATCAGCTTCGGTTCGCCGCGTGACGAGGTGCTACAACTTGCTGAGGAAATCTCAGCCGATCTGATCGTGATTGGTTCTCGCCGTCCTAGTGTCAAAACCTACCTGCTCGGCTCGAATGCGGCCGCCATTGTCCGCCACGCCAAGATCTCGGTGATGGTAGTCCGATAATCAGTAGTTAGTCTTCATCAGACCCGGCCCGCACCTTGCGGGCCAATCACCCCCCCAAAGAAAACGGTGCTTGCCAGCATGCCCGTGCAGATACTGCGCGAAAGGTGAGTTAATTCCTAGTCTATAGGGCTATTTATTCGCGTCACGAACAATAATGGGGTAATAAAAATCCCACAACATTATTAATGATTAAATGGGACTAATCCTATTGTTGTTTTTTCAACTAATGATTAATGCGCTAGAGTGAATGTTGGTTAAGCTAATGATAGAAAATATTCTGTTACGAAACTTATCATTCAACCGCTAAGGAGGGGCTCTAATTACATTGCCAAGCCGTTATCAGACCCCAAAACGGGGGCCTGATAGCGCACGGATTATTGGCGGTAGGCGTGCTTGATCTGCTGAATACTGTTCTTGAAGATTTCAGCTTGATCCGGGTCATCTACCTGAGCGGCAAAACGTTCAAGATTGATGATCACTTTACCGGCATCAGCCTGGCCAATTGCCTTTAATATCAACGTCAAAGTCGCTTTGAGGCAGGCAACTTCGGTGGCCAGCGCTTGCGGGTTTGCAGACGTAGTGAAGTCAACGTTGCTCATTTTATCTCCTGAATTTTAAGGCATAAGCCTGAAGTGAAATGTGAAATGTGGTTTGATGCACAACAACCCGCTGCCGACTCACCCAGGCAGACCCCGTGCCTCATTTAGGGCGCGGAGTATATCACAGCATCGGCGGTTCGTATCGCTGAGGCCGCGTGGCGAGGGCATGATGCCCGTGAGGGCAGGTTGGCAGGGCATTTTTTTGCGCTAGTGGTGTAATTCCTTTGCGTACTCATTTATAGTTAGCGCCGGGTGCGGGCTTTCAGAACGAGTGGATTTTATAAAGTAATACTGGCTTAATTCGACGTGATGAATAACTATTTCATCTGCAAGCTATTGACATTTAAGTCGGTTATTTTCTCTTGAAATGTCACCTTTTTCGCCGTCTACAACGGTTATGTATTCTGAATAAGGGTTTCCCTATAGCGGTTTGTACGTGATTAAAAATGGCGTAATTTTGTTATTATTTTGTAATTCATATAGTTACGGGTGATAATTGGTAGGGTGGTTATTATCTGGTTTTGTGAAAACAGCGATTATTTTTCCCGCCAGAAGGCGTAAAATGGCGTATCATGGTGGTAATGTATTGAGCCTAATAGGCTTGATGGTTTTTTATCCGCTAACCAGTGCTTTAATCGTAACAAAGGTGGCGCAGGGTCAACAAACCCGGCCATAGTTAACCGAGAGTAAGTATTAATCTGTATTCATTCTTTGCTGAAAACCAAGTAATATCTGTTTAGATGACAGAGGCTGATTGATTGCGTTACTCCCTTATTTTGGAGAATTTTCCTTGATTAGCGTTCTTCTTGTTGATGACCACGAACTGGTGCGCGCAGGGATACGACGCATTCTTGAAGATATCAAAGGCATTAAAGTTGTTGGCGAAGCACAATGCGGTGAAGATGCCGTAAAATGGTGCCGCGGCAACTCTGTCGATATCGTTTTGATGGATATGAATATGCCGGGTATTGGGGGGCTGGAAGCCACCCGTAAGATTGTGCGTTACACGCCCGATATCAAAGTCATCATGTTGACTATTCATACTGAGAATCCGTTGCCTGCCAAGGTGATGCAGGCGGGTGCGGCTGGCTATCTGAGCAAAGGCGCAGCACCGCAAGAGGTGATTAATGCGATCCGTTCGGTACATGCCGGCCAGCGCTACATCGCTTCGGACATTGCCCAGCAAATGGCATTAAGCCAGTTGGAGCCGCAGGCGGAAAACCCGTTCAGCACCTTGTCTGAGCGTGAATTACAAATTATGTTGATGATCACTAAAGGGAAGAAAGTGAATGAGATCTCAGAGCAGCTGAATCTCAGCCCTAAAACAGTGAATAGTTATCGTTATCGTATGTTCACCAAGCTGAATATCAGCGGGGATGTTGAATTGACCCATCTGGCGATCAGACACGGGTTGTTCAACGCGGAGACTTTGTTAAGCAGTGAATGATCGTTTTGATGCACCGGCATTTCTTAAAACCGTAACCAGTCAGCCTGGCGTTTATCGCATGTATGATCTGACGGGGACGGTGATCTATGTGGGTAAAGCCAAGGACCTGAAAAAACGTCTCGCGAGCTATTTTCGCACTCAGGTCAGTAGCCGCAAGACGGAAACACTGGTCAAAAATATCGCGCAAATTGACGTTACCGTTACTCATACGGAAACCGAGGCGCTACTGCTGGAACATAATTATATCAAGCTGTATCAGCCCCGATATAATGTTCTGTTGCGTGACGATAAATCCTATCCGCTGATTTTTTTGAGTGCCGATAGCCACCCACGGCTGACGGTACACCGTGGTGCCAAGCATGCCAAAGGTGAATACTTTGGCCCGTTCCCCAATTCTTACGCCGTGCGTGAAACGCTGGCGCTGCTGCAAAAACTGTTCCCCGTGCGTCAATGCGATAACAGCGTCTACCGCAATCGCTCCCGTCCTTGCCTGCAGTATCAGATTGGCCGTTGTCTGGGGCCATGCGTTGCCGGTTTGGTGAGTGAGGAAGATTACCGCCAGCAAGTAGACTATGTGCGCCTGTTTTTGTCCGGTAAGGATCAGCAGGTATTGCACCAGTTGATTGCGCGGATGGAAAACGCCAGCAAACTGCTCAATTTTGAAGAAGCTGCGCGCATCCGCGATCAGATCCAGGCGGTACGGCGAGTGACAGAAAAGCAGTTTGTCTCAGGAGACAGCGACGATCTGGACGTGATCGGCGTGGCTTTCGATGCGGGTATGGCCTGCGTACACGTGCTGTTTATTCGCCAGGGCAAGGTGTTAGGCAGTCGCAGCTACTTCCCGAAAGTACCGGGTGGTACAGAACTGAGTGAAGTGGTGCAAACCTTTGTGGGCCAGTTCTATTTACAAGGCAGCCAGGCGCGCACTTTGCCAGCCGAGATCCTGCTGGACTTTACGTTACCGGAAAAAGATCTGCTGGCTAGCTCGCTAAGCGAACTGGCTGGCCGCAAGATCCAGATCCAGAGCAAGCCGCGTGGCGACCGTGCCCGCTACTTGAAGCTGGCGCGTACCAACGCCTCGACGGCGCTGGTCACCAAGCTTTCTCAGCAATCGACTATCCATCAGCGGTTGGCGGAACTGGCGAAAACGCTGAACCTGACTGAAATAAACCGGATGGAGTGTTTCGATATCAGCCACACGATGGGGGAGCAGACCGTGGCTTCCTGCGTGGTGTTCGACAGCAACGGTCCATTGCGCTCGGAGTATCGGCGCTACAATATTACCGGTATCACGCCGGGCGATGACTATGCCGCGATGGCGCAAGTGCTGAAACGGCGCTATGGTAAAGCTCTGGAAGAGAGCAAGATCCCGGACGTCATCTTTATTGATGGCGGGAAAGGGCAACTGGGTATGGCGATTGACGTGTTCAATTCGCTGAACGTGACCTGGGACAAGCACAAACCGTTGCTGATCGGTATTGCCAAAGGCAGCGATCGCAAGGCCGGGCTGGAGACGTTGTTCTTCGTCCCTGAGGGGGAGGGGATTTCGCTACCTTCGGACTCGCCGGCACTGCACGTGATCCAGCATATTCGTGATGACTCACACAACCATGCGATCACCGGCCATCGCCAGAAACGGGCGAAAGTCAAAAACACCAGCGCCTTGGAACTGATCGACGGCGTTGGGCCAAAACGGCGTCAGGTGCTGTTGAAGTATATGGGTGGACTTCAACCATTATTGAACGCCAGCGTTGAGGCAATTGCAAAAGTGCCGGGTATTTCACAAGCATTGGCAGAAAAGATCTACAATGCATTGAAACACTGAGGGCAATGTAGCAACATACTCTTAATTTCCACTCCAGCCAGATAGTTACCAGCATTATGCAATTGAATATACCGACTTGGCTTACCCTGTTCCGCGTAGTTTTGATCCCGTTCTTCGTCCTGGCGTTTTATCTGCCGTTCGTCTGGGCTCCGATGCTCTGTGCGGTCATTTTCGTGTTTGCTGCTGTAACCGATTGGTTTGACGGCTTTTTAGCCCGTCGCTGGAAGCAGACTACCCGCTTTGGCGCGTTCCTCGACCCGGTTGCCGATAAGGTGATGGTGGCGGTGGCTCTGGTGCTGGTAGCGGAACATTATCACACCTGGTGGATCACTCTGCCTGCGGCAACCATGATCGCTCGCGAGATCATAATCTCGTCGTTGCGCGAATGGATGGCGGAAATCGGCAAGCGCAGCAGCGTGGCGGTTTCGTGGATTGGCAAGGTGAAAACCATGGCACAGATGATGTCATTGGTTGGCCTGTTGTGGCGGCCAGAGCCTACAGTGGAGTATCTGTCGTTCGGCTTGCTGTACATCGCCGCCGTGCTGACCTTCTGGTCAATGTTCCAATATTTGAACGCGGCACGCCGCGATTTGCTGGAACCTTGATCGAAGCGATGTAAAAATCGGCAAACGAACCTGGTGAGACAACAATTTTATTGACTCACCACGCCAGATAAGTAGAATGCATCGCATCAGACGGCAGCGGTGAGTTGCCAAAAGATTTAAAAAAATCAGCAAGTTCTGATTAATGCGGGAATAGCTCAGTTGGTAGAGCACGACCTTGCCAAGGTCGGGGTCGCGAGTTCGAGTCTCGTTTCCCGCTCCAAATTTAGTAAAGCTGGTGATTACGAGCTTTAGCCTGCAAAGGCAAACAGAATTAAGGCGCGTTAACAAAGCGGTTATGTAGCGGATTGCAAATCCGTCTAGTCCGGTTCGACTCCGGAACGCGCCTCCAATTTTCCCGAGCCCGGGTGGTGAAATCGGTAGACACAAGGGATTTAAAATCCCTCGGCTTATGGCTGTGCGGGTTCAAGTCCCGCCCCGGGTACCAGGAAAATAAACTAAGAATAATCAAAGCAATATGTAGTAATGTCGTACCGCCGAGAGGCGGTTTTTTTGTGCCGAAAATCACCTTTCAGAACATTTTTGGAAGATGCTTTCAGAACATAAATCCCGAAAGCAGCATATCCATTCACTTTTATTGATTACCCACCACAGATATTACCTTCACCTTTCTGTCGTAAATTGCCGTTTGGCTAGAATTCCTGTGACCTGAGATCGCTTGTTTCTCACTGAGCTAACCTTCCAGTTCCGATATGACTTTCGCCTTCAAATCGTGAAACGTGAAATCAATGTCAAGACCTGGGTTAGCAACCTTGGCTGCCAGCTTCGTTTAAATGTACATTGGCACCCTGGCAAACGACGTCATTGAGTACGCTATAATCTGCATCTTTGTCTACCCGCCAGAAGACAGAGATTCCGGTGTCTTATGGTTTACCATACTTGTATGCCTAAATATTGAGGAAGGTCGAATAGTTTAACTTTTGGTCACAATCTCGTAGGTGATCACATCGGTATAGTCGCCCAGTTCCTGGTCATCATTCCCATACAGATCAAACGTGGGCGTAAAACAAGTTTGGTTGCCACTGTCTTCAAACCTGATGCTGGAATTGTCAGTATTCGGCAGCCGGATCTGTTTGCCCATATTGTCCAGCGTCAGGGTATAGGGGAGCGTATTGGTAGGGTTCAGACTGTGCTTGAGGATAAAGCGATTATTTACGATCCCGTTAGCGTTGGTGGCATTAACGATAAAATCCTTACCGGCACTTTCAGTGGAAAGATAACTGATGCAGAGGCGATCGGCGTTGTTAGTCATGACTTTCTGTTGCTGACCGGTAGCGATCTCGCCTAAGTCCCAGTCAGGGGCATTCATCGTAAGATTCACGATCACTGGGGGGGTATTGGGATTGGTCATCAGTTGGCAATTGGATGTAGCCTGTGAGAGGGCAAAATAGATCGCTCCAGTTTGTTCGTACACCGAACGAGCTCCCGAATAAACGTTTACGGGATACATGGCCACAATAGCCACCTTTGCCTGTTTTATCTGCACAGCGATATTAGCTGAAAAGGAGCTAAAAGAATCCCACCCATTGCTAAATCCATAGGCTAGATAGCTATTACCGTAGGTAAAGTTGCCCTCCGCCCCTCCTGGGCGATAGCCATTCATGGAGATGTCATCTCGAGGAAGATAGGTCTTGATAGCTTTGCCGCTGCTGTCATAGAGGAAAATTAAAAATCCCCTGCCGGTACGGCTGCCCCAATTGGGTAATGGTGGGGTTGCTGACATCTCCAACCAGTCGATAGAAAAACTGGCTTGCCAGGCGTTACTCCCTGTTTTAGTTACGGTGCAGTTACTGAAACCAGAAACGACGTTATCGGCTTTGACTTTAATTTCAATACCAAAGGCTGAACCAGTGCTAAAAAGCAGCAATGAAAAAAGAACGAAAAGGTGCTTCATGATCATACCTGTTAGATTCGACAAATTAGAAATGCAGTTTGCTGAGCAACTGATAAAGCTCAAGGCGATTGTGTAACCCCATTTTTTTGATCGCGTTGCAGCGCATCAGACTGACGGTTTTGGTGCCCAATCGACAATGAGCCGCAATCACTCTGTCAGACCAACCCATCTTGATCAGTTTGAGCACTTGGATCTCGTTATCTGACAGTAGGCGGTTGATTGATGGCGGGGGAATTTCTTCATCAGGGCAACGGTGCAAATGTTGCTTCAGCGTATTCAACGTGATACCTAACGGCTCACCGCGATACAGGGCGTTGCCACGGCGAAGTGGGTCCGTGGGCAATGGGCGATGGTAGATATACAGCGTCTGGGGATGGTTAAAGGCGCTTTGCCATTCCTCCCAACTTGAGAGGGCTGGCGTGCGGATAACCAGGTGCGCTTTGCTCAGTAAGGAGCTCTCGTTGATGGTGATATTAGCGCCTTGCGAAAGCAGCTCATTGATGAGTACTTTCAATCCATTGGCGTAGAAATGGTTTTGATCGAAGATGGCAATATTCATGACTCTTTTTCCGTGCGTTTACCGGCGAGGCAGCCGTTATAGCCAGGTAAGGTGATTTGTTTGCCCGGCAAACGTTGCGGTGTTCCCGGGTAGAGGTTGAGATCTGAAACCGGCAGGCCATCAGTCAGTATTCCTTTGAGGGTGACGTGGACATTCCCCGTTGCAGTAAGAAGTGCACCTTCGTGTTCACACTGGACATCAAGCCCGGTTTTTTCGTGGTCTGGCCGTTGGCGTATGATCGCGCTGAAGCTCAGGTTTACGGCGATGCCTGAGGCTGCACGTTCTGCCGAGGTGCCCTGCAACTGCACGATTGGGCGAACATTGAGACGATAGACCATTTCGCTTTTCACGCTTTTCAATGGCCGCAGGGTGATCACCTTATGCTGCTGCGGGCTGAGGATCAGTTTGAACGGCGAGGCATACAGAGTAGGTTGGCGGATCAGCCCGATAGGAACACGTTGTTCCTCGGAAAAGTGAACGCCTGGATTGGCCACTAACTCGGTTGCGATAGTGACGTATTCAATCCGATCGCCGTTATTGCTGACCGTGATGGTTTGCGGTACGTCACCCCGTAACTCAATGCGTTTCGGTGAAATGTCGATTGCTGCTTCGATTGCGCCAACGGGCACCAGTGCGCAGTTAAGCCCAAGGAACCAGGACAAAAGACGCGGCTTCATGGCTGTGCCTTGGCAACAGGTTCAAAAGTCAGTTTCAGCTCGCCCTGATAAATACCCGCCGTGGTTTTGAAATCCCCATCAGGTGGGTGTGCGCTGATGGTGAGGGTGTAATCCCCAATGGTGTCCTGCAATGGCTGCGCTGAAGTGGGGTTACGGAAATGTACCGGAGTGCCTACCGACAGCTTCTGTGCTGTATTTCCCACATTGGCCATGCTGACCTGGGCTGCCTGAAATTGCAGAGCTGGTGTTTGAGCCTGGCGGAGGATCAATGCCTCATCCAGGCTAACCTGAAAAACACCGTTACTGGAGGTGATGCGTAGTGGCAGCTCAATTTCATAGGGAGAATTAGCCGCACCGTACTGGAACATTTCCATTTCCTGCATATACCAGCCGCCGTGGGCATCATTGACGATGAGCCGATTGGGCTTCACGACGGTAGCTCTGACGCTGCTGGTTGTTTTCCCTTTGACCATGACTACCGTAGCGCCTGCTGTTGAGATATAGGCAGAAGTCACCAATGCCAGCAACAGTGCGCAGGCTAGCGAGCAAGAGTTCTTCATGATTGGCTCCCTGTCTGATAAATCACCACCCCATAGCCGATGCTGACCAGCAAAGGCATTCGCGCAGACATGGCCCCCGCGGTGGTCACGCTCAGATGTTGTTGTGGCCGAAATGTGATACGCCATACCTGGGTTTTCGCCGGTGCTGAAAGCACACGTAACTGCATCGTTCTTTTTTGACCAGGGCCAAGGATCAGACGCGATGGCATGACCAGCAATGAGGGAGACTCGGTATGACCTACGTCAATCAATGTTTCGGGCTGGAGTCCCGGATTGGTCAGCAACTGCTGCCGGACCTCCAGATACAGTGGTCCGTCACCGTGGTTCTCCACCACCAGTTCGGGTAAACGACCGTGGAGCGGGACGGTAAACTCAGCCTGCGAGAGGCTTAATACCCCCACCGCATAGCCACTTTTTTGTACCAGCAGCAGGGTCATCAGTACGCCTAACCTGCGCCAGAAGATCAGGGACATGTGATTTCAACCGGTTTCCCATTGAGTTCGGCACTAAGCCGTCTGGTTTTCAGGGTTTGTGGTGTGCCGGGAAACAGCGCCAACACGTCAGCCAGCGCATCGTTAGCCGAGGGCGCTTTAACCTGACGAAGGAGCAGACGAGTATTACCGCTGTTGAGCAAGGAGATCTCATTAGCACCGCAACGGTGTTCCAGTGCTGTGCGTTGATTGGCGGGGGCGGGCAGATGGCGTATCAATACGCCATACCCCACGGAAAGCGTCACCGGGGCGGTAATTTTATCGTCTGTAGACCCGGTGAATTCAAGGGATTTGACGGGGACAACATAAAGCCTATACACCGTCTCGATTGCTGGCTCTTGCAACGACGTGAGCAGGATATCCCGAGACTGGTTAGGCCCCAGCGTCAGTTTGTTGGGTGTGGCCATCAGTTCTGGATGTGGCAGTTGACTGATGAGTGTTTTGTGTTCCTGCGCTTCACCGGGGTTATCCACCTTTGCCAGAGAGATCGAAAGATAGAGCGGGGCATCGCCGGTGTTACGCACCGAGACGCGCTGCTCATGCTGGTTAAAAACCTTCAGGCTGATTGGCGTTACCATCAATTGTGGCCCCGCACTGGCGTTAAGAGGCAAGCCATTGAGGCTGGCCAACAGGGGAAGCAGTAAAAGTGTTTTTTTCATCATGACTCCGGTAGGGCAATGCCTGGCACTACAGTGCCGAACAGGTGTAAACATTGTTATGGGGTTTGCTCAGATCGCAGCGAAAACGACGGCTTTGGTTTTCGACCTCAATGGTGGGTAATAGCTGCTTGCTGGCGATGGAGAACAGGCCGTTGGGGTAGGCAATATCACCGGTTTCTCGGACAGTGCCACTCACCGGGTTCCCCTGCTCGTCTTGCAAAAATCCGTTATACAGCAGGTTAATATCCACGCTGGCTTTGGCTGCGTAGACCTGGCCTGGATGGGCGCGCATGATATTGGCAGGCACTTCAACGTTGATGTCCTGCTCGCGATCCTGACTATTGACACGGGCAAAAGCGATATCCCGATAGCTGTTGACAGGCACGGCGTAAACGCTGCCACTGCCCACGGGAGCCCCCTCAACTTCAAAGCCGTAATCCATCCCCTGTAGACTGGGGGTAGAGAGCAACATGGCGGTACCGCTGTTGCTGTAGCGGCCCAGTGCGATCCCACGGCTATTGGCGGCGACCATGCCGCGATAGTTCAGGTCGGCGTTATTGTTGCTCGCGCTGCGGCCCAGATTCAGCGCAACATCGCCACGGCTACCTTCTCGAGTGGCATACAAGTTCACGTTATTGGTATCGCTGATGCGGCTGACGGTGGTGCCCAACGTGGTTGTGCCAAAAGTATCGGTACTGGCATGGCGGTAGTCGCCGCTGAGTTGGGTTTGTCCACCGGAACGCGCGGCGGAGAAACTGCCCTGTACGCGATCCAGCGTCCAGGTCGTATTGAAAAAAATGCCGTAGTTGCCGCCGGACTGCCGGTATCCCCCTTTTTGAATGCCCAGTGAGAAGGTTGACCACAGGCCATTGGGGCGATAGTTCCAGCGTGATTCAACCTGATGCGACTCGCCGCTGGAGTATTGGCTGTAGTTGTAGGAGAGCAGTGTGCCTCCCAGGCCACGGCTGTAAGAGAACGCGCTGCTTGATGAGCCATAGCTGTAATAGGAAACGTTATTGTGCTGAAAACGACTATAGGAAAGGTTGCCCAGTTCGTTACCGTTCAACGACAGGTTGAGATAACCCCCAGTGCCCTTTTCACCGCTCATTATTCCAAGTGTTGGAGCGATCTGGATATCCCCCAGCGTGCCTGGACGCGTGATATTCCCTTCGGTAGCCCATTTCCCTTGTGAACCTTTGATAACGGTTCCATTGAAGAAAAACCACAGCACATCACGGCTGAAACCACCTTCCAGCAAATGCCCATCGCTGCCAAGATCTTTACCTGCCGTCAGATGCCAGGCCACATAGCCGGGATAACCGCCAAAATTGACGTTACTGATGGCGTGGTTTTCGCGGTTGATGATATTGCCGTTTCGATCGACCAAGCGAACTTCGACCGAATAGTAGCCACCTGGCAGATCGTTAACGCTGATAGCATTGCGCCCCAGAACCGCCGGGCGCTTGAGGATCATCCGGCCATCGCGATAGAACTCGTAGTTGCCCTCAGCGGCGGAGAACAGCACCAGCTCACCGTTGTCGCCGCCGACACGCAGGTTCGACTGGCTGCCTAGGGTCACAAACTGATCAAAACTGGGGGAGAGCGTGGTACTGACGCTACCGGAGGTAAAGTCGATACTGTTCTGCCGACCCGCACGTAAGTAAGTGGAGGTGAAGTTTTTTTGCAAGTAGTAGGTTGAAATGCCCTGACGGTGAGAGTTCTCGCCACGCATTTGGGTGTAGTTGCTGTACCAGTTGAGATAGGCAAAACTTTGCCAGGGCATACCCAGCCAGGCATTACTATTGAGGTTCACGGCACGATAACGATCGCTGGAGGTACGGATATCCACGTTTTGGTTGTGCACCAACCCCAATGAAGTTGCAGGCAAAATGTAGTCGCTTTCACTGCTGCGTAAGGTAATGGCACGCCGTAATTTATCTACCGTCACGTATTGGCCTTCCAAGGTGAGATCGCAACCGTTCTGGCATTTTTTATAGTCCAGTTGTTCGAATATCTTCTGCATTTTGGCGATGATTTCGGAGGAAACGGCATTCCGGCGATATTTTTCCCGATCAAAACTTAGCTTATTCACTTGCGGTGAATAACTAATAAAATCTGGTAGAGTGAGACCATTAATGGTGGCGACATATTTTGCTGTGTCATCAATTTCGGATTCACTGAAACCAGCTGGAATACCATAGACGAATTTTAATTGCTCATTAGCCTGCGCATGAGAAGTGATAATAAATGTCAGGAATGTCGACCGACATAGCGTCAGATAAACCCCTCCTTTTTTAGAAAGTTTTTTTTCCTTGATGATCATTAATTATGCGTTCCCAGCAAATTTAATATAAAAAGAATTAAAGGCCACTTCGCTAGACAAAGTGGCCATATGGGACTTATGGCCCAGTGACTACAGGTTCAAAAAGCATGACCAGATCGCCGCTGTAATTACCATTGGTGCTTAAGCCGTTAGCCTCAATGGGGGCGTCAAGGTTAATATTCAGATTATAAACCTGATCATATTCAGATCCGGATTTTTCCGTTTGTTTTATTTCTGTGGAAGTTCCTGTGGCCAAGGATTTAGAGCCTGCTCCCGTATCTACGGTGACTTTGGCATTTGGCATTTCATAATTACCGTTGCTCATTTTCAACGGTTGTGCCAACGTCAACTTAAAGGATTCATTTTTGCTCCATACGCGGATCGGTAGAGTGGCAGAAAATTTTTGCTGTTTATAATCCACAGCCTTAACTTCTTCTACATCATACCAACTTGAACCGTCTGGTTTAGACACAAACAGCGCGTCGTTAATGTTTGCAGTAAGGTGGATGGTCTTCGGTACCTGATTGCTTGGTGCAGCATTGGCAACGCCAGCGCAGAAAAACATGCCCATACCTAAAATCAGTGCGTATTGATTAAATTTCATTGTCTCTCTCCATGTGGAAATTCACTCATCCATCAAGATGATATTGCACTGGATCCTCTCTCAGGGAAAACTCTGTTAGGAGGTAGAAATGAATAGTTATTCTTTTCTTTAACCACCACGCAAAGTGACTCCCCAGGATTGTGTCCTATGCAGTCATTTGTTTTTTATCCGGTTAATCCACAAGTTAGGACTGTTCCAGATGGTGAGTATTGTAGACATGCAAAGGCTTGAATTGGAATAACCATTCAATAATGAAGTCAAATGAAGTGTTTTTATCTGTTATTTTGCCAATTGAAGTTTTAATGACTATTGTGTACAATGTTGAAGCGAAAATGGCTGTAAGCAGGAAAAAACAGCATTTAACTGCATTGAATAACATGGATAAAAATCCCTCTATGGTTTTTTTATTTGCATCTGTCAATTGCATTCGTTTGGGAGTTATGTGATAAGCGATCATGAGACTTCTCCTAGTTATCTACATGGGGGAGCAATGGCGAAGTGATTACAATTTTACCTGAGGTGAGGGTAGGCAGAGCGATAACGCCTACAGCGATAATTTATGGAGTATATATTCAATGACAGCGTTATCTTCAAAGAGAATGAAGGGTTACGTTATAAAACCCAAAGCCACGCTGCTATTAAACTGTCTGTATTGCAATCCGGTCTGTTGGCTGAAATCATTAAAGCACAGAATGAACCCATTCATCGCGATGTTCTGCTGGATAGAGTCTGGGAGAGAAATAGCTACCCTCCATCGAATAGCAGTCTAAATCATAATGTTGCCTTCTTAAGGAAGTCGTTAAAGGAACTTGGAGTTAATGATGCTATTATTGCAGTGCATCGCTTAGGTTTTAAATTAGGGGGAATGGTTGATGTTAAGGTTTGTCAGCCAGTAGCAACATTACTGCTGGGTGAGGAGAAAGATGTTCATTTTTCTAATAATGAAATCATCAACATTCCACAAAGAGAGCTGTCACTGTATAAAAGATGGCGGCACGTGCGGCATGTGGCGATGGAAAATAAATGCACCCTGTTCATCTGTGTTCTGCTGTTGCTAGGTTTATTATCAGCCATGTCTGTTTTTTACTGGCCCAAGCCTGCTAATGAAACCCGACACTACGTCGCAAAGGTAACAGGATGTAGTACTTATTCTGTTTATGCCCTTGATGACGAGCAAAAAGATAAATATCGACATTATGCCGAATACTTTTTACAGTCACAAAGTAAGCGTTGCGCACCTGATGATATTTTATTGATGTATGTGCAAGATGAACATGGTTTACGCGAAACGCTTGAAGGTAATAATCGCGCGTTCTTCTCTATTTGCAATTTTGATAAGAAAATAACCGACTTTTGTTACAATTACTATTTTTACTCAATGGTGCCTAAATGAAAATTCGCTGGCCTATCTGGGCACTACTGTGTGGCATCATTGCGATAATGATAGGCTACTGGAAAGTCGGTAATAAGAAACCTGAAACAATACTGAGTTGCCGCTCTCAAGCGAAGCTTATTTTTGATGAGAAGCCTGATTCACCGATCTTCAATGGAACTTACGCATTGCGGCTTAATAGCAACGGCAGTGGTGTCATCGGTATAACGGGGATGCTGACGATAGGGGGGCAGAATCACCGTGTCTTGCATACTGTCATCGTACACTATCGAACCCTCGATGCTGAGCAAGGTTGGTTTGATGTGCGCCGCAGTGATGATGCCATTGAGGAAGGTGATAATACCCCGAAAAGTGTGATTGATACTTACCTGTTGGGGTGCATTAGCGGGAAGATACCGAGGGTGTTTCGTGTTTCGCGCTGGAATGACAAGGCGTATATGATTGGAAATATGCACTCTCCCATCATGGTGTGCTCACGGACGGATGATTGAGGGAGCTAGTCTAAGGCCTGTATCGCAGGCCTTAGGCCGTGGTCGAAGAAATTTTCGGCGGTTTTTTTGACTGCCCCTCCTTTCAAGCGGATAGCCGCATTTTATTTGGCGTTAATCACTCCTTTGCTGCCTGCATCATTATCCACCCAGACATCTTCCCCCTTGAGGCGACGATCTCCTTGAATGGTATAAGTGATGGTGCCACTTCTGAACACCAGCGCGCCATCAGATTTCTTTGCTTTGACCTGCTTACCGTTGACCAAGACATGATCCTTGGCATCGATACTGATTGTCGCTACCGTGGCATCCGTCTCTGGAAAGGTGGCAACCCACTCACCGGTATATGGGCTGGCACTGGTGTCAGCGGCGGGGGCGGCTCCAAAACCGGCCTTGACATTCTCGGCTTTGGTTTTGTGAATGTCACAGCCTTGGGCCTCGGTCACTTGGGTGCAGCCAGAACGCTCAAGCTGCTGGGCAAATTTTGCGTTGATGGCGTGGGCCGGGGCGATACCAAGTAGGGTAAGTGTCAGCATAACAGCTGCATTTTTTGACATTGTAGTTCCTCCCAAAATGAGCCTATCTATTACCACGGAAACGGACTGGGTATTTCGGTGGCTGAGGGGCATATCTAAATCTAGCACTCAATAGCCCTTAACGCGATTCGACAAGCAACGACGTATTTTCTCAGCTCGTGGGCAAATTCAATCACGCAGCGTTGTGGCTTCTCTATCGTCGATTTATAAATTGAATGGATTCAGCCAGATTTCGTTGCCAGCGGTAACTGGTATGCTACAAGACTCGGCTATTCAATCAGGAGATGACGATGGAATTTGAAATTGAGATTATTAATCCGGCGAAACATCCAGAGCTAGCGGCCCAGCAGGTGGTTGTAGAGTTGATCCGCGCAGGGAAAATTGACAACTCCTTTAATGGCGCCAAAGCGTTAAACACTTACCAAAACCTGGTGGAAAAGTATAAGGCATTAGCTGCAGATCCCGGTGCTGTTCAAGCTAAGGACAACGCTATAGAGCCTCCTGCCTCGGAAGCCAAGGTGGTTACAACGCCGAGTAAACCTGCATTGGTTGCGGCAAAAGCAAAAAGCAATGCTGCCAAGCCCTCCGCAGAGACAAAAGCGAGAACCAAGGTATCTGCTCCAGCGGTTAAAGAATCAACCGTTGCTGCAGAAGTCGTTGCCAAGCCAAAGAAAGCCAAACCAAATCCGACTACTGCCAAGAAAAAATAATCCTTCTCTGCGCGGAGGTTCCAACTTTCGCGCAGCTTATTCAAAATTGGGCGCAGCGTGCAGCGCCCCTACGCCTTGAGTCGGTTGAAGTTTGCCAGCCAATGCGTGACTCGTTATCAAACGACTATTTCGTCGAGACTATGCTGATGCCTTCTGCCGGTAGCGGCAGCGCCGTTTTATAACGCACCTGCTTGAGGGCAAAGCTGGAACGGATGTTGGCTACGCCCGGGATCTTGGTCAGATGATCCAGAATAAAACGCTCAAGTGCGCGAATATCGGGCACCAATACCCGCAGCAGGTAATCGGCATCTCCCGTCATCAGATAACACTCCATCACTTCTGGGCGCTGATCAATGGCTTGCTCAAAATTGCTGAGCGCACCTTCCACCTGCTTTTCCAAACTCACCTGAATAAATACGTTCACATGGAGCCCAAGCACCGCCGGTTCCAGCAAGGTTACTTGCCCTCTGATGATGCCCAACTCCTCCATGGCTTTTACACGGTTGAAACAGGGGGTTGGGGACAGATTGACCGAGCGGGCAAGCTCCGCATTGGTGATCCGCGAGTTCGTCTGCATCGAGTTCAGAATGGCGACGTCTGTGCGATCAAGCTTCTTCATATGAGAAAGTTTGCCCTTAAAATGTAATTTATGAGGTTAAAATGACTCATAAAAGCCGATTAGATGAACATAATAAGAGAATGTTTCCCCGGTTATCCAGATAAAATTGGCATGTTGAATAAATGGATGAGAAACCGCTGTGGATACTGAGGGTAAATACTTAACCGGCTCGCCAAACGTGTCGAGCTACGCGCCCGATAGCGTGAAAATCAAAGGCGTCCTGCTGTTGGTTGGGGCCATTGTGGTCTGGGGGGCGAACTGGCCGGTGATGAAGGCGGGGCTTTCTCATATGACGCCAATTTGGCTTTCTACCACCCGATTTGTCAGTGGTGCGCTGTGCCTGTTTGCTCTGCAGATATTGACCAAAAAGCTGCGATTCCCGCCACGCAAGGATTGGCCGTTGGTGGCGAGCGTAGGGCTGCTGCAAATGCTGACATTTACCGTGCTCGGTGCCTTTGCCATGACCGAAGTGCCTGCTGGCCGATCCGCAATCCTGGCTTACACCACGCCGCTCTGGGTCACACCTATCGCAGTACTATTTTTCCGTCAGTCACTGTCACGTCGGCAACTGATGGGATCGTTGCTGGGTGGTGTAGGGGTCATTGTGCTGTTCAATCCGTTCACGTTTAACTGGAGCGATAAGGTTCTCATCGTGGCGAACCTGATGTTGCTTACGGCCTCCTTTGCCTGGGCGATGTGCATTTTGCACCTGCGTTATCATAAAGGGGTGTGCAGCGCGTATGAGCTTGCTCCCTGGCAGATGCTGTTGGCAAGCGTACCGTTAGCACTGATGGCTCGGGTTTTCGAAGGGCCATATACTGGCGATGGTTCTACATCGTTAATCGAAATACTGCTGTTTATGGGGCCGCTGGCGACCGCGTTCTGCTTTGTTGCGGTGAATGCCGCCAGCATGTGGTTGTCGAGCACCAGCATGTCGACGGCGATGCTCGGGGTGCCGGTGATAGGCTTACTGATGTCTGTTGTCTTCCTGGGGGAGCAATTGACTCTCACGCTGGGTATCGGTCTGCTGGTCATTATGTCGGGTATTTTTATTGTGACGGTAAAGCCATCGGCAAGAGGCATTAAGACTCAGTAGCGAATCTGCTGCGGGCTCATAATCTGGCTAAGTTGAACGAGGCCACTGACAAAATCTTGATCGGCTTCATGCTGTGCCCGTTGAGAGAAATAAAAAGGCCAGAGTCGTTACGCTAACGAGCTCTGGCCTGTTTGTTCACCGTGGAGAATTAATCCAGTTTTGGATGCTGGTCGATCAGCGTTTGCTTTTTCTTCTCCAAATCGGCGATTTGCTGGCTGATATCTTCGACTTTCTGCTCGATATTATCGTAAGTTTCCTGCAGCAGCTCTTTGGCTTCTGAGCGGTCAGAGGCGGCAGGAGCAGCACCGCGCAGCGGCTTGTTGGCCGTTTCTTTCATATACAGGCCGGTAACCAGACCAATCGCTGCCACCACCATCAGATAATAGGCTGGCATATACAGGTTGCCGGTGGTTTCGACCAGCCAGGCGGCCAGCGTTGGTGTGACACCTGCAATCAGTACCGAGATATTGAATGAAATCGCCAGCGCGCTGTAACGGATGTGAGTAGGGAACATCGCAGGCAGAATGGAGGCCATCACCCCGATAAAGGAGTTGAGCAACACGGCCAGTATCAACAGGCCAACAAAAATCAGGCCAATAACGTTACTGTTGATCAAGATAAAGCTAGGGATGGCCAGCAACAGCAGACCGACGCTACCGCCAATGATGAAGGGCCTACGGCCAATGCGGTCGCTGGTCATGCCGACCAGTGGCTGGACGAACAACATACCTAGCATGATGGCAATGATAATCAGCACGCCGTGGTCTTCGGAATAGTGCAGGTTATGCGACAGGTAGCTTGGCATGTAGGTCAACAGCATGTAGTAGGTCACGTTGGTCGAGATCACGATACCTACGCACACCAGCAGGCTTCTCCAGTGCTTGGTGGCGATCTCTTTGAACGAGGTCTTCGGCGGGTTCTCAATGGCCGCACGATCGTTCTGTTCCATTTTGTCCATATGCTGCTGGAACGCTGGCGTTTCTTCCAAGGCGTGGCGCAGATACAGGCCAATCACACCCAGCGGTGCTGCCAGGAAGAACGGAATACGCCAGCCCCAGTCGAGGAAGTTGGCCTCACCCACGATGCTGGAGATAAGTACCACCACACCAGCCCCTAATACGAAGCCGGCGATGGAGCCAAAGTCGAGCCAGCTGCCCATAAATCCGCGTTTACGGTCTGGTGAATACTCGGCCACAAAGATGGCTGCGCCAGAATACTCCCCACCGACGGAGAAGCCCTGTGCCAGTTTGGCCAGCAACAGCAGGATAGGGGCCCAGATGCCAATTGAGGCGTGGGACGGGATCAGGCCGATACAGAAGGTACTGATCGCCATAATAATGATGGTGATGGATAACACTTTCTGGCGGCCGAATTTATCGCCCATGGCACCGAAGAAGACGCCGCCCAAAGGACGTACCAGGAAAGGAACCGAGAAGGTGGCCAGAGCGGCAATCATCTGCACGCCGGGCGTGGCGCCAGGGAAGAACACCTGGCCAAGTGCGTAGGCGACAAAGCCGTAAACACCGAAGTCAAACCATTCCATGGCGTTGCCTAATGCGGCGGCGGTAATGGCTTTCTTTAACTTGCTGTCATCAATAATCGTGATGTCATTAATCTGTAGTGGTTTATGCTTTTTTTTTCTTAGCTTCATAAATCATCCCATGCAAAATTGATCGTCGGCGAGTTCGTCGGCCCGCTCATTTTTATTGGTCAAGATATCAGTCAGGCTAATGTCACCTCTGTTTTGCAGATTGTCCTCGTGGTTTTTTTCTGAGAGTCTCATTACAATAAATAGGGTTTTAAACAAAAAATGTCATCCTTAGGATTAGTTTTTCTTGTCATATAGCTTAGCGTTATCTGGGATTTGAATCAAATCGAGTAAAAAATGTTATGTTTTTCAGTGGCTTTTACGGCAGGATTATCTGAGGGATGGGCCAATTTTCATCAATAAAGGGTGCTAAAAAGTGTTCAGCTTGTCTGCGAACACCTGTCTACAATGTCCCCGAACAGTACAGGAATGATACAGGGTTAAGGCCCCCTCACAGACAGGGGGCGGTGCTGCTATAGATCGCCTGGTTAAGGCTTGCCGTCATAACCATCCCAGTAAGTGGCGATAGCATTTTCGAGCAGGATCTCGCGCTGTTTTTTCGGCGAGTCAGCCGTATAGGATTGATTAAACATCGTCGCCTTTTGCTCTGACTCAGGTAAAAAATCAGGGCTGCGGAACCCACTCACCCTTTGCTGTGCCTGTTCGCGGGTCAATCCATCCTGGCGATCTTTTTTTCCTGCCTGGTAGAACTGCTCAAAGAATGGGATGGCGGCTTTCGTCGATTTTGAGATATCGGTGCGCGTATCGGGGCCGAAATGCGCCTCCGCCAACTGGAAGGTGGCATGGCGGGCATGTCTTTCAACGCTGTTTTGTGAGGTGGTGCAGGCGCAAAGCAACAGCGCGGCAAGCAACGGGATAGAACGATAACGTTTTGATGGCATGTGATGTTCCTTGTTATAGGTTTTGAAGGTTCCAGAGGATTTCCCGCTATTCTATCCCAGTAGCAACATATTGAAACCCATCATGTTAGCGCAACCCTTGCTACACTTATTACAGGCAGCGTTGCCTGGTGAGTGGAGGTGGATATGTCTGATACCGAACTGCTTCAAGTGCTTTTGCAGCGTATAGAGGCATTGGAAGCCCGTGAACAGGCACTCACTGCGGCCTCCAATGCCTACCAGGCAATCATCACCACCCTATTGGGCAATATGGATAAAACAGCGTGCGACAAGGTGATTTCGATGATCGATCAGGCACATGAAATCGCCTATGTACGCGCTGCGCATCGCTGTGACGAACCGCAGAAACGTAAAATCAAGCAGGCGGATGATGTTGCACAGCGTATGTTTATGGTCGCTCAGGGGCAGGGAAGGGCATCACAATCACGCTGATCCTATAACAGTTTGCGGCGAATAATGCAGGAATTGATCTACCTCAATAAACTGTCATTGTGATAGCTTGGGCTGAGATTGGTGATAGTCACGATGCGCTGAGGCATTAAGGTATGGCGATGGATACGATCAAGAACATCCTGGTTGCAGAGATAGAACAGATTAACCGGCGGGAAGGGCGAGACGGCAAGCCGCGTTTCAACAGCGAGTTTGCACGTACCCACCGTTGGTTGTGTTTTGCCATGTTCGCTGGCTATTTTGCGGTGATCGCGGTGATGTACCCGGTGCCCTATATGGGGCTGTATTCTTTTCTGGGTTTTACTGCCTTTGTGCTGTTTATGTTTGCCATGCTGCTGATTGAAATCAAACCGGTTTACCGCTTCGAGGACATCGGCGTGCTGGATCTACGAGTTTGTTACAATGGGGAATGGTACTTTACGCGCGCACTGTCGCCGCACGCTATCCAGGCGCTGTTGAACGAACCTACGGTGAACTCGGTGTTGAAAACCCGTATGCAGGAAATCATCGCCAATAAGGGCGAGATTGATTTCTATGACGTTTACGATCTGGCCTATGCCAAAAGGTTAGCTACCCCGTCAGCGCCGCAGGCCGCTCTGAGCTGAATAGGTTGCACCGGGGTCGAGGTTGGCTATAATAGTCGTTGGTTATGAGACTATTCTTAGGAAATAGCGATGAGTGATGATATCTTTGATTTTGACATTGATGATGAATTAGCCAAAGCGGAAAAAAATGCGGCGCAGAAGGCTAGGGAAGTTCCTGAAATTCTTGAGGATGAAGAAGACTGCGAAGGCTGTAAAATCTGATTGAATTGCCAAAAAAACCGCCGCGGCGGTTTTTTTATGCCCGCTCGCCAGACATTGCCTCAATCCAGCACAAAGCCCCAGACCAACAGCCCGGCCACGGTGACGAGGCACAGGGCAGAAACGGTCAGCAGCACTTTTCCCAGTAAGTCTTTCTCTTGTTGTTTTTGCATCAGGTTACATCATCCAAGTAGTATTCGATGGACCAAATCGGCGATACCCAAGTCCAGTAAGGCAACGCTTAAAGCGATGACGGTCAAGGCTGAAAAGAACTTCGCTTTGCTGCTCAAGATCTTATCCGACGGTTGATGTACCGCAAACGGCCCACCTCAACGCTGGGGTGGGCATTAATGACTGTCATTAAGAGTTATCCGGGCCGGATTAGTTCCCGCAACGGCATGGTTAATGGCGATTAACGGGTTAATCGGTAACGATCTTGACGCCTATTTTACTGATTTGATTAGCATCCATCTCAGCGATAGTCCAGGTCAATCCATCCCATTCCACCTGATCACCCACCACGGCTTCGCCTCCGATTAACCGGGTGACAAACTGACCGAGCGTTTGCTGATCGTCCACGCCTTCTTGCAGATTCAGGCCGTAGACCTGAGAGATATCACTTAGGCGCGCATCGGATTGCAGAATGAAATCGCCGAAGAACCGCTCATCCAGCGTAACCGTAGGCGCTTGGCTGAACAGTTTACCCAACGCAGGCAGATCGTGTTCATGGCCAATAACGCACAGGGTATCACCCTCCAGCAAGCGGGTGCTGCCGCTCGGGTGTAACAGTTCTTTGCCACGGAACAGCGCGGCAATGTGCGTTCCCGGCGGCATCTTGAGTTCGCGTAGCGCCGCGCCAACGCACCAGTTTTCTGCGCTTAGCTGATAGACAAACTGCTCCCATTGGTTTTCCTGATGAACATCCAGCCCCACGCGGGAGATCGGGGTTAATGCCGGTGGCACCACCACCTTGGCCTTTTTGGCGGCAAAGGACAGCGAAGTGCCCTGCAACAGCAGTGAAACCAACACCACAAAGAACGCGACGTTAAAGAACAGATTGGCATTGGGTAGCCCGGCCATCATCGGGAACACCGCCAGGATCACCGGCACCGCGCCGCGTAACCCCACCCAGGAGATAAACATGCGTTCTCGCAGGTTGAAGTTGCGAAACGGCAGCAGGCCGATAAACACCGAAATCGGGCGGGCAAACAGGATCATCCACAGCGAGAGCAGCAGGGCAGGGATGGCGATAGGCAACAGGTCGTGTGGGTTAAGCAACAGCCCAAGCACCAGGAACATACCGATCTGGCTCAGCCAGGCCAGGCCGTCGAAGGTTTGCACAATGCCGTGGTAGTTACGGATTGGACGGTTACCCAGCAGCAGGCCGCACAGATAGACCGCCAGAATGCCGCTGCCATCCAGAGCGGTAGTCAGGGCAAAGATCAAGATGCCGCCGCTCACCGCCAGCAGTGGATACAACCCTTCCGCCAACTTGATGTGATTGATCAGCGTTATCAGCAACCACCCGCCGCCCAGGCCGAGTACGATACCCATACCGAATTGCTGCAATAGATGGACGATGAACATCCAGCTTAACGAGGTTTCGCCAGCGGAAATCATGGCAATCAGGGTGATGGTTAAAAATACCGCCATCGGGTCGTTACTGCCGGACTCAATTTCCAGCGTCGCGCTGACACGCTCGTTCAGCCCTTTGCCACCCAACAGTGAAAACACCGCTGCCGCATCGGTCGATCCAATAATGGCACCGATCAGCAGCCCCTGGATCAAATCGAGGTTAAACAGCCAGGCGGCGGCCAGGCCCGTCAGGCCAGCGGTGATCAGAACGCCGATGGTGGCCAGTGACAATGCCGGCCACAGTGCGACACGGAAGGAACTGACGCGGGTACGCATCCCACCATCGAGCAGGATCACGGCCAGAGCCAGGTTACTGACCAGATAGGCGACGGGATAGTTATCGAAGGCGATGCCTCCGGGGCCGTCAACACCGGCCAGCATGCCTATCGCCAGGAAGATCACCAGAATGGGAATACCCAGGCGCGAAGAGAAAGAACTGAGCAGAATACTTGCTCCCACCAACACGGCACCGATGATGAACAAGCTATTGATCGTGCTGGCATCCAAAATAATGTTCTCCTGCGAGTTGAGCTGAAAGGGGGGCGCCAAAGCAAAGACACCGGGTCATAATAGCCTGTTTTTCCTGTGCAACGCCAAGGCTGATTGCCAAAAAACGGTGTCATTATGGCTGGTTGCCGCAAAATTTGATGAAAAGAGAGGTGAAATGTGGGTATTGCGGCTTTTGTGCCTATTTATCAGCTCATTGAGGACAGTAGGAAACAGGTTATTGATGAAAAACCATTAACCCCCCAGCAGGAGGCTTAATGGTTTGCAGGCGGGAGGTTAGTGATCGAGTGATTGCAGGGCACGCTTGATTAATTCGGCTGCCAGTTTCCTTTCGGCCTCGGAGATCCCGTCCAGGTTGAGGCTGGAAAGCTCGGTTACCAATACGCTGCGATCTTTGCCGCTGATGGAAGAATCCAGTGCGGACAGCAGTCTACCCAAGATTTTCAGTAGTGTGGCGTTTTCTGCTACGGCTTCAGTTGCTGCGGTCGGTTTATCGGTCATTAAAAATCCTCTCTGTCGTGACGGAAGGGAAATGTTACCGGCGCACGCGATGGTGATGCGCCATCCCTTAGGGTTCGTGAGCCCAATCGCTACCGTAAGGCAGGGATGTGGATTTTTTCTTATGCACTGTAGTTATAACAAGTCACTGCAATATGCTCCAGCACAACTTTGCATCAACGGGTCGCGATAGGTTGAGCAATATGTGCGCTGACCACCGATCAATTATAGCTAAGCGGTCATAGCATGCGTCTCCTGCGAGAGGGTCACATTATGTTATCAGGGCGCTGCAAGCAACGCCCTGATACGGGAGGTTAGGCTTTACCAGAGAACAAGAAGCGTAACAGCGGGATGCGCTTGTGGAACTCATATAACAGGAAGGCGCAAGCAAAGACGAACACCAGGCCCAGCAGGAAACCCAGCAGATTATTATCGATCAGCGGAGTCACGAAGGCGCCGTATATCAGCGTCAGCGGATGGTGAACCAGATAGATAAACAGCGAAGCGTTGACCAGATAGGTAATGCGAGGCGAATGGAAATCGAGCAGCGCATGGCCAAATGCGAACACCACGTTGGCCATCAGGACCCCAAGTACGGCTTTGATCATGATTTCCAGTTCAAACCCTAAGCTGCTGTGCGCCAGCAGTTTCTGGTTGAGCATGTAGGCTACCAACAGCAGCAGTGAGCCCAGTACGGCTGGCCACGAGGGCTTGAGGAACACCGCTTTCAGCCATGAGTACTTAAACGCGTAGGCACCCACAATGAAGAACGGCAGGTAGAACAGGGTTTCCATCACCACGAAGTTGAACAGGCCGTTAGACAGTAAATGCGGTGCGGTGATTAAAATAATGCGATGAAACACGCCGTATATAAAGGCATACAATAAAAACCACAATGAGATATTGCTGAGATTGGTCATTTTATTTATTGGCCGCGGTGCCATCGGCGTTTTTATCGCCTTAATTTTTTTAAACAGATAAAAACAGGCGCAGGTCAATAAGCACAAGGTTAATAAAAACCACAGATGGGAGACCAACTCCCAAACCGCCACGTTTATTTTTTGATAAGGGGTAAAATCATCCCAGCCGGCTAATTTATCGGTGTAGTTCTTGAGTAAAAAAAACTGTGGCAGGGTAATCAATGGGATAGAGCTCAACAGCGGAATGGCAACCCGCTCCAGGCGTACCTTCAACCAGCGGTGGCTGTCATAGCGTTCGTACAGCATGTAGGAGAAGTAGCCGGAGATAATGAAGAACACCTGCATGCGAAAGGCGTGAATAAAGTCGTTCAGCACCGTCAGCGAAAACGACGGGGTCGTGCTGTTTACCGCCCACGAGTGGCTGGAGTAAATCAGAGAAAGATGAAAAGGAATGCCCAGCAGCATCAAATAGGCCCGGATCGAATCCAGGAAAAACTCGCGCTGGTTACTGCTGTTAGTCATAGGTTACCGCTGGTGGTTGCATCAGGGGAGTGTAAACCCGCTTAATAAGTCGGCAATGGGGTAATCGCAAACTCAAACCCTACTATAGCGACCGACATTTTTCCATAGCGTCTTGGAGCACGGCTTGCTACGCTGCACAACTGCTTAAACTCTAAGCCGTAAACATCAGCACACGTTTATCATGTTGTCGGCGAGCAGAATAATCCATTAATATGGATTTTGAATATTTTGAGCACACGAATAGGGGGGGATGTGCTAGTAAATCTATTATCAAAAAAACCACGCGCCACGAGCGTACGTTGGTTAGGTGCTACCGTTTTATGCACGTTGTTGAGTTCGCAGGCATGGGCTTTTTCTATCGACGATGTGGCCAAACAGGCACAGGATCTGGCAGGAAAAGGCTTTGAAGCCCCGAAGAGCAACCTTCCTTCTCAGTTTCGCGATATGAAGTTCGCGGACTATCAGCAGATCCAGTTCAATCACGATAAAGCCGTGTGGAGCAAGCTGAAAACCCCTTTCAAGCTTGAGTTCTACCATCAAGGGATGTACTTCGACACGCCGGTGACCGTCAACGAGGTTACGGCCACCACCGTCAAAGAGATCAAATACAGCCCGGACTATTTCAACTTTGGTCCCGTCAAGCACGATCCCGACTCGGTGAAGAAACTCGGTTTCGCCGGGTTTAAAGTGCTCTATCCGGTCAACAGTGCGGATAAGAACGACGAAATCATGAGCATGCTGGGCGCCAGCTACTTCCGCGTGGTGGGTAAAGGGCAGGTTTATGGGCTTTCTGCCCGTGGGCTGGCTATTGATACCGCCTTGCCATCTGGCGAAGAGTTCCCGCGTTTCCGCGAGTTCTGGATCGAACGTCCTAAGCAGGGCGACAAACATCTGGTGATTTATGCCTTGCTGGATTCCCCACGAGCCACCGGCGCTTATCGTTTTGTGGTTTACCCCGGCCGCGATACCACGGTAGATGTCCAGTCCAAAGTGTTCCTGCGCGACAAAGTGGGCAAGTTGGGTATGGCACCGTTGACCAGCATGTTCCTGTTTGGGCCGAGCAATCCTTCGCCAACGCTGAATTACCGCCCGGCGCTGCATGACTCCAACGGTCTGTCTATCCATGCTGGTAACGGCGAGTGGATCTGGCGTCCGCTGAACAATCCTAAGCACCTGTCGGTCAGCACTTACAGCATCGAAAACCCGAAAGGTTTTGGTCTGCTGCAGCGTGGCCGTGATTTCCGTGACTACCAAGACTTGGACGATCGTTACGATCTGCGTCCAAGCGCCTGGGTTGAGCCGCGCGGCGATTGGGGCAAGGGCAAGGTTGAGCTGGTAGAGATCCCAACCGCGGATGAAACCAACGATAACATCGTGGCGTTCTGGACGCCGGACGTGTTGCCTGATGCAAAAACGCCGTTGGCATTGAACTACCGCCTGTACTTCACCCGCGACGAAGAGAAGCTGCATTCACAGGATATCGGCTACGTGGGTAAAACCATGCGTTCAACCGGTGATGTGAAGCAGTCAAACCTGATCCGCGAGCCGGACGGCAGCGTGGCGTTCCTGGTTGACTTCGTCGGCCCGGCACTGAAAGCGCTGGATGCCGATACGCCGGTAGCTTCTCAGATCAGCATTGGTGACAACGGCGAAATGGTGGAAAACAGCGTTCGCTATAATCCGGTCACCAAAGGCTGGCGTTTGACGGTGCGTTTGAAAGTGAAAGACGAGAAACAGCCGGTAGAAATGCGTGCTGCGTTGGTCAACGGTGACAAGACCTTGACGGAAACCTGGAGCTATCAGCTACCTGCCAATGAATAAGTCTACTGAAACTGCCCAGGAATATCTTGCGGCAATGCCCCTGACCGATGAGCGGTCAGGGGTGCTCAAACAACAAATGATGGCGGGTGATACCCCGGCACTGGAGGCTTTGCATCGTCAGATGGGAGCCTCTGATGTCAATGTGGCATCGCTGCCTGCCGATGACATTGCCCTGGCCTCGGTCAAGGCACGCATCAGCCAGGCTTGGCCGGAGGCCGTCGATGACGACGATTTCGATTGTGACCCGGAAGGGCGCACCATTCTGAAAGCCACGCCGCCGATAAAACGTACCACCATGTTCCCTGAAGCCTGGCGCACCAACCCGGTGGGGCGTTTCTGGGATACTCTGCTGGGTCGTAAGACGCACAATCGTCATGCCAGCAAAGAAGAAGCCGAGGCGGAAAACCGCTGGCGTATTGTCGGTTCAATGCGCCGTTACGTGCTGTTGATCCTGATGTTGGTGCAAACCGGCATCGCCACCTGGTACATGAAAACCATCCTGCCTTATCAGGGCTGGGCGCTGATCGATCCTATCGCCATGTTCGATCAGGATCTGATGCAGTCGATGTTGCAAATATTACCGTATCTTTTGCAGACCGGTATTCTGATCCTGTTTGCCATTCTGTTCTGCTGGGTCTCTGCCGGTTTCTGGACGGCGTTGATGGGGTTCCTGCAACTGCTGATTGGCAAAGATAAATACAGCATCTCTTCGACTATCAAAGGTGATGAGCCGATCGATCCAGCGCACCGTACCGCGTTGATCATGCCGATCTGTAACGAAGACGTTGAACGGGTCTTTGCCGGGTTGCGGGCAACCTACGAATCGGTGAAGGCGACCGGTCAGCTTGAGCATTTCGATATCTATGTGCTGAGCGACAGTTACGATCCCGATATCTGCGTCGCCGAACAGAAAGCCTGGATGGAGCTGTGCCGCGATGTTGAGGGCCACGGACGTATCTTCTACCGCCGTCGCCGCCGCCGTGTGAAACGTAAGAGCGGCAACATCGACGACTTCTGCCGTCGTTGGGGCGGTGAGTACAGCTACATGGTGATCCTGGACGCGGACAGCGTGATGAGCGGCGAGTGCCTCACCGGCCTGGTACGCTTGATGGAAGCCAACCCGAACGCCGGTATCATCCAGTCTGCGCCAAAAGCCTCAGGCATGGATACGCTGTATGCTCGTGTGCAGCAGTTCGCCACGCGCCTCTATGGCCCGTTGTTCACCGCGGGTCTGCACTTCTGGCAGTTGGGCGAATCCCATTACTGGGGCCATAACGCCATCATCCGGGTGAAACCCTTCATCGAGCACTGCGCGTTGGCACCGTTGCCGGGTGAGGGCTCGTTTGCTGGCTCCATTCTCTCCCATGACTTTGTAGAAGCCGCATTGATGCGTCGTGCTGGCTGGGGCGTGTGGATAGCCTACGATCTGCCGGGTAGTTATGAAGAGTTACCGCCTAACCTGCTGGACGAGCTGAAACGCGACCGCCGCTGGTGTCATGGTAACCTGATGAACTTCCGCCTGTTTCTGGTAAAAGGCATGCATCCGGTACACCGCGCGGTGTTCCTGACCGGGGTAATGTCCTACCTGTCGGCACCGTTGTGGTTTATGTTCCTGGCGCTGTCCACCGCGTTGCAGATAGTGCATACGCTGGTGGAACCGCAATACTTCCTGCAACCCCGGCAGTTGTTCCCGGTGTGGCCACAGTGGAAGCCAGAACTGGCGATTGCGCTGTTCTCTACCACCATGGTGCTGCTGTTCTTACCGAAGTTGCTGAGCATCGTGCTGGTCTGGGCAAAAGGCTCGAAGCAGTACGGCGGGCCGATCCGGTTGCTGATTTCCATGCTGATGGAAGTGATGTTCTCAGTGCTGTTGGCGCCGGTGCGCATGCTGTTCCATACCGTGTTTGTGGTCAGCGCCTTCCTGGGCTGGGAAGTGGTGTGGAACTCGCCGCAGCGTGATGACGATGACACCCCTTGGGGAGAAGCCTTCAAGCGTCACGGCTCGCAAATGCTGCTGGGGCTGGTTTGGGGCGGCGGCATGGCATTGCTGGATCTGAACTTCCTGTGGTGGCTGTCACCGATCGTCTTCTCGCTGATCCTGTCACCGTTTGTTTCGGCGCTGTCGAGCCGTGCTACGCTCGGTCTCAAGAGCAAGCGGGCCAAGCTGTTCCTGATCCCGGAAGAGTACGATCCGCCGCGTGAACTGGTTGCCACAGACACCTATCTGCAGCTTAATCGTCAGCGTGCCTTGCGCAATGGCTTTATGCATGCGGCGGTGGACCCGTCCTACAACGCCTTGGCTGCCGCGCTGGCAACGGCTCGTCACCATCTGCGTGCCATTATCGATCGGACGCGGGAAGAGCGGGTGAACGAGGCGATGGAAGTAGGGCCAGAGAAGTTGGCGAAAGCCAAACGCCTTGAGCTGTTAAGCGATCCGGTAGCGTTGTCACGCCTGCATCAGCGCATTTGGCTGCTGCCGCAGGGCGAGGCCTGGCGCGAACATTATCGGCAGTTACCGCATAATGAACTGGCTCACCCCGTCGGCCAACGCTAACGGTTAGTATTAATTAAAGGGGAATGCGCACTGCGTGTTCCCCTTTTTCGTTTCAATCTCAATAAAGCTTGGATGTTGAAAATGGCTTCACTAGTCCGTCTGGCACTGTTGGCCGCTATGGTGACGGCATTATCTGGCTGCGGTAGCATTATCAGCCGCACGGTGCCTGGTGCAGGCCACGGGCACCAATATTATCCAGGGGTGCAGTGGGATTTGCGTGATACTCCCTGGCGCAGTGTTATGGTGATTGATGTGCCGCTCTCGCTGGTGGTGGATACCTTTATGCTGCCGTTTGATGCGCAGCACGGGCCTTACGAATAGGTCTTAGCCTCTGGTTGCGAAGACCACCAACTGATAGCTTTGGTTATTGCAGTGGAAAGTGGTCAACGCCGTCATTCCCAGGCCAGCGACATGGGCGGCGAGCGAATGCGGGTTATCCTCACTAACAAACAGCGCGCCAACGTCAAAATCCTGCTGAGTTCGCGCTTTCACCGCTGCAAACAACTGGCGTAGCACACCTTTTCCCCGCCAATCGGCACTCAGGCATACCGGGCCGTACAGAAATACCCGTTGTTGATCCAATGCCTGGTTTTGAAACCGCTGTGTGGCCAACGTGTGCAGCATGGCATCCACTACCGGCGGTCGGGGTTGGGCGTCGGTTGGCATCAGGCAGACAAACCCAGCCAACTGTTCTTCTTCGGTAGCGATCAAAATACCCAGGCCGCAGTTGATACTTGCCAGCTGTTTTTCGTTCATCTGCGATACGATAAAGCCCTGTTGCCGCTGCTGGGGGCTAAGTTGCTCTGGAGTGTTTTGCGCCTGTAGAGCCAGAATTGCGGGATAATCACCGGGAACTGCTTGCCTGATGAACATGATACCTGCCTGTGTTAAGGGAAGAATGTAGCAGCATGCAATGCGTAGCCAGGGTCGTCAAGGCGAGGGTGGGCAACCAGGCGCCCACCCAACGGGCTCAACGTTCATCCCATTCGTCGGCAGCGCTTTGGCCTTCTTCGGTATCCAGCGGAGGATCGAGCTGAAAATCACCTTCCTCCCACTCATGCAGCGTATTTTCGTTGATCCACTCGGCGCGGATCTCAATCTCGTCGTAGTCACCGTCAAAAATGGCCTGGGCGGCAGCACCGCTGCGCATCGTCATACATTCAACGGACTCACCTTCTTCTTCGAAAAACTCCGCCTGCCACATCGTGTCGCCATCCAACATGATGTATTTTTGCAGGTTAAACTGTTGAGGTACCGGCGGCTCATCATCGCCGCCTTCCGCCGTTTCGATAAACTCTTCGCGAGCGGCTTCGATCGCTTCTTCCAGCGTGGCATACAGGCTCATGCTCATCTCCTTTTTCAATCATCGTGGGGGACACCAGCATTAATTGTTGTCGCATCGCCGCAGGATGCAAATTTTTTGTTGTCCGTTTTGCGACGATGGTTGTCCATCCGCCGGGAGACGTGTGGCTACGGGTAGGAAATAATGACTACACACTTTGGTCTGTAGGAGAATCAGGATGTTAGCCAACCCAGCAAGCAAGTACCGGCCATTCCCGGCCATCGATTTACCCGATCGTCAGTGGCCGGGGCGCACCCAGCAGCAGGCACCGCGCTGGTGTTCTAGCGATCTGCGTGACGGCAATCAGGCGTTGGCAGAGCCGATGGATAACGCTCGCAAGCTACAGTTCTACCAGTTGTTACTGTCCTGCGGGTTTAAGGAAATCGAGGTAGCATTTCCTTCCGCATCACAAACCGATTTTGACTTCGTACGTCACTTGATCGAGCAACGGCTGATCCCGGATGACGTCTCAATCCAGGTGCTCACGCAGTCGCGCGACGATCTGATCGACCGCACGATGGAGTCGTTACAAGGGGCTCCACGTGCCATCGTGCATCTGTATAACGCCACCGCCCCGATGTTTCGCGACATCGTTTTCAAGCAGGACAAGGCTGCTACCGTGGCGCTGGCGGTGAATGGCGCACGCCGTATTCGCCAATGGTGCGACCGGCATCCGGAAACTGACTGGTGTTTCGAGTATTCGCCGGAGACCTTCTGCTTTACCGAACTGGAGTTTGCCCTGCAAATTTGTGAGGCAGTGGCGGACGTGTGGCAACCTGAACGCCAGCGGCCCATGATTATCAACCTGCCCGCCACCGTGGAGATGAGTACCCCGAACATTTATGCCGACCAGATCGAATGGTTCTGTCGCCACTTCAGCCAGCGGAAGCAGGTGACCATCAGCGTGCATCCGCATAACGATCGCGGTACCGGTGTCGCTTGCGCAGAGTTGGCCATGCTGGCGGGGGCTGACCGAGTGGAAGGTTGCCTGTTTGGCAACGGTGAACGCACGGGTAATGTCGATTTGGTGACGTTAGCGCTCAATTTGTACACCCAGGGCATCGCGCCAGGGCTGGACTTCAGCCGGTTGAAGGAAGTGGTTGAAGTGGTGGAGCAGTGCAACCAGTTACCGGTACATCCGCGCCATCCTTATGCCGGAGAGTTGGTGTTTACCGCATTCTCTGGCTCGCATCAGGACGCTATCAAGAAAGGCTTTGCCGCCCAACAGCAGCGTGAAGATGGGTTATGGCAGGTGCCTTATCTGCCGCTTGACCCGGCAGACGTGGGGTGCAGCTATGAGGCGGTGATCCGCGTAAACAGCCAGTCTGGCAAGAGTGGTGCTGCCTGGCTGTTAGAGCAGAATCATGGATTGCGCTTGCCACGTGGCTTGCAGATCGATTTCAGCAAAGTGGTGCAACAGGCCACGGATGAAAGCGGCAAGGAGATGACGGTGGCGGAAATCTGGCGGCTGTTCCGCAACAGCTACGGATTGGTGGAACAGCCGCGCTTACAGCTGCTCAGCTATCAAACGCAAAGCCAGGGTGGGGCGGCTTACAGCTTTACGGCGCAGGTGGCACTGGCAGGGGAACCAATGCAGTTGCAAGGTAGCGGTAATGGGCTGTTGTCCAGCGCGGTAGATGCGTTATGCCAGCGCTTTGGCCTGGTGCTGGCTATCGACGACTACCATGAACACACCTTGGGTCATCAGAGCCATAGCCGGGCAGTAACCTATATCCGTTGTACCCCAGCAAGGGGGGAGGCAATTTACGGAGTTGGGATTGACGCCGACTCGGCCAGTGCCTCGCTCCAGGCTCTGTTCAACGTGGCTGGCCGTTGTTTGCCGTGATTGCCGGCTGAGCCTGGGCAAAATAGGTGCTGGGGGAAACGCCAAGCAGGCGGCGGAACATGGCGCTAAACGCGCTGGGGCTGTCATAGCCCAGATCCAAAGCCACCTCCAGCACCGACCTTCCGGCGGCCAGGGCGTTGAGTGCCGCCAGCAGGCGGGCACGACGTACCCAGTCGCTAAAGCGTAGGCCGGTCTCACGCTGGAATCGACGGGACAGCGTACGGCCACTGACGTTGATGTGCTGCGCCGCCAGCTCCAACTCCCAAGGCTGCGCCAAAGATTGTTGAATGTGCTGGCACAGGGCCAATAAGACGCCATCGCGTGGCTCGGGAAGGTGCAGGGGCAGGATCGGCAGCATACGCAACTCATCGAGGATCAGTTCCATAATGCGTTCTTCGCGTCCGCCGGGCCGGTAGCCGGGCTGAATATCCATCGCGCTGATAATCAGTTCACGCAATAAGGGGGAAATCTGCACCACTTGGCACTGAGCAGGCAAATCGGCACGGGCCAGGGGATCGACGAACAGCGTGCGTGCCGCCACGTTACCGCTAAAACGCAGGTTATGTTCCACTTTGGCCGGTAACCAGACACCACGGCCTGGGGGAACGACCCAACTGCCTACGCGCGTATTCACCTGTACCACGCCGCTAAGGCCATGGATCAGTTGGGCGCAGTTGTGGCAGTGATCCGGTTCGCAATCACCATCCTGATAGTCCTTTGAAAATGGCACGATAGACTGATTCTCTGGGAGAAAATCGACGTTAAACAGCATTGTTTCTCCTCTGGATCCTGATGACGTGTCTGTTGCAGCATGCCATGTCTTGCCGCTAGCGCAAAGCGCATTTCCTGTACGCCGTTTTGCCATGAAACGGCTTAGGCTAGCTGTTTGCCAACGGGAGGAAATATGGAACTTGCCAACGCGGTATTACGGATTGCCCGGCCCACCGACCATTTGGCCGCGATTGCCAACATGTATTGCCAGGGCCTGGGGTTTGAACAACTGGGTGAGTTTGCAGATCACCAGGGGTTCGATGGCATTATGCTTGGCCATCCGCACCATGCCTATCATCTGGAGTTCACTCATCACCGCGGTGTGCTGGTTGGGCGCGCACCAACGCAGGACAACCTGTTGGTATTTTATGTGCCGGAGGTTGCAAGTTGGCAGAGAAGGTGCGATCGGATGCTAGCCAGTGGCTTTGAGCGTGTACGGGCGTACAACCCTTATTGGGATGTGCATGGGCAAACGTTTGAAGATTTGGATGGTTATCGCGTGGTGTTGCAAGCACGTGCCTGGCAGGCATAAAAAAAGCCAGCGCTGGGCGCTGGCTTAATTAAATGGCTTCAGTGTCTATCAGGCGTGCGTGACCGGTTTGTCACCGTTTTTACCCTGGGTATTTTCCAGCATACGGCGGATCGGGACGATCAGCAGGATAAGCACGGCGGCACAGATCACCAGCGCAATAGAGCAGCGGGCGAACAGGGTTGGCAGCATGTCCAACTGATCCGCTTTCACGTGGCCACCGATCAAACCGGCGGCCAGGTTGCCCAGCGCGCTGGCACAGAACCACAGGCCCATCATTTGGCCACGCATTCTATCCGGTGCCAACAGCGTCATGGTTGCCAGGCCAATCGGGCTCAGGCAAAGCTCACCCAGCGTCAGCATCAGGATACTGCCCACCAGCCACATTGGTGACACGCCCGCGCCGCCATTGCCCAACACTTGTTGCGCGGCCAGCATCATCAGGCCAAAGCCTGCGGCGGCAAACAGAATACCGATCACGAATTTGGTGATGCTGCTCAGGCGGATTTTGTTACGAGCCAGAGCCGGCCAGGCCCAACTGAAGATTGGCGCCAACAGGATAATGAACAGTGCGTTAATCGATTGGAACCATACCGCTGGGATCTCGAAGTCGCCGATCATGCGGTTGGTGTAATCGTTAGCGAACAGGTTGAACGAGGTCGGTTTCTGTTCGAAGGCCGACCAGAAGAAGGCGGCAGAAATCAGCAGGATAAAACAGACCAGCAGACGAGCACGCTCTTTGCGGCTCAGGCCGGCAAAGAAGAACAGGTAGATAAAGTACAGCGTGACCGAGGCGGCGATGACGTAAACCAGCATACTGGCAACGGCGACCGGGTTAATCACGATGATGCCTTGTGAGATCATAACCACGATCGCGGCAACGCCTACGGCCAGCGCAATCAGCCAGGCACCCACGCCATTTTTCTTGGCAACCGGGCTATTCCAGGTTGAGTCCAGGCCCACTTCGCTGTCATAGCGCTTCATGGCCGGTACGGCAAACACCCGGAAAATCACCAAGGCCACCAACATCCCGATACCACCGATGCCGAAGCCCCAGTGCCAACCGTGTGAACGGATCAACCAGCCGGAAATCAGCGGGGCAATAAAGGAGCCCATGTTGATGCCCATGTAGAACAGCGAGAAGCCACCATCACGGCGCGCATCGCCTTTCTTGTACAGGGTTCCAACCATTACCGAGATACAGGTTTTGAACAGGCCGGAACCGAGCACGATAAACATCAGGCCGACGAAGAACAGGTCGTTGCCCATAATAGCGGATAGGGCAATCGACAGGTGGCCCAGAGCGATCAGGATCGAACCGTACCAAACGGCTTTTTGCTGGCCGAGCCAGTTATCGGCTAACCAGCCACCCGGCAGTGCCGCCAGGTACATACTGCCAGCAAAGATACCGACGATCGCCGAGGCGTTTTCGCGCGCCAAACCCATCCCGCCGTCATAAACCGTGGCGGCCATAAACAGGATCAGTAACGGACGAATGCCATAAAACGAGAAGCGCTCCCACATTTCAGTGAAGAACAACGAGCCGAGAGGATATGGATGGCCGAGGAACGTCCGGCTTTCTTTCTGATTAACAGAGGATTGCATAAAGTCTTCCCAATATAATGTGCTGCGCGCTGGCAGCAGATACTGTGGTATGTCTGTGTCTGTAAGTGAGGTAATCCCGCTGATGCGGATTACCTGACAAAACCTCAGCCGCAGCGCCTATTAAGCTTGAAAACCCTGCAGGCCATTTTATTCACTTGGTCAGAATGTTACTTCTGGCGTGATATTATTTAACCATTTGATAACTGAATGGTGGCTTTGTCTAGTACCTGTATCCCATTTTTTAGACGAAAAGTCGACAAACATCTACTTTATTGGTTTTTATGTTGGTTGTGGCGTTATTTCCATTGACAGGTGGTTTATTGCTCTGATTGTGATTTTTGTGTCTAAAAACAAGGTGTTAATAATATTGTTCTTAGAGATTGGGGCAGAGCCGGAGCGGGAGGGTAACAATAATAAAAGTAAGGGAAACGGGGCTTGGGTAATATTTATCAGAACAACTGGCGATAAATAGCGCTATTACTCTTCCTGTAACGTGTCTTCACGCATTCTCGCTGGCCGCCGCTGTAAACACCACCAGGAATAGAACGCGTTAAATAGCACCACCAGCGCCGTCATGCAGAATACCGCGCGGAATCCATAGCTGGCAGAAACGGCGGCGCCGAGTAGTGGGCCGCTGACGTTGCCGATATCCCGGAAAGATTGGTTATAGCTGAATATTCGCCCGGCAACCTGATTGGTACAGTTGTAGATCAGCAGGGTTTGCACCGCAGGCAGCAGTGCGCCATCGGCAGCGCCGAGCAGGAAGCGCAATACGCCGAGTTGCCACGGTGTCTGGACAAAGGCCATTGGGATCAGCAACAGCACGGAAATCACCAGCATAAACACCAGAATCCGCTCCGGGCCGATCCTGTCGCCCAGCTTGCCCAGCCGTGGCGCACTCATCAAGGCGGCAACGCCGGGTACCGAGGCGATCAAACCGCTGACAAACGCCAGGTTGCTGATGTTGCCTGCCAGTTCACGCACGTAAAGCGTGAGGATTGGGGCAATCGAGCCAGTGGCGATCTGGATGATCATTGTGGTGATAAACAGGCTGAGGATCAGCTTGGGACTTTTGAGCGAGGCAAACACCTGGCGCGCATGCAGCATGTCTTTTTTCTGCACTGGAGTGAATTGTTCACGTACGCAAAATAGCGTCAGCAGGAAACAGATAAACAGCACAGTGGCAGTGATGAAGAACACGGGGCGCAGGCCATATTGGTCAGCCAGCAAGCCGCCAATCAATGGGCCAATCAGGGCACCACTGACGCCTCCGGTCGATAGGGTGCCTAGCGCCCAGCCGCTGCGATGGCGCGGTACCTGGGTAGCAATCAGTGCATTGGCGTTGGGAATAAAGCCGCCGAACAACCCCAGCACCGCGCGCAGCGCCAGAAACTGCCAGATGTTCTGCGCCATGCCCATCAGCACCATCACAATGCCCATTCCTAGCGCAGAACGCAGCAACATCAGCTTACGCCCACGGCGATCGGCCAGACTGCCCCAGAACGGTGAGGCAATGGCGGAGAACAGGAAGGTGATACTGAACACCAATCCGGACCACATATTAAGCGACTGATGGCCGGTAACGCCAAGAGCTTCAACGTACAGCGGCAGGAACGGCATGATCAGGCTAAAGGCCGCACCGGTCAGAAAGCAGCCCAGCCAGGTGATGAACAGGTTACGTTGCCAATTGATAGGTTCTGCTGCCGGGGCCATAGGTATCCGTGCGGGAAAAGATGCCTGGCGATCGCGCAAGGCAAAAAAGTTAGCTTGGTAAGTATGCGCTTAATAACGCAGGTTATCAAATGAGCAGCTGTGTGATTTTGCGTGAAAATGAAATAAAGTTTTAAAACGGAGAATGACAATTATTCCCGCGCCGGGCAACGCGGGAACGGAGGGTTCAGGCACCGGCCAAGGCTTCGAATCCGGCGCTGGTAGTGGTGAGAGCGACGTTTGTCACCTCATAATTGGCCACGGCAACGAAGGGATCTTCCGCCAGGATGGCATCCAGCTCGGTGCGTTCCATATCTTTTACCAGGATCACGCCGCCGGTACGTGGGTTCTTACGGCCAGAGGCAATAAAGCTGCCGGTTTGAAAATAGTGCTTCAACCAGGCGATATGCCCTTCAAGATGGCTTTCTACTTCTTCAATCGGGCGGTGATAGGTCAGGCTGACGATATACATAGAAGCTCCTGTTGCTGGGAAAGTGACAATATCATGCGGGCCATCTCGGCCCGTAATGATTAATAGAGAGAAGGCTCACCTTCTGGGCGGGTCTTGAAGCGGCGGTGTAGCCACATATATTGATCCGGCGCCATCAGGATCTCTTTTTCTACCACCTTGTTCATAAAGGCTGCAGCCTCGACTTCGTTATCCAGCGGGAAATTTTCCACCGCTGGCTGCATGATGAGTTCGTACCCTTTTCCTTCTGGCAGGCGGCGTGGCGTAAAGGGAATGATCGCCGGTTTCCCCATGCGGATCAACACATAGCTGCCGGTGGTGGTCGCTGCTTTTTCTACGGCAAATAGCGGGGCAAACACGCTGCTGCGCGGGCCGTAGTCATGGTCCGGTGCGTACCAGATGATCTCACCCTGTTTCAGGGCACGGATCATCCCCTTGACGTCTTTACGATCCAGCATGGATTTGTTTGAGCGCATACGGCCCCAGGTCTGTAGCCAGTCCATCAGCTTGTTATCGTGTGGACGGTAAACGCCGATCCCCGGATTGTGGATGCCAAAGATACGAGCACCCAACTCCAGCGTCAGGAAGTGCAGGCCGATCAGCAACACCCCTTGATGATTGTCCCGTGCCTTTTGAATGTGCTCCAGGCCGCTGACGCTGAACCAGCGCTCGATACGCCAGTTGGGCCAGAACCAGGCCATGCCGGTTTCAAACAGCCCCATCCCCACGGATTCGAAGTTCTTGGCGATCAACGCATCACGTTCGGCTCTCGGCATATCCGGAAAGCACAGTTCCAGGTTACGCTCAGTTATCGCTCGCCGGCGTTTGAGGAAACGCATTGAAAAGCGACCCAATCCGGTCCCCAAACGATAAATAATTGGGTAGGGCAGCAGGACCAGCAGGTAGAGTAAGGCGATGCCAAACCAGGTAAGCCAGTAGCGCGGATGCAGTAAAGATCGATTGAAAGAAGGAACTTGCGTCATGGGTTCTCAGCTTAGAAGCAGTCATTTAACAGTAATAACAGATAAAATGCATAGACACGCCGAGTTGCCATAAGTCGTGTTGTAGGTCGCCATCAGAATTTTTTGCTGGCCACGGGTTGCCTGAATGACTCGGTCTATGCGATGGTTTTCTGCCGTTTATAGTAGCGTATTGTGACATTTTTCTTATGTAACAGGAAAACTCACCGCATTAAAACACCCTTTTTAGGCCTAAATCAGGTGCGGTTGTTGGTTATTTGACCAAACAAGGTAAGAATCGACCTATAAGTCAGGCAGTGTTTTATTCGTTTATTGATTCAGGAGGTAACTATGTTGGCATCATGGTTAAGCGCTGGGCTAATGGTGATCGGTGGGTTACTTGGCTGTCTTGGTGCCTATATGCAGTACAACCCTTTGCTAGCCGTAGCGGGGGGCGGGCTGCTGGCTGGAGCGGTTATTTCCGGGGCTACGGAATGGTCAAGCGGGCGCTAAACGCCCGCTTGAGGCCGTTTTAATGGTCTTTGAACAATCCTTTCACCCGGTGTGGTTCTGAGCGCCAATACTGTGGCGGAGCCTGCACTTGGGCCCCCAGTTTGGCGGCCGCGTGCCATGGCCAGCGGGGGTTATAGAGAATACCGCGCGCTAGCGCGACCATATCGGCCTGACCCGTGGCGACGATCGCTTCTGCCTGTTCCGGTTCGGTGATCAACCCCACAGCGATGGTTGGTATCCCTACTTTATGTTTGATGGTTTCGGCAAACGGCACCTGGTAGTTCGGCCCCACCGGGATTTTTTGCTGCGGCGATAGGCCGCCGCTGGAAATATGAATGTAATCGCAGCCCAATTCCTTTAAAGCGCTGGTCAGCTCAACGGACTGCTGTTCGTTCCAGCCCCCTTCAACCCAGTCACTGGCGGAGATCCGCACCCCAAGCGCTTTATTGGCCGGGAAGACTGCCCGCACCTCGCTGAAAATTTCCAGCAACAATCGCATACGATTTTGCAGACATCCGCCGTATTGATCGGTGCGCTGATTGGCCAGTGGCGAAAGGAACTGATGCAACAGGTAACCATGCGCCCCGTGCAGTTCGATCAGATCGAAGCCGAGACGGTCGGCGCGCCGTGCCGCTGCAACAAAGTGTGCCTTTAACTGCTCGATTTGATCCAGGCTCATGGCCTGTGGAGCCTCATCCAGAGGGTTAAAGGGCTGATTGGAGGCAGAAAGTGTTTGCCAGCCGCCCTCACTCTTGGCCAACTGAGCCCCGCCTTGCCAGGGAAGGGCGCATGAAGCTTTGCGGCCAGCATGCCCCAGTTGGATCCCCAAAGGCATGGTGGCGTGTTTTTTTACGGACTGAATTACGTCGGCAAGTGCTTGTTCGGTAGCGTCGTCCCAAAGGCCCAGATCCCCCGGAGAAATACGGCCTTCCGGTGAAACCGCAGTGGCTTCCACAATCAGCAAACCCGCCCCGGAAAGGGATAGATGGCCGAGGTGCATTGTATGCCACTCGGTGGCTTTGCCGTTGTCGGCAGAGTACTGGCACATGGGGGCGATAATAATACGGTTAGGCAACCGCAGTAGCCCCAGGGTGATAGGAGTAAACAGCTGGCTCATAATTTCCTCAAGGTCCGTCAAAATTCGTTGCTACAACGTGCACTAGGCTTATCGGTATTTGCCAATAACGTCAAGCTTTGTGCGGAAATCATTGCCGCTGGGTTAATGCTGTGTTGCAGTCTATTTTCGGGTATGATGTGCGCCGCGCGCGGGCTAACGGCCCGTGGGCACTCAATCAGTCACCTCCCGAAAGACAGGAAAGTACACCATGCCAGTGTTACATAACCGAATTTCTAATGAGGAACTGAAGGCGCGTATGCTGGCCGAAACCGAGCCACGCACCACAGTTTCTTTTTATAAATATTTCACCATTGACGACCCCAAGGCATTTCGCGATAGCCTGTATATTCAGTTCGATAAACTGAAGGTGTTTGGCCGTATCTACGTGGCCAAAGAGGGCATCAATGCGCAGATCAGCGTGCCGCAGAGTCACTTTGACGCGTTCAAAACCGTGCTGTTTGCTTCGCATCCGGCTCTGGACCAAGTGCGCCTGAATATTGCGCTGGAAGACGATGGCAAATCCTTCTGGGTACTGCGCCTGAAAGTGCGTGAACGTATTGTGGCCGACGGGATTGAAGATGAGACCTTCAACCCTGCCAATGTGGGTGAGTATCTGCAGGCCGATCGCGTTAACCAGATGATCGACGATCCGAATACGGTGTTCGTTGATATGCGCAACCACTATGAGTACGAGGTTGGGCACTTTGATAAGGCGATCGAAGTGCCTTCCGACACGTTCCGCGATCAGCTACCGATGGCGGTGGAGATGCTACAGGAGCAGAAAGACAAAAATATTGTCATGTACTGTACCGGTGGGATCCGTTGTGAGAAAGCCAGCGCCTATATGCTGCATAATGGCTTCAAAAACGTCTATCACGTGGAAGGCGGTATTATCGAATATGCCCGCCAGGCGAAGGCGCAAGGGTTGCCACTGAAGTTTATCGGCAAGAACTTTGTGTTTGACGAACGCATGGGGGAACGTATCTCAGAAGACGTGATTGCCAACTGCCATCAGTGCGGTGCGGCATGTGATACTCATACCAACTGCCTGAACGACGGCTGCCATCTGCTGTTTATCCAGTGCCCAAGCTGTGCCGAGAAATTTGCTGGCTGTTGCAGCGAGACCTGCCGCGAAGAGTTGAAACTACCGCGTGAAGAACAGCGAGCCCGCCGGGCTGGCCGCGAGAATGGCGTAAAAATCTTCAATAAGTCCAAAGGGCTGTTGCAAACCACCATGCATATCCCAGAACCGAAAGAGTAAGGGGACACATAAGTTAAGTAGGGCGCTGCTAAGCGGGCGCAGCATGCAGCGCCCCTACTAATTCAGCGCCCTTGTTGTATAAAGAATGTATTACTTCTCGCGAACGCCTTCGACCGAGATGATCAGCTCAACTTCCTGAGAAGCCGGGCCCAGGTCAGTGGTGATGCCAAAGTCTTTCAGCTTGATTTTACCGTTGGCTTCGAAACCGGCGCGGTAACCGCCCCAAGGATCCTTACCTTCGCCGACCAGTTTGGCTGCCAGTGTGACCGGCTTGGTCACGCCGTTCAACGTCAGGTTGCCGACTACGGCATAACCTTCACCGTCTTTTTTCACTTCGGTAGAGGTAAAGGTAGCCTGCTTGTTCTTTTCAACGTTCAAGAAATCGGCGCTGCGCAGGTGCTTGTCACGCTCGGCGTGGTTGGTGTCTACGCTGGCTGTGTTGATGGTAACGTTGACTTTATCGTTAGCCGGGTCTTTTGCATCGAAGGTGAAGCCACCGTCAAAATCTTTGAAAGTGCCGTAAACCCAGCTGTAACCCAGGTGCTGGATGCGGAATTCGATAAAGGCGTGCTGGCCTTGTTTGTCGATTTTATAGTTGGCAGCCAGAGCGGAACCGGCGTTTAACAGCAGGGCGCCCGCGGCCAGGCCTAATACGGTTTTCTTCAACATAGCAATATCTCCATAAATCCAAAGGGTTAATCGGTGCTGCGTCCCAGCATCCGTTTCAAAGTCACATCACCATCAATAAAGTGATGTTTAAGCGCGGCCAGGCCGTGCAGTACCGAAAGCACCACGACGGCCCAAGCCAGATAAAGATGGATAGTCCCGGCGGTGTCAGCCTGTTGTGGCAAGCCGGTGACAGTGGCCGGTACGTCAAACCAGCCAAATACGCTGATTGCCTGACCATCGGCGGTCGAGATCAGGTAGCCGCTGATCAGGATGGCGAACAGCACGGTGTAAAGTGCGATATGGGCGAGCACGGCACTGATACGCGTAAGACGGCTATAACTGGCCAGAGGCTTGGGCGGCGGCGAGATAAAGCGCCAAACCACCCGTACCACCATGACGATAAACAGCAGTGTGCCAATACTTTTGTGGATCTCCGGCGCCTGGTGATACCAAACGTCGTAGTAACCCAGCGTCACCATCCATAAGCCGAGGGCGAACATGCCGTAAACGGTCAGCGCCACCAGCCAGTGGATCAGTACAGAAACGTGACCAAAGCGGTCGGCGGTATTTTTCCAGAGCATCAGTTTTCCTTACAAAACTCATTTACCGACAGCAATACTTAAACTTTAAGAAACATAAATCAATAATAAATTTAACTAAGTTACTGCATAAAGATATTAATCAGTAGATTTGTTTGAGTTGTGGCAAGTTGGTCAAAGGAATCGTCGGAGAGGGCGTTTTTTTGGCAATACTGGAGAAACGCTGGCCAATTGAAATCTATCGACTTTATTCTTCATTGTCAGCTTTTGTCATTTTTCGTAAATACCATCAGAAACCTTGGCAAATAATTGAATAACGACTAGCGCCGATTATTTGTTCGCCCTGTCAACCAGGATTAGTTTAATTCCTTCAGCAACTTGAGGGTAATATGCCTGCGACAGCAAGGAATAATTTGCTAACATGTATTTATCAATGGCTCTGGTGGGCCAGTATCACACAAGGAATTTTCATGGGCATACCCGAGTTAAATGACCGCAAGCTACGTTTGATTATGATGCTGGCCATGCTGGTGGTGATCCTGGCTGGCATAAAGGCGGCGGCAGATATTGTGGTGCCATTCCTGCTGGCGGTTTTCTTGGCCATCGTGTTAAACCCACTGGTGCTGCTACTGGAACGTTTTCGTGTGCCCAGAGCGCTGGGGGTGACGCTGTTGGTGATTGCCATCGTCGTGCTGTTGCTGACCCTGGTCGGCATGCTGGGAGCTTCATTAAATGAGTTTGCTCGCTCCTTGCCACAGTATCGGGGCATGATGCTGGAGAAGCTGGGTGAGTTGCAATACCAGGCGCAACGCTTCAATCTGGATATTAACTTCTCGGCAGATGCGGTGGTCAAATACGTCGATCCTGGTGCCACCATGAACTTGGTGACCCGCCTGCTGGGGCACCTTTCTGGGGCGATGACCAGCATCTTCCTGTTATTGATGACGGTGGTCTTTATGCTGTTTGAGGTAAAGGTATTGCCCTTTAAGCTGCAGCAGGCGCTGGATAATCCCACCGAAGGGATGGCCACTATCCGCCGGGCCTTGCAAGGGGTCACACACTATCTAGTGATTAAGACCGCTATCAGTCTGGCAACTGGCCTGATCGTCTGGGGCTTTCTAAGCTGGGTTGGCGTTCGTTTTGCCTTTATCTGGGGCATGATGGCGTTCATGTTCAACTATGTGCCCAATATTGGTTCGATCATTGCTGCTATTCCGCCGCTGATCCAGGCTTTGCTGTTTAACGGCTTTGCCGATGCGGCCGTGGTGGCTGCGGGCTATATTCTGATCAACCTGATCATCGGTAATATGCTGGAACCGCGGATCATGGGCCGTGGGCTGGGGCTTTCTACGCTGGTGGTGTTCCTTTCCCTGATCTTCTGGGGCTGGCTGATGGGGCCCGTGGGGATGTTGCTTTCGGTCCCCTTGACCATTATCGCGCGCATCACGTTGGAAACTATGGACGGAGGACGCAAGGTGGCCATGCTCCTCGGTGATGGACGCCAGATAAACGAAATTACGCCGAAATAAGGCTTAAACGGCGGCCCGCAGTTCTAACGAAGCCGAACCCACCGGCTTAAAGGTGGTGGGTTCTGGCGGATAGAAATAACGCAGTATGTTATACAGTGAATAAAATTCCAGCCGGTTACGCACGTTGATTTTCTCGGTGATATGGCGTTTATGTACGTACACCGTATGGGCGCTGATCTGTAATTTCTTGGCGATGCGATAATTTGGCATTTCGGACATCCAATAGCGCATTACCGTCAACTCTTGCGGGCTGAAAAGCGAATGAGCCTCTTCATCCTTCATTAGTTCACTTGGGATTTTACTTAGCGTTTTTAGCGCAATGGGTAGCACGGCTTTGTTGAATAAAAAAGTATTGCTGGCAATGCGCAGCGGGCTTTCACTGTAGGGATAAGGAACATCCAGATAAATATGTACCGTTGCACGCCACGCCGCCGTGATAAACGCTGAAAGCAGTTGATTGTCTGTTGTACAGCGGCAGTAGTTGGACAGATTCACCAAAATATGGTTGGGTTTGAAACTGGCCAGTAGAGGAAGCGCGGTGTCGATGTCTGGGCAGCAGTTTACTGACGCAAACACGTTGTCAGTAAAGTGGTTGGCGATCCCAATACGAGTGAAACAGCATTCGTCCACAACGAGTAGTTTCATAGTGACGTCCTTGTTGAAGATACAAAAGGGCTAGAGCCTAATTATGTAAAATAGGCCTTACCCGGTTGTGGGATCAATTCGGAAATCCAGTGGCTATAGGAAGATATTTCCGTCTATAACCTATTTTTCAGGAATATCAGTATATTAGTGGGATTTTATTGTTGGAGGTTTCCCCTGCCGCTGGCCAGAGCGGGGCGAACAGGGGATTGAACGGTCAGAAACGCCGCAGGCTGAAGGGCGTGATATCCAAGGATGAAGGTTTATCTTGCGCAAACAGCGCGGCTATCTCACCCAGTACGCTGGCAAATTTAAAGCCGTGGCCACTCAGGCCGGTGATCACCATCAGGCGTTGGCAGTCAGGCAGGGTGTCGATGATAAAGTCTTCATCCGGGCTCATATCATAGCTACAGGCTTCACCGTGCAGACAGACGCCAAGCCCTGGCAGGAAGTGGCGCAGAAAGCCGAATACTTCGGTACCGTCGCTGGCCAGGGAGCCGAACGGCTTGCGCTGATCTGCTGTCTCCATCGGTTGTCCACCATCATGTTTACCGACCTTTAAGCCGTCATTCTCGGATGGGAAACCGTAGTAGTGGCAGCCGTCTTGCGCTTCAACGGTGAAAGCCGGAAAACGGTTGTTTTCGCTGTAACGGCCATCGGCCTGATACCAGGAAAACACCTTACGCACCGGTGAAATTGGAAGCTGTGGTAACAGATTTTTAACCCAGGTACCCGCGCAGACCACGGCTTTACGCCCTTGGTAGCGCCCCTCTGAAGTAACGACCTCAACCCCTTGCTCGATTGGCTCGATGGCGGTTACCGGGCAATTGAACAGTTGGGCGCAGCCCGCTTCTCTGGCCAATTTGACGTAGCTGGCAACAATCAGTTCAGAGCGCAGTATTCCTGCATCGGGTTCGAACAGGCCGACATAACCTGCTGGCGCAGTGAATTCTTGCCAGCGTTGTTGGATCTGTTCGGCGCTCAGTAACTCGGTATTAAGGTTAAAGTTTTTGGCACTGCGCTGTGCTGTGGTGACAAATTCACTGTCTTGTGGCCCAAGTGTGAGCACGCCACAGGGATGAAACAGCTTGTCGCCGCTTTTCTGCTCTAATCCGTTCCACAGTGCCTGGGCACGCAGCAGAAAAGGCACATATTTTTCGCCTTCGCCGTAGGCATGGCGGATGATGCGGGTATCGCCGTGGTGGCTGCCCTGACGGTGCGGGGGGAAAGCGCTATCGATCATTAAGACCTTAAGGCCTGCGGCTGTCGCATAATAGCCTGCAGCAGCCCCAACCGAGCCGCTACCCACGATGATCAAGTCATATTCCACGTGCCATATCCTTTCTTTGATGTGTCGCTGATGGCGGATATGATAAGAGTTTGGCGGCGGTAATGCATCAGGAACCGATGCGGGCCGATACAAAAGAAAAGGCGCCGGTTATTTGCCGACGCCTTAGCGGTTGAGGGTGAATGGGTTAATGTTTTCTTCGATCAAGGTCTAAATAATCCGTAGATTCTATCTTGGCGATGCCAGCCTCTAAAATATTGATCAATTGGCGGGCAACGTCTGTGGTTAGCCAAAGAGTCCGATCCACTTGCGCTTCTTCGGCTGTTTGGTCTAGTGAAGACAGGTAATGAAGGCGAATCATCATGGCATCATAAACATCGACGGTACTGATATCCCAGCCAACAAGCGGATGTGTCTGTATTACTTCATCATTTCTGTCCATAAAGACCCCTTATCAAGTAGTGACTAGCTGGAGTTACTAACGAGGATCAATGCGTCTCATCTTCATGGTGAGCTTTTACAGTATACGCATCCGAGATCTGGCGTGGGGTGTTTTCCTGCGGTTTATTGCAAATAAATATTTTTTGCGCAATTAATCGGCAAATGGTTGGGGCGCTGCATGCTGCGCCAGTTCAAATATTACTCTTCGGATGCAGGAGGAAGTTGCACGTGCGCATGACTTTCTAATTCGGCGGCAAGATGGGCGAAATGCTTTTGCATTTCAGGATCGCGGTTCTGATTTTGTGCTTCCAGTTTCAGGCTGTGGATCAGCAACTGGTTGGCTTTGTCATTCAAGCCAAAAGACAAATAAGAGAAAGCGACCTCGAGCACGCTCAACCGCCGTTTTTGATCGGCGATCAGGGCCAGCAACTCGCCAAAGGTCATCGCTTCTTCGGGCTTGCCTTTATCCGGAACCATTGTTTACACCTTTGTTGCACCATAAGTCGTCTAATCATTACAGACCACAAGTGCTGTTTCTTCCAGGGAAAAGGGCAATACGGCGGAAACAAAAAAGCCGGAGAGCGACCCCCGGCAACAACTACATTGCAGAATTATTCTGCACTGAACCAATCGTCGGCACTTTCCCAGGTTTCCTGGAGTATCTCCTCGATCAGGTCTTTATCTGTTTTGGCACCGCCCATTACGGAAAGGCCATTGGCACCGGCATAACGGATCTGGACGGTAGTGTCAGGAAACTGGCGATTGACCCGTTTACTGAATTCGCCGGTCAGGGCTTCGATTGCCCCCGGCGGCAGTGGTTTGGTTTTATCTATAGTGACTTCAACACGCATAATTGCCCCCGGAACTGTCTACTGGATATTTATACAGTTAACTAGCGCCGGAGGCAAGAGCAGAAATAAAATATTTAGCAGTCGGTCACTGACCAGTTGATGGTCTCACCGGCCAGGAAGGGCACCACGGCTTCATTACCCAAAGTGATCTCCTCTGGCTGGGCCACCGGCAGGCGTTGCAGCGTGATAAAGTCCTGGTTCACCGGCAAGCCGTAGAAGCGGGGGCCATTCAGCGAGCTGAAGGCTTCCAGATGCTCCAGCGCGCCTAATTGCTCAAACACGGTGGCGTAGGCGGGCATCGCGTTTGGGGCGTTGAATACCCCTGCACAGCCACAGCTGGTCTCTTTACGGTGTTTGGCATGAGGTGCCGAGTCGGTGCCGAGGAAGAAGCGGTCACAACCGCTGGCAACGGCGCTGCGTAACGCTTCCTGATGGATGTTACGCTTGAGGATCGGCAGGCAGAACAGGTGTGGCCGGATCCCGCCTACCAGCATGTGGTTGCGGTTAAACATCAGGTGCTGCGGCGTAATGGTGGCACCAAGGAAACGATTGCCTTCCTGCACGTACTGAGCGGCTTCCCGGGTGGTGATATGCTCGAATACGATTTTCAACTCCGGGAACTGGCGGCGAACCGGCTCCATCACCTGTTCGATAAAGCGAGCCTCGCGATCGAAGATATCCACGCTGGCATCGGTGACTTCGCCATGGATCAGCAGCGGCATACCGATCTTCTGCATCTGCTCAAGCAGGGGATAAATCCCGGCCACATCGCTCACGCCGTGGCTGGAGTTGGTGGTGGCATTGGCTGGATAGAGCTTGGCAGCGGTAAACACCCCTTGCTCAAACCCGTTGACCAGCTCAGCCGCAGCCAACGAATCCGTCAGGTAGCAGGTCATCAACGGCGTGAAGTCATGTTCTGCGGGGAGGGCTGCCAGAATACGTTCACGATAGCTACGTGCCGCGGCAACGGTGGTGATCGGTGGGGCCAGGTTCGGCATCACAATCGCCCGGCCAAACACCTGACTGGTATAGGGCAGAACCGTTTTCAGCATGTCGTCGTCACGCAAATGGATATGCCAGTCGTCAGGGCGGCGGATTTTCAGGGCTTGGGGTTGTGCGGTCATGGTGCAGAGCTCCGGCGGTCAAAAAATCTTAATAAAAGCGAATAAACGAGGGTTATTCACGCCGGGGTGAAAGGATAAGCGGAAAACGTTTTGGATGCATCTGTTAGTTAATGACAAGTTGAAATCAATTGGCTTACGCGATCGGAGCAACTTGAGGCATTGGACATTAACAAACTGAAAAGGAGGGCCTGAGTGTTCAGTAGTAAGAAAAAACCCGCCATCTAGGCGGGTTTTGTATGGCAGGAATTAACTTAGTCGTTAACCGGCTGCGGTTTGGTGGCTGGAGCAGTGGCCTGATTAGCCGCTGCATGGCCGCCAGCAGAACCTTTTCCGTCAAAGTTGAAGGAAGGGCGCTGCCACTCGCTGGTCTTCGCGGCTTCCGGCTGATAATCCGGCGCAGGCGCTTTGGTCATCGGGGCGGTAGCGATATGCTTGTAGAGCGCCGGTTGCGGTTGTGCAACCACTGGGGCCGTCTGCACAGGGGCTGGAGCAGCCTCTGGCTGTGCTGACACGACTTCCGGCTCTGCGGTTACAGTAGCCTCTGCAGGGGCTGCCACAACGGCTTCTTCCACTGCGGCTTCTTCAACTACAGGCTCTTGCACCACGGGTTCAGCGATAACTGGCTCAGCTTGTACCGCTGCATCTGCAACCGTCTCATCCTCAGCTGTTTCACTGACAACGGTTTCATCTACCACAACAGTGGCTGGCTCGGCAGCGACGGCTACGGTTTCAACAGGTGCAGCTTCTACCTGGGTTTCAACTACCGGTGTTGCCACCGATTCAGTCACTGCCGGAGCGGTTTCAACTACAGGCTGAACAGGAGCGGCTTCAGCAGCCACCGGTGCAGCAGCAACGGCTACGGTTTCTACTGCCACTGGCGCTTGAGCTTCTTCGTGTTCAACGTAGACAGCTGCTTGTGCCACAGGATAGCTGACCCAAACCTTGCCTGAAGCCATCTCTGGTGAGGCAAACGCCCCGGCCAACGGCATTGGTGACTGGTTCGGATAACGCTCGTCACGATAGCGACGACGACGCTGACCACTGACGCGCAGATGGCGTGGAGAACGACGAGAGCGACGTGGCATGCCGTTTTCACCGTTACCACGGTTGTCAGCTTGCGCGTCATCTTCAGACTGTGCCGCAATGGTCTGTGGCAACAGCTTAACGCTCTCAGCCAATACCGGAGCCTGGTTTTCTTCAACCTTGGCGACCGGCGCCTTAGGCGCTAACAGTTCTTCAGCGGCGCGATGCAGTTCTTCTTCCGCCGACAGGACGCGAACTTTCTGCGCGAGTGGACGGCGTTGACGACGCTGCGTTGGCTGCTGATGACGGTCTTCATCTTCGTCATTGCTATGGCTGGCAACAACGACTTCCGCAGTTTCTGGCACTTTGACGTCTTGCGGAGCCTGGCGTTTTTCTTCCTGACGACGGCGTTGACGCTCGGCACGTTGTTCACGGCGCTGTTGCTGATCTTCGCGCTGTACCTTGGCCGCTTCTTCAGTCTGCACTTCGGTGTTAGCAGCCGCTGGTGCAGTCTGTTGCTGTGCGTTACGGCGGTTGTTGCGGCGCTGGTCGTCACGGTTTTCACGTGGTTCACGCGGCTCGCGATTTTCGCGTGGCTCACGATCGCCACGTTCACGGTTGTCACGCCCTTCGCCACGTTCTTTACGCTCGCCACGTTCACCTTTACGGCCAGAACCCTGGCGGCGTTGGCCACGACGATCCTGACGACGGTTGTCGCTGTCTTCCGTTTTCTCAGCTACGGCCGGTTTAGCTTCAACCACTGGCGTTTCTTCACCAGCGAACAGTGACTTCAAGCCACCGAACAGACGGCTTAACAGGCCAGGTTTGGCTTCAGCAGCAGGGGCTGATGAAACTGCCGGTTTGGCGGCAACGGCTGGTTTGCTAACCACAGGTTCTTCTTCCTGCGGTGGAGCATCCTGTGACAGAGAGAAGGATGCCAGAGCCGGTTGCTCGCGTTTGCGCTCGACTGGCGCATCATCCTGCGGCTGGGCCATTTCTTCTTCATGCAGCTTCGGCAGCAGGTAGCTCAGGGTTGGTGTTTCTTCACCTTTGCGTACGCGCAGCACGGAGTAATGCGGAGTCTGCATCTGATCGTTTGGCACGATGATCGCTTTCACGCCACCCTGGCGCTTCTCGATCGCGCTGACAGAATCACGTTTTTCGTTCAGCAGGTAGGAAGCAACCTGAACCGGTACGATGGCGTGAACTTCTTTGGTGTTCTCTTTCAGCGCTTCTTCTTCGATCAGGCGCAGAATAGACAGCGCCAGCGATTCGTTATCACGGATGGTGCCGGTACCGGTACAGCGTGGGCACACGTGGTGGCTAGATTCACCCAGTGACGGGCTGAGGCGCTGACGGGACATTTCCAACAGGCCGAAACGAGAAATACGGCCAATCTGAATGCGGGCACGGTCCTGGCGGACGGCATCGCGCAGACGGTTTTCCACTTCACGCTGGTGACGAACCGGGGTCATATCGATAAAGTCGATAACGATCAGGCCACCCAGGTCGCGCAGGCGCAATTGGCGAGCAATTTCATCTGCGGCTTCCAGGTTGGTATTGAATGCGGTTTCTTCGATGTCGCCACCGCGGGTTGCACGCGCGGAGTTGATATCGATAGCGGTCAAGGCTTCGGTGGTGTCGATCACGATGGAACCACCGGAAGGCAGACGCACTTCACGTTGGAACGCGGACTCGATCTGCGATTCGATCTGGTAATGGCTGAACAGCGGGATTTCGCCACTGTACAATTTGATCTTGCTGCTGAAATCCGGGCGGCCCAGGGCAGCGATGTGCTCTTTGGCCAGATCGAGTACCTTCGGGTTGTCGATCAGGATTTCGCCGATGTCCGGGCGCAGGTAGTCGCGGAATGCTCGCACGATAACGTTGCTTTCCTGGTGGATCAGGAACGGAGCAGGGCGGCCTTCGGCGGCTTTTTTAATCGCTTCCCAGTGCTTGAGGCGGAATGACAGGTCCCATTGCAGAGCGTCGGCAGATTTGCCAACGCCAGCGGTGCGGACAATCAGTCCCATGCCGTCTGGCAATTGCAGCGAGGAGAGCGCTTCTTTCAGTTCGGTACGGTCGTCACCTTCGATGCGGCGGGAAATACCACCGGCACGCGGATTGTTCGGCATCAGAACCAGATAGCTACCGGCCAGGCTGATGAAGGTGGTCAAGGCAGCGCCTTTATTACCCCGTTCTTCTTTATCAACCTGAACGATGACTTCCTGGCCTTCACGCAGCACATCTTTGATGTTTGGGCGACCATGGGAAGAGTAATTGCTTGGGAAGTATTCGCGAGCGATTTCTTTTAGCGGGAGGAAACCATGTCTTTCAGCGCCGTAATCAACGAACGCGGCCTCAAGACTAGGTTCAATTCGAGTGATTTTGCCTTTGTAAATATTCGCTTTTTTCTGCTCATGGCCAGGGCTTTCAATATCCAGATCGTACAGCCGCTGTCCATCTACAAGGGCAACACGCAACTCTTCCTGCTGAGTTGCGTTAATCAACATTCTTTTCATCTTAACTTACTCGTTTTTTTTACATTATCGACAAAGCTGCGGGCAAAATAACCTCATGGCCAGGTTAAAACCGAAAACCCCGTGTCTTCTCGCAAAGCCGTCAACCTCACGGTTGTCGCCTGCATAGGGGCGCATTATCTCGGTAAGCCTGTATTTCTTTGTGAAACACAGCGCTTTTGACTCAGGGAATAGCCTCTGATTTATGATGACAGATCTGATTCCATTTGCCGGCCAAGCTGCAACCCGCAGCCCGCTAATTGTTTGATTTCACATTACGTCTTACGCCATTGCTGCGTTTTTGTGCAACCAGACAAACTGTATAATTCCGCAATTCTCCTCGTTTCAAGGGGATCGGCACGGAAAGTTACAGCATTATTCCATTGCAAGTACCTTTATAGCAAGGTGACTTTTCCTTAACTATGATCGAAACCGCAAACGATCAACCTTGCTTGCTGCCTTATTGTTCGCTGGCGTTTCTTTCACAGTCTGAGAGACAGTTAAGCACATAAAAAGAGGTGGCGCTATTGACGCGCTCTATTTAGAATCCTGCCCCATGAAAACGAACATTCCCGCAGTACAATTAGTGACGATTTCTGACGACGAAGCCGGCCAGAGAATCGACAATTTTTTGCTTGCCCGCCTGAAAGGCGTGCCGAAGAGCATGATTTATCGCATAGTGCGCAAAGGCGAGGTGCGGGTCAATAAAGGCCGCATCAAGGCTGAATATAAACTGGCCGCGGGCGATGTGGTGCGCATTCCTCCGGTTCGGGTCGCCGAGCGTGAAGATGCGCCGGTTTCCGCCAAGCTGGATAAAGTTGCTGCCCTGGCGGATTGCATCCTTTATGAGGACGATCACCTGCTGCTGCTGAACAAACCTTCTGGAACGGCGGTGCACGGCGGTAGCGGCCTGAGTTTTGGCGTGATCGAAGGATTGCGGGCATTACGTCCGGAAGCACGTTTTCTGGAGCTGGTGCACCGTTTGGATCGCGATACCTCCGGCGTCTTGATGGTGGCCAAGAAGCGTTCGGCGCTGCGTTCGCTGCACGAGCAACTGCGCCTCAAGGGGATGCAGAAGGATTATATGGCGTTAGTGCGCGGCGAGTGGCAGTCGCACTGTAAAGCGGTGCAGGCACCGTTGCTGAAGAATATTTTGCAGAGCGGGGAGCGCATTGTTCGCGTCAACAGCGAAGGCAAACCTTCGGAGACCCGCTTCAAGATCGAAGAGCGCTTTGAACATGCCACGCTGGTGAAGGCCAGCCCGATCACCGGGCGTACCCACCAGATTCGCGTGCATACCTTGCATGCCGGGCATCCGATCGCCTTTGACGATCGTTATGGTGACCGGGAGTTCGATCGCCAATTGGCGGGTACCGGCCTGAAACGCCTGTTCCTGCATGCGGCGGCGCTGCGCTTTGAACATCCTGCTACCGGCGAAACGATGCGCATCGAAGCGCCGATGGATGACGAACTGCGTCATTGCCTGCAGGTATTGCGCCAACGGACCGCCGCAGCTAAAAAATAAACCCCGGCATAGTGAGCAGTTGTGGAATTTGTTAGGGCCGAACATATTCGATCGTAGGGGTGCGGCATGCCGCGCCCACTTATACCAGCGGGTTGATCCCTTCAGCCCGCAACATTTCCAACAATGCGATCAGCGGCAGGCCAATCAGCGCATTCGGGTCGCGGCCCTCCAGCTTTTCAAACAGCGCAATCCCCAAACCTTCACTCTTGAAGCTACCGGCACAATAGAGCGGCTGCTCGAGGCGCACGTAGGTTTCGATCTCCACTTCGCTCAACGTACGGAAATGAACGTGGAAAGGTTCACATATCACCTGTAGTCGTTGGCTACGGCTATTATAAAGCGCCAAACCGGTATAGAAGGTCACCTGCTGGCCGCTGGCCTTACGTAGCTGCTGGCGGGCGTTCTCTTCGCTATGGGGCTTACCGGTGATTTCTCCGGCGATCACGCAGACCTGATCGGAACCGATAATCAGATAATCTGGGTAGGCCGTGGCCAGCGCCTGAGCCTTGGCCGCCGCCAAGCGCAGCACCAAAGCCTCGGCACTTTCCCCGGGCAGCGGTGTTTCATCGGTTTGCGGTGCTGCACAAATAAAGGGCAGGTGCAGCTTCTCCAACAGCTGCTGGCGGTAGATTGACGTTGAGGCGAGTAAGAGTCTTTGCATAATTTTTTCCACAAACCGTAGCGTAAATATGTCGGTCATCTTAAACTGTCGGCCGCTCTGGAAGCGAATATTGGTGAAAGGTGCCGTTTTAGGGCCTTTTTCTTTGACTCTATGACGTTACAAAGTTAATATGCGCGCCCTATGCAAAAGGTAAAATTACCCTTGACCATTGATGCGGTACGTACCGCTCAGAAACGCCTGGACTATGTTGGTTCCTATGCGCCTGAGCTGGTTACACGTGTTGCCGACTCTGTGGTCAGTGTGGACAGTGATGTCGAAGTGCAGTTGTCGTTTGATATTGATAACCAGCGCCTCGCGGTGATAACAGGGCATGCGGACGTCGCGGTAACGCTGATGTGCCAACGCTGTGGTGTCCCGTTTGCACATCAGGTCCACACAACATATTGTTTTAGCCCGGTCGTCAATGATGAGCAGGCTGAGGCATTACCGGAAGCGTACGAACCGATCGAAGTTGACGAGTTTGGCGAAGTCGATCTGTTGGCAATGATTGAAGATGAAATTATTCTTTCACTGCCTGTCGTTCCGGTACATGAATCTGAACACTGTGAAGTGTCCGAAGCGGACATGGTGTTTGGCAAACTGCCTCCTGAGGCGGAGAAACCAAATCCATTTGCCGTATTAGCCAGTTTAAAGCGTAAGTAATCGAGGAGTAAGGTCCATGGCCGTACAACAAAATAAACCAACCCGTTCCAAACGTGGCATGCGTCGTTCACACGATGCCCTGACCACCACCACCTTGTCTGTAGATGCGACTTCCGGTGAAACTCATCGTCGTCACCACATCACTGCCGACGGTTTCTACCGCGGTCGCAAGGTTATCGGCTAAGTCAGCGATACTTTGACTCGTCTAACCCTGGCGTTAGATGCAATGGGCGGGGATTTCGGTCCCTGCGTCACAGTGCCTGCTTCATTGCAGGCACTGGCCTCTAATTTACAGCTTCATCTCCTGTTAGTCGGCGATCCCGACGTCATCTCCCCGTTACTTGCCAAAGCCGATCCGTCTGTCCTGGAACGCTTGCAAGTCGTACCTGCCGAATCGGTTATTGCCGGTGACGCCAAGCCTTCACAAGCGATCCGGGCCAGCCGAGGTACCTCTATGCGTATTGCGCTGGAGTTGATTAAAAGCGGTGAGGCGCAGGCTTGTGTCAGTGCAGGGAATACCGGGGCGTTGATGGGGCTGGCCAAGCTGCTGATCAAACCGTTGGATGGCATTGAACGCCCGGCGTTGATGACCGTGATACCTAACCAGCAGCGCGGTAAAACCGTGGTGCTGGATCTGGGGGCCAACGTAGAGTGCGATAGCACGATGCTGGTGCAGTTCGCGGTCATGGGAGCAGTGATGGCGGAAGAGGTATTGGGTATCGCGCAGCCACGTGTGGCGCTGCTCAATATCGGCGAAGAAGAAACCAAAGGATTGGATAATATCCGCGAAGCCTCCGCCGTACTTAAAAAAACTCAGGCAATCAACTATATTGGTTATCTGGAAGGCAACGACCTGCTCACCGGCAAAACTGATGTGATGGTCTGCGACGGCTTTGTCGGCAACGTCACTCTGAAAACCATGGAAGGTGTGATAAGACTGTTCTTGTCGCTACTCAAGTCATCCTCCGAAGGGGGAAAACAGGCGTGGTGGTTAAAATTGTTGGGTCGTTGGTTACAAAAAAGGGTGGCAAGGCGTTTTGGTCATCTGAACCCCGACCAGTATAATGGTGCATGTCTGTTAGGATTGCGGGGAACCGTGATTAAGAGCCACGGCGCTGCAAACCAAAACGCGTTTGCGGTGGCAATCGAACAGGCTGTACAGGCGGTGCAGCGGCAAGTTCCGGACAGGATTGCTGCGCGCCTTGAAGCTGTATTACCCAAGAGTGACTGATCGTTCATGTATACAAAGATTCTCGGTACGGGGAGTTACTTACCCGCACAAGTGCGCACCAACGCTGACTTAGAAAAAATGGTGGATACGTCTGACGAGTGGATCGTGACTCGCACCGGTATTCGTGAACGTCGTATCGCTGCTCCGGATGAAACCGTGGCAACCATGAGCTTCCACGCTGCGTCTCACGCGCTGGAAATGGCGGGTGTGGCTAAAGAAGATATCGGCCTGATCGTGGTGGCGACCACCACCTCAAGCCATGCGTTCCCAAGTTCTGCCTGCCAGGTGCAGCAGATGCTGGGCATTCAGGACTGCGCGGCGTTTGACATCGCGGCGGCCTGTGCTGGCTTTACCTACGCCTTGAGCGTGGCCGATCAGTACGTCAAGAACGGCGCGGTAAAACATGCGCTGGTGATCGGCTCAGATGCGCTGTCGCGCACGCTCGATCCTGAAGATCGCGGCACGGTCATCCTGTTTGGCGACGGTGCGGGCGCGGTAGTGCTGGGGGCTTCTGAGGACCAGGGCATTATCTCTACCCATCTGCATGCGGATGGCCGCTATGGCAATCTGCTGGCGCTGCCAAATAAAGATCGTCAGAACCCGGATCAGCCTGCCTACGTCACCATGGCGGGCAACGAAGTGTTTAAAGTGGCAGTCACCGAACTGGCACATATCGTTGATGAAACGCTGAAGGCCAACGATCTTGACCGCAGCGAACTGGATTGGCTGGTTCCGCACCAGGCCAACCTGCGTATCATCAGCGCAACGGCAAAAAAACTGGGTATGGGGATGGAGAAAGTGGTGGTGACGCTCGATCGTCACGGAAACACTTCTGCCGCCTCGGTACCTGCGGCGCTCGACGAAGCCGTACGCGACGGGCGCATCCAGCGTGGTCAGTTGGTGTTGCTGGAAGCATTCGGCGGTGGCTTTACCTGGGGCTCGGCGCTGGTTCGTTTTTGATTCAACAGGAATAAAAAAATGACGCAAACTGCTTTTGTTTTTCCAGGCCAGGGTTCACAAACCGTTGGCATGTTGGCCGATTTGGCCGCACAGTTTCCCATTGTGGAACAAACTTTTAGCGACGCTTCAGCGGCTTTGGGTTACGATCTGTGGCAGTTGGTGCAGACTGGCCCGGCAGAAGAGCTGAATAAAACCTGGCAGACACAGCCAGCGTTGTTGGCGGCCTCCGTTGCCATCTTCCGTGTCTGGCAGCAGCAGGGCGGTAACATGCCTGTGATGATGGCCGGCCACAGCCTGGGTGAATACTCGGCGCTGGTGTGTGCCGGTGTGCTGGATTTTGCTGCGGCTATCCGTTTGGTAGAGTTGCGCGGCAAGCTGATGCAGGAAGCGGTACCAGAAGGTACCGGTGCCATGTACGCCATCATCGGTCTGGATAATGCCTCGATTGCCAAAGCCTGTGAGGAGTCTGCTCAAGGTCAGGTAGTTTCACCGGTGAACTTCAACTCTCCGGGGCAGGTCGTTATCGCCGGCAACAAAGAAGCGGTTGAGCGTGCAGGCGCAGCTTGCAAGGCGGCCGGTGCCAAACGTGCACTGCCGTTGCCGGTGAGCGTGCCTTCGCACTGCGCACTGATGAAACCGGCTGCCGATAAGCTGGCTGTAGCGTTGCAAGACATCACCTTCAACGCGCCGTTAGTCCCGGTAGTCAATAACGTTGATGTACGCGCAGAAACCGCGCCAGAAGCTATCCGCAGTGCGTTGGTTCGCCAACTGTACAGCCCGGTGCGCTGGACGGAAAGCGTAGAATTTATGGCGGCAGAGGGTGTGACTCTGCTGTTGGAAGTGGGCCCAGGCAAAGTGCTGACCGGCCTGACCAAACGCATTGTCGACACTTTGACGGCGGCAGCTGTTAACGATACTGCCAGCCTGTCTGCGGCGTTGGAACAGTAAAAGAGGATAACCATGAGCTTCGAAGGGAAAATTGTCCTGGTCACCGGCGCAAGCCGCGGTATTGGCCGGGCTATTGCAGAGTTGTTTGTTGCACGTGGCGCCAAGGTTATCGGCACCGCTACCAGTGAGAGCGGTGCTGAAGCCATCAGCAGCTATCTGGGTGAGAACGGCAAAGGCTATATGCTGAACGTGGTTGATGCTCAATCTATCGACAACGTTTTGACCTCGATTCGTGCGGAATTTGGCGAAATCGACATTTTAGTGAATAATGCCGGGATTACGCGTGATAACCTGCTGATGCGAATGAAGGATGAGGAGTGGCAGGATATCCTGGACACCAATCTGACTTCCGTATTCCGTCTGTCAAAAGCGGTAATGCGAGCTATGATGAAAAAGCGGTTTGGCCGTATCATCTCTATCGGTTCCGTTGTTGGTACCATGGGGAATGCAGGGCAGGCTAACTACGCGGCGGCTAAAGCCGGTCTGATTGGTTTTAGTAAGTCTTTGGCACGTGAGATCGCTTCACGTGGCATTACGGTCAACGTCGTGGCTCCTGGCTTTATTGAGACGGACATGACACGGGCGTTGACAGAAGATCAACGCGCAGGCATTTTGACTCAGGTTCCGGCTAGCCGGCTTGGGGAAGCTAAAGAAATCGCCAGCGCTGTTGCATTTTTAGCCTCTGACGAGGCCAGCTACATCACCGGTGAAACGTTACATGTCAATGGCGGCATGTATATGATTTAAAAAATGCGAAAACTATTTGCGTTATTTGAGGTAAAAACCGCAAAATAGCGTAAAATCGTGGTTTGACCAGCCGGGATTTAGTTGCATCTTTTTCAACATTTTATACACTACGAAAACCATCGCGAAAGCGAGTTTTGATAGGAAATTTAAGAGTATGAGCACTATCGAAGAACGCGTTAAGAAAATCATTGTTGAGCAACTGGGTGTTAAGCAGGAAGAAGTATTGAACAACGCTTCTTTCGTTGAAGACCTGGGCGCTGATTCTCTTGACACCGTTGAGCTGGTAATGGCTCTGGAAGAAGAATTCGACACCGAAATTCCAGACGAAGAAGCAGAGAAAATCACTACTGTGCAAGCAGCTATTGATTTCATCAACGCTAGCCAGCAGTAAGCGAACATATCTAGGCGGTCACTCGACCGCCTAAGTTTTTTCTATCCCTAGCGTCATATTTTCCCTCCTTGGAGGACAAACGTGTCTAAGCGTCGAGTAGTTGTGACCGGACTGGGCATGTTGTCTCCTGTCGGCAATACGGTAGAGTCCACATGGAATGCTCTTCTTGCCGGTCAGAGTGGCATCAGCCTGATCGACCATTTCGATACTACTGCCTATGCAACCCGTTTTGCTGGCTTGGTAAAGAATTTTAACTGTGAAGATTTCATCTCTCGCAAAGATGCGCGCAAGATGGATGCCTTCATTCAATACGGCATCGTCGCCGGCATGCAAGCCATGCAGGATGCGGGGCTGGATATCAACGAGGCGAACGCCAATCGTATTGGTGCCGCTATCGGCTCTGGTATCGGCGGCCTGGGGTTGATTGAAGAAAACCATAGCTCACTGGTTAACGGTGGCCCACGGAAAATCAGTCCGTTTTTTGTGCCCTCGACCATTGTGAACATGATTGCCGGTCACCTGACCATTATGTACGGCATGCGTGGCCCAAGTATTTCCATCGCTACCGCCTGTACCTCAGGTGTCCATAACATTGGCCATGCCGCACGTATCATTGCTTACAATGATGCCGATGTGATGCTGGCCGGTGGCGCAGAAAAAGCCAGTACCCCTCTGGGTGTCGGCGGCTTTGGGGCGGCTCGTGCGCTCTCAACCCGCAATGACAACCCACAGGCCGCAAGCCGCCCCTGGGATAAAGACCGTGATGGTTTTGTGCTGGGCGATGGTGCGGGGATGATGGTGCTGGAAGAGTACGAACACGCAAAACAACGCGGTGCGAAAATTTACGCCGAAATTGTCGGGTTTGGTATGAGCAGCGATGCCTACCACATGACATCGCCACCGGAAAACGGTGCTGGTGCCGCCTTGGCGATGGAAAACGCACTGCGTGATGCGGGTGTGACAACGTCACAGATTGGTTATATCAACGCGCATGGCACCTCGACGCCGGCCGGTGATAAAGCCGAAACCCAAGCGGTGAAATCCGTATTTGGCAGCGATGCCAACCGGGTAATGGTCAGCTCCACCAAATCGATGACCGGCCACCTGCTGGGTGCCGCTGGGGCGATTGAGTCGATCTTTACCGTGTTGGCTCTGCGCGATCAGGCGGTTCCACCTACCATCAATCTGGATAATCCGGATGAAGGTTGCGATCTGGACTTCGTACCACACGAAGCGCGCCAGACCAAAGATATGGAGTTCACGCTGTGTAACTCCTTCGGCTTCGGTGGCACCAACGGTTCGCTGATTTTCCGTCGCGTATAATTATTGCCAACTTAAGTTGATAAAGGCCCGGTGCATTTTGACCGGGCTTTTTTTATGGCGCCAGGCCGTTCTATCGTAGTATGTGCCTGTTATGCTGTAGTGATAACACAGTGAGGAAACGCATGTACTGGATCAATGGACAACAACATGACGCCCTGGCACCCAGCGATCGCGGTTTGCAGTTTGGCGACGGCTGCTTTACCACTGCCAGAGTAGTGGATGGCAACATCGATCTTTTTCCCTGGCATCTTGAGCGGATGCAGCAGGCGGCGCAGAGATTGCTATTGCCAGCGGTGGACTGGGCGGCATTGGAACTTGAGATGCGCCATGCGGCAAGCTCTCTCTCCCTGGGCGTGGTCAAAGCGATACTGACCAGAGGCAGCGGCGGACGAGGTTACAGCCCACACGGCTGTACTGCTCCTACACGGATCGTTTCGCGCAGCGCCTATCCCATGCACTACCAGTCATGGCGTGAAGAAGGGATCAGCCTGACGGTCAGCCCGGTTGCGCTGGCGCGTAATCCACTGCTGGCAGGCCTGAAACACCTTAACCGCCTGGAGCAGGTGTTGATCCGCGCACATCTTGACCAGGCCGATGCCGATGAGGCGCTGGTGCTTGACACTGCGGGTATGCTGGTGGAATGCTGTGCGGCTAATTTGTTCTGGCGCAAAGGAAAAAACGTCTTTACGCCAAATCTGGATCAGGCCGGTGTCGCCGGTGTGATGCGCCGCCGAGTGATTGAACTTCTGACGGGCAGCGAGTATCTACTGCATTACGTCAGTGAACCGCTGGAGACGCTGGCCGATGCGGAGGAAGTGCTGATATGCAACGCGCTGATGCCGTTGCTGCCGGTGAATAGGGCACAATCATGGCGCTACCCTTCGCGCCAACTGTATGATTTTTTGCGACCACACTGTTAATGATGGCTGATCGATGAAGAGAAAAAAGCTCAAGATTGTTGTACTGCTGCTGCTCCTGGCGTTGGCTTCGCTGTATTGGGGGCATCAGCGGATTGAACGCTTTGCCGATACTCCGCTGGCGATTGGGCAGGAAACCTACTTCAAACTGCCCGCAGGCACTGGACGTGTGGCGCTGGAAGGGCTGCTGGTACGCGACAAGCTGATCCACAATGGCCGCTGGTTCCCGTGGTTACTGCGCCTGCAGCCGGAACTGGCCGAATTCAAGGCGGGTACCTACCGTTTAACCCCGGGGATGACGGTGCGCCAGATGCTGAAACTGTTGGCGAGCGGCAAAGAAGCCCAGTTCAGCGCGCGCTTTATCGAGGGTTTGCGTCTGAAAGATTGGCTGCAGGTGCTGCAAGAGTCCAAATACGTCAAACATACCCTGGCAGGTAAAAGCGAGGCGGAAATCGCCAAGGCGCTGGGGCTACCGGAAGGTGGCGTGCTGGAAGGTCGTTTGTATCCAGATACCTATCTCTATACGGCGGGAACCACCGATCAGGCATTGTTAAAGCGCTCGCAGTTGCGGATGTACAAGGCATTGCAGGACGTTTGGCATGCGCGAGACACCAGCTTGCCATACAAAACGCCGGAAGAGTTGCTGACGATGGCTTCGATCGTTGAGAAAGAGACTGCCGTAGCGGAGGAGCGCACCAAGGTCGCTTCGGTGTTTATCAATCGCCTGCGTTTGGGTATGCGTTTGCAAACCGATCCTACCGTGATCTACGGCATGGGCGACAGTTATACCGGTAACATCACCCGTAAGGATCTGGAGACGGCAACTCCCTATAACACCTATGTGATCAGTGGCCTGCCGCCAACGCCGATCGCCATGCCGAGCCGTGCTTCACTGGAGGCTGCTGCCAATCCGGCTAAAACCGATTATTTGTACTTTGTTGCCGACGGAAAGGGTGGCCATACGTTCACCACCAACCTGGCAAGCCATAATGCTGCGGTGCGTGTCTATCGGCAGGTACAAAAGGAAAAGAATGAAAAGTAACTTTGTAGTGATTGAAGGGTTGGAAGGCGCGGGTAAAACCACCGCGCGCAATACCGTGGTCAACGTGCTTAACGAGCAGGGTATTAACGACATTGTGTTTACCCGTGAACCGGGCGGTACGCCACTGGCGGAGAAGCTGCGCGAGCTGTTTAAATGCGGCGCAGATGGCGATTTGCCGACCATCAAGGCGGAACTGTTGATGATATATGCCGCGCGGGTGCAACTGGTGGAAACCGTGATCCAACCGGCGTTGGCGCGGGGAGCCTGGGTGGTAGGCGATCGTCACGATCTTTCCGCACAAGCCTATCAGGGCGGGGGCCGGGGGATCGACCCACACTTGATGAGTTCGCTGCGTGATACGGTATTGGGTGACTTCCGCCCCGACCTGACCCTTTATCTCGACTTACCTCCGTCGGTGGGCCTGCAAAGAGCGCGCGCGCGCGGAGAGTTGGACCGTATTGAGCAAGAAGCGCTGCCGTTCTTTGAACGTACCCGCGCTCGCTATCTTGAACTGGCGGCTCAGGATGCGAGCATCGTTACCATAGATGCGGCACAAACGCTGGAACAGGTCACTGCCGATATTCGCCAGGTGGTTGTACAGTGGCTGCAACAGCAGGAAGGAGCGTAATGAACTGGTACTCGTGGCTTAACGCTCCCTATCGTCATTTGGTGGGGCAGTATGCGGCTGGGCGTGGCCATCACGCATTACTGCTGCATGCGGCGGTGGGCAACGGCGATGCTGAGCTACTCTATGCCCTGAGCCGTTGGCTGATCTGCCAAAAGCGCAATGGTGAAAAGAGCTGCGGTGAGTGCCACAGCTGCCGGTTGATGCTGGCAGGCAACCATCCGGACTACCACGTACTGGCTCCGGAAAAGGGCAAAAGTAGCTTGGGTATCGAACCGATCCGCCAAGTGATTGAGGTCCTCTATTCCCATGCCCAGCAGGGGGGAGCCAAGGTGGTGTGGCTATCGCAGGCAGAACTGTTGACCGAGGCCGCCGCCAACGCCTTGCTGAAAACCCTGGAAGAGCCTCCGGCCAATACCTACTTCCTGCTAGGCTGCCGTGAGCCCTCACGCCTGTTGGCGACGCTGCGTAGCCGCTGTTTCTACTGGCATCTGGCCAGCCCGGATGAACAGCTTAGTCTGCAATGGCTTAACCGCCAGGGTGTGGGCAATCCGGTCGATCGTCTGACCGCATTACGCTTGCATGACGGTGCTCCACTCGCTGCCGAACAGTTGCTGCAACCGAATCGCTGGCAACAGCGGGCCGCACTGTGTAACGCCTTGAGCGCCGCTTTGCCGCAGTGCGATATGTTGGCCCTGTTGCCGGCACTGAACCATGACGACGTGGCGGACCGGCTACACTGGTTATGCGCGCTACTGATGGATGCTATGAAATACCAGCAGGGTGCCGCGAACTATGCTCTGAACCAGGATCAATTGCCGCTGGTCCAGCAGTTGGCCAGCCGTTTGAGCAGCGTTTCGCTCCAGCAAATCATGCAGCAGTGGCTTAACTGCCGCCATCAGTTACTCAGCGTGGTCGGCGTTAATCGCGAGCTGTTGCTGACAGAACAGTTACTCGGTTGGGAGCAGATGCTCGGCACTACCGGTTACTCATCCCCTCATTCGTTGTAAAAGAGTTAATTATCATGTTATTAGTAGATTCTCACTGCCACCTCGACAGCCTGGACTTCGCCACCTTGCACCACAGCGTGGACGATGCTCTGGTCAAAGCCAAAGCGCAGGATGTGGGCTTTGTACTGGCGGTTGCCACCACGCTGCCGGGTTACCAGGCGATGACCCAGCTGATCGGTCAACGTAACGATGTTGCCTTCTCCTGTGGCGTTCATCCGTTGAATCTGGAGGGGGGCTACGATTATGCCGAACTGCGCAGTCTGGCAGCGGCAGAGCAGGTGGTTGCCCTGGGGGAAACCGGGCTGGATTACTTTTATCAGAAAGACAATATCCCGTTACAGCAAGAGTCGTTCCGCCAACATATTCGTATTGGCCGGGATCTCAACAAGCCGGTGATTGTGCATACGCGTGACGCGCGTGACGATACGTTGGCCATTCTGCGTGAAGAGAACGCACAGGATTGCGGCGGCGTGCTGCATTGCTTCACCGAAGATTTGCCAACGGCGAAAGCCTTGCTCGATCTGGGCTTCTATATCTCGTTCTCCGGCATTGTCACTTTCCGTAACGCCGAGCCGCTGCGCGAGGTAGCCCGCTATGTGCCATTGGATCGCATGCTGGTGGAAACCGACTCGCCATACCTGGCGCCGGTACCTCATCGCGGCAAAGAAAACCAACCCGCCTATGTGCGTGACGTCGCAGAATACCTGGCCGTATTGAAGGGCGTCAGCCTGGAAAAACTGGCGCAGGCGACCACTGCCAACTTTTCACGTTTGTTTCACATCGAACTCTGATCCTTCGTCTAGGCTTAGCGAAACGCTGGCGATAATCTAATTCTTTTTAAGCTCGTAATTAATCCTCGAAACGGGTAATGTTCCCACCCGTTTCAGGGGAGCGGCCGGGCAAATTTTCATCTTTCTTCACAAAAAGTAGACGATTTTTGAAAAATGGCCGGTCAGATTCATCGAAACGTGACTGCCATCAAACATTGTTCAGGGTATTTATTTTACTCTGCGTAAAAATTAAAGGGGTGCTCAGACACCCTGAAAATGCAGGGGTTTTCTCTCCCCCCTCTGCAACGCGAAAATTCGCGAGAAGTAGCAAAGCACTATTACTCAGGAGCACACTCAACTATGTTCAAGAACGCATTTGCCAACCTGCAAAAAGTAGGTAAATCGCTGATGCTGCCGGTTTCCGTATTGCCTATCGCAGGTATCCTGCTGGGCGTCGGTTCCGCCAACTTTAGCTGGCTACCGCTGGTAGTCTCACACGTGATGGCGGAAGCCGGCGGTTCCGTATTCGCCAATATGCCGTTGATCTTCGCTATCGGTGTTGCCCTGGGCTTCACTAACAACGACGGCGTTTCTGCATTGGCCGCGGTAGTGGCTTACGGCATCATGGTGAAAACCATGGCCGTGGTTGCGCCACTGGTGCTGCATTTGCCAGCCGAAGAGATTGCGGCCAAACATCTGGCGGATACCGGTGTACTCGGGGGGATTATCTCCGGTGCCATTGCTGCCTACATGTTTAACCGCTTCTTCCGTATTCAACTGCCAGAATACCTGGGCTTCTTTGCCGGTAAGCGTTTTGTACCAATCATCTCTGGTCTGGCCGCTATCATTCTGGGTGTGATCCTCTCCTTCATCTGGCCGCCAATCGGTACGGCTATCCAGACCTTCTCCGAATGGGCGGCTTATCAGAACCCAGTAGTGGCATTCGGTATCTACGGTTTTGTTGAGCGTGCGCTGGTACCGTTTGGTCTGCACCACATCTGGAACGTTCCGTTCCAAATGCAGATTGGTGAATATACCAATGCGGCCGGTCAAGTGTTCCACGGCGACATTCCGCGTTACATGGCGGGTGACCCAACTGCGGGTATGCTGTCTGGTGGCTTCCTGTTCAAAATGTATGGTCTGCCTGCTGCCGCGATTGCCATCTGGCACTCAGCCAAGCCGGAAAACCGTGCCAAAGTCGGCGGTATCATGATCTCCGCTGCACTGACCTCGTTCCTGACCGGTATTACTGAGCCGATCGAGTTCTCCTTCATGTTCGTTGCGCCGATCCTGTACGTAATCCATGCGATCCTGGCAGGTCTGGCGTTCCCAATCTGTATTCTGTTGGGTATGCGTGACGGTACCAGCTTCTCACACGGTCTGATCGACTTCATCGTACTGAGCGGCAACAGCAGCAAAATCTGGCTGTTCCCAATCGTTGGTGTTATCTACGGTCTGGTGTACTACACCATCTTCCGCGTGCTGATTGCCAAACTGGATCTGAAAACTCCTGGCCGTGAAGACAATGCTTCCGAGCAGGTGACTCAGGGTGGTTCTGAAATGTCTGCTGCGCTGGTTCAGGCATTCGGCGGTAAAGAGAACATCACCAACCTGGATGCCTGTATTACCCGTCTGCGCGTTAGCGTGGCCGACGTATCCAAGGTTGACCAGGCTGGTCTGAAGAAACTGGGTGCTGCCGGTGTGGTTGTGGCTGGCTCAGGCGTTCAGGCGATCTTTGGTACCAAATCCGACAACCTGAAAACCGATATGGATGAATACATCCGTAACCACTGATTCAGGTAGGGGAGTTAATGGGGAGACTTAGGTCTCCCTTTTTTTATGCACTTTTCTGAGCTAGTCACCGTTATTGACATGAGTTCGGTATTAAGTTTATATCCGGTAGTACAAAAAATTAGCATCATGAAGCCAGCCAGAAGGACATTGGCGATGAAAAAATACTCTTATCCTTATCTTTTTAGCGTGACGATATTATTTTTGGGATTCGTTTTTGGGATGATGCTATGGCATGGTGAGATCTATCGTCAAACCTTTCTGAATCGTACAAGTGTGCGTTATATGCTTGTGACGGCGCTGGCACTGGCTTTGCTTATCTCAATTTTGATTATCAGACGTGGCGTGTTTAACAGCAGTAAATTTGTTGATTATATCAAGCTGTATGCCGCTATCAGCATCGTAACGGCGCTTGTCGCTATCATGTTATTAATAACGGCCACTTACTATCTCCCCGGTAAAACATCTTCATATACTACGACGTATTCCTATGCCTACGGGAGTCGCAGCAGCTGCGCTGGGGCAGAAGTTAATGATGTAGATTTAGGCATAAGTATTAGAGTATGTCATCCCGTGGGTAACTATGAGTTTAATAACAAGATATATATTGAAAAACGAACTAATGCCCTTGGTATGGTAGTGACTTACGCTATAACTTTCCCTTAAAGGTGGCACGTCGTCGATAATAAGTGGCTATGGGAAGGGGGATAGCGGTAGTTAAAGGCGGGGAAAGTCTTCTTTTTTGATGGAAGGGGTGCTCATGGATCTCTGCTCAAACAACCAACAGGCGGGGCAAGCCCCGCCGTTGGGTTGCCTTACCTTGCGGATTCGTAAGCCATCATGGCCGCAACCTCTGTTTCTCCGCTACGAATGCGGATCTCACAGAGTCTTTTCCTGGTCATCCAGGTAAACACCAGTACGGTGATACAGAGAATAACCAGGGCCATTACTACTAATTTTTGCGGCATGATAGCCTCCTTGTCCTTGCCTTTCGGCGGGTAAGAGGCTACCTTTATGTTGTTGGAGCATAAGAGTGGCCTCGGGTTGATTTACATCAATTCGGGGCTTTTCTCTTTCTATCTCTTGCTAATGCTTAGGACAAAAAGATCCAGAGCACCCACGCGAATTTTACCCCTAATCCTGCCTGGTAATAAATCAGCGCTTTGGTACATATAACAAGTAAGCTGAACCGGCTCAGTGTACATCCTGCTTAATTTGTTGGTTTTTTTCCCTGTTTATTGCGATGCTGATGGCAGTCCATAGATCGCAGCAAAAGAGGGAACAATGCCCAACCCATCCGTGCTCAAACCACCAACGTTGATCGGCAATCAAATCGAACTTCGGCCATTGCAGCCAGAGCACCGTGAGGCAATGCTGAGCGCGGCTGCTGATGGCGAACTGTGGAACCTGAAGGTTACCGCAGTGCCGAGTACCAGCACGATCGACAGCTATATCTCCACCGCCGTGGCAGGCCGTGATGCCGGTTCCATGCTGCCATTTGTCATTGTTCAGCAGGCTAGCGGCCGCATTATCGGCAGCACCCGTTTCTGGAAAATCGACCGGACTAATCGCAAAATGGAAATCGGCCACACCTGGTTGAGCCAATCGGTGCAGCGCACCGGCGTGAATACCGAAGCGAAATACCTACTGCTCGGCTATGCCTTTGAAGTATTACAGGCGGTACGTGTACAGTTCACCACCGACGAACTGAACGACAGGTCACGCGCGGCAATTCTGCGGATTGGTGCAAAGCAGGAGGGGATTGTACGCCATGAACGCATCATGCCCGACGGGCGTAAACGTAACTCGGTCAGGTTCAGCATTATCGATGATGAATGGTGTGAGGTGAAAGCCAGGCTGGAAGTTTTGCTGAAGCGCTAAACTCGAGGAGCAAACAGTGGCATGATCTCAACGGGCGCAGCATGCAGCGCCCCTACAGCAGCCTTTCAACTCCGCGCTAAATTCCCCACGCCACCGTCGATCAGCAGTTCACTTCCCACCATGTAGCTGGACTCGTCAGACGCGAGAAATACGGCGGCTTTGGCCAATTCCAGCGCGGTCCCCATGCGGCCAATCGGCACCAGCGCGCGGATCTCTTCGCGTAATGCTTGCTCAGCCTGTGCCGGCAAACCCAGCTTGCCCAGCGCTGGGGTTGCCGTTGGGCCAGGGCTGAGGCCGTTGACGCGAATACCGCGCGGGTGCAGTTCGGCAGAAAGCGAACGCGCCAAAGACAAAATTCCGGCTTTACTGGCGGCATAGACGCTACTTTGCGCCAAGCCAATATGCGCGCTGACGGAACCGCACAGGATCACCGAGGCAGGATTGCCCAGTAACGGTAAAAGGGCCTGGATCAAAAACAGTGGGCCTTTGAGATTGGTGTTCATCAGTTGGTCATAACGCTGCTCATCCCATTCCTGCAACGGCAGGTGGGTGACATCACCGGCGTTGATATACAAGATATCCAACCGGGGCCAGCTTTTAGCCAACTGCGCGGCCAAAATCGGCTGTTGGCCGATATCCCCGGCGTCATTGTGCAACAGCACGGCATCCCCTAGCATTTCGCCAGCCGCTGTTAACCCGCTTGCGCTGCGCCCGGTGATCGCCACGGTCGCTCCTTCGGCAATAAACTGCCGGGCCGTCTCCAGCCCAATGCCGCTGGTTCCCCCGGTAATCAACGCGTATTTACCTGCTAATCGTGACATAACCCTTCCTCTCGTTGGTCAGTTACGCCATTATTGGTTTGTTAGTACCTTTTGCATAGTAGGTACCATTTAGATACTAAAGGACAAGGTGGGATGCAATGGCGTCAACAGTGAAAGGGCAGGTTGAAAAAATTTTTCCGTTACCGCCTGTGGGGGAGCCGTGCCCGATGGTGAGCTTCGTCAATTTGGTTTCGGGAAAATGGGCGATCCCGATCCTGTATCGCCTGATGGTGATCGACGGTCCGATACGCTTTAGCGAGTTACAGCGCGCGGTGGCCCCCATCGCGCAAAAAGAACTGACGCGTCAGCTCCGCCAGTTTGAACAATGCGGTCTTGTCACACGGCAGGTGTTTCCAGAGGTGCCACCACGGGTGGAGTACCAGATAACGCCTCTGGGTAAAACGTTGCGCCCCACGTTAGACTCGTTGGCCGCTTGGATGCGTGGTCATGCGCCGCAGCTGATCGGTAGCCAATAACCGCCGGTAAACTCGTAAGGTTGAGTGATTCTCCATCACTCGATACGGAAAGTGCGCAATCGGGTTGATAGCAGTAGAATTTGTCACGATACTGCGTAAACCAATATTTTCGCTGAACAAGGAGTTCCAGATGGCCGAAGAAACGATTTTCAGTAAAATTATTCGCCGTGAAATCCCTGCCGATGTGGTCTACCAGGATGAACTGGTCACCGCATTTCGTGATATTTCCCCACAGGCACCGACCCATATCCTGATCGTGCCGAACGTGCTGATCCCAACGGTGAACGACGTGACCGTGGAACACGAAGCCGCATTAGGCCGTATGATCACCGTGGCGGCCAAAATTGCCGAGCAGGAAGGGATTGCCGAAGACGGCTACCGCCTGCTCATCAATTGCAATCGTCACGGCGGGCAAGAGGTCTATCATATTCATATGCATTTAGTTGGTGGGCGCGCTCTGGGCCCGTTGTTGTCACGTTAACCGAGGAAGACCATGCGCTATATCCACACGACGCGTTACTTGATGGCGCTGGTGCTCCCTGCCGCGATGCTGATGGGCTGTAGCAGCCCAAAGGGTATCTCGGTCAATGAACGGCAAACGGTGGTGATGGATTCACCGGTACTGACGGCGGGTATTCTGGCGGATAACCCGTCTATTGCTGACGCATCTGGCCGCCTGCGGGCCAGTTCGGTGCTCAGCAATACTCAGACCACGGCAGTGACCCTCCACTATCGTTTCTACTGGTATGACAAACAGGGGCTGGATATCCTGCCTTTTGAACAGCCGCGCACGGTCACCGTTGCCGCCAATTCAGACGCCGAGATTTATTCGTTGAATGGCAACCTTGATGCCAAGCGTGTGCGTCTGTATTTATACTTATAAGTTTTGGGTTACGTTGGAGAAGGTAATGAAAAAGTTCCTATGGGTAACGCTGGCCGCGTTGGTGTTAACTGGTTGTCCATCACGCCCGCCAGAGCCTACGGCACCGGTGACGGTCGAGCCACAGCCGCAACCAGAGCCTCAGCCTGAACCGTTGCCACCAACCACCGAGCCGGTGCCACAGCCGCCGAAGATCCAGCAGCTTGACTGGCTGGGCAGCGTGCAGCCGTTGGTCAATCAGACGCTGAAGGCTGATGGCGTCACGCCTGGCAGCGTATTGCTGTTGGACAGCGTGAAGAACAATACCAATGGCTCATTGAGCATCGGCAACGCCACTTCGGCGCTGCACCAGGCTTTGGCATCCAACAAGACCTTTGCCGTCGTGCCGGAAGCGCAGTTGGCGAGCGCCAAACAGACGCTGGGCCTGTCGGCGGAAGATAGCCTCGGGTCGCGCAGCAAGGCGATTGGCTTGGCGCGTATCGTCAACGCGCAATACGTGTTGTATAGCGCCGTCAGTGGCGATGTGAAGTCACCAGCGATGGAAATGCAGCTGATGTTGGTACAAACCGGTGAGATCGTCTGGTCAGGCAATGGCGACGTCAAATACTGAATCCCAGCTGCGGCGACTCTTGAGTAACAGACTGCCGGCGGTAAATACCGCCGGTTGTCATTTTAGCCTGGTACAAGGGTTGAGCGGCGAGAGCTGGCGGATCGACAGTGGCGATGTGCAACTGCTGGCCCGTCCGCAGACGCCGGAAAAACGCATGCTCGGCGTTAACCGTCGGCGTGAGGGGCAAGTGCTGAAGCGCGCTGGATTGGGTATAGGTCCAAAGGTGTGGTTACAGAGCCCTGAGTGGCTGATCGTCGAATGGCTTGCCGGTGAGAGCGTTGATGAAACGGCGTTTGCTTCCTTAACGGCCAACGGGGAGTTGGCAGAGCTGACCGCCCGGTTGCATAACCGTGGGTTGAGTGGTTACCGGCTGGATTTGCAACAGCAATTTACCCGCTATTGGCAGCAAATCGATCGCAGGCGTCTCACGCCAGCCTGGCTGCGTTGGCAGCGCTATTTCATCAACGGTACCATGCCGCGCCCGTTGCAGTTGGCAACGCTGCATATGGATATTCATGCCGGCAATCTGCTGCGACAGGCCGGGCAGCTCAGGTTGATCGACTGGGAGTATGCCGCCGATGGCGATATCGCCCTGGAGCTGGCGGCGATGTTTCGCTTCAATCAATTTTCCCCGGCTGTGCAACAACGCTTTTTGGAGCAATACCAACCCCACAGCTATGCCGATTTGCCGCAGTTGGCCTCACAGGTCCAGCGTTGGTTGCCGTGGGTGGATTACCTGATGCTGATGTGGTGTGAAGTGCGCTGGCAGCAGTGTCGGGATGCGGAATTTTTGCGTTGGGGCGCAGCGTTATACCAGCGTTTTTGTTTATCATCGTCAAACTAATCATGAATACTGATGTGAGGTGGCCGTGGGCCCAGTAATGCTAGATGTCGTCGGCTATGAGCTGGACGCAGAAGAACGCGAGATTTTAAAACACCCGCTGGTAGGGGGCCTGATCCTGTTTACCCGCAACTTTGCCGATCCGCAGCAGTTGCGTGAGCTGGTTCGCCAAATCCGCGCTGCCTCGCATTCGCGGTTGGTGGTGGCAGTGGATCAGGAAGGCGGGCGCGTGCAGCGTTTTCGCGAAGGTTTTACCCGCTTACCGGCGGCGCAGTCCTTTGCGGCGCTCAACGATGCCCAGGAAGGCGGGCGTCTGGCTCAGGAAGCCGGCTGGTTGATGGCCTCGGAAATGATTGCCCAGGATATCGATATCAGCTTTGCCCCGGTATTGGACATCGGCCACGCCAGTGCGGCGATTGGCGAACGTTCTTTCCATAGCGACCCGCAGCAGGCGTTAGTGATGGCCGAACGCTTTATCCAGGGGATGCACAGCGCCGGGATGAAAACCACCGGCAAGCATTTCCCAGGGCATGGCGCAGTCACGGCGGACTCGCATAAAGAAACCCCGCGCGATCCACGGCCATTGGCCCAAATCCGCGAACATGATATGACTATCTTCCGTGAGCTGATCCAACGCGGATTGCTGGATGCCATCATGCCAGCCCATGTTATCTATACTGAAGCAGATCCGCGCCCGGCCAGCGGTTCACCTTACTGGCTGCAGCAAATCTTGCGTCAGGAGCTAGGCTTTGAGGGCGTGATCTTCTCTGACGATCTGTCGATGGAAGGGGCGGCGATCATGGGCAGCTATGCCGAGCGTGGCCAGGCGGCGCTGGATGCCGGTTGCGATATGATCCTGGTTTGTAATAATCGGGCAGGGGCGGTCAGCGTGTTAGATAACCTGTCCCCGGTCAAAGTAGAGAAATTGCAGCGGTTATATCATCGCGGTCAGTTCACCCGTCAGGAACTGCGCGATTCCGACCGTTGGCAAAAGGCGCATCATGCGCTGAGTCAATTGCATGAACGCTGGGAAGAGCATAAGCAACGCTCAGCGGGGTGAACGGCCAGGGCGCCGCAAGAAGGCGGCGTTAATAATGGGGGCTGCCAGCGGCCCCCAGCTTGTTGCGAGGAACCACATGATTATTTATTTGCATGGCTTCGATTCCACCAGTCCCGGCAATCATGAAAAGATTATGCAGTTACAGTTCATCGATCCGGACGTGCGCTTTATCAGCTACAGCACTTTGCATCCGCGCCATGATATGCAGCATTTATTGAAAGAGGTGGACAAGGCGGTTCAGCAGGAAGGGGATGCCCATCCTCTGATCTGCGGCGTGGGTCTTGGGGGCTTTTGGGCCGAACGTATCGGATTTTTGTGCGGTATCCGTCAGGTGATCTTCAACCCGAACCTGTACCCGGAAGAACATATGCACGGCAAGATCGACCGGCCGGAAGAGTATCGCGATATCGCCACCAAATGCGTGGAAGATTTCCGCGAGAAGAACCGCGATCGCTGCCTGGTGGTGCTTTCTCGCCAGGACGAAGTGTTGGACAGCCAGCGTAGTGCCGAGTTGTTGCACAAGTATTATGAAATCGTCTGGGATGAACAGCAGAGTCACAAGTTTAAAAACATCTCGCCACACCTTCAGCGTATCAAGGCATTCAAGACGCTGGCGTAACAGTTTTATAACGCATAACCAAGCCGTGAACGTTGTTCCTAAAGGGCAGCAATTGCGGCTTTTTTGTTTTTATCGAGCCCGTTTTCGCCGGTGGGCAGCAAAATGCAAAACTGTGATCTCACGCTAACTATTTGAATCACAATCCTCAAAAAAGCCCTTCGTCCAGCCTTTAACCAAAAAACTTTGACGTACATCAATTTTGGTATGACCAAATAACCTCTCGTGCTATTCTGGCCTCAGATTGCAGGTTTAACTTAAGCGAACCCTATGTATTCTAAGGATATTATTTATTTACCCTTAGGCAACAATTGGTTCACATTCAGGGGGTCATTTTGACAACGCCAAAGAAGAAAATCGTTATTGTCGGCGGTGGTGCCGGTGGTCTGGAGCTGGCAACCAGCCTGGGCCATAAACTGGGTCGTAAGCACAAAGCGGAGATCACGCTGGTGGATCGCAACCACAGCCATTTGTGGAAGCCGTTGCTGCATGAAGTGGCTACCGGCTCCCTGGATGACGGTGTGGATGCGTTGAACTACCTGGCGCATGCGCGTAACCACTTCTTCAACTTCCAACTGGGTTCACTGGTCAACATTGACCGTGAAAAGAAAACGCTGCAGTTAACGCAGATCTGCGATGAGCAGGGCTGCCAGCTGGTTCCCGCCCGCGAGTTGAGCTACGACATCCTGGTGATGGCGCTCGGCAGCACCTCGAACGACTTTGGCACCCCAGGGGTAAGAGATAACTGCATCTTCCTGGATAACCCGAATCAGGCGCACCGTTTCCATAACGAGATGTTGAACCTGTTCCTCAAGTTCTCTGCCAATCCGGAAGAGAAAGAGAGCGTGAATATCGCCATCGTGGGTGGTGGGGCTACCGGCGTTGAGCTGTCTGCAGAACTGCATAACGCGGTCAAACAGCTGCACAGCTACGGCTTTGAAGGGCTGGATAACAGTGCCTTGAAGGTTACCCTGGTTGAAGCCGGTGAGCGTATTCTGCCAGCGCTGCCGCCGCGTATTTCCGCAGCGGCGCACCAGGAGCTGAACAAGCTTGGCGTACGCGTATTAACCAATACCATGGTGACCAGTGCCGATGAGCATGGCTTGAACACCAAAGGCGGCGAATTTATCAATGCCGATCTGATGGTGTGGGCTGCGGGTATCAAGGCACCGGACTTTATGAAAGAGATTGCCGGGCTGGAAACCAACCGCATCAATCAGTTGGTGGTTGAGCCAACGCTGCAAACCACCCGTGATGCCAACATCTTTGCCATTGGTGACTGCGCTTCCTGCCCGCGTGAAGGCGGCGGTTTTGTGCCACCACGGGCACAGTCAGCCCACCAGATGGCATCACGTTGCTATAGCAACATCCTGGCGATGATGCACGATCAGCCGATGAAGCCTTACGTTTATAAGGATCACGGTTCACTGGTCTCGCTTTCCCGCTTCAGCACCGTAGGTAGCCTGATGGGTAACCTGATGCGCGGTTCGATGATGGTCGAAGGGCGTATCGCCCGCGTGGTGTATATTTCGCTGTACCGTATGCACCAGGTAGCGCTGCATGGCTATACCAAAACCGGCCTGATGATGCTGGTGGGTGGGATCAACCGCGTGATCCGTCCGCGCTTGAAGATGCACTGATGTTTTAACCCGCTTGTTCGGTTGATGAAAACCCACGTAGGCTTGCCGCGTGGGTTTTTTTATTGCCGTGAGAAGGGGGCAGGCAGAGATAGGATTCTTCTCAATTCATTGGTTTTGGCCCGTTTTCAGTGCGTTTTGCTCATTGAGTCTTATTGCGAGGGTGAACTTCCTTGTGCAGACTTTAGGGAGTTTACAGACGGCGCGTCACGCACGCCGTAAACCGGGGGATCGCCAGCGATCGCTGCGAGTTTGCCCGGTGCATAATGCGTGGTAACACATTCAGGAGGATTTCCTGTGAACAAATCAATGTTAGCCGGTGTTGGGATTGGTATTGCAGCCGCTCTGGGAATTGCTGCCGTAGCTGGTCTGGACGTATTCACTCCCGGCCCACAATATGCGCAGGTTCTCGCCGCAACACCGATCAAAGAAACCATCAAAACCCCTCGGCAGGAGTGCCGGAACGTTACGGTGACCCATCGTGCACCGGTTCAGGATGAAAACCGCATCGCTGGCTCCGTGTTGGGGGCAGTTGCTGGGGGCGTGATTGGTCACCAGTTTGGCGGTGGCCGGGGCCGTGATGTTGCGACCGTAGTAGGTGCGTTGGGTGGTGGCTATGCCGGTCACCAGGTGCAGGGGGCCTTGCAAGACAACGACACGACCACCAGCACGCAGCAGCGCTGCAAAACGGTGTATGACAAATCGCAGAAAATGCTGGGCTATGACGTGACTTACAAGATTGGCGACCAGCAGGGCAAAATCCGCATGGATCACGATCCAGGCACCCAGATCCCGCTGGATAAAAGCGGCCAGTTGGTGCTGACCAAGGTCTGATCTTCGCAGTTTCCCCCTTTGCCCAACCCTTCCACAGGGCTAAGGAATAATCCCCACTAATTTTTTGTTAGTGGTTTCAGAGAATTAGAACGAGTGTTTTACGAGTAATTTGTTCCATTTTGTTCGCAAATTGGCAGTGAGATAATTACGAATGACCTCTTCTCGTCTGCTTAAGGCTGTTTTTCATCCCGTTGTTGGGTGAAAAACAGCCTGCTTCTCGTCTCAATTTTTCTGGGGATTCCTCAGCCCACAGGAAGAGGGAGCCGTTCTGGCGTTGTTAATCGTTGATTAGGCCTTCAACGGTGCTGGTGTCCGGATGCGGTAAGAACGCTAAAAGTCGGTATCAACACTGTCATCCGTACTTTAAAAACTCGCGCCGAAGCGGATAACGTCCTCACTAGTCGCTCATGCTGATGTAGCGCTCATCTGCAAACTAGATGTTGTCTGCCAGAACTGGCTCTGGTATGCATACAACACCAAAACAGGCGGTGTACTGGCCTACACCTCTGGGCACCACACCGATGAAACTTGCCGCGAGTTACTGGCATTACTGATCCCGTTCAATATCGGCATGATAGCCAGTGATGAATGGGGGCAGTTATAGCCGGAAAGTACTGAAGGATAAGCATCTGACGGGCAGAATATTTACTAAACGTATTGAACGTAATAACCTAACGTTGCGAGACCGTATAAAGCGCATGGACCATAAAACAATCTGCTTCTCATGGTCGATTGAGTTGCATGAAAAGGTCATCGGGGCCTTCATAGAAAAGTATATGTTCTACTTATTGGAGTCATTACCCGCGTTAGTGACTTTTCTTAGCTTATCGGCCAGTAGTACTGTAGCAAAACAGCACTCAGATATATCCCAACACCATACGAACCGTGTGCTATCAGACTACGCTGGCGCGCTATATTAGGTTGCGGTGTCTTGGATGCAGCCAAGCCAAAACCAAATCCAGGTTGCATAATAAAGAAAGGGACAATGACGCTGATAATGCCCATAATGAGTGCTGCCAAAAATGTGGGGTGCTCAAGCCAGTCTTGCCCCATGAGATAAATAAATATCAGAGAAAAGACTACGCCGATAGCATAGTGTGCCGTCCACCCCAGAGCCTTTTCTCCGCTTACTGGTTTTGTCTGCATGATGGTATGGTGAAAAAACTTGCCATTTGACATGTGTCCTAACCAACGCCCGACTAACTGATAGTTGAGCGAAGGGATATTAAAAAAGCGTTTTTGCAGTAATGCCCAGAGGTCCATTACCAAGGTTGCCCCGATACCAATGAGCACTGCACGTAATAATATATCCATTTGATGATCCTTTTTTACGCTCCTCGGAAGTGGAAAACGTAACATGTTCTGTAACACAATCTCGATTGAAAGGCAGCAGCAGTAAACTGGTGGGCTCCTTCAACCTTTGATATAATATCTTTCAATTAATATATTGAATGATGGGGTAGTAAAAACAATATGTCAACACTCAATGGCGATAGTCAACGCCAAGTTCTTAACGAATTTGCAGAAGTGACACGTTCCTTGGGGAACTCACATCGTCTGCTACTGCTTGAGCATATCGCGCAGGGAGAAAGACCGGTTGAAAGGCTAGCTGAACTGGCTGGTCTTACGATAGCCAATGCTTCTCAGCATCTTCAACATCTCAAACGTGCGGGGTTTGTGCAATCACGCCGGGAAGGGAAAAACGTCTACTACCGTTTGGGCAATGGGCCAGTCCAGAATATCTTGACGGCGATTCGGCAATATGTGGAATACCGACATAGCGAGATCAGGTCATTCGTTACTGATATTTTCAGCCAGCGTGAACGGCTGGAATCGATTTCTCGCGAAGAGCTTTTGCATCGCTTGAATGAGGGGGATATTACTCTGCTAGATGTGCGTCCCCCCGAAGAGTTTGCCTCTGGCCATCTGCCAGGAGCGGTCAATATTCCGGCCGAAGAACTAGAGGGGCGCCTATCTGAACTGCTTAAAGGACAGGAGGTGGTGGCGTATTGCCGCGGGCCTTACTGCGTCCTCTCTCTCAACGCTATGAAAACCCTGCATACTAATGGGTTTCTTGCTCGTTGCCTAGAGGATGGTTTTCCGGAGTGGAAGGCTGCCGGCCTGGAAGTGCAAATTAACCGGTAAGCCCTCGTTTTAGCTGTACCTATCACGGAAACACCACTGGATCCTGATACTTAACATTATGGTTCCAGTGGTATTTCGATTATTTCGGCTAATTGATCTTTTTCATTAAAATTAGTGCGCCTATCGCTGCGAGTAAATAGACGCCTCCTGCAGTGCCAAACGCCCAGGCATAGCCATTAACTACGTTTACCTGGGTTGCCGCTACCGCCATTAATGCAGCTAGCCCCATAGTTGGACCTAACTCCATCGATGTGTTCATTACGCCGCCCGCAAGGCCCGCTTCGTGTAGGGGAACATTTGCCGTTGAAAGTACCGCACTGCCGGAAAAGGTCAAAGAAGCTCCGGCGGGGAGGATAAATAAGCCAGGAAGCAGGCCAAGCACATAGTGGGTTTGCTCATTGAGCTGAGCCAATAAAAGCAGCCCCGAAGCACCGAGCAGTAGCCCGACAAATGTGATTTGTAAGGCGCCGAAGCGCATAATGAGAGCCCCGGCGGCACGATTCATAATTAGGAGTCCTACGGTATAAGGTATAAAGGCCATGGAGGTTGCAAAAGATGACCAACCGCGAAATTGTTGCAGATACAGGGAAAGTAAAAAGGTAATCAAGCCCATACCCGCAGCGGCCAGTAGAATACCAATCAGGCCAGTCATACGCATTGGGTTGAGGATAAAACCAGAGGGTAGCAGAGGAGAGCTAACATGTCGTTCGACGAGCAAGAAAGTGAAAATAAGCAGCAGGCCAGCGGCAACAGGCAGATAGACTGGCGCAGTCAGCCAAGAATATTCGCCACTCATGATCAGGCCAAAGCTAAACAGCGAAATGCCACTAGTCGCCAATAGAGCACCGCTCAAATCTAAACCAGGAGAGTCGTTATCACGTAGGGGGAGCGGCTTCATCATTCTGCGTACCAAAAGCAGACCGGACAAGCTAACAACAACCGGAACAATAAACATCCACCGCCAAGACAGCCAAGTGGTGACGATGCCTGATGAAAGAAAACCAACGGCTCCCCCCAGAACCGATACTCCGCCCCAGGTTGCCATTGCATGGTTGAACTGGCCCGCCTCGCGGTAGAGTTGGCGCAATAATGCCATCAGGGCTGGTGCCGTAAGCGCGGCACCGATCCCTTGCAAAAAGCGAATTGCTACTAGAATCCAATAGGAAGAGGCGAACATGCCACTCAGTGACGCAAGGCCGAAGATAAGCATCCCCAAAGTAAACATTTTTCTTCCACTGTAACGATCAGTTAGTCGCCCGCCAAACAACAGCAGGCCGCTAAAGGGCAACCCATAGGCAGCACTCACCAACACCAGTTCGGCTTGAACCAACTGGAATTCTGTGCCAATCGCAGGCAATGGGACTCCAATCATGACAATTGTAAAAATCAACGTTGCCTGAATGGAGGCGAGAATAGCAAACACTAAAGCGTTATTTTCCTCTGCGGCTAGTGGCCGAGTCACATCTTCAGGAAGTTCCGAATCGCGTTTGTCTGTCACAAAATCATTACTCATTTCACCACCCTACTTGTCATCTGTTGGCTAAGTTTGCTTTCTTTGAATACTCATTAATTTAACTAATGAATAACAAAAATCATTCAATTGATTAATTGAATAATGTGCGTATTGATCTGATGTTGTCAAGGTAAAAAGAAAAATACGTATAAATTAAAATTAATTTTTCATTACTTTATTGATGCCCATTACTGGTTTATTATCATGAATGCCAAGCTGTTTTTTGTTTTTTTTAATAAAAACAATTTGTTATGATTTGTTGGTTGTGTTTTTTATGATATCAAATTGTTATTTATTATAATGTTTATGCTTGACGTCATAAAACATATTAATGTAGTATTTCAACAATCAATTGATCAGTTGATTGTTTGTTGGAGTAAAAGTATTCACTATGCTTATATGATAGGCTTGAGCATCTCATCTATCCGATGTTTGTTGTTACAACGGTATTCTTGGGGGAATTTTTATCCCTAACTTTAAGTGATTGGTATTCTTAAATTTTTTGATGGATGCGTAACGCTCTCATTCTATTTTTATTGAATAATCTAAGAGGGGTTTTTTATGCGAGTCATGCAGGAATCGGCCAAGAGAATTGGCTTAAAACTTTCAGGGAAAGAAAATGACCTCATCACCAATCAGGTTGAATATTCCGTTGAAAAAAATGTCAATAAAATAAATGAGTTGCTCAATGGGAAACTACCTGTAGATGATTCAACAACCTTTGATAAAACAGTGGAAAGAAAAGAAGATGAGTCATTTCCGCTAACCGATATTCAATACGCTTATTTGATTGGTCGCAATGCAGGGATACCTCTGGGAGGGATTGCAACGCATTACTATTTTGAAGTGGAAATTTTCAACCCCGATCTTCAGCGGCTCAATGCAGCCTTGAACCAAACGCTGTCCCTGCATGCCATGCTGCGCGCCGAACTGATTGATAGTGGCCGTCAACGAATTTCTGCGGCCCTTGAACATTATGAGATTGCCGTGACGGATTGCCAATATATGGACGATAACCAGTTGCAGGAATTTATTAATAGCACACGAAATGGCATGGAAACGCATTTACGTTCGTTGGCTGTTGCACCTTCTTTCGAGATTAGAGCCACCTTATTGAATAAAAGGAGGGTTCGTTTACACCTGTGTTTTGAATTGATGTTTATTGATTTGCATAGTGTGAAAATAGTGATGAAGGATTGGTGGCGGTTCTATCAAAATCCACATGTAGTAAAATCCGTGCCGGAATTTAATTTTGGTGATTATATCGAAAGAGAAAGGCAACTTCTGAAAAGTAAGCAAGGCTGCCGGGATAAGGATTACTGGTTAAATAAAGTGGATGCAATGCCTGCAGCCCCTGAATTACCACTGTATCAGTCACCTGAATTAATTAAAAATCCCATATTTAAAACGCTTTCACACCCGATCTCACTGGAATTAGTCAATAAGCTCCGCCAGAGCGCGACTGCACAGGGGATTACCCTGGAAACGCTTTTTCTTGGCGTTTATGTTGAGACCTTGCGGCAGTGGTCGCGGCGCCAGAACTTTACTCTCACTTTAACCCAGCATGCGCGGCGTAACTATTTCCCGGATGTGCAACAAAGCGTAGGGAATTATCTTCAGTCGAGCCTGTTGTGTGTTGAAGACGGTAAGTCGGAGGCGTTTGGTCAGCGCTTGGTGATGTTGCAGACTGAACAGTTGGTGAACTACTGGCATTCCTCATTCAATGGGATCCAGGTTCTACGCGAAATGACGCGTCGGAGCCAGGGAGGGAGGGCGCCCTCTTTCCCGGTGGTTTTCAGCAATACCTTGAATGCGGAACTACGAGATATTGTCACCGACTATGGCTGGGAAGGCACGGCGATGGTGAAGTATAGCAGCACCCAAACGCCCGGGGTCTGGCTCGAAAATCAGTTGTTGCGTATCAATGGCGATCTGGTGATGAACTGGAACTACGTCGAAGGGTTGTTCCCGGTGGGCATGCCGGAAATGATGTTTGAGGCAGCCGTTAAACTGCTGAACGCCTGTGGCGAAAACCCGCAGATTTGGTCACAACAGGGTGCGGTGGTAGCCTTGAACATGGACGACATGCAGGAGAGACTGGCTGCAAATTCGACGGATGATGGGATGCCACCGGCGCTGTTGCAGGATCTGATCTTGCATGCTGCACGTCAGTTCCCGACCAAAACGGCGATTATTCAGGGGCAAAGAGAGATCAGCTATGGGGAGTTGGTCACCAGCGGTAACCACGTTGCCGAGCAACTGAGTGCTGATGTAGCCATTGAACCGGGTGACATCGTTGCTGTTTCTCTGCCGCAAGGGCCAGAAATGCTGGCCGCCATTCTGGGTGTACTGTTAGCGGGGGCTGCATATGTCTCGATTGACCCACAGCTTCCTGAGCAGCGTAAAGCGCGGTTGATTGAGCGCTGTGCGGCGAAAGCCATCGTGACGCCTGCAGGCCTGGAACCAATAGATGGATTAATCAACATCGGGGTGGTCATTGATAGTGCTGCACCGATAAAGTTTCCTGCACAGGTGTCAAAACAGACATTGGATGATCTGGCCTACGTTATCTTTACCTCCGGCTCAACTGGTGAGCCAAAAGGGGTGATGATTACGCACCGCAACGCCGCTAATACGGTTTTGGATATTAATCGTCGTTTCAACGTCAATCAGCATGACCGTGTCTTCTCCGTTGCGCCAGCGGGGTTCGATCTGTCCGTTTATGATTACTTTGGGGTTCTGGGAGCCGGCGGCAGCATCCTGTTTGCTGCGGGAAATGAGGCTAACGATCCGAAAATATGGGCTGAAAAGATCATCAAACATCGGGTGACTTTGTGGAATAGCGTGCCGGCACCGATGAAAGCTTTGGTAGAGCGGGCCGGTTCGCAGCTTTCTGGCAGTGCTTTGCGTCTGGTGCTGATGAGTGGAGATTGGATCCCGGTCAACCTGCCGGATCAAATCAAGGCCGCCGTCAACGGTATTGATGTGATCAGCCTGGGTGGGGCGACAGAAGGTTCAATCTGGTCAATTGTTTACCCTATCCGGCATGTAGATAGCGCCTGGAAAAGTATTCCTTACGGTAAGCCATTGGCTAATCAGCAATTTCATGTGCTCAATGAATGGCTTGAACCCTGTCCTAAGTGGGTTACTGGCGAGCTGTTCATTGCGGGCGCTGGCGTGGCACAAGGCTACCTGGGCGATGCTGAAAAAACGCAGGAGAGATTTTTTAACCATCCGCTCACGGGCGAGCGGCTGTATAGAACCGGTGATTTGGGGCGCTATATTGATGAAGGGCTGATTGAGATCTTGGGACGTGAAGATAATCAGGTAAAAATTAATGGCTATCGCATCGAACTGGGTGAAATAGAGGCTTGCCTGTTGGGGAATCCGCAGGCTAACCACGTCGTGATCAACGCGGTCAGCCACCCGAAAACCGGCCAAAAGCAGCTAGCTGCCTATATTGTGCCGAAGCAACAGGCCAGCGAGAACGAAAAGAGCGTGTTGGAAGGCGCACTACGCGAACTCGCTCAAGCTCATCTCCCTTCTTATATGATACCAACCTGGTTTGTGTTATTGGACAGTATGCCATTGACGGGTAATGGGAAAATAGATCGTAACGCTTTGCCCGTGCTATGGGGGGAAGCGGTGGCTGCAGCGGATAAGAGTGAACCCGCCGATGAGCTTGAGGTCCGTGTATTCGCCTTATGGTCAAAACAGCTGCAACACAGTGATTTTGATGTCAATGATGGTTTTTTCGACATCGGTGGCGATTCATTGCATGCAGTGGGGCTGTTGAGCGCGGTACGCGAAACCTTCAAGGTCGGTCCGTCCAGTGAACAGGATATGATTGAGAGCCTGTTTATGAATGCCTCAGTACGTGATTTTTCGCGCATCCTTTCCAGCGTAGCGGACAAGGCTCAGGAGCAATACGTATGACGCATCCATTTAAAGCGGCTCCAGAGCCGGTTGATTATGATTTTATTGTGGTCGGTGGCGGGACAGCGGGTTGTGTGATGGCTTCTCGTCTTTCCGAAAGTGGCAAACACCGTGTTTTATTGCTTGAGGCGGGGCAGGATTCTGACGTTGCTCAACCTGGTAGTCCGTTGCGGGATGCTTCCCGCCTGGTTCTTGAAGGCTATAACTGGCCATACGAAGCCAACGTGCATGGGACAGAGCGATTTTCTCGTTTCGTCCAGGCAGATGATAATCAGCCGTTAGAGCGTAACCGGCGTAAAGCTTTTGGCTATCGCCTGGGGAAAGTCATGGGCGGATCGTCTGCGATTAACGGTGCCGTAGCCTTAAGGGCCTTTCCCAGCGATTTTAACCGCTGGGTAAATATGGGGTGTCGTCAATGGGCATGGTGTGACGTTTTGCCGTGGTACAAGAAGCTGGAAAATGACGTTGATCGTCCAGATTCTGCACTGCACGGTCACCAAGGGCCGCTCAGGTTGCGGAGACCTGCAAGGGACGACATCTTGCCATTGGAGCAAGCCTTTGCCGATATATGCCAACAGAACGGCATCGCTTTTGTTGACGATCTGAATGATGGAGAAAGTGCGGCGGTGGGTGTCGTACCAGCCAATGTGGTGCAGGGAGCGGAAAGATACGATCTTTACCGTGCCTATCTTTCTGCGGCACGCGAGCGGGAAAACCTTCATATCTTCTCGCACATGACAGTCGAGAGAGTGCTGTTTAACGCGGACAAGGCAGTTGGTGTCGAAGCGTCGCACGACGGGGGCTATACTACCTATCGTGCCAACCAGATCGTGCTGTGCGCCGGGGCGATAGGATCTGCGGCGATCTTGCAGCGTTCCGGCATTGGCGATGCGCGTTTATTACAACAACTTGATATTCCCGTGGTGGCCGATCTACCTGCCGTTGGCAACCATCTGTCCGATCACGCTTCGGTTGTACTATGGGCACTCCCAAAATCTGGAAATAGCATCCAGGAAACACCGTGGCGGCAAACTGCGGCGCGCTTGAACAGCGGGTACGATGCGCAGATTGATGTGCAATTAGGATTAATGAATAACGTGGCGAGCAAGACCGTACCCGGTTTTCAGAATCGCACCGATTACCCGCGCTTGGTGGGGGCCTCTGTGATGCTGATGCGTCCCAAGGCCAGAGGACGAGTGTTTATCCAGAGCAGGGATAGTCAGCAACTGCCAATGATCGATCTGCCTTTATCACAGGAGCCAGAGGATATAGCGCGCTTGGTCGGGGGTGTACGTCAAATGTGGCGGTTGATCAATCACCCTGAGCTTGCGGCATATCTCGACGGTATCCAGTTCTGGTCTGAGGCGATGTTCGACAATGATGAGGTTATGCATAACGCCATCAAAAATCTGCTCAGCCCCGGCTGGCATGCCTCTGGTACGGTACGGATGGGATGTGCGAGCGATCCGCAGACCGCAGCGGATGAACAGGGTAACCTGCACGGCCTGAGCCAAATCGCCGTTGCAGATGCTTCACTCTTCCCTTGTATCCCCTCTATGCCCACGAACCTCACTACCGTGATGGTCGCTGAGCGTATCGCCTCTTTCTTACTGGGGAGCCATATATGAATTCGTCTGCGCCCAAGCGCGTTATTTATGCCTTCCCACACGCAGGCGCCAGCGCGAGCGTCTATCGTGCTTGGCTTGGCCGCTTCAAAGGGGATGCCAACCTGGTGTTCAAGCCTATCGAGATACCTGGCCGTGACGTGCTGAGCCGTGAAAAGGTGATCGACAATCTGCCGTTGTTGGTCGATCGGATCTGCGCCGATATCCATGCGGACTTTGCCCTGCGCCAGCAGGCTGGGACGACCGAGTGGGTGACGTTTGGTCATAGTTTTGGTGGCGTGCTGAGTTTTATCGTGAGTGCGGCGTTGGCGGAAAACTATGCTATGCGCCCGCTGTTTTCCGTGATTTCAGGCTCTATCGCACCGAGCGTGCAGGCGGACGATGACCGACATTTGTGGACGGACGATCAAATCATTTCAAAAATGCGTGCGGATAATGGGACACCAGAGAGCATTCTCAATGAGCCCGCCTTCGCCCGCAAGCTGGTGACCTTGCTCCGTACCGATTATATCTTGCGCCATCAGTTCCTGGCGTTTGTGGATAAAAAAGTGTCGCAACCCTTGGACGTTATCTCAGCGGATCAAGATGAACATGTCACTGAAGAAATGCAAGCAGCGTGGCGGAACCACACGTTTGCCACCACCCAACTACACCCTATCGAAGGGGGCCATTTCGCTATTTATAACTATTTTGACCTGGTAAAGGCGCTATTTTCGCAGGTACCAGAGACTCAGGCATTGGTCGCGGAATCTTTCTGAGGATATTATGGAAAACAAAGAGTTAACAAAATTTCGACTCACCTGCCGTGATTTCCTGGCGCGTGAGGCTAAACCCTTTCTGTCTGAGTGGGAAACTAACGGCATGATCGGGCGTGATTTTTGGCGCCACGCGGGTGAAGTGGGGTTATTGGGATTGGGCGTTGCCCGTGAATTGGGTGGCCAGCAGAAGCCTGATTATCACTATGCTGCTGTCCTGACGGAGGAGTTAATTCGCGCCGAGATGACCGCGCCAGTCATTATCTCTCATAATGATGTGATCGCCAGTTATATAGACAGCCACGGTACCGATGAGCAGAAAGCTCGCTGGCTGCCAGGGTTGTGCAGCGGTGAACTGATTGCGGCGATCGCCATTACCGAACCCAATGGTGGATCGGATTCGGCACATCTTGAGACGACCGCGGTAAAGCAAGGGCAGCACTATATTGTCAATGGTCATAAAAGCTATATCACCAATGGGATTAATGCTGATCTTATTCTGACCGCGGTAAGAACCTCAGAGGCGTCACGTGGGCAGGGCACCAGTTTGCTGATCGTTGAACGAAACACCCCTGGTTTTGAGCGCGGGCCATTGCTGAAAAAAATAGGTTGGCATGCCAGTGATACCGCCGATCTTCATTTCACCGCTTGTCGGGTTCCCTGCGAAAATCTTATTGGTCGCGAGAATATTGGCAACCTCTATTTTATGGGAGGGATGCCACGAGAAAGGTTGAGTATTGCGACCGTTGCCGTTGCCACAGCGGAATATCTACTTGAAAAAACGCTGGTATGGGTAAAGCACCGTAAGGCTTTCGGGCAGCCTATCGGATCGTTTCAAGCGAATAGATTTATGCTGGCGGAGCTGGACACGGAAGTAAAAATAGCTAGGGTGTATTTAAATGATGCCACCGCTCGCTTTAACCAGAAAAGCCTCAGCGTGGTTGATGCGGCAAGAATTAAACTCTGGACTACCGAGCTTCAGATAAAAGTGGCCGATCGCTGTTTGCAGTTACATGGAGGTGCTGGTTATATGAGTGATTCATATATAGGTAAAACTTGGGCAAATAGCCGGGTGCAAACTATTTATGGCGGCACGAGTGAAGTGCTTAAGGAGTTTATTAGCAAGTCTATGGGCTTGTAACTGAAGTTATTAATCCGGTTAGGAGGTAATATGAGTAAAATAACCGAACGCCCTGAAAGCCAATTTCAGGTCAGCATCGCTACACCCGAAACATGGCAGGTGGTGGTGGAAATGGCACGTCAGGAGCGCTGGGATCTTGGGGAAGGAGACGCGAGTCGTTTCCTTAATATAGATGCGCCGGGTTTTTATATCGGTTATTGGCAGGATAGGCCGATTGCTTCGATATCTGTTGTGAACCACGCGCAAAATTACGCTCATCTCGGCCATTATATTGTTAATCCCGATTTTCGCGGTCAAGGGCTTGGCTTGGCGGTTTGGAGTATGGCGATTGAACATGCTGAAGGGCGCTGTATTGGCCTGGATGGCATGCCCGCCCAAGAGGCCAATTATCAGAAGTGTGGATTCAAAACACATTATCACACTTTCCGCATGGTGGGGGCGGCGACTAAAAACATTGTCGAACTACACAATATCGAACTCGTCGATCAAAAAAATATTACCTCTGTGATTGATTATGACGCGAGTTTCGTCGGGTATTCTCGTGCCGGGTTACTTGCCGAGTGGTTTTTCGGCCAAGGGCGAAAAGGCCTTCTGCTAATGGGTAATAAAGGGATTGAAGGCTTTATTGGTTTGCGGCCTTCCGATGATGGGTATCGAGTCGGGCCTTTCTATGCCGCTAATGAGAAAAATATGAAAGCACTGATGTTGGCTGCGATGAATGAGATACCGCAGCAGACGAATGTCACGCTAGGTATTCCAGAACATGCCCAGCAGACCATCGCATTTTCCCGCTCTTTAGGGTTCAAAATGTTGTTTCATACTTGCCGGATGTATCGTGGGGAACCGCCTGCAGATTATCAGCCAGGAATTAATGCCCTGGCTTCTCTGGAATTAGGTTGAGTTATCAATTCGTCTGAATCATCACCAATTAACTTTGCTGGAGTACTTATGTCAGAAAATACACCAACTTTATTTGAATGGATGGGTGGAAGAGAGGTTCTGCTAAAACTCATGACGATCTTTTACGCCAAGGTTGAAAAGGATGAGTTATTAGCGCCGATGTTTGCTCATATGGCGGGTGACCACCCGGAGCATGTCGCTATCTGGCTGGAAGAGGTTCTGGGTGGAGAGGCTAATTACACGGCTCATCGAGGCGGGTTTAAGGGCATGGTTTCCAAGCATCGCGGCAGGAGTATCCAACCGGAGCAGCGTCAGCGTTGGGTGGACTTGATGATGGAGTGTGTGGACGAGGTTAACTTGCCTAACGATCCTGAGTTCCGTTCCGCATTTGCCGCTTATATTGAGTGGGGATCGCGTCGTGCCCAGGCGAATTCACAACCTAAAGCGCCACGCCCTAAACGGGAAACTATTAAGAAGTGGGGCTGGGGCGAAGCACCTCCTGGTACGCTGTAATTCCTGAGGGTACTTGATGCATGAAAGTAGAAGCTGCGGCTTTTACTTTCATAGCTGTGGCTATTAACGAGAGCTTTGTGTGGAGCACGATCATGACGGAGAAGAAGCGCATTTTAATTGGTGCCACCGGCTCGGTGGATATCACTTATCTTCCTGAGTACCTGAAGGCGATTAAAAAGAATATTAACTGTTCATTAACCGTGTTGATGACTCGGCAAGCGGAGCAGTTTATCCCCGAGGAAACGCTCGGGCTGTGGGCTGACCGTGTGATTGCGGGTGAAAAACCTGCTGATTGGCCTAGCGACAAACCTTCAAAGATTGTTGCTGACCATGACATTATGGCGGTATTGCCTGCAACGGCGAATACGCTGGCCTCGGTCGCACAAGGTGCTGCACCAAATCGCTTGACCACGGTAGTGCTTGCTGCGGATTTTCCGGTGTTGTTCTTCCCGGTAATGGGGGCCGTGATGTGGGAGAAAGCTGCTGTACGCCGCAATGTTAACCAACTGCGCGAGGACGGTTATGAAATGATTCAACCTGTTTGGCATGAAAACTATGATACTGCGTTACAGCGCATGGTGGGCCATCCATCTTTGCCCTCGGTAGATGAGGTGGTGAAGTTGTTAACTGCTCGGCTTATATAAAACACTACAATGTCGAAATCCATGAGCGGTGGTATATGGTCGCGCCAGCCCTGTTGTAGCAGGACGTCATTGATGCACTTGCGATCATGTGGGCGGTCAGGTGGACTTACGGAAGGGAATAGTAAGATGAACCATGAGCGGTAGTGAGGGTTATGATTTGGCGCAATACTGTGAGTGCCTCTTGGGAGAGGAACGGCATGCGGTCGCCGCATCTTCATTCTCTCTTTGGGGGCCCGATCTAGATTAATTTCGTACCACTCCCCCAGGCGCAGTCCACTGGAACGTAGCGCGGTGAGCATCAATAAACGCGTTGTCAATTGCCGCCCTGGCAGCTGTTCGGGTTAACAGGAAAACTGACGCCGCGCCATAAGCTCTCCCGCGGGCTTGTTGTGCCAGAGGGGAAACGGGCTGTGGCATCAGGTACAGCTCGGTTAAAGTCTACCCGCCTTTGGGCGGGTAACTAAAGTGCCTTTAAACATACAAGGGGACATTGACCATCAAACTGCCAAAGTATGCTCTCTGAACGCCGCCAGCAGCTCTCCGATAAACTTCAGTCGTTCGACCCGATCAGTGAGATCCAGCATAAACTTCAGCTTGGTCGGCCCATCCAGACGGTAAACCTGCGGTTTGCTTTGCAGCAAGCCAATCAGATAACCCGGATCGACCCGGTTCTTCTCGCCAAACTCGATAAAGCCCCCGCGTTCGTTGCCTTCGATACGCTTGATCCCCAGTATCTGCGCCTGTTGACGCATCGCCGCGCTTTGCAGCAGATTACGCGCCGCATCCGGCAGCAGGCCAAAGCGATCGATCAGCTCGACTTTCAGCTCCTCCAGTTCACCCTCATTTTTAGCGCTGGCAATGCGTTTATAGAAGGACAAACGGGTATTCACGTCTGGGATAAAGTCATCGGGCAGCAGTGCTGGCATGCGCAGTTCCACTTCCGTCTGATTGCTGGTGAGATCTTCCAGCGAAGGCTCTCGCCCGTTCTTCAGGGCGTCGACGGCGCTTTCTAACAGCTCCATATACAGCGAGAAGCCCACGGTGGTCATCTGGCCGCTCTGATCTTCCCCCAGCAGCTCGCCGGCACCGCGGATTTCCAAATCGTGGGTGGCGAGCGCGAACCCGGCCCCCAAATCTTCCAGCGAGGCAATCGCTTCCAACCGCTTGTGTGCGTCGGTGCTCATGACCTTCGGGTTTGGCGTTAACAGATAAGCATAGGCCTGATGGTGCGAACGCCCGACGCGACCACGCAGCTGATGCAGCTGCGCCAAGCCAAAGCGGTCGGCCCGTTCGATAATGATGGTATTAGCGCTGGGGATATCGATGCCGGTTTCAATAATGGTGGTACAGACCAGCACGTTGAAGCGCTGGTGGTGGAAATCGTTCATCACCCGTTCCAGATCGCGTTCCCGCATCTGGCCGTGGCCAATGGCAATCCGCGCTTCTGGCACCAGCTCCGCCAGGCGTTCGGCGGCCTTATCGATATTCTCGACGTCGTTATACAGGTAATACACCTGGCCGCCGCGCAGTACCTCACGCAAGATGGCCTCGCGCACCACCAGGCTGTCGTACTCGCGGACAAAGGTTTTCACTGCCAGACGGCGGGCCGGTGGGGTAGCAATGATCGACAGATCGCGCATGCCGCTCATGGCCATATTCAGGGTTCGCGGGATCGGTGTGGCGGTTAACGTCAGAATATCTACGTCTGCACGCATTGCCTTGATGCGCTCTTTGTGGCGTACGCCAAAGCGGTGTTCTTCATCAACCACCAACAGCCCCAGATCTTTCCAGCGCAGATCGCTCTGCAATAGCTTATGGGTGCCAATGAGGATATCGACTTTGCCCTCGGCCGCCTCTTCCAGGATCTGCTGCTGCTCTTTGGCGCTGCGAAAACGCGACATCATCTCGATGCGGATTGGCCAGGTGGCAAAGCGATCGCGGAAGTTGTCGAAGTGCTGCTGCGCCAGCAGGGTTGTCGGCACCAGTACCGCGACCTGTTTACCATTTTCGACGGCCAGGAAGGCGGCACGCATCGCCACTTCGGTTTTACCAAAGCCAACGTCGCCGCACACCAGACGGTCCATCGCCAGCGGCTGGCACATATCGCTCAGTACCGCGTTGATGGCCTGTTCCTGATCCGGCGTGGTCTCAAACGGGAAGGTCTGGCAGAACAGTTGATATTGTTCACGATTATGTTTGAACGCAAAACCGCTCTTGGCGGCACGTTGGGCGTAAATGTCCAACAGCTCGGCGGCCACGTCGCGCACGCGTTCGGCAGCTTTCTGCCTGGCTCTCGACCACACATCTCCACCAAGACGGTGGAGCGGGGCATTTTCGTCGGCTCCCCCGGCATAGCGGCTGATCAGGTGCAGGGAAGAAACCGGCACGTACAGCTTGTCCTCACCGGCATAGGAGAGGATCAGATATTCGGCTTTGATCCCCCCGGCTTCCAGCGTCGTCAGGCCAACGTAGCGGCCAACGCCGTGTTCCAGATGCACCACCGGCTGCCCTGGGTGCAGCTCTGCCAGGTTGCGGATCAGGGTATCGGTATTGATGGTGCGGCGATTATCCTGCCGACGGCGGCTGACGCGTTCACCGAGCAGATCGCTTTCACAGATCAACGCCCGGTCACGCAGCGTATCCAGGAAGCCACGCTCGGAAGCTCCGACCATCATGTAACGGCCCTGCGTCTCGACCTCATCCAGATGGTGGATCAGGCTGGTGCTTAGCTTGATGCGGCCAAGCAGATCTTGCAGGGTTTCGCGGCGGCCTTCACTCTCTACCGAGAAGACCACGCCACCGGTGAAGCTTTCAATAAAGCGCCGCAGATTATCCAGCGGGGCTTTCTGCTGGGCCTGGACGGCGAGATCCGGCAGGGTTTGATAGCCCAGGTTGGTGCAACCGGCTTTGGCAGGCAGTTCCTCGGTTTTCAACGCCATCCGCGGCCAGGCTTTCAGTTCGGCAAACAGCGCATCGACCCGCAGCCATAGGGTATCCGGGGCCAGCAGCGGCCGCATCGGATCGATCCGCCGGTTCTCATAGCGTTGATTGACATCAAGCCAGAAACGCTCGGCGGCGCCTTCCAGATTTCCAGTGTTGACGAGCAGCGTATTGGCTGGCAGATAGCTGAAAAGCGAGGGCAGAGGCTGGCTGAAGAACAGCGGTTGCCAGTATTCGATACCGGCAGGCCAGGTGCCTTTACTCACTTGCTGATAAATATGTTCGGCGTCGCGACGGACTTCAAACTGTTCACGCCACTGGCTGCGGAACAGCTCAATGGCGGCCTTATCGGTCGGGAACTCGTGCGCTGGCAGCAGGTTGATGGCGTCTACTTCGCTCAACGTGCGCTGGTTATCCACATCAAAGGTGCGCAGGCTGTCGATCTCGTCGTCGAAAAAGTCGATGCGATAAGGCTCTTCGCTGCCCATGGGATACAGATCCAGCAGCGCACCGCGCGTAGCAAATTCGCCATGTTCCATTACCTGATCGACGCTGCGGTAACCGGCCTGTTCCAACTGTGACCGCAGCAGATCCCGCGACAGCCGTTGGCCCTTTTTCATCACCAACGCATGGCCATGCAGGAACTCATGCGGGCAGACGCGTTGCATCAGTGTATTCACCGGCAGAATGATGATGCCGCGTGCCATGGTCGGCAGATGATACAGGCTGGAAAGCCGCGCCGAGATGATTTCCTGATGGGGCGAGAAGCTGTCGTATGGCAGCGTTTCCCAGTCGGAAAGGGTGGTCACGATCTGATCGGTAAACTGCTGGATTTCGTCACGCAACCGCAATGCATTCTGCATATCCGGGGCGATGAGCATCACCGGGCCGGGATGGCGTTCGGCGATTTCGGCGCATTCAACGGCACAGGCAGAACCGGTGAGCTGCCCTAGCTGGCGTAAATCGCCCGCGCGGTCAGGAAGAGAATAACGGTAGGAGGATGCGGAGCTGCGGCTTTTATCAGAAATGCTCATTCAGTTATCTTTAATCAATGAATTGAATAACAGTTTTTGTGGTGTTCACCGTGGCGCTTGACGTGTGAATACCACAAAATCCTGTTTGCTTGTCACAAAGAATTACTCATTCCTTATACCCTATGGATTTCAAGTTGCAGCTAGGCGCCAAGCTATCTCATCCCCAGGAGCTTACTTTTGTAAGTGACTGGGGTGAGATAGTGCAGGTAACAACGCTGCAGCTTGAAAGACGACGGGTATACCTTGGTTATACTAGCCCAGCGGCGTATAAACTGACACCGGTAAAAGCGCGAGCAAGCTTCCTGTTGGCGGTAATTTAATCAATCCTGCGCCATGGCGAGGTACTGGCCGATTTTATCGACGTCCACGTTACCACCGCTGACGATCACCCCGACTTTTTTGCCCCGCAGATCGATGACCTGATTCATCGCCGCAGCGGCAGCCAGGCAACCGGTCGGTTCGACCACCATCTTCATCCGCTCCATAAAGAAACGCATTTGCTGGCATAGCTGTTGGTCGGTCACCGTCAGAATATCTTCCACATAGTGTTGAATGATCGGGAAGGTGAGATTGCCCACCTGCTGGGTTTGTGCGCCGTCGGCAATGGTTTTCGGTACTGGGATCCACACTTTTTCACCGCTGCGGAACGCCTGTTGCACATCGTTGCCCGCTTCGGGTTCGACGCCAAATACCCGGCAACCGGGCGACCAGTGATGTGCTGCAATGGCGCATCCAGAGAGCAACCCGCCGCCACCGGTACAAACCAGCAGAATATCCAACGGGCCAACTTCTTCGATCAACTCTTTAGCTGCGGTGCCTTGGCCAGCCATCACCTGCGGATAATCGTAAGGTGGGATCACCGTTAAGCCCTTTTCCGCCGCTAACCGTTGGGTGATGGCTTCCCGGTCTTCGGTTTGCCGCTGATAGATCACCACGTTAGCTCCATAGCCGCGTGTTGCCGCCAGTTTGGCGGAGGGGGCGTCATGTGGCATCACGATGGTGACGCTTACCCCAAGCTCACGGGCCGCCAACGCCATGGCCTGCGCATGGTTACCGGATGAGAAGGCTATCACTCCGGCCTGGCGCTGGGCTGGGGTCAACTGGCTGATGGCGTTATAGGCCCCACGGAATTTAAAGGCCCCAATGCGCTGGAAATTCTCGCATTTGAAAAAGAGCTGGGCACCGGCGATCTCATCCGCCTGGCGGGAAGTCATTACCGGCGTGCGGATCGCGTGGTTTTGCAGGATTTCGGCCGCTTTGGCAATATCGGCGGCGGTGATGCAGTGGGACGTAACGGTCATGACTACCTCATGTGGTTGGCATTGATTCGTTCAGCCTATTAATTTGCCCGTTGTAAACGGATTGTCAAACGGTTAAACGGCTATCAGCGGAAACAACCGTGTCTTCAGGAAGGTCAAAATCCGGCATTTTCTGTAAACCCGTGCAAACATGATGAATAAAACCGGCCGGGAGGTTCCATAAACCCGGTAGAGCCTTTATTATCCTTGATCACTTTGCTTAAGCTACGGCAACAAAACGGATTTCATGTATCAACCTGTCGCGTTATTTATTGGCCTGCGTTATATGCGCGGGCGAGCCTCAGACCGCTTTGGGCGGTTTGTTTCCTGGCTATCCACCATTGGCATTACGCTGGGGGTGATGGCGTTGGTGACGGTGCTTTCAGTGATGAATGGCTTCGAGAAAGATCTCGAAAACAACATCCTGGGGCTCATGCCGCAGGCGCTGATCACCAGCAAACAGGGTTCAATCAACCCTGAACAGCTGCCAGCCTCTGCCGTGCAAAACCTGCATGGTGTCACCCGGGTCACCCCGCTGACTACCGGCGATGTGGTGCTGCAAAGCGCTCGCAGCGTGGCCGTTGGCGTCATGTTGGGGGTTGACCCGCAGCAGCCCGATCCGCTGACGCCTTATCTGGTCAACGTTAAACAGCAACAGCTGCAACCGGGTGAGTACAACCTGATTATCGGTGAGCAGCTTGCCGGGCAGTTGGGCGTCAAGCGTGGCGATCAACTGCGTCTGATGGTGCCGAGCGCCAGCCAGTTTACCCCGATGGGCCGCATCCCGAGCCAACGTCTGTTCACCGTGATTGGCACTTTCCACGCCAATAGTGAAGTGGACGGTTATCAGTTGCTGGCGAACCAGCAAGATGCTTCACGTCTGATGCGCTACCCTGCGGGCAATATCACCGGCTGGCGTCTGTTCCTGCAACAGCCGTTGAGCGTTGACACCCTTAGCCAGCAAACGCTGCCGGAAGGCACCCAGTGGAAAGACTGGCGTGAGCGCAAGGGCGAGCTGTTCCAGGCGGTGCGCATGGAGAAAAACATGATGGGGCTGCTGCTTAGCCTGATCGTGGCGGTGGCGGCATTCAATATCATTACCTCGCTGGGCCTGTTGGTGATGGAGAAGCAGGGCGAAGTGGCCATTCTGCAAACCCTGGGCCTGACGCGGCGGCAGATCATGTCGGTCTTTATGGTGCAGGGGGCCAGCGCCGGGATTATCGGCTCGCTACTGGGAACGCTGTTGGGCGTTCTGCTTGCCACCAATCTAAACAACCTGATGCCAATCCTTGGCGCGTTGATCGACGGGGCTTCTCTGCCGGTGGCGGTTGACCCTATCCAGGTCACGATCATTGCCGTAGTGGCGATGGCGGTCTCGCTGTTATCCACGCTTTACCCTTCATGGCGCGCTGCCGCCGTACAACCCGCTGAGGCTTTACGTTATGAGTAACCATCCTTTATTGCAGTGTGAGCGCCTGTGTAAAACCTATCAGGAAGGCAACTTGCATACCGACGTGCTGCGCAATGTCAGTTTTGCCATGCAACCGGGCGAGATGATGGCGATCGTCGGCAGCTCGGGTTCCGGTAAAAGCACCTTGCTGCACCTGCTGGGGGGGCTTGATTCACCTACCTCTGGTGAGGTGATCTACAAAGGGCAGTCGTTGAACAAGCTTTCTTCCACTGCCAAAGCGGAGCTGCGCAACCGCCAGCTCGGCTTTATCTATCAGTTCCATCATCTGCTGCCAGATTTCACCGCGCTGGAGAACGCCGCGATGCCGCTGCTGATCGGTGGCATGAAACCGGCGCTGGCGAAGGAAAAGGCGCTGGAGATGTTGGCGGCCGTGGGCTTGGAAAAACGTAGCAAACATCGCCCGTCCGAGCTTTCCGGCGGTGAACGTCAGCGCGTGGCGATTGCCCGTGCGTTGGTGAATAACCCTTCGCTGGTGTTGGCGGATGAGCCTACCGGCAACCTGGATAAACGCACCGCAGACAGCATCTTCGATCTGCTGGGCGAATTGAACGTACGGCAGGGCACCGCATTTTTGGTGGTCACCCACGATCTGCAACTTGCTAAGCGCCTGAGCCGCCAGTTGGAAATGGCAGACGGCCATCTACAGGCGCAACTGACCCTGATGGGGGCCGAGTAATGAGCGCTTCGCCACTTTCATTGCTGATGGCGCTGCGTTTTAGCCGTGGCCGGCGGCGCGGCGGCATGGTTTCGTTAATCTCGGTGATCTCCACCATCGGCATCGCGCTGGGCGTGGCGGTGCTGATCGTCGGGTTGAGCGCGATGAACGGCTTCGAACGTGAACTGCAAAACCGTATTCTGGCGGTGGTGCCGCACGGCGAGATCGAACCGGTCAAACAACCGTTCACCGGCTGGCCGGAGATCCTGCAACGGGTCGAAAAGGTACCGGGCATTGTTGCTGCGGCACCCTATATCAACTTTACCGGGCTGATGGAAAATGGTGCTCAGCTACGCGCCGTGCAGGTAAAAGGGGTGGATCCTGCGCAGGAAAAACAGCTCAGCGCGCTGCCAAGTTATGTGCAGGGCGATGCCTGGGCAAACTTCAAAAGCGGTGAGCAGCAGGTGATCCTGGGCAAAGGGGTGGCTGACGCTCTGGGCGTGAAGCAGGGCTCTTACGTCACGGTGATGATCCCCAACAGCGATCCTGAGATGAAGCTGTTGCAGCCGAAGCGTATTCGCCTGCATGTCACCGGTATTCTGCAACTTAGCGGCCAGCTCGATCACAGCATGGCTATGGTGCCGTTGGCGGATGCCCAGCAATATCTGGATATGGGTGACAGTGTCACCGGTATCGCCATCAAGGTTAACGACGTGTTCGCCGCTAACAAGCTGGTGCGTGACGCCGGAGAAGTCGCCGATGCCACCGTCTATATCAAGAGCTGGATTGGCACCTACGGCTTTATGTATCGCGACATTCAGATGATCCGCGCCATCATGTATCTGGCGATGGTGCTGGTGATCGGCGTGGCCTGTTTCAACATTGTTTCCACCCTGGTGATGGCGGTGAAGGACAAGAGCGGCGACATTGCCGTGCTGCGTACGCTGGGAGCCAAAGACGGCTTTATCCGCGCCATCTTTGTCTGGTATGGCTTGTTGGCCGGGCTGGTAGGTAGCCTTAGTGGAGTAGTGGTTGGAGTGATCGCCTCGCTACAGTTGACCAATATCATCAAGGGCATCGAAAAGCTGATGGGCCACTCTTTCTTGTCTGGCGATATCTACTTTATCGATTTCCTGCCGTCCGAGCTGCACTGGCTTGATGTGGCGATCGTACTGGGTACGGCAATCGTGCTTAGCCTGCTGGCCAGTTGGTATCCGGCCAGACGTGCCAGCCGCATCGATCCGGCCCGCGTATTGAGCGGGCAGTAATAAAAACCTGGGGCCAGTAGCGGGCCCCATTTTTTTACCCTGAGGGCGAGTTATGTACTACGGTTTCGACATGGGCGGCACCAAGATTGAACTTGGGGTGTTCGACGCCAATCTGCAACGTATCTGGCAAAAGCGGGTGCCGACGCCGCGTGACGACTACCGGCAATTGCTGGCGGTATTACGCGATCTCACCCATGAGGCCGATGCCGTTTGTGGTTCGCAAGGGCTGGTGGGCATCGGCATTCCCGGGTTGCCAAACGAAGATGGTACCTTGTTTACCGCCAACGTCCCGGCCGCAATGGGGCAGCCGTTGCCGCGCGATCTGAGCGCGCTGATTGGCCGTGAGGTCAAGGTCGATAACGACGCCAACTGCTTCACGCTCTCGGAAGCTTGGGACGAAGAGTTTCGCCATTACCCGACGGTGCTGGGTATCATCCTGGGCACCGGAGTTGGTGGTGGTTTGATCGTTAATGGTAAAGTGGTCTCTGGGCGTAACTTTATCACCGGAGAGTTTGGCCACTTCCGCTTGCCGGTGGATGCGCTGGAGGTGCTCGGGCGTGATATTCCTCGCGTTCCCTGTGGCTGCGGCCATGACGGTTGCATCGAGAATTACATCTCGGGCCGCGGATTTGAGTGGATGTACGCGCATTTTTATCAACAACAGTTGCCAGCGCAGCAAATCATTGCGCATTATCAGGCCGGTGAACCACAGGCTGTAGCACACGTAGAACGTTTTCTGGATGTCCTGGCCATTTGCCTGGGCAACCTGCTGACCATCATCGACCCCCACCTGGTGGTGATTGGCGGCGGCTTATCGAATTTTGCCGCAATTTATCAGGCGTTGCCCCAGCGTTTGCCTGCCCATTTGTTACGGGTAGCCAAACTGCCACGCATCGAGAAGGCGCGCTATGGCGATGCCGGTGGTGTTCGTGGGGCAGCGTTCCTCAATTTGGTGGAAAGTCATAAATAAGGAGAGTTCATGCACACTCGCCATCGGTTGTGTCAGTTTCGCAAGAGTAAGCATGTGCGGCATCAGCGTTTTCGCTCGCGGATATTCCAACGCGATACCATGGCGGCGGCAGAGCTGAAAAAGCCGTTTGTCGTGGTGTTGACGGGGGCAGGGATCTCTGCCGAGTCCGGCATCCGTACTTTCCGCGCTGCCGATGGGCTGTGGGAAGAGCACAAGGTGGAAGATGTCGCCACCCTGGACGGTTTTCAGCGCGATCCTGCCTTGGTGCAGGAGTTTTATAATGCGCGCCGCCGGCAGCTACAGCAGTCGGATATCAGCCCTAATGCGGCTCATCGTGCGCTGGCTGATTTGGAAGAGTGGCTGGGGGAGGAGAACTTCCTGCTGGTTACGCAAAATATCGACAACCTGCACGAGCGGGCCGGTAGCAAGCAGGTGCTGCATATGCATGGCGAACTGCTGAAAGTGCGCTGCACCAGCTCTGGGCAGGTGGTGGAATGGTTGGGAGACCTGAGCGTGGATGAACGTTGCCACTGTTGCCAGTTCCCTGCGCCTCTGCGACCCCACGTGGTGTGGTTTGGTGAAATGCCGTTGGGGATGGATGAGATTTACGCCGCGTTGGCCAAGGCCGATTTCTTTATCGCGATTGGCACCTCTGGCAATGTTTACCCGGCGGCAGGTTTTGTTCACGAGGCACGGTTGGGCGGGGCTTATACCATGGAGCTGAATCTGGAGCCAAGCCTGGTAGAAAGCCAGTTCGAAGAGAAGCATTACGGTCCGGCCAGCGAAGTGGTGCCACGCTTTGTGCACAAATTCCTGATGGGCAAGGTCGAGCGGGCGGATAAGCCTTAGCAGAATGTTGGGTGAGATTGGTGGCTTTAGTATGCCCCTCACCCTAACCCTCTCCCACAGGGAGAGGGGACCGATCGAGTTCGTTGATTGCTTTGCGTAATATCTTGTTTTACTTGTTCTTATTCCCTGCTTTCCAGAGCTGCTCGGGCTAATGTACGCGCTCAGGACAGCTCCCTTTCCCACAGGGAGAGGGGACCGATCGAGTTCGTTGATTGCTTTGCGTAATACCTTGTTTTACTGGTTCTTACTCCCTGCTTTCCGGAGCTGCTCGGGCTAACGTACGCGCTCAGGACAGCTCCATTTCCCACAGGGAGAGGGGACCGATCGAGTTCGTTGATTGCTTTGCGTAATACCTTGTTTTACTGGTTCTTACTCCCTGCTTTCCGGAGCTGCTCGGGCTAACGTACGCGCTCAGGACAGCTCCCTCTCCCTGTGGGAGAGGGTTGGGGTGAGGGGCCTCAGCGCCCAGCTTTTAGCTGCTGGAAGTAGGTTTCATACAGCGTACTGGTATCACCCACATCGTTTTGCCATTCACCGTTCTCAATCACCGCATCATCTGGATACAGCGACTTGTCGTTGGCGATCTCTTTAGGTAGCAGCTTTCTCGCGGCCAGATTGGGAGTAGGGTAACCGATGGTTTCCGCCACCTGCACCGCGATCTCTGGGCGCAGCAGGAAGTCGATCAGCTTCAACGCTCCCTCGACGTTTTTGGCGTTAGCCGGAATGGCCAGGCTATCCATCCAGAAGATCCCGCCTTCTTTCGGCCAGACAATCTCCAGTGGGGTACCGGCCTGGCGCGCGACATAGGCGGAACCGTTCCATACCATGCCCAGATCGACTTCACCTTCCATATACGGATTACCCGGATTATCGGAGTTAAACGCCAGCACGTTTGGCATCAGCTTCTTGAGCTCGTTATAGGCAGCCTCGATCTGCTTAGGATCGGTGGTATTGCCCGAATAACCCAGTTTACGTAGCGCGACCTGGAACACTTCACGTGCATCATCGGTGAGCAGCACGCGGCCTTTGTATTCCGGTTTCCACAGATCGGCCCAGGCGGTTACGGTGTTGGCATCAATGGCATCCGAATTGACGCCAATGGCGGTTGCGCCCCAGATATAGGGAATGGAGTAATCATTGTTGGGATCGAACGGCTTGTGTAACAGGTTGGGATCGAGATCGTTAAAGTGGCTGAGTTTGCTTTTGTCGATCTTTTGCAGCATCCCCTCCTTGCTCATCTTGGCGATGAAATAGGTGGAAGGGACTACCAGATCGTACGCGCCGTCCCGGTAGGTTTTGAGCTTGGCATACATGCTTTCGTTGGATTCATAGGTGGAGTAAATCACCTTGATACCGGTTTCTTTGGTGAACTGTTCCAGCAGCCCAGGCGGGACATACTCGGTCCAGTTGTAGAAATAGAGCGTTTTGCCGTCGTCCGCGGCGTTTGCCGAGCCAAGGCTCAGTGCCATCATCCCGGCTGCGAGCAGATGTGACCACTTTTTCATGGTACGGATCCTTTAGCAGTGCGTGTTTTTACAGTATAGCGTGATGCGCCATACCCCAGAGAGCGGCCATTATAGGTGGCGTACCCAGCGGGGTAAAGACGCTTATCCCGTTGGCAAATCAGTGTTTTTGCCGATCGCGCAACAGCAGTTGGCTGGTCAGCACCAGCGCTAGCGATAATACCAGCAGAATGGTGGCAAGGGCGTTCACTTCAGGAGATACGCCGACCTTCACCATCGAATAGATCTTCAAGGGCAAAATCTCGTAGCTTGGCCCGGTCACGAACGAAGAAACCACGACATCATCCATCGACAGCGTGAAGCTTAGCAGCCAACTGGCGGCGACGGCGGGCATGGCCAACGGCAGGATGATTTTGCGCAGGATCACCATTTCGCTGGCACCCAGATCGCGTGCGGCCTCCAGCATCTTGACGTCAAAGCCCTTCAGGCGCGCATAGACGGTGACCACCACAAAGGGCAGGCAGAAGGTAATATGCGAAAATAACAGCGACCAGAAGCCCAACGAGACGCCCAGCAGCATAAACAGCACCAGCAGCGAGATGGCCATGACGATATCCGGCGACATCATCACCACAAACAGCATGCCACCGACAAAGGGCTTCCCGCGAAAACGATAGCGGTATAACGCCACTGCCGCCAAAGAGCCGATCATGGTCGCAAAGCTGGCGGACAGCACCGCCATGGTCAGTGAATGCCCAGCGGCTTGCAACAGGCTGTCGTTGTTCATCAACATGCTGTACCAGTAGGTGGTAAAACCCCGCCAGTTGATGCCAAAGCGTGAGGTGTTGAACGAGTTAACGATCAGGATCACGATGGGAATATAGAGATAGGCGTAAATCAGGCTCATAAAGCCACCGCGCAACAGGCGTCCGATCATTCCAGCTCCCCCTTTTTGTTCAGCAGCTTGGCGGCTCGGTAATAGATCCACAGCATCAGCCCCATCACCAGCGTCAGGCAAATGCTGGTGGCGGCACCAAACGGCCAGTCACGGATATTCAGGAACTGGCTCTTGATGACGTTACCGATCAGCAGGTTTTTGGCTCCGCCCATCAGGTCGGCCACGTAGAACAGGCCCATGGCGGGCAGCAGCACCAGCAGGCAACCGGCGATAATGCCTGGCATAGTCAGCGGAATGATGATGCGGATAAAGGTTTGCAGCTTGCTGGCCCCGAGATCGCGGGCCGCTTCCAGGCAGGATTTATCCAGCTTTTCCAGGCTGGAGTAGAGCGGCATCACCATAAACGGCAGCAAGATGTAGACCAGCCCCAGCACCACGGCGCCAGAGGTATACATAATGCGTAACGGCGTATCGATGATCCCGGCCCACATCAGGAACTCGTTCAGATAGCCGCGGGTGCTGAGAAACAGCTTCAGGCCATAGATACGGATCAGCGAGTTGGTCCAGAAGGGTACAATCAGCAGGAACAGCAGCAGCGGGCGCACCCTTTGCGGCAGGCGAGCCAGAATAAAGGCGAAGGGATAACCCAGCAGCAGGCAGCACAAGGTGGCGATCGCCGCCATGTTCAGCGAGTGCAGCATCACCTGGCCATACAGGGGATCAAACAGCCGGGTGTAATTATCCAGAGTGAACACCATCTGCACCAGATTGGCGTCGTCACGGGTGAGGAAACTGGTGCCGATGATCATCAGGTTCGGCAGAAAAACAAACAGCACCAGCCAGCCGACGGTGCCGCTGATCACCAGGTTTTGCAGCAAATTACGCGATTTCTTCATCGGCCAGCACTACCTCCCAGCTTGCAACCCAGGTTATCGCCATCTTCTGGTTTAACGAGTGGTCAAAGTCAGGATCGTCTTCATTGAAGAATTCGCTGACCATCACCATCTTACCGTTTTCCAGTTCAACCACCGATTCTAGCGTCATGCCTTTATAGTTGCGTTCGCGCACGTAGCCGACCAGGCCATCTATCTGCTCGCTGTCGTTCACCTCTTCTACGCGCAGATCTTCCGGGCGCAGCAGAACCTTCAGGGATTGCCCTGGCTCGACCGGGAGATCGGCGTAGATATCACACTCACGGCCTTCTACACGAGCGCGCACCCGCTGCGGATCGATACGATGTAGCACTACCGCATCAAAGATATTGATCTCACCGATAAAGCTGGCGACAAACAGGTTCCTGGGCTCTTCATAGATTTCCCGTGGGGTGCCGTCCTGTTCTATTCGCCCGTCGCGCATCACCACAATCCGATCGGACATGGTCAGCGCCTCTTCCTGATCGTGCGTGACGAACACAAAGGTGATGCCCAATTGGCGCTGTAGCGCCTTCAACTCGTTCTGCATCTGCTTGCGCAGCTTGTAGTCCAGTGCCGAAAGCGACTCGTCGAGCAGTAACAGTTTAGGTTTATTCACCACGGCCCGGGCAATCGCGACCCGTTGTTGTTGCCCTCCAGATAGCTGATGCGGGCGGCGCTGAGCGAACTCGTCCAATTGCACCATGCGCAGGGCTTCCTCCACGCGCGGCGTTAACTCCGCCTCTGGGGTTTTCTGCATGCGCAGGCCAAAGGCGACATTTTCAAACACGGTCATATGGGGGAACAGGGCATAGCTTTGAAACACGGTGTTAACGTGCCGATGCTCGGCCGGGATGGCGGTGATGTCTTGCCCGTCGAGCACGATCTGCCCGTGGTCGGCATTTTCCAAGCCGGCAATCAGCCGCAGCACGGTGGTTTTCCCGCAGCCGGAAGGGCCAAGCAGGGTCAGGAATTCACCATCATTAATCTCAAGGTTGAGATCGCGAATGATCTCTTTGCCGTCAAAGCTTTTATTCAGGGCGTTCAGTGTAACCAAAGAGGATTGTTCAGTCATTTTAGTGTCTCTATCCCGTACGGTGGTGCAGATAGAACCGCCGCTGGAAAAGACTGCGCGAGCTTACGGGAGTGACCCGTCAGGTACTGAAGCTCAAAGCCAGCGGCGCCGATCAAAAATTTAAGAGGGCGCATGATAGACGCAGAATCCGGTAATTGAAAGCCAAACCGCCCATAAGTCATGCCAGTTGGCCGATTTTTGCGTCGGTAGTTACCCTATTAAACCATCACTTGCTTTAATGATTTGTGTTAAATCTGATTATTAATGACCTGTCTCAATATTTGATCCGGATCGGTTCCGCATAATGAAACGCGAAATTCTGAGGGCGGAACCATGGATAAACTACTAGATCGCTTTTTTAACTACGTCTCATTTGACACACAGGCTAAAGCGAACGTCAAACATGTGCCTAGTACCGAAGGGCAACTGAAGCTGGCGCGTGCGTTGCAACAGGAAATGATTGGGCTGGGGTTTGAACGGGTATCGCTAAGCGAACATGGCTGCGTGATGGGCACGCTGCCTGGCAATGTGAGCTGGCCAGTGCCGGCCATTGGCTTTATTTCTCACCTTGATACCTCACCCGATTTTTCGGGTAAGCATGTGACACCGCAGATAGTGGAAAACTATCGCGGCGGTGACATTGCCTTGGGCATCGGTGATGAAGTGTTATCGCCGGTGATGTTCCCGATCTTGCATCAGATGCTGGGGCAAACGCTGATCACCACCGACGGCAAAACGCTGTTGGGGGCTGACGATAAAGCCGGGATTGCCGAGATCTTGACCGCGATGGTGCGGCTAAAGCAGCAAAAAATTCCTCACGGCGATATCCGCGTGGCGTTCACGCCGGATGAAGAAGTAGGCAAAGGGGCGCATTTCTTTGACGTTGCCGCGTTCGATGCAGAGTGGGCCTATACCGTCGATGGTGGTGGTGTGGGCGAACTGGAGTGTGAAAACTTCAATGCAGCAGCAGTGACGGTAAAAATCGTCGGTAATAACGTACACCCTGGCAGTGCCAAAGGGGTGATGGTGAACGCGCTGTCGCTGGCAACCCGTTTCCAACAGGAGCTACCGGCCGAGGAAACACCGGAGCATACTGAGGGGTATCAGGGCTTTTACCATCTCAACAGCATCAAGGGGAACGTCGAACGTGCCGAGATGCATTACATCTTGCGGGATTTTGAGCGTGAAGGCTTTGAGGCACGCAAGCGCAAGATGATTGAAGTCGCGCAAAAGGTTGGCCGTGGGTTACCACGGGATTGCTACATTGAGGTGGCGATCGAGGATAATTACTACAACATGCGTGAGCAGGTGGCTGAGCATCCTCATGTGATCGAGCTGGCACAGCAGGCGATGCGGGACTGCGATATTGAGCCGGTGATGAAGCCGATCCGCGGTGGTACCGATGGTGCGCAGCTATCCTTCAAGGGGCTGCCTTGTCCAAACCTGTTTACCGGTGGCTATAACTTCCATGGCAAGCATGAGTTTATTACGCTGGAAGGGATGGAGCAGGCGGTGGCGGTGATTATGCGCATTGCTACTCTGAGCGCTGAGCGCGCTAAACGGTAGTTTTTGCGTTAACAGATTGAGTGAGGGGCTAGTTTGCCCCTCACTCATTATGATTAGTCGTTGAAATACCAGTAACCGCTGTTAATCAACGCCGTCAGCAGGGCCAGGAACGACGGGTCGTCCACCGCGTCGCCCAGCAAGGCGGCATCAACGCTGGCGTGCTGGCACAGCGCATCGGCGGCTTGCAGATGTTCGGTGTCGATTAGCTCACCGTTGACAAAGCATTGGTCGCCAACGCGCAGCACGCGTAACCCACCCAAACGTTGTAATGGCTCACCCTGTTGCAGTAGCTCATAGATTTCACCGGCCTGATAAGGCGGCTCTGGCGGCGCGATGTCCAGCTCGTGACGCGACTGCGAAATAAACTCGCCAAACCAGTTCTGGAAGTGCTCCGGCTGCTGCACCAGCTCCAGGATCATCCCACGCAGTGCATCGACCTCATGGGGGAGAACCATCGCCGGGTGATCGCGCAGCGCGATATCCGGATCGGTGTAACGTTTGCTGCCTAACTCGCGTGCTAGCACGTAGTCGGCATAGCCACTCACCATTTCGCGGCCATTCGGCGCGCGGAAGCCGACGGAATAGTTGAGCGAGTTTTCCAGTGAGTAGCCTTCATGCGGGAATCCCGGTGGGATATACAGAATATCACCAGGCTCCATCTCTTCATCAATGATGGCGTCAAACGGCTCTACCTGTAATAGGTCAGGGTGCGGGCAGTGCTGCTTCATCGGCACTTTTTCGCCCACGCGCCAACGGCGGCGGCCAGTACCCTGGATGATGAACACGTCGTATTGATCGAGATGTGGGCCAACGCCGCCGCCCGGTACCGAGAACGAAATCATCAGATCGTCCATGCGCCAGTCCGGCAGCTTACGGAACGGTTGCATCAGGGCACTGGAAGGCTGATGCCAGTGATCAACGGCCTGCACCAGCAATGACCAGTTGTTCTCGCCCAGATGGTCGAAACTTTCGAACGGGCCGTGGCCAACCTGCCAGCGACCTTCCTGATGGCTCACCAGGCGGCTGTCCACCTCGTTTTCCATAGCCAACCCGGCCAGCTCATCCGGGGAAATCGGATCGATAAAGTTGTTAAAACCACGCTTGATAATTACCGGGCGCTTTTGCCAATAGCGTTGCAAAAAGTCGTTCCAGTCGAGATCTAATTGGTAATCCATGTTCTATTCCAGGATAGAGTGAGCCTGCAGGGATTATAACGGAAGTTAGGCCCCGTGGATCGGGGCCTGAGCGAGAGAATTTAATCGTGATGGTGGGAGTCGTGCTGGCGGGAGAAGGTAACTTCCATCCGTGCACCACCAAGCGGGCTGTCGCTGATGGTAATTTGCCCGTCATATTGCTCGATGATCTCGGCGGCGACCGACAGGCCAATCCCCTGGCCGGGGCGCAGAGTATCGACGCGTTGGCCGCGTTGGAAGATCAGCTCACGCTTGCTTTCCGGGATGCCGGGGCCGTCGTCATCAATGACGATCGTCAGGTATTTGTCCGAGTGCAGCGAGGTGATCTCCACAAACTCCAGGCAATATTTACAGGCGTTCTCCAGCACGTTGCCCATCACCTCCATAAAGTCGTTTTTCTCGCCCATAAAGGTGACTTCTGGTGAGATATCGAGGGTGATGACTACCCCTTTACGCTGATAGACCTTGTTCAGCGCCACGCTCAGGCTGTCGAGCAGGGCAGAAACCGAATGGATCTCACGGGTCAGCACGGTTTGACCAGAGTTGATGCTGGCCCGATGCAGGTAATAACCAATCTGCTGCGAGATACGGCTAATCTGCTCGAGCATGATCGGCTCGACCTCTTCGATGGTGGTCTGCTTGCTGGACCGCAGCGAGCGCAGGGTGGTCTGCAATACCGCCAGCGGGGTTTTCAGGCTGTGGGTGAGGTCTGATAGCGTAGTGCGGTATTTGGTATAGCGCTGGCGCTCGTTGCGCACCAGGATATTCAGGTTCCGTACCAGACCACGTAGTTCACTGGGGGGATTCTCATCCAGTTGCTCGCGCTCGCCGTTTTCCAATTCACCGACCTGGGTTATCAGCGCCTTGATCGGCCGCAAACTCCAATACGCAGCTAGCCACAGCAGAGGCACGACCAGTAGCAGATTGGCCAGCAGTACGTAGCTGAACCATTCCCATACCACGTCCGAGCGTTGCAGCTCCTGCGGAATGCTGTCGACCACCACAATGCTCAAGGCGGGCAGGCGTGGGGTGGCGGCATAGGTATTGACGGCCACCGAGTGGGTTAACGCCTCATGGTCGGTATCGTCATAGTCTTTCAGCTGATCCTGGGCCTTGGGATTGTCGCCCAGCACTTCGCTACTGATCCGGGTGTCGGTGTCTATCTCATAGAAACCGGACTCTTCCAGCCACTCTTTCTGGATCCGTTTTTCCAGTTCCGGCACCGAGCGCTGGCTCCACAACAGGTTGCCTTTTTCGTCGTAGATAAACACCAGCGTTGGGGAGTTGAGATCGAGATCGGGCGGGATGGCAATGGTCAACTTCTGGTCTTTCCACTGCGCCAGGCTGAAGAACAGGTTGCTCTCACCGCGCAGCAGGCGGAAGGCGGTTTTATCAAAGCTGACGATATAGCCGACCACCGCAACCAGCCCGTAGGATAGCGACAGCGCCAGGATCACCCCGGCGGTGGCCATCAGAAAGCGGGCGCGCAGTGAGAAGGGCTTTTTATCTCTGTTGAACATTATGCTCACTTGGCATCGAAACGGTAGCCCTGACCACGTACGGTGGTGATCACTTCCTGTGGGTATTCGGCCTGTAGCTTTTTACGCAGGCGGCCCATTAATACGTCGATGGTGTGGCTTTCGCGCAGTTCGGCATCCGGGTAGAGTTGTAACATCAATGAATCTTTGCTGACCACTTTACCCGCGTTACGGATCAGCGTTTCGATAATGGTGTACTCAAAGGCCGTCAGTTTGATTTGCTGTTCGTTGACGCTCAGCTCACGGCGCGAGAGGTCGATCTGGAACGGCGGCAGTACGATCACCTGTGAAGCCAGGCCGCTATTGCGGCGCATCAAGGCCTGCATGCGGGCAATCACTTCTTCCAGGTGGAAGGGCTTGGTGACGTAATCATCGGCACCGGCTTCCAGCACCGCCACCTTATCCTGCCAGCTTTCACGAGCGGTCAGCACCAGGATCGGCAACTTCATCTGGTTGGCACGCCAACGGCGGATCAGGCTCAGGCCGTCTTCACCCGGCAACCCGAGATCGACAATGGCGATATCAGGCGCATGTTCCTGCAGAAAATAGTCAGCTTCTTTGGCATCTTCTGCGGCATCAACCTGATGCCCCATTTCACGCATTTGCACACTAAGATGGTGGCGCAATAGGCCATTGTCTTCGACAACCAGTACTCGCATGGTACAGACTCCTGTTGTTTAGGCGGGTGCAATACCAGGCACCCACACTGAAAAGGTTACACGCTGTTGGCCACGTTGTGGCAACGCGCATTAGCTGACCATTCCCTGATCGTTTGATTCTGTCATCCATTGATTATCGGCAATGGCTGATAAACGCAGGATAAACAGCGCAGTGCCAAAGGTAAACAAAACTTAAACAAAGCTGACTGCCTGAAGTGTGAGCGGGATCGCTGTAAAGGGTTAAAGGTATCATTAAGGTATTATATAGGTATCGTAATGATACTAATACCAGGAACCCTACACCGCTTTCCCGAGCCGATGCCGGGAAGGTAGCCAGCAAGGATAAATAATAATGAAACGTCCTCATCTGAAGCTGTCTGTCATGATGTTTATCGAGTGGTTTATCTGGGGAGCGTGGTTTGTTCCCCTGTGGCAATACCTCAACAAACTGGGCTTTACGCCGGGCGAAATAGCCTGGTCGTACAGCAGTACGGCGATTGCGGCAATCCTTTCGCCGGTGCTGGTTGGCGTCATTGCCGATCGCTACTTCGCCGCGCAAAAAGTCTTGGGCTGGTTGCATCTGGCTGGTGGGGTGCTGATGTTTATCATCGCCTGGCAAACCACCTTTGCCACCTTCTTCCCGCTGCTAGTGATTTATGCCATCACCTATATGCCGACCGTGGCGCTGACCAACAGCATCGCCTTTGCCAACATTACCGATACCGAAAAAGAGTTCCCGCGCATCCGCGTACTGGGCACCTTGGGTTGGATTGCCTCCGGTCTGGTGGTGGGCTTTATGCTGCCGCCGCTGCTGGGGTTAGGCAATATTTCCGATAGCAACCTGCCGTTAATCATTACCGGTGTGGCCTCGATCGCGCTCGGTTTGTACAGCTTTGTGCTGCCCAATACGCCAGCCAAAGGCTCTGGCCCGGTGGATATCAAGGCGTTGCTGGGCCTGAATGCGCTTGGCCTGCTGAAGGATCGCTCATTTGCCACCTTCGCCCTGTGCTCGTTCCTGTTCTGCATGCCGTTGGCGTTTTACTACCAGTTTGCCAATGGCTATCTGACGCAGGTTGGGCTGCCGAATGCCACCGGCTGGATGACGCTGGGGCAGGTCTCGGAAATCTTCGCCATGCTGGCGCTGCCGATGCTGCTCAAGCGGTACGGTATCAAGAAGGTGCTGTTGCTGGGCTTTGTGACCGCAGCGATCCGCTATGTGTTCTTTATCTACGGCGGCACCGCCGACGTCTGGGCCTACAGCATGCTGTTCATGGGCATTTTGCTGCACGGTGTCAGCTACGATTTCTATTTCGTGACCGGCTATATCTACGTCGACAAAAAAGCGCCGCCGCATATGCGTACCGCCGCTCAGGGCCTGATCACCCTGATTTGCCAGGGGTTGGGCAGCTTTATCGGTAACTGGCTCGGGGGCCGTGCGATGACCACTTTCGCCCTTGAACAACCGCGAGACGGTATGACATTTGACTGGTTCGCCGTGTGGGGCGTTGGTGCGGTGATGGTGGTGGGCGTCATGCTGCTGTTCCTGCTGTTCTTCCGTGAACGCAGCGACAACATCACCCCGATTGACGTGGCACGGTCTTAATTCATTGCGCCGGGCGTGTTGCCCGGCAAGGTAAAAATTCAGGAGAAACAGATGAAGCAGTTAACCCAGGAACAACGCGTGGTGGGCGCACTTTATGGCCAAATGCTGGGCGACGCGCTCGGCATGCCTTCCGAGCTGTGGCCGCGTGAGCGGGTTAAGCGCCACTTTGGCTGGATCGACCGTTTCCTTGACGGCCCGGCGGAGAACAACGCCGCCTGCTATTTCACGGCAGCGCAGTATACCGATGATACCTCGATGGCTCTGGCGCTCGCCGACGCGTTGATCGAGGCCGACGGTCAAGTGGTGCCGGAGTTGATTGCCCGCAATGTGATCCGCTGGGTCGATAGTTTTGACGCCTTCAACAAAAACATCCTTGGCCCAAGTTCCAAACTGGCGCTGGGGGAGCAGAAGAAGGGCACGCCGATTAGCGATTTGGAAAACAACGGTGTGACCAACGGCGCGGCGATGCGGGTTTCCCCGTTGGGTTGTGTGCTGCCTTCTGCACCGTTGGAGCAGTTTTGCCAGCAGGTTTGGCTGGCCTCCAGCCCGACGCATAAATCCGATATCGCGGTTGCCGGGGCGGTGGTGATTGCCTGGGCAGTTGCCAAGGCGGTCGAAGGGGCTAGTTGGGCAGAGATCCGCCTGGCGTTGCCGGGAGTGGCAGATTACGCTCAACGCCGCCAGAGCACCACCTTCAGTGCTTCTTTAGCTGCGCGCATCGAACTGGCCTTCCAGGTAGTCGAACAGGCTGGCGGTACCGAGCAGGCCTCAGAACGGGTCTACCAGCTGGTTGGCGCAGGGGTCAGCACCATAGAATCCGTTCCGGCCGCGTTGGCGATGGTCGAACTGGCGCAAACCGATCCTACCCGCTGTGCGATCCTGTGCGCCAACCTGGGCGGTGATACCGACACCATTGGCGCGATGGCCACGGCGATCTGCGGTGCCCTGAACGGTATCGACGCGTTCGACGCGGCCATGTTGGCAGAACTGAAGCGGGTGAATCCGCTGGATATCAACCACTACGCGCAGGCCTTTCTCCGTTTCCGCCAGCGCTGGCAGGAGGCTGAATGAGTCACGAAAGACGCGAGTTATTGCAGACGCTGACCCAGGGCGGCTGGCATCAACAGTGCCCGGTGACGGTGATTGGCGCAGCGGTAATGGATATGGTGGTGAGCGCCGATGCGTTGCCGGTGCGCGGTGGCGACGTGTCGGCCCAGATGCAAGGGCTGCATTTAGGGGGCTGCGCGCTGAATATTGCAGTGGCTCTGCGCCAGTTGGGCATTACCAGTCGTAACCTGCTGCCGGTGGGCGAAGGCGTATGGGCGGAGCGTTTGCGTAGCGAGATGGCGCAGCGCGGCGTGAGTTCCGATCTGCAAGTGGGTGGTGAGGATAACGGCTGGTGTCTGGCGTTGGTCGAGCCGGACGGAGAGCGCACCTTTATCTCTATCGATGGCATAGAGAACCAGTGGCAGCCGGAGTGGTTGGCAGACGTGACGCCACAAAGCGGGCTGGTTTACCTTTCCGGTTATCAACTGGGAGCCAGGCGGGGCCACGTGCTGGTGGATTGGCTGTTACGTCTACCTGAACAGGTTCGGGTGGTGCTGGACATTGGCCCGCGCATCGACGTGATGGCGGAGAGCCTGCTGCAACGCCTGATCCGCCCTGGCGTGATCCTGACGCTAAACCAGCGTGAAGCTCAGCACCTTGGCATGCAGGAAGATATTGCCGGTTTTTGCCAGCAGTTATGGTCAACCACTGAGCAACTGGTGATTGTGCGCTGTGGCGGGGAAGGTGGATATTACTTTGCCGGGCCGGAGGATCAAGGCTGGATCGCCGCTCGCCAGGTCAAAGTGGTAGACAGCATTGGTGCTGGCGATAGCCACAGCGCCGGTTTGCTCGCCGGATTGGCACTGGGCCTGACCGCTCGCCAAAGCATGATGCTAGCCAATAGCATCGCCGGTTACGTGGTATCGCAGGCCGGTGGAGATTGTGCGCCAACCTTGGCTGAGCTCCTGGCCAGCGAGGAACTCAATCCTCGCTGATAAACTCGTACATGTCGCTGCGGCAGAAGCTTTCGCTGTATTCGATGGGCTTTTTCCGGCTGTCGAACAGCGTTTGCTTGATGATCAGCAGCGGCATCGGCTCTTTCAGCTGTAGCGCGTTCAGGGTTTCGTCATCGCTCATGGCGGCGCTAACCTGGCTACGTAGCGATCCCAACTCCACGTTGTTCAAACGGAAGTAGTCATACAGGGAAACGCCGATGTCCTCAACGTTGGCTATGGCTTCTGCCACCACGTAAGACACCGCTACCGACATGGGGCGCTGATCGATAAAGTGAATGCGTTTGAGTTTGTACACCGGCGTATGCTCGGCCAGCGACAGCTTCTCGGCCAGTGCGCTATCCGCCGGGATCTGTTCACGGCTGATCCACATGGTGTCCGGTTTGCGGCCTTGCAGCATCACTTCGCGTGAAAAGCCTTTCACATCCGCCAGCGAATAGGCCAGTTTAGGTTGAGCCACGGTATTTTGAATGAAGGTGCCATAGCCCCGCGAGCGGCCGATAATGCCGTCCTGCTCCAGGCAGGCCAAGGCTTTGCGTACCGTAATGCGCGAGATCCCCAGCCGCTCGGTGAAATGGCGCTCACTGGGCAGAAAATCCCCCTGGCTCAATATGCCAAGCTCAATGGCCTGGCGTACCGATTCGTTAAAGCGCAGGTAGAGCGGCATAGCGCCAGCGCTGGTCAGATCTTGTTGCAGTTTGTCCAGCAGGCGCTGGTTGGGATCCGTGCTCATAGATGACCGAAATCCTGTAGCCTCAATGCGATAGCTTATTTAAGGTGATTTCGCCGGGCGGTGCAACCGTGTGGAGCAAGATCTGTGGAGATCAAACTCGCTACGTAGGAGCGATGCATGCTGCGACTGTTTGGATAATCAATGGTGAGCCGGTGCCCACGGTTTCCCCTCACCCCAACCCTCTCCCCAAAAAGGAGAGGGGGCCGGTACGGCGCTATAGTCAGGTATGAGAGACAATCTGTAACACCAACGATCAAGTCAAAACGTAGGGGCGCTGCATGCTGCGACTGTTTGGATAATCAATGGTGAGCCGGTGCCCACTGTTTCCCCTCACCCCAACCCGCTCCCCAAAAAGGAGAGGGGGCCGGTACGGTGCTATAGCCAGGTATGAAAGACAATCTGTAACACCAACGATCAAGTCAAAACGTAGGGGCGCTGCATGCTGCGCCCGTTGTGGTGTTTACTGCTGGGAAGGTTTGGCGGCGCTGTTCTCCCGTATTTCTTTGACCTGATCGGCGCTGACCGGAGCGGCGTTATTCCCCCAACTGGTGCGCACAAAAGTGGCAATCTGGGCCACCTGCTGGTCGCTCAGACGCCAGCCAAAGTCCGGCATGGTGAGTCCGGTAGGGGCTTCTATAGTCATCGGCGTACGTGAACCATTCAAAATGATGCTGATCACCGAAGCAGGGTCTTCCGCCAGCAACGCCGGATTATGGGCCAACTGTGGGAAGGTATTGCGATAGCCCTGGCCATCGCTGCGGTGGCAGGCGGCGCAGTTGTCCAGATAAGCCTGACCGCCTGGGTTGCCTTGGTCGATGCTGTAAAGTGCCAGCGGCTGGTTGGCTATTGGCGTTTTTTGCTCATCCCCTGCAGGCAGCGATTTCAGATAGGTGGCGATCGCCTGCAAATCCTCATCGCTCAGGTGCTGAGTGCTGTCTTGTACCACGTCTACCATGGAGCCAAAGGCGGCAAATCTGTCGCTGTGGCCGGTTTTCAGGAAACGGGTCAGATCTGCCGCGTTCCAACTACCCAGCCCGCTGAGCGCATCGCCACGCAGGCTGGCGGCGTGCCAACCTTCCAGCGTCCCACCGCTCAGATAGGTGTCATCCGTCTGGTTCAACGCTTTCTCCTGGAAGCCAATGCCGCGCGGCGTATGGCAACTGCCGCAGTGGCCCAATCCCTGAACCAGATAGGCTCCACGGTTCCATTGTGCGCTTTGGTTAGCATCTGGTTGATAGGTGCCATCCTCGCGGAATATGCCGTCCCACATCGCCAACGGCCAGCGCATATTCAGCGGCCATGGGATATCGCTAGCCTTGTTCTGCTGCACCACCGGCGTTACCCGTTGGGTGAAGTAGAGATACAGATCGCGTATATCTTCATCATTGATTTTGGCGAAAGAGGGATAGGGCATGGCCGGGTAGAGCCGAGTGCCATCGCGCCTAATGCCTTTACGCAGGGCGTCGGCAAACTCTTGTAGATCGTAGGCACCGATGCCAGTGGTTTTGTCTGGAGTGATATTGGTGGAATAGATCGCGCCAACCGGGGTGGTCATCTTCAGCCCACCGGCGAACGCCATGCCACCTGGCGCGGTATGGCAGGCGGCACAGTCACCGGCGCGGGCCAGATATTCGCCATGAGCGATTTGCCCAACCTGGTGGGTATCCTCGGCGGCCTGAGCGCTGGCGCTTAATACCAGCAAGGCCAGCAGCGAGGGGGTTAATCCTTTCATCGTCTTCTCCTTGCGTATCAGGCCTGAACCAACGGGCCGGGGTTGTTCAGATACTGATTACGGATCGCTTCCGCTGAATAATAGGCCAGCGCACCGACGATCCCAGTGGGGTTATAAGCCAGGTTCTGCGGGAAGGCGCAGGCACCAGTGACAAACACGTTGGGTACGTCCCAGCATTGCAGGTACTTGTTCACCACGCTGGTTTTTGGGTTGTCGCCGGTGATTGCTCCGCCGGTAGTGTGGGTGGATTGATACGGGCGCACGTCATAGTGCGAACCGCTGTCCATCACCGAAATCGCCATCTGCTTCGGCTCCATGGCTTTGGCGATGTTCGCCATCTTGCTGGTAATGTGCTGGGTCATCTTGATCTCGTTAGCCTTCCAGTCGAAGGTCATGCGCAGCAGCGGTAGCCCATAGGCGTCCCGATAGGTGGGATCGAGATCGAGATAGCAGTCGCGATAGGGCATCACCGAGCCTTCAGAGCCAATGCTCATCGAGTGCTGATAATTCTCTTTGATACCTTGTTTCCAGCCACTGCCCCAGGTGGGTGTCCCCGGCGGTAACGACATCTGTTGGATCGGGCGGCCTCCGGTGCGGGTGGCGGAAATATAGGCGCCGCCGATAAAGCCCAGCGCGCCGTGATCGAAGTTTTCCGAGTTGAGATCGTCGATCACCGTGCCCGCAGCTCCGGCTCCGATAAACGGGTTGAAGTGGGTGTCCTTATCGTAAAACAGCGAAATGCCGCTATTCATCTGATAGGCGTAGTTCTTGCCAACGACCCCTTCGCCGGTGACGGGGTCATAAGGTTTACCGATGCCGGAGAGTAGTAGCAGACGCACGTTATGCAGTTGGAAGGCGCTGAGGATCACCAGGTCCGCCGGTTGTTCAATCTGTTGGCCTTGGGCGTCGACATAGGTGACACCGGTCGCCTTTTTGCCGCTGCTGTCCAGATTGACCTTGATGACCTGCGACTGAGTGCGCAATTCAAAGTTTTTCCGCTTCATCAACACCGGCAGAATGGTGGTTTGTGGTGAGGCCTTGGAATACATAAAGCAGCCGAAGCGCTCACAGTAACCGCAGTAGTTACAAGGGCCGAGTTGCACGCCGTAGGGATTGGTATAAGGCTCCGAGCAGTTGGCCGCGGGAATGCTGAACGGGTGATAGCCGAGCGACTCGGCCGCCTTGCCAAACAGCGAACCAGAATAGAGCTGCTTGAGGGGCGCAGTGGGATATTCGCTGGTGCGTGGCCCTTCGAACGGGTTGCCGCCTTTGACGATATTGCCTTGCAGGTTACCGGCCTTGCCAGCGGTACCACAGACCTTCTCGAACTTATCGAAGTAAGGCTCCAGCTCGGTGTAACTGAGAGGGTAATCCTGCAACAACATGCCTTCTGGCACCCATTTGTCGCCATACTTTTCCGTCACCGTGGTACGCATTTTCAGATCGGCGGGCAGGGCGCGCCAGTGCATGCCGTTCCAGTGGACGCCAGCACCGCCAACGCCGTTGCCGGGCAAAAAGGATCCAAGCTGACGATAAGGCACGGCGAAATCCGCTGGCGTATGGCGCACGGTGACGGTTTCGTGCGCCATCTCCTGCTCCAGTTTCAGGCGGATGCCATAGGTCAATTCGTCGGCAATCCGTGGATAGGCAAAATCAGGGTAGGTATCGCGTTGCTCACCGCGCTCCAGTGCCAATACGCTCAGGCCGGTTTCGGTCAGTTCCATGCCCATAATGGCACCGGTCCAGCCAAATCCGACAATCACCACGTCTACCGGTGGCTTTTTTATCGTGCTCATTTATGCATTCCTTTTGCTGGAGATACTGACCGGGCCAAGGGGATAGGCCTGATTAGGATGATCGACCCAGTCGGTGTAATCCGCCCGCGCACCAGGGAAGCCGATCAGTTTCCATGAGGCCATCGACTGGTTACCGCCGTGCTGCGGATCGGCCAGATAACCCTCTTTGGTGTTTTGCAGCAGTTGGTTGAAAAAGGCTTTGCCGGGCAGGGTCTCGGAGTCCAGTTCACCTTTTTCCAACGCCGTTAGGAGCTGCTCTTGCTGGGCATGATCCAGATCCGCAAAGGCTTTCTGGTACTGCTGCTGGCAGTGCGCATTGATGCCGCGAATGCCAATGCGGTAGGTATCACGCGGCGTCAGTTTGGACTGATAGCCTAATTCAGGGGCCGAAGGGACAAACGGCGGGTGCATATACCACAGGCCACCGTGGCCATAAGGCGTTTCCATTTGCTTATCGATAAAGATCGGCACGCCTTCTTCGACGGCACCAGGGCCGTTGCTATCGCTGGGGATCAGTCGATCGCAGGCCGCCAGCAAAAAACGCCATTCATCGTTATTGAAGTAAGCGGGAACATAGTGAGAGGAGACACCTGCAGCGGAGGCTGGTAGGGGCGTCAATGTCAGAACGCCGGTACCTCCAGCGGCTGCCAGCGGTATTAGTGCTAGCGTTTTCTTTAGAAAGTTCCGCCGAGGCGGTACTGGAGAGTGCTGTCGAGACATAATTCCACCTTGAATTACCCGTTGTCTTTCAAGCTGCAGCGTTGTTACCTGCACTATCACACCCCAGTCACTTACTAAGTGTAAGCTCTTGGGGATGAGATAGTTTGTCGCCTAGCTGCAGCTTGAAATCCATAGGGTACCTGCTTCACAGAAATGCCCGCGCGGCCGCTGTCTTGGGCCATAAAAACGGGCAGAGGGAGTTGCTATTCCATGACCAATAATGATTAGCAAGCTACTGGTATGGTGATTCAAGTTTACGTCTTGGCCGCTAAAACAAACAATAAAGCATCTGTTTCAAAACATTTTATTCACATTGTTTTTGATTTAGATCATTTCATTAACAATTTACCTTGACTAAAGCCCCTAACGGGCGGTTGGTGATTGGTCTAGTCGTTGGGGTTAATTGGTCTGTATGCTGCGATCTGGCATCGGTATATGCTGTTGCGGAGAACCTACTTTTGCTGCAACCAGACGGAATACTTTTATGGCGATAAATCAATATGGTCAGCCGGTGGGCGAACCCTTGGTGCAATGGCATGCCTTGCCACGGCCGCAGGAGGTGACGCTGACGGGCAAATTTTGCCGCCTCACGATGTTGGACGCCGAGCGGGACTTTGCCGCGCTGTTTGCGGCTTACCAGCTCGCGCCAGACGGTCGTGACTGGACTTACCTGATGAGGGAGCGGCCGGATAGCCCGCAGGAACTGCGTGCGCATCTGGAAAACCTGCAGGCCAACCCGGCGTTGGTGAATCTGGTGGTGTTCGATTTAGCCACCGATCTGCCCGTCGGCACGGTGGCCTTTATGCGGATTGAAGAGGCCAGCGGCGTGTTGGAAATTGGCCACGTCTGTTGGTCACCGCTGATGAAGCAGCGCTCCTGCGCCACCGAGGCGATTTACCTGATGCTGCGCCACACCTTTGATGAGTTGGGTTACCGCCGCTGCGAATGGAAATGCGATAGCCTGAATGCACCTTCCCGGCAGGCAGCGCAACGCTTTGGGTTCCAATACGAAGGGCGTTTTTTGCAGGCGTTGGTCACCAAGGGCCGCAACCGGGATACCGACTGGTTCGCCATGATCGACCAAAACTGGCCGCAGATGCGTAGTGCGTTCGAAGGTTGGCTGGCTGACGAGAACTTTGGCTCTGATGGCCAGCAGATACAGCGTTTGCAGGCGTTTATGCCGCCAAACAGCTAACCGACTCATTTCTTCGTAGGGGCGCTGCATGCTGCGCCCGCTTTGTCGAGTGCCACGTCCGTTGATATATCGGGGCGAACATGTTCGCCCCCTACGTATTCAGCAATGGTGTCTCGTTAATTACTGCTCGGTTAGTGCCGCCTTATTTCTCACCTGTTTAGCCTCGAAGCGTGAAATCCACCACCAGGCCAGCGCCGAGAACACGGCGGTCATACAGACGTTGATAAAGAAGGCCTTCATCAGATCGACACCCGGCGGGAATGCCGACGCTGTCATGCTGACCACAAAGATGGTGATCAGCACCGAAACTACACCCATCCCGAATTTACGCGACCCCATGCGGAACTCGCGCGGCGTATCGTCATGCTTCCAGCGGAACACGAAGTAGGCCACCATGATAAAGATCGGTGGCAGCATCGCCGTCCCCGCCGTCAGGTTAATCGCGGTGTTCATCATCTGCTGTACCGATTCGGAACCAAAGCCGTTAACCACCAACATCACGAACACGAAGGCAAATTGCCACCATGCGGCACGTACCGGAACGCCATGCTTGTTCAGCTCGGTGGTTTTCTGGCCGTAAACGCCTTTCGGGATCTCGGAGAAGTGGATCTTCACCGGCGCGGAGGTCCACATCATCATCGAACCAAAAATGGCGATGAACAGCACGATACCCACCAGGCGGCCCACCAGCGTTTCGGAAATACTGAAGTACTTGGCCATCCCGGTGAAGATTTCCACCATGCCGCCCGCGTAGGTCAGGTTTTCACGCGCGACAAACACGTTAACCAACAGGGAACCGACGGCATACATCCCACCGATCACCGCACCGGCAATGATAATCACCTTGATAAACGACTTCTGGCCCCCTTTGACGTCATTGAGGTAGGCCGCCGCCGTTTCTGCACCGCCAGCCGCCTGGAAAATCCAACACATGATACCCAACGTTGCCCAGTTCACCGTCGGCGTCATCGCCTCCAGCGTAATAGGCTGCGCCGGGACGTGATCGCCGCTCAGCGCCATTAGTGCGCCCAATACGTAAATCGCAAACAGGGCGAATACCCCATAGGCGACGACTTCGGCAATCTTGCCCAACCAACTGGCACCCTTGGTGGAAATATGGGTGGTGGCGGCAAACAGTACGATCGAGATGATCGATACCATCACCGGGGAAAAGGCGTATTCGCGGCCCATAATGGCGTACGACGCATAGGCAATCACGTTAGGCAGCAATGATACAAACCAGAACAGGTTGACGAACCAATACAGGAACGACCCCATATAGGCTGCTCGGGTGCCCAGAGGCTGTTTTAGCCAGTCGTACATTCCCGACTCGGAGTTCTTATTGGCGGACACAAACTCCGCGATAATAAACACAAAGGGAATGAAGTAGACCAGGGTCGCAAACAAAAATACCGGGGCTGAACTCAAGCCCAGCTCAATGTTGTTGTTGACGATATTGCGTACGTTGAACACCGCCGCAAAGGTCATCGACAACAGGGCAAACTTGCCAATCGTGCCACGTAAAGAATCGGACATAGCGTCCTCCGATGAACGACATCAATGATGAACTCAATCTGGATGGTGCGGGAGAGATTTCCCGCCCGGCTCGCTTCATAATCAGCAGGATCACTTGTTCAACATGTAGCCATCCTCAATGGTGACCCGCAGCACCACTTTTCTTACCCGGTTATCGCCGTGGAAGCGGTAGGCTTCCTGATTGTCAAAAATCGCCAGTTGCCCGGCACGTATTTCACAGGTTTGCCCGGTGCCTTCCAGGTATTCGCGGTCGGTTTCATCGCGGTAGGCCTCAACGGGGGAGAGGGCGGATTTCTGCGCGAACTCCACCGTTTCACCGCCCTCGAGGTAATAATGGATGGTGAAATAGCGACGGTTGCCTTCAAAGGTCGCGCGATTGCAGGTGACGCCGTCTTCAATCATATAGACCAGCGCGTCACCGATGGAGTGCATCACGCCGTCTTTGATATTGGCAATGTTCTCAATGGCTTCCACACAACGGTTCCATTTGCGGCCGTCCCGGTAAACCACTTTGAATTGTTCCAGGTTGTCTAATACGTGCATGGATCAGGCCTCGTTGGTGGTTGGAGTGAAGAAGTCATTGGCAAAGTCATGATTGGCCAGCGCTTGGGCGCTGACGTCACCGGCTTGCAGCGGCATCAGTGTCAGGCCGTAGCGGAAGGGCGCCATGTAAACCCGGTAGGAGTCGAGGATTTCGCTGCCCCAGGAGTTGGAACCCAGGCCCATCACCTGGTGGTCAAGGTTGAGGGTGATATAACCGCTCGGTTGCAGCTCATTGGTGTGCTGCGCCTGATGCAGGTTCTGGCTGGTGTACTCCCAGGCGCTGAAGTTGATCGGTTGCTGCGGTTTGACCAGCAGGCCGGTACCGTGGCGATTGGTGAACGCGGCCCAGCGCACATGCTGGCGGTTACCGTTGTTTTGTGGGAACGGATAGTGCTCGAACATCTCGGCCACCGTGGTCTGGTAGATATCGATCAGGTTGGCCTGCTGGCTGTCCTGATAGTTTTCCTCCGGGCCGCGGCCATAGTAGTTCACCCGGTCAAAGCCGCCGTTGATGCCCATATCCAGCCCGATGGCCGGGATCACGTACGGATAATCGCCATAACGCTCGCCGCTGAGTTCCACGTTGAGCTGGCCTTCGGCATTGATCTGGTAGCGGTAGCAACAGCGCATGCCGAAGTCGAAGACCGGCGGGGCGATGATGCTGGTGACGGTGATTTCAACGCGGCCATCGGCCTGAACGACGTCCAATGTACGGAAGTGCTCTTGCATGATTTGCAGATGAGCGGGTTCCCACAGGCCCTGATACTCCTGTTTATGGTTATCGATCATCGGTTTGAAGAAGCTTAACGCCGGAGCAGAGGCGATAATCTCTTCCCCCTTGCTCATCCAGGAGGTCAGCTTGCCGTTCACCTTGGAGAAGGTCAGCGTAAAGTCCTGGCCACTGATGCAGTACGCCAGGCGGCTTTCCGCTACCCGTAGTGGCAGGGCGTTGAGGTTGGTATAGACTTCTGCCTGCGCCGTGTTCTCTTTGAGCTGGAACTGGTACACCGCGATTTCGTGATTGGCTGGGCTGTAGAGCGTGCTGGAGTTCTTGCGTACGGTGAAGTTCACAAAGGTTTCGCGCTCATCCAGTTCAGGCAGGTCGAGGCGGATTTCCCGTGAGGAGTTGGCCGCCAGATCTTTCAACCGCAGAGGCAGCGTTGCCAGCGTTTCCCCTTCTGCGCGGATCTCGGCGGTGAGGGTGTAATCATCCAGATTGGTAAACCACAGCTTGTTCTCAACCAGGAAGGTGCCAAGGCGTGCCTCAAGCGCGCGGATCTTCACCGGCGCGATAACCTGCTTGTACTCCTTCAGGCCCGGCCCTGGGGTTTGATCCGGGAAGATCAGCCCGTCCATGCAGAAGTTGTAGTTGTTCGGATAGTCGCCGAAGTCGCCGCCGTATTTGTAAAACGCCTGGCCTTGCTCGTCGTGCGCGAGGATGCCGTGATCGCACCACTCCCAAACGTAGTGGCCCTGAATATGATCGTGCTGGTAAAACACGTTCTGATATTCCGTCAGGCCGCCGGGGCCATTGCCCATGGCGTGCGCGTATTCACAGATGATGCGTGGCTTGGCGTGTGGGTGTTCACCAAACTCATTCATCAACGGCGCACGGGTATACATGGTGGAGATGATATCCACTACCTCGGCATCGCGATCTTCTTCGTAATGCACCAGGCGGGTATCGTCGATGGCTTTGGTGGCGTGGTACATCGTGTGGATGTTGCAGCCGTAGCCGGACTCATTGCCCAGCGACCACATCACGATCGACGGATGGTTCTTCTGCGCGTGAACGTGGCGCACGATGCGATCGACGAATACCGTTTCCCAGGCCGGATCGTTGGTGATGCGGCTCAGATCGCCCACGTTGGCAAAACCGTGGGTTTCGACGTCGGTTTCGGCCATCACGAACAGCCCGTAAATGTCGCAGAGCTCATAAAAGCGCGGGTCGTTCGGGTAATGGGCGGTTCGTACCGAGTTGATATTGTGCTGCTTCATCAGGATCAGATCTTTTTCGACGCGATCCATGCCTACCGCACGGCCTTTCAGATGGTCGTTATCATGGCGGTTGACGCCGTGCAGCATCACATACTGGTTGTTGATATAGAACAGGCCATCACGCACCTTGATATCGCGGAACCCGACGCGTTGAGGTATCACCTCCAGCACGGTGCCGCTTGGGTCTTTAAGCGTGATAAACAACTGATAGAGATAAGGGTTTTCCGCTGACCACTGGATGGGATTTGCCAGATTGATAGCAAAATGGGTCTGGGTTTGTGCGCCCAGGCACTGCTGCGCCAGGAGGTTATCGTTATCAAACAGGGCATACTCGACCACGTAGTCTGCTAGCGGTGCCCCAGACAGATTCTCGATCTCCAGTGCGCAGGACAGGGTCGCGCTTTGATAGTCAGCGGCAAAATCGGTGCGAACGGTCAGATCCTGCACGTGAACCGGCTCTTTGCCCACCAGATAGACATCACGGAAGATGCCAGCCGTCCACCACATATCCTGATCTTCAATATAGGTCGAGTCCGCCCACTGCATGACGCGCACGGCCAGCAGGTTTTCCCCAGAGTGTACGTAACCGGAGATATCAAATTCGGCGGTCAGGCGGCTGCCCTTGCTGAAACCCACATACTGGCCGTTAACGTACACTTCAAAATAGGTCTCAACCCCATCAAATTTGATGATGGTCTGTTTCCCGCTCCACTGTTCACCTAGTGTGAAACTACGCTGGTAAGCACCGGTTGGGTTGTCTGTCGGCACGAAAGGCACATCGATCGGGAAGGGGAAGCCCTCATCGGTATATTGCAGGATGCCGTGGCCTTCCATTTGCCACATGTTGGGCACCGTGATCTGGCCCCAGTCAGTCATCCTTTGTGAATAAAAGTCGTCGGGCACCAGCAGCGGGTTGGTGAAGTAGTTAAAGCTCCATTGGCCGCTGAGCGCCATAAAGTGGCTGCTGAGGGCGCGCTGAAAGGTTTGGGCACGCTTGAGTGAGTCATATGAGAAGAAGTAGGCGCGGGGGGCCATTCGGTTCTCATGCAGGTGTTGAAAGTTTTCCCAATTATTCACGTCATCTCTCCTGGTCTGAATGCTGTAGGCCGCAGTCTTGGCATGGAATGCGTCAATGCTTGGAGTGATTTTAGTAAAATATTTACTAAAATATAGCCGATAATTTGTTTTGCTTTAACTCGATCACGCTTTATGCTCATTGTGCTGGTGGATCTGTGATCGGGTTAAAGAAATGGCTGATTGGCGTGGTAGGCGGAGAGAAGTGGCAAAAAGTGGCAGATTTTTAGGTAAAAAAACCCGTAATTATTAGTATTTTTTACTAATAACTAAGCGGTTGGATACGGGATAGGCGTTTTAACGGGCGCAGCATGCGGCGCCCCAACATGGCGAGAATTGAGTCGTCAGTTACTTGGTGGTTTCACGCAGCTTTAACTTGCTGGGCACGTAGACCTGTAGTGGCAGGGCACGACCATCACGGAATTTCTCCAGCAGCAGGTTGACCCCTTGGATCCCCATCATTTCCGAGTGGATACGCACGGTAGAAAGCGGTGGGAAGGTAAAACGTGCGGTCGGGATATCGTTCACGCTGATCAGGGCGATGTCCTGTGGGATTTTCAACCCCAACTCATGAATGCTGCGCAGTACCCCAATGGCAATGGAGTCTGAGGCGACAAACAGCGCGGCAGGATAATCCGCGGTTGCCAGCATTTTTTTCGCCAGCTCATAGCCGGAGGCGCTAGAGAAATCGCCACGGTAGATATCTTGATCGCGGACCACGCCTTTCAGCCGCCCATATTCCACAAAGGCCGCTTCGCGGATATCCGCTTTATTCGGCTCATCGGCACCGCCGATAAAACCGATGCGTTTGGCCCCGTGTTCAATAAAGAAGTCGATGATCTCTTTGCTGATTTTTGTCAGATCGATATCCACTGAGTCGTACTCGGAACCGGGCTCATTAAAATCAATAAAGCAGATGTTGTCGGTTAGCGCCGCTGCCTTACGCAGGATCTCAGGTGCAGGCTTGCTGACGATCAGCACGCCGGTGATCTTTTTCAAATCCGGCAGTTGGTTGTTTTTGTAGCAGTTGGTGAGTTCAATCCCCAACCTCTCACACTGGGTTTCGATGCCGTGGCGAATGGAAAGATAATAAGGATCGTTGATTTCCATCTCTTGCTTATAGCTGTATAGCGCCAGCACGTGGTGCTGTACCACTGTGTTAGTCAGATGCTTTTTGGCACTGCTGGTCTTGTATTCCAGCTTTTCGGCAATTTCCAGAATGCGATGCTTGGTTTCTTCTTTGACGTTGAGCGTGGGATCGTCATTCAAAACCCGGGAGACCGTCGCCAATGAAACTCCTGCTTCGGCCGCGATGTCTTTCAGCGTTGCCATATCTATCCTTATCTCACAGCCTGAACGGCAAACTTCGTTATCTGGCATTGTAAGTGATGTCGGCGAACTTTCATCAGTTTTTAGTAAAAAATAAGGGTTGTGTGATTTACGGGTTCAGTCTTTATGGGCCCGAAGGCCTGAAATCAATACCTTCAGGCCGTACAGTCAATAATGCCTGGTTGGATAGCGTTTTAAGCTGCTATGATTGATACTCATTAGCTTGATTTCTTTGAATTAATCGACGCGAGAAACCGTATGAAGCCTAAATCTGTCACGCTGAATGACGTCGCCGACTATTCCGGAGTGTCGTATCAAACCGTGTCACGGGTATTAAATCGTGCTGAACACGTTTCGGATAAAACCCGCGCGAAGGTCGAGCAGGCCATGGCTGCGCTGAATTACGTACCAAACCGTGTCGCACAGCAACTTGCAGGCAAACAGAGTTTTACGCTGGGGCTGGCGACCACCGAACTAGCGCTGCACGCACCTTCTCAAATCGCTTCGGCAATTAAAACGCAGGCAAACCAGATGGGATTTAACGTGGTGATTTCCATGGTGGAAGATCTTAGCGTTCAGGCCTGTCGCACTGCGATAAATGAGCTGTTGTCGCAAAGGGTGGATGGATTGCTGATTAACGTTTCGCTCTGCGCTGAAGATTCTCACGCTATTGAACAAGTTTGTGGCGAGGTGCCTGCGCTGTTTTTGGACGTCGACCCTGATTCTGATGTCTCCAGCATTCTTTTTGATCCCTATCAGGGGGCTCGACAAGGGGTAGAACATGTCGTTGCTCTTGGGCATCGTGATATAGCACTGATTACCGGGCCGCTGGTCTCGATTTCGGCACGCTTGCGCTATCAGGGGTGGCTGACTACGTTAGCAGAGCGTCAGTTGAAGCCTTGTTCTGTGCTCCATGGAGATTGGAGTGCGGCCTCCGGTTACCAGCTTGCCGGGCAGATCCTGAGCTTGCCAAAACACCCAACGGCGATCTTGGTTGCTAACGATCAAATGGCGTTAGGCGTGCTGCGTGCACTGCAGGAGTACGGGTTGCAAATTCCGGTGCAAATGTCGGTAGTGGGGTACGATGATACTGAAGACAGTGCTTATTATTACCCACCGCTGACAACCATTAAGCAGGACTTTCGGATGTTGGGGCAGGAAAGCGTTAAACGCCTGGTTCAGTGTCTGGAAGATCGACATGTGTCTCATGCCGGTTCTTTGCGTTTGACGACCAGTCTGGTGCAAAGGCATACAACGGCGGTTATGAATCAAGAAAAGGTATCGCTGCACACTTTATCCCAGGAGTTGCTGCGTATCGCACGTCAAATCTCCGCGCTCGAGGGAAAATAGCCGCCAAAGTCAGGGATCGGTTGCGATCCCTGAGCTTAATTTGTGACTGATCTCGCTTTCCCAAGGATATTTGCTTTACACCTCTACGCGCATTGTTCATTTTATTGTTAATTGTGAGCGTATAACATTTAGAGGGAAAGCATGAACTCATCTCAAACAGGGAAATCACTCAGCGCTGTTTTATCTCGTCGAGACTGGGAAAATCCTGCCTGTACGCAATACCGTCGCCTACCCGCGCATCCGCCATTTCAAAGTTGGCGCAATGAGCAAGATGCAAGAGAAGATAGGGCTTCAGCTCAGTCTGCTTCATTAAATGGCACCTGGAAGTTTAGCTATTTTAGTCAGCCAGAACGGGTGCCGGAGACCTGGTTACAGAACGACCTGGACAACGCTGATGAAATACAGGTGCCGTCAAACTGGCAATTGGCTGGCTACGATGCACCGATTTACACCAACGTTACCTATCCGATCCCAGTTAATCCGCCTTTCGTCCCGGTAGAAAATCCCACGGGATGTTATTCGCTCACATTTAATCTTGATGATGGGTGGTTAGCACAGGGACAGACCCGGATTATTTTCGACGGTGTCAATTCTGCGTTTTATCTGTGGTGCAATGGTCACTGGGTTGGCTATTCGCAAGACAGCCGTTTACCTGCTGAATTCGATCTCAGCGACGTTTTGGTTCCAGGGGAAAACCGGCTGGCGGTGATGGTATTACGCTGGTGCGACGGCAGTTATCTGGAAGATCAGGATATGTGGCGCATGAGCGGGATTTTCCGCGATGTCAGCCTATTGCATAAACCCGCCACTCACCTGAGCGATATCTCTATCACCACGCCATTAAGTGACAGTTTCCGCCGAGGGGAATTGGTGGTAGAGGTGCGAGCTCATCAGCCACAACAACACCGGGTGCAGGTGCAACTGTGGCGTAAAGATGCCCTGATCGCCGAGAAAACGCAGGACTTCGGCAGCGAGATTATCGATGAGCGCGGCGCTTATGATGAGCGTACGACCCTGCGCCTGCCGGTGGATCAACCCGCCTTGTGGAGTGCAGAGACGCCGACACTGTATCGCGCAGTGGTCAAGTTGCTCTCCCCAACGGGTGAATTGCTGGAGGCTGAAGCCTATGATGTCGGTTTCCGCCAGGTTGAAATCAGCAACGGCTTACTGAAGCTTAACGGACAGCCGCTATTGATACGTGGTATCAACCGCCATGAGCACCATCCTGAGCAGGGTCAGGTCATGGATGAAGCCACCATGCGTCAGGATATCCTGCTGATGAAGCAGCATAATTTCAACGCGGTGCGCTGTTCCCATTATCCAAACCACCCGCTGTGGTACAAGCTGTGCGATCGCTACGGCCTGTACGTAGTGGATGAGGCTAATATTGAAACCCACGGCATGCAGCCGATGAACCGGCTGTCGAACGATCCGCTCTGGCTACCTGCCATGAGCGAGCGCGTTACGCGCATGGTACAACGCGATCGCAACCATGCCTGCATCATCATCTGGTCTCTGGGCAACGAGTCCGGCCACGGCAGCAATCATGATGCGCTGTATCGCTGGGTGAAAAGCCAGGATCCTACTCGTCCAGTGCAGTATGAAGGCGGCGGTGCCAATTCGGCGGCAACGGATATTGTGTGCCCCATGTATGCCCGCGTCGACCAGGATCAGCCTTTCCCGGTAGTACCCAAATGGTCGATCAAGAAGTGGATCGGCATGCCCGATGAAAACCGCCCACTGATCCTGTGTGAGTATGCTCATGCGATGGGCAACAGCTTTGGTGGTTTTGATCGTTACTGGCAGGCTTTTCGTAAACATCCGCGACTGCAGGGGGGCTTTGTCTGGGACTGGGTCGACCAAGGTTTGACGCGTCTTGATGATGATGGTCAATCTTACTGGGCTTACGGCGGCGACTTCGGTGATACGCCCAATGACCGCCAATTTTGTCTGAACGGGTTGGTATTCCCCGATCGCAGCCCGCACCCGGCACTGTTTGAAGCGCAGCGTGCCCAGCAGTTTTATCAGTTCCAAATGCTCGAACAGCAGCCGTTAACGGTTGAAGTGAGCAGTGAGTATTTATTCCGTAACAGCGATAACGAGCGGCTTTATTGGAATGTAACCTTGGACGGGAAAGCTATTGCACAGGGCGAGGTTGAACTGTTATTAGCGGCGCAGGGTACACAGAAAATCGTATTGGGTGATATTCCCGAACTGAAAGAGAGCGGTGAACTGTGGTTGAACGTGGAGGTTCGCCAAATCAAGGCAACGGCATGGTCTGAAGAGCATCATCGTTGTGCCTGGGACCAGTGGCGTTTATCTCGACCATTAACCTTACCAACCGATTACAGCGACGTTCAGGCGCAGTCACCTCGGTTGAACGAGCATAATGACGCTTTCAGCATTGAGTGGGGTACACAGCGCTGGCAGTTCAATCGGCAAACCGGTTTGCTTGAACAGTGGTGGCAGGATGAAAAAGCCGCTCTGTTGGCGCCGTTACGCGACAACTTTACCCGCGCACCGCTTGATAATGACATTGGTGTGAGCGATGCCGCTCACATCGATCCTAATGCATGGGTAGAACGTTGGAAGAGAGCTGGAATGTACGCGCTAGAAACGCGCTTACTGCACTGTGAAGCCGATGCGATTTCACAAGGCGTGCAGATCTGCACAGCCCATGCTTATGCCTACCAAAACAACATCATGTTTATCAGCCGCAAGACCTTTTTGATCGACCGCCTGGGTAAACTGCATATTGATGTCAACGTTGACGTAGCCCATGGAATTCCAGCACCGGCGCGGATTGGCTTGAGCTGCCAACTTGCGGAGGTTGCTGAACACGCAACGTGGCTGGGGTTAGGCCCACACGAAAACTATCCTGACCGCCAGCTTTCCGCTCAGCTTGGGCGGTGGACGTTACCGCTTTCTGAGCTACATACGCCATACATTTTCCCAACGGAGAATGGATTGCGTTGCAATACTCGCCAACTGAATTTTGGTCACTGGCAGTGGCAGGGGGATTTCCACTTTGGCCTCAGCCAATATGGCCAGCAACAATTGGCTGATACCTCACATAACCATTTGTTGCGCGCGGAGCAGGGGGCTTGGGTCAATATAGATGGTTTCCATATGGGGGTCGGCGGTGATGACTCATGGAGCCCGAGTGTGAGCCCGGATTTTATCTTGGATGCTGAGCACTATAACTATAAGTTGGTTTGGCAGTACGGCGGATAAGACTTATTCATCATGGGATGGATTCTTAGTTGTACTTATTTACTCCAGTCACATGGTTATCTATGTGACTGGAGGCGCGGGTTTAGCACACTCCCGCAACTCGAATTTTTAAAATAAAGAAAAGTATCTATCTCCTACCTGATGAAAATATAAATAATGTCGCGTACTTGAGTATGAACTCAAACGCGCTTGGGTTTTGCACAAGGAGTTCGCATGTACTATTTAAAAAACACTAACTTCTGGATGTTTGGGCTGTTTTTCTTTTTCTACTTCTTCATCATGGGGGCCTATTTCCCGTTTTTCCCCATCTGGCTGCATGACATCAACCAGGTCAGTAAAAGCGATACCGGCATTATCTTTGCCAGCATCTCCTTCTTCTCATTACTCTTTCAACCGATATTTGGCTTGCTGTCGGATAAGCTGGGGTTGAGAAAACACTTGCTGTGGATAATCACAGGAATGCTGGTGTTGTTTGCGCCGTTCTTTATCTATGTTTTTGGCCCGCTACTACGCACCAACATTGTTTTAGGCTCCATCGTGGGCGGGATTTATCTTGGTTTCATTTATAACGGAGGTGCGCCGGCTATTGAAGCGTATATAGAAAAAGTAAGCCGCCGTAGCTCGTTTGAATTTGGCCGTGCGCGTTTATTTGGCTGTGTAGGCTGGGCGTTGTGTGCCTCTGTGGTTGGTATTATGTTTACCATCAACAACGAATTTGTATTCTGGCTGGGCTCTGGTTGTGCCGTGATACTGGCGATCCTGTTACTTATCGCTAAGCCTGAAACCGGCAGTACCGCCGAGGTTGCTGACAAATTGGGCGCTAACAGTAAGCCGTTTAATTTACGCTTGGCGTTCGAATTACTGAAAGACTCAAAACTGTGGTTTTTAGCCCTGTACGTGGTAGGCGTTTCCTGTACCTATGATGTGTTTGATCAGCAATTCGCCAACTTTTTCACTTCGTTCTTCTCTTCAACTGAACAAGGAACGCGTGTTTTTGGTTATGTCACCACGATGGGGGAGTTGCTGAATGCCTCAATCATGTTTTTTGCACCGCTCATTGTGAATCGCATCGGTGGGAAAAATGCGCTGTTGCTCGCGGGGCTAATCATGTCGATACGTATTATCGGCTCTTCATTTGCCTCTACGCCGTTAGAAGTGGTTATTCTGAAAACCTTGCATATGTTTGAAATTCCGTTCCTGATCGTCGGCTGTTTTAAGTATATCACTTCGGTATTTGAGGTGCGTTTCTCTGCCACTATTTATCTGGTTTGTTTCTGTTTCTTTAAACAATTAGCCATCATGTTTATGTCGGTCTTTGCCGGGAATATGTATGAAAAAGTCGGCTTCCACGGAACCTACCTTATTCTGGGGCTTATTGCGCTAACGTTTACTCTGATATCAGTCTTCACTTTGTCGGGACGTGGGCCGCTGTCAGCTTTTAAACCTGAACCTGAAGCCGTAAGGGATATGGCATAGTCAACGACAAGGATAATGCGATGATGACGCAACGGGAAAAGTTAGCCAGTGGGTGTTTATACACTGATATGGATGAAGGTATGGCAGAAGAGCGCCTGCGCGGCAAAGAATTGGTTTATGACTTTAATCATACGCGGCCTTCAGAGCGGACAAAACGTGAAGCGCTGATCCGACAACTGATGGGAAGGGTCGGCAAGAACTTTTGGATTGAGCCGCCACTGCATGTTGCCTATGGTAGCCAGATCGCTATTGGGGAAAACTTTTACGCCAACTTTAATCTGGTTGTGGTGGACGACGGTAAGGTGCTGATTGGCGATAATGTAATGATTGCACCGAATGTCACGATATCTACCACGGGGCACCCGGTGGATCCTGCAGTGCGTATTACCGGTCAGCAGTTTTCTTTGCCCGTCACCATTGAAGATAATGTCTGGATTGGTAGTGGGGTCATCATTAACCCTGGCGTCACCATAGGTCGTAACAGCGTTATTGGTGCTGGAAGCGTGGTGACCAAGGATGTGCCTGCAGATGTGGTCGCTGCGGGCGTTCCCTGCCGCGTATTAAGACCCATCGGTGAGCACGATCGAGTTTTCTACCATAAAGGGCGGCGTTTCACAGATAGCTCACTATAAACGGCAAGATAATCTGTTCGCTGCGTAGGGGCGCGGCTTGTTGTTTCATAGATGATCCGGCTGTGGAGTCCGGTTCAGCTCGGTTAAAGTTTACCCGCCCTTGGGCGGGTAACTAAAGAGCCTTTAAAAGCTACAAGGGGGAGACGCTTACTTCAGCTCGTCAACCATGGTGGTGGCGCGGCCAATATAGTTAGCTGGCGTCATGGCTTTCAGACGGGTTTTCTCGTCTTCCGGCAGTTCCAGGCTATCGATAAAGGCTTGCATACCTGCCGCATCCACGCGTTTACCACGGGTCAGCTCTTTCAGCTTCTCATACGGCTTTTCGATGCCGTAGCGGCGCATCACGGTCTGGATCGGCTCGGCCAGCACTTCCCAGTTGTGATCCAGCTCGTCCAGCAGGTGCGCACGGTTCACTTCCAGCTTGCTGATGCCTTTCATGGTGGCCTGATAAGCAATCAGCGCATAGCCCAGGCCCACGCCCAGGTTACGCAGCACCGTGGAGTCCGTCAGGTCACGCTGCCAGCGGGAAACCGGCAGTTTGCTAGCCAGATGGCCCAGCACCGCGTTAGCCAGGCCCAGGTTGCCTTCGGAGTTCTCGAAGTCGATCGGGTTAACCTTGTGCGGCATGGTGGAAGAACCGATCTCACCGGCAATGGTTTTTTGCTTGAAGTGGTTCAGGGCAATGTAACCCCAGATATCGCGGTCAAAGTCGATCAGGATGGTGTTGAAACGCGCTACGCAGTCGAACAGCTCGGCGATATAGTCGTGCGGCTCGATCTGGGTGGTGTACGGGTTCCAGGTCACTCCCAGCGAGGTGACGAACTCTTCGCTGAAGCTGTGCCAGTCCACTTCCGGATAGGCCACGATGTGGGCATTGTAGTTACCCACCGCGCCGTTGATTTTGCCGAGGATCTCAATGCGCTCTAACTGACGATATTGACGCTCCATCCGGTAGGCCACGTTGGCAAACTCTTTACCCACGGTAGACGGGGTAGCAGGTTGGCCATGGGTACGTGACAGCAGCGGAATATCGCGATATTCCAGCGCCAACCCTTTGATGGACTCGATGATTTTGCGCCAGTGCGGCAACACCACATCCTGACGAGCGGTGTGCAGCATCAGTGCGTGGGACAGGTTGTTGATGTCTTCAGAGGTACAGGCGAAGTGGATAAACTCGGACACGGCGTGCAGAGCGGGTACTGATTCCACTTTTTCTTTCAGGAAGTACTCCACCGCTTTCACGTCGTGGTTGGTGGTGCGCTCGATGGTCTTGATGCGCTGGGCGTCTTCTTCACTGAATTCTGCGACGATCTTATCAAGGTAAGCGTTTGCGTCGGCGTCAAAAGCGGGAACTTCTTTGATCTCTGCGCAAGCGGCCAGTTTTTGCAGCCAACGTACTTCAACCTGCACGCGGAATTTCAGCAAGCCATACTCGCTAAAAATGGTGCGCAGTGCGCTGACTTTATCACCGTAGCGTCCATCAATGGGGGAAACGGCGGTCAGTGAGGATAATTCCATCGGTAGCAACTCCTGGGAAGTTTAACAATGAGCAACGATATTTTGCGCCTGCTTGAGCAGACGATTACGGGAAAACATTAACTGCAGGCGGCTACCGCCAACCTGTTGCCACAGCACGGCGGCACGGATACCGGCGAGCAGGGTGGCACGAACCTTGGCCTGAACCTGCGGATTTTGCAGGATGGCGGGTGAACCTGTGACCTGGATGCGCGGCCCCAATGGTGCCACAACATCGACATAGATACCGGCCAGAGCGCTGATGATGGTATCTGAACCCAGTTCATAATGCGCCAACTGACGCTCCAACTGGCTCAAGCGCTCGCCGAGCGTATTCATCGCCGTTTTGTTGGCGTTAAGCTTGCGCTCCAGCACCATCAGGCTGATGGTGTAGCGGGTCAGCTCGGCGGCCGGGCCTTTGTTATTGGCGTTGAGTACGCCAATCAAGGTTTCCAGCCCCATCTTCAGGTTACGCTCTTCACCGCCGAACACCGCCAGGGTAGAAGGGGGATCCATCTGCAACAGGCTGTTGAGCGAGGTATGGAAGGCTTCGCCATCCATTTGCCCTTCGTGCGCCAACTGTTGTACCAGACGGGCCGCTTGGCTAATCCCGGCCATGGCCAGCGTGATGTCGTAATAATTCTTCGCCATGGTTACTCCTGTATACGCTGTTCAATAATGCCGCCGCCCAGGCAGATATCGCCCTGATAAAACACGGCGGACTGGCCTGGGGTGACGGCTGCGACCGGCTCATCGAAGCGGACTTCGATGCGCTCGGCGTCTAGCGGCGTCACGGTGCAAGGAATATCCTGCTGGCGATAACGGGTTTTAACCGTACAGCGCAGAGGTTGTGTCAACGGCAGGCGATCCACCCAATGTAACTGCTGGGCGATCAGGCCGATAGACATCAGGCGCGGATGTTCGTGGCCTTGGGCGACCACCAGAATATTGTTGGCGACGTCTTTATCCACCACGTACCACGGATCTTCGCTGCTGTCTTTCATACCGCCGATGCCCAACCCTTTGCGTTGGCCAAGGGTGTGATACATCAAGCCCTGGTGCTCGCCGATGGTTTGGCCGTCGACGCTAACAATCGGGCCTGGCTGTGCTGGCAGATAGCGGCCCAGGAAGTCGCGGAATTTACGTTCGCCGATAAAGCAGATGCCGGTAGAGTCTTTTTTCTTGGCGGTAACCAGTTCCAGTTGCTCCGCAATGCGGCGCACCTCTGGCTTTTCCAACTCGCCAACCGGGAACAGGCTTTGCGCAACCTGCTCGTGGCTTAGCGTATACAGGAAATAGCTCTGGTCTTTGTTACCGTCGACGCCGCGCAGCAGGCGGCTTTTGCCGTCCACGTCCTGGCGGCGGACATAGTGACCGGTAGCGATAAAATCCGCCCCCAGATCTTCCGCCGCAAACTCCAGGAACGCTTTGAATTTGATTTCTTTATTGCACAGGATATCCGGGTTAGGGGTACGGCCTGCCTTGTACTCTTCAAGGAACAGCTCGAACACGTTGTCCCAGTATTCCGCTGCGAAGTTCACCGTATGCAGCTCGATGCCCAGCTTGTCGCAGACGGCTTGCGCATCGGCCAAATCGGTGGCGGCCGAGCAGTATTCCTCGTCGTCGTCTTCTTCCCAGTTCTTCATAAACAACCCAGCGACCTGATAGCCCTGTTGTTGTAACAGATAGGCGGTAACGGAAGAGTCGACGCCGCCGGACATTCCGACGATCACTTTTTTCTGGCTGTTGTCTGACATGGGGATCTCACGAACTTGAACACGTACTGTGCGATAAAAAACAAGCGCAGGATTTTACCACGTTGGCTGCCTGCGCGCACGGCCCTTATTTGCGGTTAAAGCGGCCAGTTAAAGCTGGCAACCAGCGACAACGGGTAGCGTTCCGGCTGCTGATAACAACGGATCGTCTCAGCCACCAGCGGTGAACGCAGGTTTTCAGCCTCCAGGATCTGCTCGGCGGTCAGCCACAGGCAGCAGTCAATATCATCGTCTTGCGGCTCGGTGGGCAGCGGCTGCTCCAGCTCAATCACAAAGCAGAAGCGCAGAAACGGCGTGCGATCTGGCGCGATCCACTGATGCATCCGCAGAAAAGACTGCGGCGTGGCGCGGATGCCGGTTTCTTCCCACAGTTCGCGCTCGGCGGCCTGGACCAGCGTTTCATCCGCCTCGAGATGGCCTGCCGGTTGATTCCACAGGGCTTTACCGTTGATGGTTTCTTCGACCACCAAAAATTTACCGGCGGCATGAACCACGCAGGCAACAGTGACGTGCGGCTTAAACATGGCGGTTCCTTATAGTGAATCGACGGTCTGCCATTCCCCAGGTTGCAAGCCCCCCAGGGAAAGATTGCCCATACTGTAACGAATCAGGCGCAGGGTAGGGAAGCCGATATGTGCCGTCATGCGACGCACCTGGCGGTTTCGGCCCTCGTAGAGCGTGATTTTCAGCCAACTGGTGGGGATGGTCTTGCGTTCCCGGATCGGTGGATTGCGCGGCCATAGCCATTCTGGCTCTTCGACCCGTTCCGCTCCAGCGGGCAGGGTTGGCCCATCGTTCAGCGTAACGCCAAGGCGCAATGCTGCCAGATCGCTATCCTGTGGTTCGCCTTCAACCTGTACATAGTAAATCTTACCGGTGCGTTTGCCTGGCTGGGTTAGCTGCGCCTGTAGCTTGCCGTCGTTGGTCAGCACCAGTAAGCCTTCGCTGTCGCGATCGAGGCGCCCAGCGGCATAAACATCGCTGAAAGGAATGAATTTTTTCAGGGTGACGCGGCCGGCTTCGTCGGTAAATTGTGGTAACACATCAAAGGGTTTGTTGAAGATAACCACTCGCCGCGGCGCCTGCGATTTCTGGCGGGCTGCGGGTTTACTGCGGCTGAATCGTTTAACTTGGTGATTTTTAACAGAGAATTTAGTCATGGTCTTTGAGATTTCGAATGATAAGCGCATTATAGCCTAATCCGTTTCGGATTGGCGCGAGCTGAATATTCAAGTAGTATTGACACGCATCTTACAAAGCATTAACAAAAATTGCGCTTGAAGACAGAAAGGAGAGGTTGATGGAAAGCAAAGTAGTTGTTCCGGCAGAAGGTAAAAAGATTACGGTTGATGCCCAGGGTAAACTGGTTGTTCCGCATAACCCTATCATCCCGTTCATCGAAGGTGACGGTATTGGCGTTGACGTTACTCCTGCCATGATCCACGTGGTGGATGCAGCGGTTAAAAAGGCCTACCACGGCGAACGTAAAATCTCCTGGATGGAAATCTATACCGGTGAAAAATCCACCCACGTTTACGGGAAAGACGTGTGGCTGCCGGAAGAAACTCTGGAACTCATTCGTGACTACCGCGTAGCGATCAAAGGCCCACTGACTACGCCAGTGGGTGGCGGTATTCGTTCTCTGAACGTGGCACTGCGCCAGCAACTCGATCTGTACGTGTGTCTGCGTCCGGTGCGTTATTACCAGGGCACACCAAGCCCGGTTAAGCAGCCAGAGCTGACCGATATGGTGATCTTCCGTGAAAACGCCGAAGACATCTACGCCGGTATCGAATGGAAAGCGGGTTCTGCAGAAGCGGACAAAGTGATCAAATTCCTGCGTGACGAAATGGGCGTGAAGAAGATCCGTTTCCCAGAGCAGTGCGGTATTGGCGTTAAGCCTTGTTCCGAAGAAGGCACCAAACGCCTGGTTCGTGCGGCCATCGAATATGCGATCACCAACGATCGTGATTCTGTGACGCTGGTTCACAAAGGCAACATCATGAAGTTCACCGAAGGTGCCTTCAAGGATTGGGGCTACGAACTGGCACGTGAAGAGTTCGGTGGTGAACTGATCGACGGCGGCCCATGGCTGAAAATCAAGAACCCGAACACCGGTAAAGAGATCGTGGTTAAAGACGTAATCGCCGACGCCTTCCTGCAGCAAATCCTGCTGCGCCCGGCAGAATACGACGTGATCGCCTGTATGAACCTGAACGGTGACTACATCTCCGACGCCCTGGCCGCTCAGGTTGGTGGTATCGGTATCGCCCCTGGTGCCAACATCGGTTCCGATTGTGCGCTGTTTGAAGCTACCCACGGTACTGCACCTAAGTATGCTGGCCAGGACAAAGTGAACCCAGGTTCCATCATCCTGTCCGCTGAGATGATGCTGCGTCATATGGGCTGGTTCGAAGCTGCTGACCTGATCGTTAAGGGCATGGAAGGCGCTATCGCTGCCAAGACCGTGACTTACGACTTCGAACGCCTGATGGAAGGTGCTAAACTACTGAAATGTAGCGAGTTTGTCGACGCCATCGTTAAACACATGTAAGTGTGTTTTGGCGTTGAATGATAACGGGAGCTTATGGCTCCCGTCTGTTTTTTCCCCTCCAAAAATTCTTCTGCAAAACTCCTGCAAAACTCTTCTGCAAAACTGTATGTAAAATAAACTAATTCCAGTACCTGACGGCCTTCTCCTAGTTAGCTATCGCTATAAAAGGATATCTACCACCATATAAATTCTTAGAATGCAAGATGAGTTACTTGCTATCAAAACGAAAAAAAACTAAGATAAAATCTGCTTAACGCAATCAGGGTATCTAAATGAGTATGGAAGACGTTCAGAAGCAAATCAGTGATGTTTTAACCAATGCTTTCAAGCGAGATTTTTGGTTGAACATACAAGACAGTCTGGCTACAGGATACGAGGCAGCTCATTCTGTTGTGGTGGGGAATGTGATGAAGCTTGAGCGTCCTGAACAAGTTCGCTTTCGCCCACAGGCAAGGCATTATGGCTTGAATGCGGCTTTCCGGAGAGCGGCTGTATCAGCTGGTTACGAAGTATTTGATGCTGAAACCAAGCCTAAAGGTGAAAATTACATTATCGTTAGTTCTAATGGTGTAAAAGTTAGCCGCATCGGGATTAATCACGATGAAAGCATGATTCGTACTGCCAAGCATCGTTCACTAATCGCAGAGCTTAATGCTGATTATGAAGGGTATACGCCAGATTTTTTCAATGTAAGCAATAAAAGTGAGTATTCGAAATCCTTTGGTTCTCTGGGGGTATTGGTGTTGAACGTGAACCCACCTTTGTCTTTGGACCAAGATCGAATGCTTGATATAAGGGTTGTCGTTCCTTTTACGAACATGAAAGGGTTTCATTACAATCATTCTATAACTGATGTTCTGGAACTTTATAATGTAGAAAGAAATGTCATTGTTCCTGATATGGCTATTCCTTTGCTAAAGAAGCGACTCAAAGATCAAGAAGGTTAATGTGGTGATTATATGAGAGTGGGTATATCTGGCTTTCAACCTGATAGATTGACTCAAATTCGAGAGGCGAGAGGATTATCTAAAATCAACCTAGGTCGCTTGGTTGAACGCTCTCCCTCGACTATTACCAAATGGGAGAATGGTAGTCATTCTCCTGACGCTGAGATTTTGGCTGTGATGGGGAAGGTTTTAAACTGCCCGTTACCCTGGTTTACCAAGCCAGTATTGAAAAAGGAAAATAATCCAGTTTTTTTCAGAACGATGGCCAGCACTGCAAAAGATCTTTGTAATGCTTCTGAAAGATACATGGAGTGGTTACAGGAGGCATCAGGTTTCTTACAAGAATACCTTGATTACCCTGAAGTCAACATTCCTCATTTAAAGGTCGATGACTACCGTGCCATTGATGATGGAATGATTGAGGTTATGGCTTCTAAATGCCGTGATACTTGGGGACTAGGCATTGGTCCAATTTCAGATCTACTATTGCTTGTTGAGAATGCTGGTGTTATCTGTTCTCGCTTTGAGCAGGGAAGCGCAGTAATGGATGGTTATTCTCAATGGAATGAGTCAGAGAACAGGCCATATATAATTTTAGCCACGGACAAAGATAACTATTATAGAAGTCGATTTGATGTGGCTCATGAGCTAGGGCATATTGTGCTTCATAGATATGTCAAACGACTAGACAGCATAAATTTTAAACCTATTGAAGAACAAGCTAATAAGTTTGCGGCTTGTTTAATGTTACCAGAGGAAGCATTTTCTGTTGAGTTACCACCATACCCGACATTAGAAAACTTTCTTTCTCTTAAAACCCGTTGGGGAATGTCTGCTCAAGCTATGATTCACAGAGCTAATTCTCTGGAGTTAATTTCCCCTCTTGAGTATCAACGACTATACAAGGGCGTGTCTGCGAGAGGTTGGCGAAAAGGGGAACCTTTAGATGATTTGAGAAGGCCTGAGTCTGCGCGCTTATTGCCACGTTGTGTTAATTTGTTGTTGGATTCAAATATATTTTCCAAATCAAGTTTACTTGAAGGTTTAAGTATGGCTCGTACTGATGTTGAGGATATTTTTTCCTTACCCAAAGGGTTCCTCACTGATACTGCCATTCTAGATATGGAGTCAAGAATTAAACTTAAGAATATTTTAGGTACGCATAAAGATAATTCCTCTCCAACTAAAGTTGTTGATATTTTTAGTAAGAAAAACATTCGTTAATTGTCACCTGCGACTGCTGTTCTTGTTGTCGCAGGTGTTCATAAAGTAGCAATCTGGGTTCTCAGGACTTCTGTGCTAAAAGCACGGGGAATGGACTAAATACCCTGTACAACCTTCCAATCTTTCCCTCGATCATCATTGTAACGGTCGGTTTGACGTTGGGATTTATGCCCCAACAAATCCTTGGTATTCACTTTTTGCTCCCTGTACAGACGTTCCGCAAGCGAGCGGATTTCGTGAAAACTGGGTGGAGTGCCCTTATCCCAAACCAAGCCAGACAGATCCCGTATTTTTTTGAAGCTGCTACTTATCGTATTGGCCGTGACCATTCCACCACGGCGGGCCATCGCCGTATTGTGCGTATAGTGAACTAGATGTGGGCTGACGATATTATCGCGACATTGTGCGATCACTTGGCCCAACGTTATGCCAATGGCGGCACAGTGAAGAGATAGCGGGATTGCCACCTTCGCACCGGTTTTTATCTGCTCAACATGCAAGTGATCATCCCAGATGTCGGAAAACTGCATCTTGCTGATGTCACCCACGCGCTGACCTGTAACGAGCGCCAACAACATTGCGTTTTTCATGTACTCAAATGGTGGTGCGATCACTGCCAGCATTACGTTGAACTCCTCCAGGATCATCCGTTCCCGGTCTATCCTGTTATACGGGTTCTTAGTAGCTTCCGCAGGGTTGTAGCCTGGCGGGACTTCACCAGCGTGCTGAGCCTCCTTGAATACATCGATCAGTGTCGTGCGTACTACCTGAGCCATTCTTGAATGGCCCCGATTTTTGTAATCGTCCAGAATGTCAGCAATATCTCGTGTATCAACTTCTCGGATCGGTTTTGTTGCCAATGCTGCCCGCATTGCTTTGACTGGGGCAAGCTTCTGCTTCACGGTATTTTTTGTGATTTCGTTTGCCTGCATCCTCTCTTCTTGGATTTTAAGGTAACGATCGAGCCACGTTGAAACGCTTATACTGCCGCCAACGGCGCGGCTCAACTTGTCACGAACGGCGAGTGTGTTACGCAGCAACTGCTCGGATAACCTGGTGTTGGCGTCTTTTGCTATTGCTGCTGCCTCTTCTTCGTTATCACCTAACCCATGAAATTTTTTAGTAATAGGGTGTTTGTAACGCCAGTACACTTTTTTTGTTCTGGCGTCCGTATAGCAGGAAAGACCAGGAACATCGATGTTGTATTTACGTGGTCTTGCCATCAGATAAAATCCTCAATAGGCGGGGATCGTCGCTTTTTTTCATCTCTGGCTGGCAGACTAACCCGGTAAATCTTGCCCCTTTCTCTACGCGCCAATAGCGCCCAGCTTTTTGAGGAGGCGGGTATATCATTTTATTTTTTGCATACAAAAGAAGCGTTGAATAACTAGGGCAATTTTCTTTCCCAAACTCATCTATTGCCCACTCCATTAATATTTGAGTGCGTGCCATTGGTTATGCTCCTACACACAACCGACCACGATCTTAATCGTGGTCAGGGTTGTGTTTTGATTTTCAAAAATCAATTTTCAGATCTATATACTTCGCTGCAAAACAATACGGCGTGTGGCCGACGAAACTGAATGGCTTCTTTCACCTGTTCGCATTCAGTTTTGCTTGAGTACACCCGTTCGGATACCGGTATCGCGTCGCATGCATCGTGACTGCATGGACTGACCAACAGGACGAAACCGATCAGGATGTCGATCATTGCTGGTACTCCGGTCGCAGGTCGTTCAGTGCCACGGTGAAGCGTTCATAGTCTACTGGCGGCAAGGTGTTTTTCCGGTTCGCTACCAGCGTTTCCAATTGCTGAAATTTCTGGCTATCGCTGCCGTCCAGGGCGCTGAGTGCAGCATCAATCTCTATCACCGCCTTAAAGCCGCTACGCTTCTTCTGGGCTTTACCACGAAGACTGAATAGCAGAGAGCTGCCTAGCGCATCTTTGTGCTTGGCTATCCGCTGCTCAATGGCGGTTGCTTCCTCCTGAGTGCTTGCCTCATCCAGCGCGGCGCTAAGGGCGTCAGCAAGTTCCGTTGCCTTACTTTCATCCAGTTCGACTGCTGGCGCGCTTGCCAGTTCTGAAACAGTCGCTGTCGCCGGGGTGATATCTTTCTCGGTGCGTGGAGTTGGCTCAAGCAGTTCGTCGTCAGAATAGATACCCAGTATCACATCCGGGCAATACAGACGCGCCCAACGTTTAATGGCCAAATATGCCAACTGTTGACGGGGGTCGCTAGCCCACAAGGTTGAGTTACGAACCTGAGCCTGAGACAAATAAAGCAGCAACTCGCGCGGCTCGTCTTCGCCCTTTAACGTAGCCCAGGCACGGACGCCAACGCCTTTTTCATCCGCCAGAGACCAGCCAGGGGCAGTGTATTTATTTCCGCTCTTGCCTGTCTTCTCGACAAAACAGCCAAGGATATTTTCCCACGACCCGAACCATTCAAAGTGAATGCGATCTTTAGTTGGCGCCATGCTGTTGATAATGGCGTTTACCAACTGGGCCTCATAGCCCAGCGTGCCGTTAACTAAATGGGTCTTTTGAGCAACGACGAAGGGGTCCATGCCCCAACGCGCGGCCTGCATTGTGATCGCCATACAGGCATCGGGTTGATCGCGAAAATGTTGAGGTACCATAGCGCCACTCTTCGCCATCACTTCGGAGATTTTCATCAGGCGATCAAACAGATCGCCGTTAGTCAGGATTGATATGTTGTCGATGATGCCGTTTTTCTTCTGTTCGATAATTTCAGTGCTCATGATGGCTCTCCGTTCAGCTCTTTCAGGCGTGAAAGTTCGTAATCAGTCAGGGTGTCAGTAAACACCTCGGTAATTGGCTCCGGCCAGATACCGGTATCCATTGCGTTGCGGATTGCCACCAACTGCAGTTTGTAAATGGCGCATCCCAAGGCCAGTTCATCGGCGGAGGCTTCGATGACGGCTACCCAGTGATAACCTGGTTCTTTGTTGACGAAGATCCAGAAGAACTGATCGAACATCCCAACGTCGCAATACATGCCAGCGCTCATGTGATAATCGCGCTCAATGATTTCGCGGTGTAGGCGATGACGGAGGTTATCCTGCTTAACGTACGGCAGGCTGACGGTTTTCAGGTCGATGGCAATCCGCCGCGCGCCAGTGTCAACTTCCAGATCGGGGCGTATGCGCACGTCGAGCCCTGTATTTTCATCAATACCGAAGTAACTCACCTCTGTCGCACGTTGCGGATGTTGCAGCCATAGCCCGGCCAGGGGGTGAGATAAGAGGGCATACTGAATCGCTTTCGCGTGTTTCATCTGCGCCTGGGTGATCGGCTGGCGCTGATCGCTGTTACTTTTCCAGGCACTGATCAGTTCGTCGGCGAATATGGCAGTTGGCAAAATTGTTTTAATGCGCGCAGCCATTTCCTCTTTGCTACCACTCACAGACAGAGGGGCTGGGATTGCGCGCTCTTCTTCGACAAACTCCGGGTCGATGCTTTCCAATTGCTCGAGTAAAGCGTCGCGTGATCCCGACGTTTTTAAAGGTACCGGCAGCGTGGCATTAAATTCTTTGATGCAGGCTTTCATCGCTGATGCAGTAGGCTTCTGTTCCTCGCCGATCCGCTGAAATTCGGCTGGCAGCAGGGTATAGAACTGTCCTATTTCGTCGGCATTACCACCCAGGGCATACGGTACCGGCAGTGTGGCGTTGTGTTTTTCGATTATCGACCGAAGCATGTCAGCGTCGGCCTGTTTTGGCAGCGCTGAGTTGTGCTTGTCGATAAACGCGCGCATTGATGCTGTATCAGTGAATGCACCTTCGGGGATCAGCGGTTCGACGCTAAACTCTGCGTCCAGTTTATCCGGTTCGAGTGCCAGCGTATGGACCAGCGAGCCGAATGTCAGGGCGTCGGTGCGTTCACGCTGAATAGACTTGATGACGTGGCGGCCATGGAAGTACATCAGGCTGATCCGGGCATCTTTAACTTGGGTGCTGCTGATGCCGTTCGCCGCGTGGTAAACGTCGTTCGGGATATCGAGGTAGCGGCCAGGCTCGAAGTATGGCAGTGTCGTGGCGACCGGTACTTCCTGTGCAGCTGGCGCGCATTCTCCTGACAAATCGGCTGGTTTGGTTGACGGATCCAGGAATTCCCGAACATCCTTGGGTGTCAGATCCTCATTTTCCCGCAAATCGGCTGGGGCTGAGTTATCTACACTGGCCAGCGGTGATGTCGCGAACAATTCAGATACATCAAACTTGCCGCTGCCCATGGCGTGCAATTCGCCAGCAGGCTGCTGCTGGGCGACTTCCGTTTTTTCTCCCCCATTTGAGGCATCAGGGCGCGCCAGTTCAGCGTTTTTATGCTGACCAGTGACGACTGCCTGTTCCAACGTTTGACGCGCTTCTTTCAGATAGAACTCAACGCGTTCATCGATAAGTTGGCAGCGTTCTTCTTTATCGTCGGTCCAAGCCTCAAGCAGATCGCAGGTGAGGTGATAAATATCGTCCTTGGTCAACTGCTTGAAAGGATCGCAGGGCTCAATTTCTTTTGCCAATAGCCTGGCGAGATATACGTGATTAAAATCGCCAGCTTTTGTGAGAAGCTCCTCGACATAATCCGTACTCATCACTGACGTTTTACCGTCCAGGGCGAACATGATTTCGCGCCGCAGCAACGCGCTGCGCGTTGTTGGGTCAAGATCCTTAGCGGCGTCCACCTCTTCTTTTTCGCCATCATTTGAGGCATTACTTGCTGTCATTTCGCCCGCCAGCGCCGCGCTGCCAGCACTTGCTGATGCGCCTGCCAGCGTTTCATTCGCAAGCTGTTCATCAACCAGTGAGCCTGCCTCGCACTGCGGCAGCGATTGGGTTTGAGCATGGTTTTTTACCTTCGCTGTTTTTTCGTCAATCTCAATCAGGTTCGCATTGATATAGTCGCGTAGTGGGCCAGGTGTTAGGTGGAGGGTTTCTGGCGCATTGCGGATAAGCATACCAACGGCCTCACGGGAAAAGTCCAGAATGCCGGGAGTTTCGGACAACGGTCCATACCATGCTAATGGGGACTTTTCTTTGCGCGTTTTCATCTCTTTTACTGCATTAACAATGCCGATAGGCGGCCTGCTGATATCAAAATCGGATGGGTAGTGAGCAAGGTAAGTGACTGTTTCAAGTTCGCTAAAGGACGCTATTGGCGTGCCGTAGACTGGTTTATTGCCTGTGCCGGCCAGTGTGCCGGACGACGTGCGAGGCAATTCTACCTGTGAGTTATTTGCGGCTCTGGGCGACGTCTGCCACTTGGAAATGACAGACTGGCGATCATCAACTTTCGCATTCAGGTATTCGTCCATAAATTGGCTGATCTTGCCCAATTCCGGCACTTTGCCGAATGGCGGCCAGATGGATTTCACCGCGGCAGCAGCTATAACTGATGCCTCATGAAATGCGCAGTCAGAGATCTTAATATTTGATAATGCCATGATAAAATTTTGCGGGTACCGCTGCGAATCATCCATCATAAGTTTGGATGCTGCTTTCAACTGCTCCCCAGTCATTTGGCGACTATCCCGACCAAGCAGCCATGCGGCAGCGCCTACCGTGTGTCTGTCGAGGTCTTTTGCGAAATACTTGGCCTCTTCTTTAGCTGGCGGCTCCGGTGTTTTTGCCGGTGTATCCGTGTCGGCCTTGAGCATGTAGGGGTAAAGCTTAGGGATCGCGACAGAGGGATCAACTTTGTCGCGCGGAAAACAAGTACGCCCAGAATCTCCTTCAAGTGCCCAAGATAACCAGAATGACTCACTGAATGCGCCATCAACTGGCAGATCGTCAACAACAGGGAAGTTAATGCGTAGTGGGGTAAAATAATCGGCTTTGGAATATCCAGCTTCCATAAAAAGATAATCACGCTTCGTTTCGGCATGGTCGTCTGACTTTGCTTCGAAATGAACATAGAGATGAGGCTTACCTGACTTTTGTTTTGCCCGGTATAGATAGGCGGCAACATTTTGCATTATGCAGTTCTCCTGAATTTAGGTAGAATGCAGTCGATCATTGACTGCGATAGTGGTCATTGGTTTATGCTCCGGTTGCTGGGGGTGGTTCCCCGGTAACCCGTCGCCGGGACGTTAAACCGGCACTGGCCCGCCTTGGCGGGCCTTTTACTTCTAATTGCAGTAACTGAGGCTGCAATGCGGGCAGTCGAGAACATGCGTAGTGCCAGCTGCTTCAACTGAGATGCCCGTTTTGTACCCATGTGAAACTTTTTGCCGGTAAATATTATTTGTGCAGCGATTGCAAATGCCGTCACGAGGTGCAAATAAAGGTAGGCGATTGTCAGCGCAATACTTCTTTTGTGCATCGATTGCAACAGATGGTGAAAACATCATGATTGGTCACCATTGGTAACTGTGAATCCCTGTTCCTCTAACCATTCCTGGATATATTCTTCACCAATTGCTTCAAGCAATTCGTCCTTGTCGTATTCACCGACAATGGCTTTCGCATCGACAGCCTCTATTAATTCAGCGGAGTTAAGTTCTACTTCTAAATCTGAGCGAAATCCGGGTTGTTCAATTGAGCCAATGCTTTTTACTTTTATGGTAATGTCGATAGCCATATATCTACTCTCCATTGATAATCAGGTTGATATTGAAATACGCCCCGCGAATTTACGCCCCCAGATAGGAAACGCAGGACGCATTTCAATAACTTCAAAAAGCCCCGCCAGCGACGGCGGGGAAGACTTCACACAGCAATCAGTGAATGGATACAACATTGATGCTCACTGAGCGGCCGGCCTCTTTAGGCGTAATGAGGTTGATTTCTACCGAGAGGGGAATGCGTTCAAAGCGGCGGATAACGGCTTCGATCGCACATACCTCACAATGCTCATAGCCAATATCTTTGCCATTGTTGGTGATGGCGAAAGGTTGCTGATTTTGATGTTCGTTTTCAGGCAATGCGATGTAACCAGCAGTTTCGCTGTTTGAAACTACTTTGGCGATGTTATTGCTGACCTGCTCTAATTTAAAAATAACAGTCTTGCTCATTGGTCATACTCCGATTTTAGGTAATGGGGATCCATGGATTAATTAATAAGCTGAATTAAAAATAATTAGGTTGCCGGTTACGTTTCCGGCGTCGTATTACCTACATCTGCGTGCGGGAATATACGACCGTTCCCTGGTGTTGCATTTTCAGTGGGTGCCAGCCGGTTCGAAATATGGCGGAATACTGCGAGATTCAAACGGTGACTTGATCGCCCGAAGGTTGCCGGTAGGCTCGAACCGATACACTTGGCAATGGATATCGTAATGTGCCACCCATGCAGCGCCGGTGCGCTTGTTGCGGTAGTTGGTTGCTTTACCACTGTGTGGAACGGTAGTGCTGATCATTGGCTACCCCTCTGCTGATTGGTTGAACATTGGTTTATGCTCGCCAGTCTTTCCTGGCTGTCAGAACGTTTTCACCTGCTGCTGATTTCACTTCTACAGTCGCCGTCATGTTCCTGCGCCTCGGGCTGGCTACTTAGCCTCAGCAGAACACAAAGTAACTCGGGGTATTGCTTCGTGTGGTTTCTGCCTTGGCGGCTGCTTGATGGAAATAAGTGTGAGCTAAAAGCTAACACAAGTCAACTTCATGGAAGCGAATAAATTTGTTGAAGGCAACAAAAAAGCCGCTAGGGCAGCGGCTTTTGATGGGGGATACGCTAATATCTATATGATTAATATTTATTTTTTTAAAACATATCGCTCATAATATTCTTTTAACTCTTTGAGGCGCATCTCGAAAGCTGCGAGCATGTTTGCTTGTTCCGCGTCGGGCAACTTCCGATAGAGATCTAATAATCTCATCTCATCTTGTGAGAGGTCTCTACTCTCTGCCGAGTCATCGCCAAGCAGCCATGCGAGCGATACACCAGTCGCTGCGGAGAGTTTAGAGGCAGACTCTTTGCTAATGCTCCCCCTCTTAAACCAGCCATTTACCGAAGATCTACTAATACCCGCAATTCTGGCCATATCCGCCTTAGATATGTGCTTAGTTCCCATCAGTTCCGCCAGGCGTTGCGTTATCAGTGAATCACTTTTGTCATCTGCATTTTTCATAGTGCAAGTATAAGCCACTAGCTAATGTCCCTCAATTTATCACAAAGTTGACACGTGTTAGCTTTTGGGTAACACTTGTTTGTGTCTTAACTGCATGGAGGTCTGAAATGACCGGACTTGATAAAGCTATCGAAATTATTGGTAACCAGCGGAAGCTGGCAATTGCCTTAGGGATAAGACCGTCATCCCTAAATCGTTGGGTAAAAAAGTATGCCGGGCGTGTTCCTGAGGGGCAGCTTTTGAAAATTTACTCACTGACCGGCATAACACCGCACGAATTGCGCCCAGACATACATCCCAATCCGACATCAGGTATACCTCAGAAACTGGAGAGTTAGCCATGTCATTTGCAAATGCTATCAGGGCGAGTGGCCAGCGCCTGAGTTCAGAAAATCAATCTTCCATGCGCCGCCGTGCCAGCGTCAAACCCGAGGCGGTGCGGCTGGCCGTCGAGGATTGGCAGAGCACGCTGCCGGGCCGGGCACAGGAAACTATCGCAAAGTTGATCACCGATGAATGGTTTCGACGTGACGGTAAATGCCTCCAATTGGGGAATTCTGACCGTAACAACAGACAGAACATTTTCCGCTGGTTGGACAACCCGCACCGTACTGAGAAGTACGCCGGTTACGTCCTGCAGCTGGCGCCGGTAATTGCCGACGTGATGCCGATAGAGATAGCCAGAAAATACGGATTGAAGCAGGGGAAAACCAAGTTTGAACTGGTGGCCGACGCCATCAAAGAATGCGCGGACGCCAAACAGGCGGCATTACTCGGAGCACCGTTGCGTGAGCTGGAGAAAGAAATCCGCGAGGGCATTGAATCGCTGGTAAGGCTGGCACCGCCGGATCGGTGGGCTGCAGTTATGACCAGTGCCGCTGCAGTATTCAGCGGCTGTTTTTAACGATCGGAGCATAAACCAATGGCTAACTTTTCAAGAGAACAAGTTGAAGCGCAGATCCGCGATCAACTGGTAAGTAATGGATTTTCTGTTGAAGTCGCGCGTTCTGCCGCAGTGCACGGCGCCAATCATTACCTGGCATACCCAAACGCGACCATCGCCAGCAGCCTTGCGGTCGCAAAGACGTACGCAAAGCCGCTAAAGCGGGTGAAGGGCAAGCCGGATCGCCCACATGTTCCTGGGCGCCGTATGGGGCGTCGGTGATTATGCCTTGGGATAAATTCTTCCGCTGCTATGTCGGCGATTGCGTAGAGCTTATGCGAAAAATGCCCGAAAGGGCCTTCCATACCTGCGTGACGAGCCCACCGTATTACGGGTTGCGGGATTACGGCGTGGATGGACAAATCGGGCTGGAACCGACACCGGAAGAATTCATCGAGAAGTTGGTCGGCGTATTCCGTGAGGTTCGCCGCGTGCTGCGCGATGACGGAACGCTGTGGGTGAATATCGGAGATACATACGCAACCGGTGGGCGGGGTGGTGGTGGCTCTTTCATGGATGCTCGCAGCGATGGTGCTTGGAAGGGGAAAAATGCTGTTACCGGCTGGCGTTCAGCACCACAAGGAATGAAGCATAAAGACCTCATTGGCATCCCGTGGATGTTGGCCTTTGCTTTGCGCGCTGACGGTTGGTATCTGCGTCAGGACATCATTTGGCATAAACCAAACCCGATGCCGGAGAGTGTGCGCGATCGCTGCACAAAAGCACACGAGTACGTTTTTCTATTCAGCAAATCGCCGCGATATTACTTCGATCATGAAGCATTCAAGGAACCGGCGGTCGGCAATGGTGAAATCGGTACGGGTGTCGGCTGGAACCACTCCAGCAAAGTCGACCCGCGTGATGTTAGGGCTGAGCGAACGCGTTCCAAGCGAGATTCATTCAAGCGTGGTGATAGCAAACGCGGGCAAGCAATACCGGGCCAAGCGTACGGCACACACAGGGCTGAACGTGACGAGTCAGCGTGGGATACGAACCTGCGTAATCGCCGAAGTGTTTGGACGATTGCAACTCGACCGTTTAAGGGCGCGCATTTCGCTACGTTCCCGCCAGCGCTGGTTGAGCCATGCATTTTGGCTGGTAGTCCGGCAGGTGGCGCCGTTATCGATCCGTTCGGCGGTAGTGGCACAACGGCAGGCGTCGCCGCGGCGTACAGCCGCAAGGCGGTACTGTGCGAGCTGAATCCTGAATATGCGGCATTAGTGCCAAGCAGGGTCGGCGATATAGCAACCAAAATCACCGAAACACGAAACACCAGGAACAGCTAATGGCGGCACTTCCGTACATGCAGTTTTATGTTGCCGATTACCTGGCAGACACCATGCATCTTTCAACGGAGGAACACGGCGCATATTTGCTACTGATATTCAATTACTGGCAAACCGGGAAGCCATTGCCAAAAAATAGGCTAGCGGGTATAGCGCGGATTTCAAACGACCGTTGGACAGACGTTGAACGGTCGTTGAACGAGTTTTTTATCGACGATGGAAATGTATGGGTTCACAAGCGTATTGAGCGTGATTTGCTCTCTGTTAAAGGGGCTCAATCTCAGCGCAGTGAAGCAGGGAAAATATCTGCACAGAAACGCTTGGCAAAAAAAACGCAAGAAAATCAATTGCGACATAACGTACGTTCAACGGTCGTTGAACGAGATGGCAACGACCGTTCAACGAATAAAGATCCAGATACAGATAAAGATCTAAAAGATAAAAACCTATTGTCTCATGGCGAAAAAACCGCCAAGCGACCCGATGGGGATTTTCAGGGAGGGGGCTCTGCCGATCAAAAGCCGGATGACCCGGAAGCCGGTGGCCGGGTCATCCGGTACGAGTACCCACCGGATTTTGAAACGGTGTGGCTGGCTTACCCCCGGCGACCAGGAAGCCCTGACAAGCACTGTGCTCTCAAGGCTTGGAATGCCCGGCTGCGGGAAGGGGTGACAAGCGAGTCCATGCTTGATGGTACAAGGCGCTACTCTGCTTTCGTGGTGGCTACAGGCAAGTCCGGCACGGAATTTATCAAGCAGGCAAAAACATTTTTTGGGCCGTCCCGGCACTTTGAGGACGATTGGAAAATAACCACTGAGGTAACACAACATGCGGAATTTCGATACAACCCAAGCGATCAGCGCTCGTACTACGAGCAGTTCATGGAGTGGGAACGACAGACAGGGCAGTCCACCGCCGGAATGGCAGCTGTGGGAACTGATGATCAAAATCTACGGCCAACGCTGGATTGCGAAGAATGGCAATCAACCATCGGACCTATGGACGGTCCAGGTCAATTCGATGACGAGTGAGCAACTCACCCGTGTCTGCTCTGCGCTTGCAGACAAATGGCGGGCTGGCAGCCACTGGCCACCGGACCTGGCTGAGTTTGTATCGATAGTCGCCGAATGCAGCGGTGGCATGTTTGGCCTGACGGTTGAGGATGTCATGGCTGAGAACAAGCGCTGGCGTAACGAGTTTTACCTCTACAGCTGCGCAGAGAAATTCCCTTGGCGTCACCCGGTGCTGTATCACATCTGCATCGCACTGAAGCGCATAGGCATTGAGCGAAAACTCACTGAGGGAGAATTGCGCACCCTGGCCGTAAAGCAGTTGGCTCACTGGGAAAAGCGGGTTGCAGGCGGTTTTCCCATTCCCCCGATCCGCAGGGTGCTGGAAGCGCCAAAAGCGCCGCCAGGACCAACACCGGCAGAACTGGCTTACGAACAGTACAAGCGCAAAAAAACTTAGGGTGACGCCATGTCATGCAGTAATAAAAACGGAGCATAAACCAATGACCAAAAAAACCAGAATTACAACAAGGCAATTCGTCGATCTGATCCTGGGTAAGGAACTGAGCACCAGCGAAATTTACGAGCTGGCACACCAGGTTTATCCAGATGGTGACCTCACTCGCATGTCAATCCTCACTCGACTGAGGAATATGGTTCGATCTCCCCACGCTGAAATTGTTGTCAAAAGCCAGGGGAACAAGGCGCGCTACACACTGATCAGTGCCAGCGAAAGTTTTATTACGCGAGGGGAGGTAAATTATCGTTCTAATTCTCAAAACACCCCCAGCGATAAAAGGCTCTGGCACTTCAACCCAGTTGAACTGCGCTTCTGCCATTTGCACAAAATGTTCGATCAGGCACTGGCGTCTGTCCAGGGGTGGGCATCAGCATGATTAACGTGTTGAGCTATGAAGCCCTCAAGGTAGAGCGGGACCAGCTTAGGCAGGAACTGAATGCGGTAGCAGCGAGAAATGCAAATCACGTTCAAACGCTAGCAGGCATCAAAAAGATGGACCCGGCGACTGAAGGCGAGCGCATGCAGCAATGGGCCAGCGATGCGTTGTCGGGTTACACCGAGCCTGTAGAGGCGACGGTAAAGAGCCTCATGGACGAGAATCTGGCGCTGACCGCTGAGTGTGCGGCGATGAAAGCCATCATCGACTCCGTTACTAACTTGGATAACGAGCCCCAGTATCACCCTGAAGGTATGGGGTGTGGCTTAGAAGACCGCGGTATCACTGACCGATACGACGCAATGGAATATGGCTGGCAGCAGGCAATGGAACGCATATACGGCGATGTTATCCCATGTGCCGAGGAATTGAACTTCTCCGCTACCAACGTAGCACTGGCAGAAGTTGAGACGAAATTGGTTGAGAAATTCGCAGAACAGCAGGAAGAGAAATCATCCGCTGCTGAGCGTGCAGGTGCAAAACATCTCGGTGCGGCCCATCAATTTGCTGCACTTCAGGCACGTGCATTTGCTGTCGATCTGCTGGAGGGCCTGGTATGAAAGAGCGCCCGATAATTTTCAATAGTGAGATGGTTCGCGCAATCCTCGACGGACGCAAGACGCAGACGCGGCGCGTAATCAAACCACAACCGACGCTTAGTGAGCGCACCGGGTTTAATTGGAATGGCTATGCATACGGCATTGGCTCCAGCCACAAGGATACCATCCGCAATTTTGCTAACTGCTTTAAAGTCTGCCCATTCGGCCAGGTAGGCGATCAGCTGTGGGTGCGCGAAACATGGCAGTTGATCCATAGCGAATATGACGAGGATGAAATTACATACGCTCCAAGCGTCCCAGAGCAGCATGACAGCTACTGGCAACCCGTCTATGAAGTGGATTTTAAGGGAGAAAGCCGAGAAACCCGTGGTTTTCCATGGCGACCATCGATTCACATGCCGTGCCACGCTTGCCGCCTGGTATTGGAAATTACCGGCGTACGGGTTGAGCGCCTGGGCGATATCAGCAACGACGATGCAAAGGCCGAAGGAGTAACGCCTGCAGGCGAATTGCTGCCAAATATCCCTGATGCATATCTCACCCCAAAAGGTGACTTTGCAACCGCCAAGGTGGCTTTTCAACGACTCTGGGAGTCAATCTACGGCGCTGAAAGTTGGCAGGCTAATCCGTGGTGCTGGGTGGTTGAGTTTAAACGAGTGGAGGGCCGGGGATGGCAACTAATAGCGAACTGAATAAGTGGATCAGCCCTGACAAGCAACTACCTGAAAAGAAGGAACAGCCCTACCAGGTATTAGTTGCTTGTCGTAAAACTCTTGGTGGCGTGTATGAGGGTCAACCAGTACGGCGTTTTATTCAAGACTGGGTGGTGCGTCAATGGCCTCAAAACTTTATCGCGTGGCAATACGATCCGGTTGGTCTACCAAGCGAGGCCCATCATGAAGAGTGAGATCAAAAAAATGGATGTTACGAAATCCCTGGAAAATGATATGCATCGCCAGCGGCACGTTTTGGATATTGATCATCACAATGGTGGCGGTGCTATGGACGAAATAATCCTGAAAAACGCCATTAATCGGATCATCGAACTTGAAACCATGCTGCTGATCCCGGTTGAAAATACAGTTTGGCCCAAAGAGGTCGAAATGGTGATCACCCAAATTGACAGCGCGGAAAACTTGCCGGAGTGCCATCAAAAACGGCTCCGGCACCATATCAATCGCATGTGGTTAGAAGGGATCCCTATGCCCACTGTTACTTCCGTTGCCAAAGTGCTGGCCGATACCTTGGGGCAATACCAATGAGAGAAATTATTGTTGATAACTTTGCCGGTGGTGGTGGTGCGTCAACGGGTATCGAGTTGGCCACCGGCCGCAGCGTTGATATTGCGATTAATCACGACCCACATGCGATCGCTATGCACGAAACCAATCATCCGGACACGTTGCATTACTGTGAATCTGTGTTCGATATCGATCCGGTGGTTGCCACAGCTGGCAAGCCTGTGTGCTTGGCGTGGTTTAGCCCCGACTGCAGACATTTTTCGAAAGCGAAGGGCGGCGCACCGGTTAAAAAAGAAATCAGGGGATTGGCCTGGATAAAAATCAGATGGATCTTGAAGGTTCGCCCGCGGGTTACCGCAATGGAGAACGTGGAGGAATTTAAAACGTGGGGGCCGCTCGTTACAGACCAGAACGGCAATGACTACCCATGCCCAGATCGTGTTGGGGAAACTTTTCTCGGGTTTATAGCAATGCTGACCACCGGCATTGATGCAGATCACCCTGCGTTGGCTGAGTGCTGCGAAATTTTGGGTATAGCAGAGGGCAGTGACGAACACCGTCGCCTGATAGCTGGATTGGGCTATGCGGTTGAGTATCGTGAGTTGAGAGCTTGTGACTATGGCGCTCCTACTATCCGTAAGCGCTTTTTCATGATGGCCCGCTGTGATGGTAATCCAACAGTTTGGCCCGAACCCACCCACGGGGATCCGAAATCTAAAGAGGTTAAGAGCGGAAAACTAAAACCCTGGCGTACAGCTGCCGAAATTATCGATTGGTCACTTCCAACCAAAAGCATTTTTGGCAGAAAGAAGGATCTGGCAGATAACACTCTGCGCCGCATCGTTAAAGGCTTGCAACGGTTCGTTATAAATAATCCAGATCCCTACATTGTTCAAATTGGGCAAACCGGTTTCGGTGGTGACGGCCGGCAGTATTCAACAGAACAGCCATTAACGACGATCACTAGCAAAGCAGAACACCTTTTGATCGAGCCGTATGTCGTGAAAAGCAATCACACATCGAACAAAACCAAATACCATTGTTTCCGGGGGCAATCTGGCAGGCTTCCGCTGCAGACGATAACGCAAACCCACGGCTTTGGGGTTGCCGCCCCGGTGGTAGTACGCCAGTTCGGAAACAGTACCGGCCAACCGGTTGATACCCCGGTGGGAACGGTCATGCCTGGTGGTGGCGGGAAAACTCAAATAGCCGCGGCTGTTCTTGTCTGTACCGGTGGCAATGAAGGGCAAATGCGCCCCAAGTCTGTCACAACCCCATACCAGACCATTACGAGCGTTTCACGAGTGAACGCGGTGAGCGCTGTATTGGTTGGGGCAGGCGGCCCGAAATACTCGGGCAAACCGCGAACAGTCGACGTACCGACGATTACCATTCCAACAACTGCACATACAGCGCTCGCATCCGCAACCTTGATTCAAATGGGATACGGTGAACGAGTTGGCCAGGCACCAAGAGTGCTGGATCTGGACAAACCCCTGGGTACCGTTGTAGCTGGAGGCATAAAGCATGCCGTTGTAGCAGCCAACATGGTGAAGCACTATGGCGGAAACTACACCGGTGCAGGGCTGGGATTGGATGAGCCATTGCATACGGTTACCCAAGTTGATCACCATGCACTTTGCACGTCACACCTCGTCCATTTGCGGGGCACGTGCAAAGACGGCAGGCCAATTACAGAACCGGTACCGACGATAACCGCCAGTGGCCAGCATAACGGGCACGTCCAAGCTTTCCTGACCAAATACTATGGCACAGCGACAGCTGTCGACGTTGCGGCACCAGTGCATTCGGTCACCACAAAAGACCGTATGGCGATCAATGAGGCACACTGCGGCCAGGAACCACTTACGGAGGAACAGCGTTATGGGGCGTGGTGGTGCGCCCGGTTACTGGAGAAATTCAGTGACGAGCCAGACGATAGCCACTTATTTCCCGCAGAACGCCCCGGCTACATCCGTGTCGGTGATTACATCATCGTTGATATCTGCATGCGGATGCTGGCGCCGAGAGAGTTGTATAGAGCCCAGGGGTTCCCTGACTGGTACATCATCGAACGCGATTATCGTGGGAAAAAATACTCGAAAGAGGCGCAAGTGGCCAGATGCGGCAACGCGGTACCGCCGCCGTTCGCTGAGGCGCTTGTCCGCGCCAACTTGCCAGAAATGTGTATTGCCATAGAGGAGCAGGCAGCATGATCGAACATCAACAACAACCAACCTTCAACACATGCATGTCAGCTTGCATTGCGATGGTCGCGTGAAAGCCAGTGGATGAAGTTGTCGACCTTTGGCATGAAAAATTCCAGTCAAAGGCGGAGTGGCTTGACGATGCGTTAGACCACTATAGTATTCCATACTTTTATGGACATCCGAAACAAGGAACGCTGCGCAATCGATTTATTTATTTTCTATCTGTTCCATCCTTGAATATTGTCGGTGGTTTACATCAGGTGATTGCTGTTTTGGTTGAGGGGAAAGAGCCTGTTTTCCTCGACCCGGTCATGGGCCGCCCAGGAAGCAAATACTACGTTTTTGGTGAACCCAAGAGTTCCAACGAGGTGGCAATCATTTCTTGTACTGTAGATCTCGCAGTGCCTTTAGCCAGGAATAAGTAAACCTTAATTAATATTCACACGCCTATGAGCTACATGAGAAGGTATATGAACAATGAAGAATACAATTCAAGATTTGATGAACCATCAATTCGCCATGCTGGAAACTGTTACTGATCAGAATATCAAAGGTGAGGTTTTACAGGAGGAACTCGCTAGAGCGAAAGCAGTGGTAGAGATCTGCGGCACTATGGTGAACACCTACCGGATAGCGCTGGATGCGCAGAAAGCTGTTTATGACGGTTACGCAGGCAATGTTCCTAAAGTGATGGGGATCGAGAAATGAGCAAACTATACCCGCAAGAGCAAATATTATTTCTCGAAGCACATTGTCACGGCATGACATGTAGAGAAATAACAGAGATTTTTAATCATAGGTTTGGCACAAATAAAAGTTTTGGTTCGATTAGGGGGATTCTGCGCGGTCGTGGAATGGATAAACATCTAACAAAAGAACCTAGCTATACGGATGAACAGTTAACATTTCTATTTGTGAACAAAGATAATACTTACCCAGTTCTTACAGAGATGTTTAATAATCGTTTCAAAACCAATAAAACTGTAGACGCCGTTAGATGCTTCATGCGTGGAAAAGGGTGGGGGAAATATCGACTTTCTGGTCGAGGGGATTACCAAAAAGTTTACATCAAAGGTAAGCCTATACGGTTGGATATCTATGTTTGGGAGTGTGTGAACGGACCACTCAAACCGGGTTATACAGTAATTCATTTGGATAACGACAAGAACAACAACCAGATCGCCAACCTGATGGCTGCTCCGTCACATACAAAAGCGATGTTCGTTTTATCTGGTGGTGGTGATGCTCCCAAGGCTCTTGCTCCGGCACTATATGCCAAGGTCATGTTACAGGGTGCTATCCGGAAAATTGAGAAAGGATCCAGACCATGAACAACAACGATGAACTTAGCCAGCCTATCGCATACACAGACCGCGAAGAACTGGAGTCTATGCAAGGCCCTGATGGCGATACATATGCCGCTCTGTGGGCCATTCCCCACGGCTGCGGGCAAGACATTGCACTCTACTCACATGGGTATGTAAGCGCACTGATTCAACGCGCAGAGGCAGCAGAGCAACGGCTAGAACTAGTTCGCGAGCAGCGTGATAACGAGCTTCGCACAAACTCAGAGCTGGAGCGGCGACTACAGCAGCCAGCGCTTGCTGATGTCATGACCGAACGGCAGCGGCAGATCAACGCTGAGGGATGGACATCGGATCATGATGACGAACACGAGAATAACGAAATGGCTTTTGCGGCAGCTTGTTATGCCCTTTACGCCGGTAATCCGTATCCCGGACAAGGGTACACACCTCCTGAATGGCCTTGGGATGCAGAATTTTGGAGGCCATCAACGGAGCGCCGCGATTTAGTTAAGGCTGGTGCACTCATTCTGGCAGAGATTGAACGCTTAGACCGTGCAGCGGCCAAGGTCGAGGGTGAGTGATACTATGAATGAGGATGATTTTGTCACGCTGCTAAGGGATTGAGCGAAAAGCATCATTCGAAAGTCAAGATAAAAAAAGGGGGGGAGCCCCCTTTTTCATTACTCATATTCATCAATTTCGGCACGAAGTTTTTTCAATAGTGGGCTTATTAGTGCCCGGCGCAGGTCACTCCCGAGCGCAGTTAGCATTAAATCAGCGTCAGCCACAGATAACCTCTGATTGCTTCGGTCATTGAGTAACCGCTTTACACGCTCATAATCTATACCTGTAGCTCCGGCCAACCATTTTCTACTATACTTATGTTTTATAAGTAATTTCCTGATGGTGTTCTTAAGTTCCAGCTCAATCTCTTGCATAATATAACCATTAATTATCAATGGTCTGCATTATCCGTGTTATTTGCGGCTATTTTCCCGCTGGGTCACTCAATGACCCACCACTTTTAGTGGTATTGATAATAATAGTTGACTGGTGCAAATTAATCTAAAGCCGCAACATATCCACACAAAATAAAGCGGTTAAGATTAAAACTTTTTTCACCAGGGATTTTAATGTATTGCCGCCGCATAGGAATGCACAGTCAATACTCCATTAATATTTCTGGGTGATTTGTATGTTAAAAACATTGGAAGTTGCATTTTTTCTAATCTCCCATAATTTAGGGAGATGTAACCCGTGAATGGTCATTTTTTATATGAACTTCCAGTTGAGCTACCATTTTTAGGGCGATCAATTATTTATACGGAAGAGGGGAAGATAAAGGGAGTAATGCCACTTCAACCTGATCAGGTTGTCGTTGATATGGATATGATGGTCATAATACTGAGGATGGCTGGTTACATCGTCAAACGAAAGTAATGTATAATACATCATCAGCCTGAACAGCTGATCACCTGCTGCGCTACTGGAGAGCAACCAATGGCGCAGTTACTACAATTAGTAAAATCCGCACCAACTATCCTGACCCCGGCAACGATCGAGGCCAGCGATTTTTTGCAACGTGTAAAGCTTGGAGAATGGATCCAGGCCGAGTTCCGCCGTGTCCGTAACTATCAGTTACACAAACGTTTTTTCAAACTCCTGCAATTTGGATTCGATTACTGGACACCAACCGGCGGCACATTGATGCTGCCCGAACGGCAACTCATTGATGGGTTTGTCGAATATCTCATTGATATGTCCGGCCAGCATGGAGCAATCATCAGCTCAGTTGCTGATGACTACCTGTTTAATGTAGGAAAGTTGCGCGCCAAAGAAATTGCGGTGATCAAGTCCTTTGAGCCCTACCGGGCATGGGCCACAGTTGAAGCTGGCTATTACGATGAGGTGATCCTGCCCAATGGACTGCGCCAACGGGTACCCAAATCGATCTCGTTTTCCAAAATGGATGAAGACACATTCCAAGGCCTGTACAAGTCCGTTTTCAACGTCCTGTGGAATTTCATCCTGTCACGCAGTTTCCGCAATAGGCAAGAAGCTGAGAACGTGGCTTTGCAGCTGCTGGAGTTCGAATAATGGCCAATCTTAAAAAGGATGCCAAAGGACGCGACTGCCAAATCCGGATCCCTGGAGTATGTAATTTCAATCCCTACACCACCGTGCTGGCGCATTACCGCCTGGCTGGCACCTGCGGTACCGGGATAAAACCTGATGATGCTCAGGGTGCCTGGGCTTGTAGCAACTGTCACGATGCGATCGATGGCCGCATTAAAACCGAATATGACCGTGAAACCCTGCGTCTGTACCACGCCGAGGGCGTATTTCGCACGCAAGCAATTCTGAGAAAGGAAGGAAAATTATGAATCTCGAGTCGGTAGTAAAATATTTCTCACCGAAATCTCCAATGCTGGGGGACTCGGTTCCTGCGACGGCTTCGGATTCTTTGACGATCAGTGACGTAATGGGGGCTTTGGGAATGTGTCAGGCTCAGGCGGAATTGGGCTTGTCGGCGTTCTTGGGTAAGGTGGGCATTAGTGATGCTGACAAGGTTAAGGCGGTAGTGTTGCTTGCCAAGCACAGTATGGCGCGCTCTGACAGCGTTGCAGCAATTCGCAAACTCCCGGGCGAAACCAAAGCCCGAGTGATCCTTACCCTGGCGGCATTCGCATTCTTGGATTTCTCCCGGAGCGCTGCCAGCGAGGTACCATGCGACGCATGTGATAGTGGCTTTATCGAAGAGCGGAAATTTGTCATGAACAAGCTGGCGAAGGCCCACGACACTGTCGACAGCTTTGCGCGAGGAGATTTGCCAGCGTCGATTACGCAGTTGGAAGGTCGGGAAATGCGGGTGAAGCATACTTTCTATGAAACCACGCGCAAGGTGTGCCCAAAATGCAACGGCAGAACAGTGATAAAATCCGGCTGCAATGACTGCCGCGGTCGTGGTGTAGCCATCGACAAAGATGAGTCAGAGCGCCAAGGCGTACCGGTGAAGAAACCCTGCAAACGCTGCTCAGGGCGCGGCTATGAAAGAATCCCTTCGACTCAGGCTTATAGGGCGATCGCTTGTATCACTGAAAGTATTTCGTTAGATACATGGAAAAAATCGGTGAAGCCATTTTATGACGAGATGATCACCCAGTTGGATATTGAAGAGGAGAGAGCCAATATGGCGTTAAGGGCAACGACAGGTTGACAAAATAGTGAGTGATTTTATTGCGGGCTATTTACATTTCCCGAAAGTGTGGTAATTTCTCTCTAACGATGGGTGTTTTCTGCCTGACGTTGAGAAACCCGCCTCTGTGCGGGTTTTTGCATTTATGGAGACAGCCAATATCGAACAACTCACATTTAGACCCGCCAGCGAAAGACCAACCGAGGACCTTGACGGGGAGAACGTGTTAATTCTCAACCCCTGTGATGGCTGGCATGAGGGGCATATTCGGGCTTGGGAGGAAGGCGCTGAGGTTTATCACGTCGGTATTTACACTTTCATGATGGATGAAATGGTCCCGCATGATTTCTACGTCGCCTGGGCCTTACTACCAGACAGCATTGTGTTGAGCGAGAAATTCGAAGCGGAGAAACACCGAAGATTGTAAAGATTTTTTGATGGGTCTTGTGTGATTATCCTGACTGCATTAGTATCCTGGCCTCGGCCCTTTAGCTCAGTTGGTTAGAGCAGTCGGCTCATAACTGATTGGTCGCTGGTTCAAGTCCAGCAAGGGCCACCAAAGCGGTCATCGTATAATGGCTATTACCTCAGCCTTCCAAGCTGATGACGCGGGTTCGACTCCCGCTGACCGCTCCAGAACAATCGAATGAGCACTTGCTGGCTTGTAAAAGGAATGATGTCGGGTCATCTTAGCGGTGAGTGCTCAACCGCTTATTCTGGCGCAACAGAGGGGCGCATTTATGTTTTGACACGCACAGTCGATCCCTTTGTCGGGTTTGTGAATGTGCCCCTCGATGTGAAGTGACAGCCGGGAAAGACTGGCACCCATTCAAGCCCTGGCCTAACCGCTGGGGCTTTTTGCTAATTGAACCAAACCATATTGAAAAACAAAAATGCTGACAAAATCGCCAGAGTGGAAACTAAAAGTAGTAATGGGAGCCATTCACGCATGATTTTTCCTAGTGCTATCTATCACATTGTTAAAGATAAAAAAATGCCCTAAGCAACTAGGGTTGTTCAGGGCTAGGCGTTCAGAAAGGCATGTTGTTATTGTTGGTTGGCATGCCACCAACTTCAGGATGGGCATCTATAATTACACTGCTGCCGATTTGAATGCAAAAAAAACACCACCCTCCGTCTAGGGTGGTGGGCGTCAATATGACCAACACTAGGGAATCGGCACCACGTCAGATGGAGTATCTGTTTCATCATGGCAGTGGTAAGTATAATTAATGATTTCATAAATAAAAGCAATATATTACGCATGGTTAAATAGGTAAAAATCAACAAAACATAGGGCTGCGCTAATGCGTGGCCTTTTCTTTGACCGGATCACTGCTTGAGGAAATGCACATGCAGAACGAACCGTATTTCTACAATCTTGGCGTGACGCCGGAACAGCTTGAAGATTGGCTCGGTCAGCAAAAATTGCACCTGAGCCATTACAATCGTTTGATTTCAGAAAGAGCCGCCTTGATCAAGCGACTCACGGAAGTGGACAACGATTGAGGGCAATACGCACCTACATTGAAGCCAGAAAAGTTGAGTTTTCCTTGGGAGCCCAATCCTCTTCTGGAAGCTCTTCAAAAATAAAGGCTGCTTCTGGAAGGTTAGCTGCATTGAGTAAATGCTTTGCTTCTTCTGGCACTCTACTGAGCCTCAACTCATCCTGGATCACAAACAAGCAGTCTTCAAGGGAAAGTGATCTTATATCAGCGAGTTTCCATTTTGTTTTTGTGAGAATAAGGTGATGTAGAGCATCCTTGCCATCTAGAGGTTGAAATGTCGTTGCGTACTGCAGGCGGTGTTTGTAGAGGATCATCTCTAATACGAACAGTTGCGCAGTTCGGTTTCTGGCTCGATTGCCCTCAAGGTTACCATTGTTAAAATCTAAAAGGCTAACGCCGTGGTTATGGCAAACCCGTGATTTGATGGCATGCCATAAATTATGAATCGAGCTCATTAAGTTTCCCTTTTGGTTGATTTAAGCACCACCAAGATACCACCACTGCCTGAGATAAAAAATAATCAGGCTCGCAAGGCTCACTCAGGTGAGCTTTTTTTATTTCTTACGCCGGAGCACTGGTAATGGACAATAACAACCTGCCGCCCGGCTTTGTCGAGGCGTTTCTTATGTGGATAAAACTTAACGCCCCTGCGGTATACGGCTCTTTTGCCGCGTTCGGCATGGCGACGCTATTAACGCTGCGTGATGGTAAATCGTGGCTTGATGCGCTTTATGCGGGCCTTATCTGTTTGTTAATAACGCTAGGCGTTATCAATTCCCTCGAGCTGTTTGGTATGAGTCAGGACAACGCACTGATCGTCGGTGTGGTCATTGGTGGCATGGGGGTAGAGAGATGCATCTCTATCCTCCGCATATTTGCCAGCATGAAGACCAATACACCGCTGGATGAAAAGGACAGGAAAAATGACCAGTAACTCTAAATTGTCAGAGCATTTCAGCAGTAACGAATTTGCATGCCGTTGCGGCTGCGGTGCTAACCAGGTATCGGCAGAACTGATCAAGGTTCTGGAAGACGCCCGCACACACTTTGCTGTGCCCATCACCATCGTCAGTGGTCGTCGTTGCCCGGCACATAATGCAAAAGTTGGCGGGGCAAAGTCCAGCCAGCATCTGCTGGGTACCGCCGCCGACATTCAGGTAAAAGGCGTTCAGCCAGCCGCAGTGGCCGCGTATTTTGAAGGTAAGTATCCGGGCCGCTACGGTGTGGGGCGCTATGCCACGTTTACCCATATTGACGTTCGCACCGGCCCGTCACGTTGGAAGCAATGATGGATAAGTTCGGAACGATAGGTGTGTTGCTGTTGGCTATCTGTCTGGGCTGGTATGCATCCTTGTTATCAGACGATTTGGAAGCAGCTGAAAAGGACAACAAAGCGCTGGTAGCCATGGTGGAAAGTCGCGATGAAACGATCAGGGCGCTAAAAGGTGCCGCTGACGCTGACCGGCGCGCTAACGAGGAACAACTTAAGACTGAGCGGCAGAAGAGGGCCAAGGCCGATGCTGAAAACAGAACGTTACGCGAGGCTCTGGAACATAGCGACTTTGGCAATCAGCCTTTGCCTGATGATGTTATCGACATCTTGCGGGGTAAGGATGCCACCCACACCAGCCCCTAAGCTGATCTACGTGTACCCGCCAGAAGTGCTATTACAACAATGCGAACAGACACCGTTCACCGGCTCGACGTTTGGTGATGCTGTCATAGCGTTGCAAGTGAGCCAAACTCAGCTTGATGTGTGCTCATCAAGGATTAGGGGATTGATTAAGTGGCACCGGAGTAGTGTAGGCAGTAGTGGATAGTTTTTTATGACTCTTTAAATGAGTTGTATCTTTCTTCTATTTGGAGGAGATTAAGAATTCGATACTAAAGAGAGGCATTCGACATGATTTACGACTTTGACAGTCATTACATATCAGATCACAAAGACGGGCGATTTGTTCGTTATGATGTCATTAAAAAACATGATGATGCATACTTAGTTAAAGTGTTTGATGAACAGCAAAAAGGAATAGCTGAGCCTAAGGTTATTATCCAGGTCGATGAGTTTGAATTAAATAGAAGTACATATATGCATGAGTATGGAGTTGGGGATATGAGGTCTGTAAAAGTAAATATGCCACCAACATTTGATGGTTATTTGCGTATCAAATGCCAAGATCATAGAAATAAATTGGATTAATAAGGTTGCCATTAGCTATTTTCATGTAACCAATAGCCTCGGCATAGTCCGGGGTTTTTATTTTCAGGTTGTTAATGAGCTAATTGTAGGTTGAGCATGTTATGCAGCACCTGAACATCGCGGTTAATTTAAATAATATATTTGCTTATAAATTATAGGGCGTTTTTTTCTGATCTGTAAATAAAACAGAGTGCTCTATGTGCTCATTACAATTTTGTACGGGTTTGATAATGACATTCCAGTAACACGAGTCCGGTACGGCTATGTTAGCTGGAAATTCTGAATAATATCCCCCATAAAAGAAAACTGCCGTGCCCATGAGATATTTTCCATATTGGTCATCAGACATCAACATAATGATTGAAGGGTGTGAACAATGTACGACTACAACACTACCCGCTGCAAGGTATGAACGATCATGACGGGATGAATTATTTAATAGCATCTTAAGTTAACTCGATATTTTACGTTTTGGAAGTAAAAAAAAGCCCCTCCTGATAAGGGGCAAGTGTTACATAGGGATATGAAGTACTAGTGGGAAAACAGCGCAAACTTATAACTCGGATTGAGTATATGGATTTAGCTTTGCATGTAAATAAAAATATTTGTGTAAAAATGAACAATAATGGTGAATTTAAATTGATTATTTGTATTAAAAAGCGTCTGCTCGGGCACTGATTAAGGCACGAAAAATCTCCGGTAGCTCCTGCCTGGTCACCCTGACCGTTATCTGCTGGTGGTTTTTATTTTGTTCTGAATTTTTGCGTTGGCCACAAAGAAAATTAGCACAAACGATCTGTATTCGTAGATGGTTGTTGGCGGATTTCCCGAGTGGGTAATCCAGAAGTCAGCAGAAAATTCTAAAGGAAGGTGGGCGGCCACCGGTAGTTAGAGCTACCGGCGGCCATTCATACCCACAAGATCGTCATGATGAGTACGAACCAAGGCCCACTTGCTCTCGAGAGCGGGGTCATCTTATTGGATCCTCGGAAATGACCAAAGAAAAAAAACAGGAAAAGCTGGCAATCGTTTATAAGCCAGTCGATTCGCTAATTGTTTATGCACGTAATGCGCGGTTGCACAGCGACGAGCAAGTAAAAAAGTTGGCAGATAGCATTCAGGAATTCGGTTGGACAAACCCGGTGTTGATCGATGAGGCTGGCGAAATTATTGCAGGGCATGGCCGGGTTATGGCCGCTGACGTGCTGATGATTGTAGAAGTGCCGTGCATCGTATTATCGGGCCTGACCGAACCGCAGAAAAAAGCCTATCGCCTGGCAGACAATAAGTTACCGCTGCATGCTGGGTGGGATGAGGAACTACTGAAAATCGAGTTAACCGATTTGTTGGATAGCGGCTTTGACGTTGACCTGACCGGTTTCACTGAAACAGAGGTTGATACGCTGCTTGAGGATGTATCAGAAATCAGTTTCGATCGTGAAGAGGACTCGGCCGGTGTCGACATAAACTACCTGTCATTTTGTCGAAAGCGCATTCCCCTAACGGAATGCGAAGAGTCAGGCTTGCTGAGCGCGCTTGATGATTACGTTGACGAAAATGGATCATATTTCGGTTTCGTTTCCTCCCTAATTGGAGGGCGTGACGATGCTTGATCTGAATTACGACATCACAAATTTGCATGGCGCCAAGTACAACCCGCGGCACATTAATGACGATGATCTGCAGATGCTTGCGGATAGCATTCGAATCCTGGGGCTGGTGAAACCACTCATTGTTCGGGGTAGCTTGCTGGTTGCCGGTCACCAGCGCACAAAAGCGCTTCGCGTTAATGGTGTGACAACGGCCGCCGTTTACCTGCTGCCGACAGAAACCAACCTTTACGACGAGATCCGTTTCAACCAGTTGCATAACGGTACGGATATGGATTCGGGTGATGAAAACTGCAGGGTCAGCGGTTTGGTTGGAAAATCCGGTTTCGTGGTTGTTGAGTCTGGTCAGATATCTGGAAACCTGCGCGCCCGCATGGCATATGTCCGCCGCGAGATTAGCGAGATGATCATGAAATACGGGCCGTGGGGTGGCTGTGTTGCTACTGAGTCCGGAGATGTGATCCACTGTGCACAGTACGCCCTTGCGTCGATTGGGACAAAATCCCCGCTGACAGTTTTTGTTATCTCTGACGCTGATAAGGCCCGCTACAAAAAATACCTTGATAGGGAGTACGGGGTATTCAGCTATGGCCACCTTGAGAAAAAAACCTACGTTCAAACCTACGCGCAAATGATGCGGCTGAGGGAGGGCAGCAGGAAAGGAAATCGCTCAAAACTCTATGAGCAACTCGTTATGCCTTACCTTTCCAATCATGCGAACGGTAAAGAGCTGCGGGGGATCGATTTTGGGTCCGGCCAGGGGGACTACGCACACCTTTTACGGGGGCTTGGTTTTAACTTCCTCGATCTTGAGCTGTTTCGGCGGCGCGGTGCCGGCAATGTCATCGACCGACGGAGCGTGCATCGCATGATTGACGCGATGTGCCTGTCACTCAAAAACCACGGCCCTTTCGACTACGTGGTATGCGATAGCGTGATAAACAGCGTCGATAGCCTGGAGGCTGAGCGCTCGGTCATGGATTTCATCAAGGGGCTTTGCAAGCCAGGCGGGCTGGTGTTCTTTTCTGGCCGACGGTTGGAGTTTGAGCAGGCTTCAATGCGCCTCATGAAAGCCGGTTCGAAAAAATCGAAAGTGTATTTTCCCGACAAGGACAATTTCACGGCGAAGTATCGAAAAGGAAATTGGTTCTATCAGCATTTCCATAGCGCGGCAGACGTGAAGCTACTGGCAAAAAATCATGAGCTGAAAATCGTACACCACGCAAACACCGGATCATCTTTTCAGGTGCAAGCAATTTCAGAACATCCGCTGGCAAGAGAGAGACTATCCGCAGCAATTCGTTATGAGTTCGAAATGGAGTTGCCAGACGGTAAGCCCCTGGGACGCTCTGATGATGTGCTAGATGCTTTCTGGCTGCGAGGTGAGCATGGAGCTTGATTACTCAAAAGTCGAAGGGTGGGCCGCCCGCAAGCTGACCGAGCAGCAAATAGCTGATGTCTTGGGTTTCGATCTGGGGCAGTTAAAGGTCGATCGCGAATCCCTTGGTAAATTCCGTGAGGCAATCCGAAGAGGTAGCGCTAAGGGGGCGGCTGACCTACACAACGCCATCTATCAAAAAGCACGTACTGGAGACACTGGTGCTATCAGCATGCTCCGCAACGTTAAGCGCAAAAGCAAACATGAGTAACCCGTATGAGCAAACCGGACTGGGGGGCGCTGCAAGACCAGTTCTTGGCTGACCATGCCCGGTCCGGTATATCGCCGACAGCGTGGTGTGAAGCCAAAGGACTGAATTACGCAACCGCCCGCCGCTATATCAAGAAACCTTCTAAAAGTGCGCAATCTGAAATGCGCAATACTGCGCAAAAGGAAGTGCGTACAAGCAAAACTGCGCAATCTGGCAAGGGAAAAACAGCCACAAATAAAATAGAGCCTCAGATTAAAAATGACGTGATTGAGATAGAAAGCGATCCCTCAGAATTTATCTTCGATCCCCGCGATTACGGGATTAACGAACAGCAGGCAAAATTTGTTTCTGAGTACCTTTTGACTGGTGATAAGTACGCGTCTTACCGAAATGCCGGTTACAAGTGCGATGGAGAAACAGGAAAGGCCGCAGCCCGGAGACTGTATCGCCACGTATCGGTTTACCGGGCAATTCGTGATGGCTTGGACAAGCGCCAAAAACGTTACACGGCAGAGCTTGATGAAATCGTGCATCAGCTTGTTTCAATCACTCGAGCGGATCCTAACGAGTTATCCCAATTCCGCCATGTGAATTGCCGCTACTGCTGGGGTGACAATCATCGCTACCAGTGGCGCGACATTGGAGAATTTGACGAAGCGGCAGAAAAAGCGGCTGGCGATGGCAAGCCACAACCTGAATACGGCGGCCTTGGATTTGTCGAAAGTGATGATCCCAATCCTGATTGTCCGAAGTGTGAGGGCGCAGGGGAGGGGCAATCGTACATTGCCGACACAAGGAATCTGGCCGGGACGGATGCTCGCTGGCTTTACGCTGGTATAAAGCACACGCAGCATGGCATCCAAGTATTGACCGCCGACCAGGACGCGGCACGTCGAACCCTGATCCAGCTATTGACCGCTCAGGCAGCAAGAGAGCCAGCAAACAACAAAACAGGGCTGGAGGATGATTATCAACTACAGGCAATAACCCCTGATGAACCTACTCCGGACAATCCAATCCTCTGACGGGCCCGTTCAATTAACGCCGAAACAGGCGAATATCTATGTTTGGGGCTGGCAGCCGAAAGCCCGTTTTCGTGATGCCGTGTGCGGCCGTCGATTTGGTAAAACGTTCCTGGGCAAGGCAGAAATGCGCCGAGCTGCCCGTTTAGCCGATCGCTGGAACGTCAGCGTTGAGGACGAAATCTGGTATTGCGCTCCAACGCTGAAACAGGCCAAGCGAGTATTCTGGCGCAGGCTAAAGCAAGCGATCCCACCTCATTGGCGAGCGACGAAGCCTAACGAAACGGAATTGTCGATCACCCTCAACAGTGGCCACATCATCCGCTGCGTGGGTTTGAACAATTACGATGATCTGCGAGGCTCTGGTCTTTTTTTCGTGCTGATAGATGAATGGGCAGACTGCCCCTATCAGGCATGGGAAGAGGTTATCCGTCCGATGCTCTCGACCTGCAAGTACACCGTTGATGGCGTGCAGCATGTGGGTGGCCATGCGTTGCGTATTGGTACCCCGAAAGGGTTTAACCACTGCTATGACACTTACAGTGCCGGGCAGGATGGTAGAGAGCCGGATCACCGCAGTTGGCTTTATACGTCGGTAGACGGTGGCAACGTACCGCCGGAAGAAATAGAGACAGCTAGACGCACGATGGATCCGCGGACATTTCGCCAAGAGTATTTGGCATCGTTCGAGAATTACCAAGGCGTTGTTTATTACTGTTTTGACCGGAAGGAAAACCATACTGACGACACTATCCAGCCAGGTGATGAGTTGCATATAGGGATGGACTTCAACGTCGGAAAAATGGCGGCAGTGGTTTACGTAATGCGTGAGGGCTTGCCGCACGCCGTTGATGAGTTAATGAATAAATTTGATACGAGGGCAATGATTGAGGAAATAACGAAACATTTTCTCGGCCACAAAATCCTCATTTATCCAGATGCCTCCGGCAAAAATCGTGGTTCAAGTAATGCCAGTGAGTCCGATATATCGCTGCTAAAAGACGCTGGATTCACGGTTAAGGCCAAGGACTCAAACCCGGCAGTTAAAGATCGTGTTAACTCTGTGAATGCCATGCTGTGCAACACATATGGCGATCGCCGGATGAAAGTGAATACGAAAAAATGCCCTAAGTTTACTCAGTGCCTAGAGCGTCAGGTTTATGCGGATAGCGGTGAACCAGATAAAAAAGGTGGGTTTGACCACGGTAACGACGCTGGTGGCTATCCGATCTTCTATCTCTTCGCTCTGAAAATCAAAGAAGCATTCAGCACTAACATGGGATCCACTTTAGGATGAGTAAAAAAAATGACATAACGTTTACTCGGCCAGAGTACGACGAGGCTTTACCTACGTGGAAGCGAAACCGGGACGTGTGTAGCGGCCCGGATGCAGTTAAGGCCGCAGGCCATGAGCATCTGCCAAAGTTAAACCCGCTGGATATATCCGAAGCCAATGAGCAGCGCAACGCCAGCTATCTGGCACGTGCGGTTTTCTATGCAATCGCTGCAAATACTAAGCAGGGATTACAGGGGATGGCATTTCGCCGGGATCCGACGCTTTCCCTTCCCGAAAGTAACAAATTGGAATACCTGAAAACAAATGCTGACGGAGCCGGGACCAGCATTTACCAGCAGTCGCAGCAAAGCCTTGAATCAGTCCTTGAGGTGGCCCGTGACGGGCTTTATGTCGACTACGCAGAGGAAGGGAAGCAAGCCATTATCTTGCGTTACCTGACCGAAAATATAATCAACTGGCGAACAAAGCGTATCAATGGACGCAACAAGTTAATCCTCGTGGTATTGCGTGAATGCGTTGAAGAAGAGGACGGTTACGGCTTCAAGGATGTGATCCAATATCGTGAACTGGCGATGGAGGGGGACAAGTTCATGGTGCGTGTATGGCGGCCTTCGGGTGATGGTAAGTCGCAAAAATATGTTGCGGGTGAACCTTATTATCCGAAGCCATTCGGAGCTGATCATTGGGACGAAATACCATTCATTTTCCTCGGCGCACAGGATAACAACCCGGATATAGACAAATCCCCGCTAGAGGCGCTGATCTCCATTAACCTGGGCCATTACCGCAACAGTGCAGACTATGAGGATAGCGTGCATTTTTGTGGTCAGATCCAGCCGTGGATTAGTGGTTTATCCGAAGACTGGCGCGACTGGCTGGAAAAAAACGGCGTTAAGTTTGGATCCCGAAACCCTATGCTGTTACCGGCTGATGGGGCGATGGGGATGGCGCAAGGCCAGCCAAACATGATTGCCAAAGAGGCGATGGACGACAAAAAAGCCTACATGATTGCACTCGGCGCTCGGCTTATTGAGCAAAATGGTGCAATCAAGACGGCAACGCAGGCAAGCGGCGAGCAGGCGTCCGGCACCTCCATTCTGGGCATCTGCTGCAGTAACGTTTCCGAGGCATATACCGTGGCGGTGATGTGGTGCGCACGTTATCTGGGTATCAACGAGTTTGATGCTATCAGTTATGCGGTAACCAAGGAGTTCCTGCCGAAAGGGGCAGACGCCAATGTCCTTAATGCCATTGTGGCAGCGTGGCAAAGCGGAGCTGTTCCGACGCTCGACATGATCCGCTCACTGCAAAAAATGGACATCATCGATCCAGCGGCAGACCCGGCGACTATTTTGGATGTCCTGAGCACTTCCGGGCCTAACTTTGTGGGTGGAGCCAATGGCGACGGTCAATCAGCGGCTTAGTGATGAGGCGGTGGCGCACACAATTTTTGTAAGCCGGTACTCGACCGGCACAGCAAAAAGAATGGTGGCGGTATTAAACCAGGCTGACGCTGACTTATCCGCCCGGTTGATGGTGGCCATGGAGGATTTGGATCCTACCAGTTTCACCGTTCGCCGCTTGGAAACGCTGCTTGGCGGCGTGCGCGATATCAACCAGCAGGCTCATCAGCAGCTCTATCATTCACTCAGTGACGAGTTGAGCGATTTTATAGGGCATGAGGTTGGCTACCAGTTGAGCCTGTTCGATTCGCTGCTGCCTGGGGCGGTTAAGCAGCGCTGGCCACTCATGACGATCACACCCCAGCAAGCCTATGCAGCAGCTACCGCACGGCCATTCCAGGGCCGGTTGTTGAGTGAATGGGCCGGAAAGCTTGAAGGCGACCGCATGCAGCGTATCAGCAATGCGGTTAGCCAGGGCTATTTGCAGGGAGAAACGACAGACCAAATATACCGGCGCATACGTGGCACGAAGGCGCGGAATTATCAGGATGGCGTTTTGCAAACAGGCCGATCTAACGCAACAAGCGTGATAAAGACTGCGGTCAATCACATGTCAGCAGTAGCCCGCACTGAATTTGCTCAGGCAAACGCCGACATAGTTGATTGTAAGCAGTGGCTAAGCACGTTGGACAACAAAACCACGCCTGCCTGCATTATTCGTGATCGCCTGCGGTACACGATGGAAAACAAACCTATCGGGCATAAGGTGCCTTATGGGGCAGGACCTGGCCGCATTCATTTTTGCTGCCGTTCTACCGAAACGTTGGTGGTCAAGTCATGGCAAGACCTAGGGATCGATGCCAATGACATGCTGGAAGGCACTCGGGCCAGTATGGATGGGCAAGTGCCGGCAGACACGAATTATCGCGATTGGCTCCAGAGACAATCCTATCAGCGGCAAGTGCAGGTATTGGGCGAGGCCCGCGCACGGCTGATGCGAGATGGTGGCATGAAACCCTCTGAATTCTTCACCGATAAAGGGGAGTGGCTCACACTCGCGCAACTGCGAGAGATTGACGGGCAGGCATTTAGCCAGGCCGGAATGTAAAAATTAGATTTTCAACGAGCCCGCCATAGCGCGGGTTTTTTATTGGGCAAAGCCCGGCAATAAATCCCAAGGGGAAAGCATGTTATTCCGAAATATTGCACGTAAATATTATGCGGCAGCAGGTGAAGGCGGGGAAGGTGGCGGCGGCAGTGCTGGGGTCGAGATCACCCCGGAAATCCAAGCCATTATTGATTCCCGCATTAACGAGTCTGTTTCGGGCCTGAAAACCAAAAACAGCGAGTTGCTCGGCAAGCTCAAAGAGCAAGGCGACAACTTGAAGCGTTTTGATGGCATCGATCCCGACGCTGTGCGTGGCATTCTCAAGCGTTTTTCCGATGGCGAAGAGGCAGAACTGATCGCCGCAGGGAAAATTGATGAGGTGCTGGAGAAGCGTACCGAACGAATGCGTGGTGATTCGGATAAGAAAATCAAAGCTGCCGTAGATCGCGCTGAAAAAGCCGAGGCGCTAGCGAACAAATTCACTAAGCGAGTGCTGGGTGATGTGATCCGTTCGGCGGCATTAAAAACTGGTGTTCTGGCCACTGCGGCGGACGACATCATTTTACGCTCCCAGGGAGTTTTCACACTTAACGAAGACGGCGAGGCCGTTGCAATCGACAAGGACGGCAACCCGGTTATGGGGAAGGACGGTAAAACGCCGCTATCACCTGCCGAGTGGGCCGAATCCCTCAAAGACACTGCCCCTCATCTTTGGCCAGCAGCCGAAGGTTCGGGCGCGGGTGGGCATAAGCCTGGTGGCGGATCACTGAAGCGCTCTCAGATGTCTTCCAAGCAAAAATCGGATTACATCCGCGCTCATGGCCAGCAGGCATTTTTAAGACTTCCAAAAGAATAAGGATCACCGAACATGGCAGCAACTGTTAACACCGACCTGATCATTTATAACGATCTGGCTCAAACTGCATACCTGGAGCGCCGTCAGGATAATTTGGATGTATTCAATGCTTCATCAAATGGGGCGATCGTTCTGGATAACGCGCTGATCGAAGGTGACTTCAAGAAGCGTGCTTTTTATAACCTGTCGGGCAGCATCGAACATCGTGACGTGAATTCTAACGACCCGGTGGATAGCAAAAAAATTGGTGCCGGAGAGTCCGTGGGTGTTAAGGCACCATGGAAATATGGCCCTTACGAAACCACTGAGGAAGCATTTAAACGCCGTGGCCGCGACGTTTCTGAGTTTTCGGAAATCGTGGGTATTGATGTTGCTGATGCCACCTTGGAAGGTTTTGTAAAATATGCAATTAAGGCGCTCACAGCGGCTATTGGTGCCAATGACGAAATGGTTGTCAGTGCCAATATTGCGACCGATGGCAAAAAGACGCTCACCAAAGGAATGCGCAAATATGGCGATAAGTTTGGCCGTATCAGCCTGTTCGTTATGCACTCTGCCAGCTATTTCGACATTGTCGATGAAGCTATCGCCAACAAAATTTATGAAGAAGCGGGCGTGGTGGTGTATGGCGGATTGCCTGGCACATTGGGTAAGCCTGTGCTGGTTACGGATACAGCGCCAATCGATGTTATTCTGGGGCTTCTGCCAAATGCTATTGCGATCACTGAATCGCAAGCGCCGGGGTTCCGTTCTTTCGATGTGAACAATAAAGAAAACCTTGCAATTGGTTACCGCGCTGAAGGTACGGTAAATATTGATATGCTCGGCTATAGCTGGGATGAGTCAAAGGGCGGCGCAAATCCGGATCTAACCAAGATTGGGACACCGACAAACTGGAAAAAACACGCTACCAGCAACAAGGTAACGGCCGGTGTGATGATCAAGCTTACCGACTCCGCTCCGGCGGCCAAGGCTAAGTAATCCAAGGGGCTTAGGCCCCTAATTTTTTGGAGGCACTATGTTGTCTACCAATCCGAAAGCGCCGGAATTCAACAGCTACGCATCGGCGGCAGATCTTGAAGCATTTGTTGTTGGTCGGGGCATTACGCCCCCAGAAAGCCCCGAGCCGTTGCTGATCAAGGCAATGGATTTTCTGAGTGGCATAAATTGGCAGGGGCGAAGGGCTAAAGCCGTTCAGCCGTTGGCATGGCCGCGTTCTGGTGTGATATTCGATGGCTTTAGTTATCCGAATGACGTGATCCCTCCACAGGTCGTTACAGCGCAATGCATGCTGGCAATTGAGGCTCAAGAGGGGGATCTGTTGGCTGCCGGCAGATCGGCTTCAATAAAGTCTGAGCGTGTCGAAGGAGCGATCACCACTGTTTTTGCTATTGCTGACGGTGAAACTTTCAAGCAGACCTATCCGGCGGTAATGGCGGTATTAAACGGCTTTGTTGTCGGTGGTGGGTTTGCCATTAACGCGATCGCAACGAGATCTTGATTCGGGGGAAAGGATGGCTATCGATTATCTGGGCGCCCAGAAAAGGGCAACTCACACATTGACCGAGAACGGATCTGAATACCCGCATACCCGCGGCGGTACAGTCAGCCGCATAGCTGGTAAGGAAGTGAGGGAGCCGGAGGTTAACGGCACGGTAATCGGTGTAAAAACCGAGTACAAACCGAACGAGATCGACGGCACTTTGATTCAGGGCGGTGATGTGCAACTGGTGGCCACACATGAAACGGAAATCCGTATAGATGACCAGATCGAGGTTGACGGTAAAAAATATCGGGTAGTGCATCCTCATCCGATAAAGCCTGGTCCCATCCTGATTTGTTACCGGGCACAACTGAGGGCGTAATATGTCCGAAAATGATGCCTTTATGCAGACGATAACGGCGTTTGTCGATAAGGCAAAGGCCAATCAAGCGCAGGTGGTGCGTGCGACCAGTATCCGGATACTGGCGCAACTTGTGCAGATGTCGCCTGTTGGCAATCCTGAGTTATGGGAAGTGAATAACACGGCGGTAGCTTACAACCAGGCTGTTTTTGATCACAATGAGGCCCTGCGACAAGACTCTGCCAACCTCACCCCCACCGGGAAATTGAAAAAGCGCGCTCGGGTTTCTGACAGTATGGGGATCCGGGCGCCACCAGGTTATAGCGGGGGCCGGTTTCGCGGCAATTGGCAGGTGTCTTTTGATTCGCCGGCTGATGGTGAAACAGGTCGGATCGATAAATCAGGCGGTGCGACGCTGGCTGCGGGAAACCTGGTGATAGAGCAATTCCGCATTGGCATGCAGGCCATTTACTTCGCGAATAACGTCCCTTATGCCTATCCACTGGAATTTGGACATTCCACCCAAGCGCCAGGCGGCATGGTCCGTATCACTGCCGCAGACTTCCAGCGGCATTTCAGCGCCGCCGTATCGGAGATTGAACCGTGAGCCACACCCGCATAGCTGCGTTGCTTGAGGCCCGTCTGGGCGAATGGGCCGACGCGCATGATATTCCTGTTGCGTGGGAAAACACCCCAATGGATCCGCCCGATGGCCTGTATCTGCAAGCCTACGCCATGCCCGCAACCACAACAGCAATAGACCTTGCGGAAAAGCTGCATGTTTTGCCGGGTGTTTGGCAAATCAACGTTGTTGCGCCTGCTGGTGATGGCATCGGCCCTGCAAGGGACTTGGCCGACCAGATCTCCGCATTGTTCCCTTTGGGGATGATGCTGACCGAAGGTGGCTTAACCTGCTACATCAGCACGCCGCCCACGGTTTACCGCGGCATAACAACGGATACGCGCTACACAATCCCCGTCAGCATGAATTACCGAGCTGACATCATCACTCACTGACCGCTTCGGCGGTTTTTTTATGTCCTGAATTGGAGAATCCTATGGGATTTGCATTGCCTAACGGCGCCACGGTATTTGTGGGGTCCAAAATGGCCGCCGCGTTGCCTGCAACAGCAGTCAGCAACGCAAAGGGGGCTGTGTTTACTGTTACTGGCAGCACACTGGCTGTTGACGACATTGTTTTAATCAAATCCGGCTGGGGATTGGTTGATAATCTGGTTGCTAAGGTGACCATTGCGACCGCAACGGCAATTACGATTGGTTCCCTCGACACGTCAGATACAAACTTTTTCCCTGACGGTGCGGGCGTAGGGTCATTAATGAAAATCACTGATTGGATGCAGATCCCGCAAATTACCGAAGTGGGTGCCTCCGGTGGTGATCAGCAATATGTTCAGGTGCAATTTCTGGAGGATGATCGCCAGCGTAACCTTGCCACGTTCCGTGCCGCAAAAAACCAGACATTTACCTTTGCGCATGATTCATCGCTGGCGATTTATAACGTTCTACTTGCTGGTGATCGCTCCGGCGATACGTTGCCATTTTACATGTATGTGCCTAAAGCCAAAGAGAAACGTTATTGGTCTGGTGTGGCATCGTTCGATCCGCAACCGGCCACAGCGGTAAACCAGGTAGAAACCGTCCAGGTATCTATCGCTGTGCAATCCCGCACCATGACGTTCTACAAAGACAAATAATTCACTGGGGCGGCAGCTGCGCCCCACTAATCACAGGTATCGACATGAAATTTACTCTTATCCCTAATCCAACTTTTAAAATCGATGTGACCATTCCCCGCGCTGGTGCTGAAGATGGTGTTCTGACGTTTACGTTCAAGCATAAGACTCGTGCCGATCTGGAAGTGCTGGAAAAAAACTTGCGGGAAGAGACCGAGAAGCTTGGCGAAACGGGCAAGCACACCAATGCACCGATGGTAGATTTTGTCTGCGAAATTGCCATTGGCTGGGCGTTGCCGGAAAAATTCACGAAAGAAAACGTTATGGTGCTGTTGGAAAACTACCCGCGGGCGTTTGACTCGATCGCGTTGGCATATACCCGCGAACTGATGGCGTTGCGTGAAAAAAACTAACAGCGGTTGCCTCGGCATTCTATACGCCTGAACCCTCACCGGAAGAACTGGCCGCATTTGGGCTAACACCGGAAGACGTTGAATCAGACCCGGTAGAGATCCTGCCCGATGTGTGGCAGTCGTTTGAAGTATTCCGCGCCATGGCCACACAGTGGCGTACTGGCATGAGCGGCGTCACCGGACTGGATTACAACTGCTTGCCCTGGGTAATGAAGCTGCACGGCGTAGAGGATGAGGCAACCGTCTTAACTGATATCAGGGTGATGGAGGCGGCGGCACTTTCAGTTATTCACAAAAGCTAGGGCCAAATTTTGTTTGTTGCATATGTTGTGTCGCCGTCAACACAACGTTAATGCGATGAAAGTTCTACCTGTAAGACGTAGCATAAAGCAATGCAGTAGTGGCCCGCTGGGTATTACCATCAAATAGGCTTTGCAGTCTGAGGCTTTAACAAAATACCAGGAGATAACTATGACTTTAGAACAACGAGTTGAAGCTTTGGAGAAAAAACTGAATATCTTAAATGGCAAAAATTTTTCGATATGTGAGGGGGAAGTATTTATTCAGAATGCCGTTATAGAATCAGGAAGCATAAATGCGGCCCATCTTCAGGCCGCAAAAATTAAATCACACATAACAGAGTAAAAAAGTAATTCCGTTAGTGCTTATTGGTGGGGATAATCTCTACTGAATTGAGAATTTTCAAAAGTGACTGTTGTGCGTGTTTATGGGCTTCAACTAACTCCCCAGTGGCACTAGTAGATTTTATAAAATCTACAACAGCGTCTTTGTTTCCAGTTGATATGACAAACGCACTGAAAGCTTGAGCTAATAATTCAGTCATAGCATAATTTTTGCGTGCAGTGTCATTCATTATTGCAAGTGTTTCTTCAAGTGAAAATTGTTTTGACATCTTCATCCCTTTCCCAGAGTTAATCAGCCATCCCTATGATGTAAACGCCCATGCTCCTACATGGGCGAGCTGAACACTCAAGATAACCTTTAGTTTCCGCCAGCAACACCCTGATATTCGAACAGTGCCGCCTGGGTGTGGCTTTTTTTGCATGGAGTCCAGCATGTCAGACATTGCATCGCTTTCCCTGCACGTCGATACAGGCGATTTGCAGAGGGGCAACCAAGAGCTGGATAAATTCCAGCAGAAAGCCACCGGTGCGGCCGGTGCCGCAGATGGTTTCAATGCTTCCGGGAAGAATACGGCGAAGGTATCGAAGGAGATCGCGCAAGAGATTGAAGATACCCATCGCCGTGTTGCTGAATATGCTGCAGCGTTGAATAAGTCGCAGACGGAAGCAAAAAACCATTCGCAGGCGACAGCGCAGCAACGGCAAGAATTGCGCGATTTACTGACGCAGATTAACCCGGTTACAGCGGCGTTCGAACGACTCGATAACATGGAAAGCCAGTTATCGAAATTCAACGCAAAAGGGGTTATTGATCCAGAATCCTTTGCTGAGGCTTCCCGTACTATCCAGCAGACCCGCATTCAGTTGGAGCGGGCAGCTACAGCCAGAACGGAGGAAGGGAAAGCTGCGGCAGCTGCTGCGCAACAAGAGCGAGCTGCTACAGCCGCCAAAGAAGCATTTTTAACAAAACTCCAAGCACAGAGCGCACTTTATAAGGCATCTGCCTCTGATGCTGCTGCATATCGAGCTGCGCAGCTTGGTATCTCCCAGGAGGCAGCGCCGCTGATTGCCCAAATGCAGGCACAAGAGCGGGCACTTATTCGCGATGCCGAGCAGAAGCGGGCAGCTGCTATTGCAGCGCGAGGGTTGAAGCAGGCACTGGCAGAGCAAGAAGCTGCAGAACGTGCTGTTGCGATGGAGACCAAGCGCGCAGAGACTACTCGTAAGTCTTTCATTGACTCGCTGCAGGCACAAGTAACGGCCATTGGTAAAACACGTGCTGAATTGCTGGAGTTGAAAGCCGCTGAGTTGGGGCTATCAACCCAATCTGCACCGTTGATCGCCCGGTTGCGTGAGCAGGATGCTGCCTGGCAGAATGGGGCTATTTCAGCAGGGCAGTATCGGCAGGCGATCCGTATGCTGCCCGCACAATTTACCGATATCTTCACGTCTATAGCAGGCGGAATGCCGCTGTGGCTGGTTCTGTTTCAACAGGGCGGCCAGATCAGTGACTCGTTCGGTGGGCTGGGTGGGATCTTCCGCTATATCAAGGAGGAGTTGTTGGGCATGAAAGATGCCTCTGAGGAATCTTCAGGGTCATTATCAGAAAATGCCAATGCGTTGGCCGAAAATGCTGAACATGCGAAGGGGCTTGCCGGAATACTTTCGCCAACAAGTCTTGCCATTATAGGGCTGGTTGGTGTGGCTGGCCTACTTGTCACTGCATGGCACAAAGGCTCGCAAGAAGCCGTGGAGTATAACAAGCAGCTTATACTGACAGGCGGGTATGCTGGAAAAACAGCCTCTCAGTTGCAGGATTTAGCTCGCTCTCTATCACAAAATGGACTGACACAACGTGCATTCGCGAGTTCGATTGCGAAAGTGGTCGGCAGCGGGGAATTCTCTTCTGGTGCGATCAGCATGGTCTCGCGGGTTGCCGCAGAAATTGAAGACGCTACCGGGCAATCAATTGATACAACGATCCAGCATTTCAAGCGCCTACAGGACGAACCAGTCAAGGCAGTAATGGAGTTGGATCGAACCCTCCATTTTCTTACTGCCACCCAACTTGAGCAAATTATCTCTCTCGAAAAACAGGGGCGCACCGCCGATTTAGCAAAAATCGCGATGGAATCTTACGCATCTTCAATGAGCAGTCGGTCTATCGGGGTTAAAAATAATCTCGGCACACTGGAAACAGCATGGGAGTATGTGAAGGATGCAGCTTCCGGGGCGTGGGATGCCATGCTTGATGTGGGGAGAGAACAGAGTCTTAGTAGCAAGGTTGAGGGTGTAAGGAAGCAGTTGGAGGTTGCACGTAAGAATCTTGAGCGCCTGGAGGCTACACCGGCTGTAAACACTACTGGCTATGGCTACGGTCGGCAAAATGATTCGTTTTCGTCTAGAGAACAGAGCCAGGCGCTGGTAAATCAAAGGACTCTGGTTGGCAACCTGACCAAAGAATACGAGAAACTTCAAAAGTCGCTGACTGATGAGGGGCTTGCTGCCGGGCGGGCAAAGCAGGAGCGAGACGAGCAAGAGCGGCTCAAAAACAGGATAAAAATTGGCGAAAAATACAATCAGCAATACGCTAGTAAGGCTACACAAAGAAAAGAGGAATTAGCCAAACTTGATGCAGATCGATGGGCTTTAACGGATGCCCAATATAAAGAATATCGGGCAGAAATCATAAGGAAGCACATAGACCCTGTGGTTCCTAAAGGGCCGAAGTATCAGCCCCCTGCTGGTGATAAGGCTGAGGATTCTGCGCAAGCCGATCTCTTGGCGCTGCAAGCCCAGTTGGAGGTATTGCGTCAGCATACCGGCGTAAACGATAAAATCAGTCAGCAGCGCAAAGATCTGCAAAAAGCCCAAGCGCAGTTCACGGTTCTTGAAAAGGCAGCAGGTACACGCCAGTTATCAGCACAAGAAAAATCACTGTTATCCAGCAAGGATGCTGTTCTTGCGAGTAAAGAACGGCTGGCCGTTATCGGTGATCAGGTTGTCCAGCAGGAACGATTAAACAAGTTGCTGGATAGTGCACAGAAATTTGATCGGCAGCAGCAGGCAAAACGTGCTGAGATCGCTTTTCTTTCCAAAGGTGGTACTGCCAGGGATTCTCAGAGGCAATCGGAAAGAGACCGACTCACTACTGAATATGCTGATAATCCAGTTGCACAAAAGCAGGCACTGTCATCCCTTGAAAAGACTTATGCGGAGCGAGATAAGTTAGAACAGGACTGGAAAGCTGGTGCGCTCAATGGGCTGAATGAGTATCTGGAGAAAGCCACGGATGTTTATAGCTCGGTGTCAAACGTGGCTATGAGTGCGTTGAGCGGCATTTCCAACATGATGACTGACTTGGTAACCACCGGCAAAGCATCATTCCGCGACTTCACGACGTCAATCCTCAAGATGATTATTGATATCATCAACAAGCTTTTGGTGGCCTACGCGGTCAAGAGCATGTTAGGAGAAGGTGAAGGTGGTAGTTCGATTACTTCCGCTCTGGGTAAAACTTTCAGTTTTGATACGGGGGGTTATACCGGCGATGGAGGGAAATACGAGCCAGCCGGTGTTGTACATCGTGGTGAGTTCGTAATGACCAAAGAAGCCACGGAACGCATTGGTGTTGATAATCTGTATGCCATGATGCGCGGCTATGCCACAGGCGGGCTGGTTGGCAATACCAACACCGTCAGCGGAGCTGCACCAATGCATGGATTGCGAGGTGGAGGAATAAACGTTGATGTTGGCGGTATAAATATCATCAACCAAAACCAGCAGCAGAAGAATGGAACCTCTACAGTGGTTGATATTAACGGAATCACCAAGCAACTAAAGCCTGTGATACTCAATGCGGTCATGTCTGAAATGCAAAATCCAGGCACTCCGCTGTGGAACCTAAATAACCAAAGGAAATGACATGAAATTTGAAGTTGAAAACATTACACCATATGAAAATGAAGACGAAAGCGGAATTATAGCGCGAGTGTACATCATCATGGGGCATGGGCCAGGTAATGAAATCAGTGTCCCAGTGAGATTGCCGGCGTTCCGGGAGTTGAATCTTGGTGAAGTAACAAATGAGGCTATCAAAGCTGCCAAAATCAAGCTCAAGGAGGCAATGGCAGCAATGGAGACGCGTTAATCATTACTAAATATTGACTGCTAATCAGGTGGTGATAGGATGTTGCCACTTGTGATTATTGGAGGCATTGACGTGAGAAAAACAATCTTTTTATCTCTGTTGTCGCTGGCATTTACCGGGTGTGGTTCTAATTATCCGTCCGGTCAATATGAACAGCGGACAGAACAAGAATTAGCCGAAAAGACGACCTATAAAATAATTGAGATACCTTCAGAAGGTGATTTCTCCGGGGTGCCAATAAACGGGGTCAAACTTAGAAACGAGCTTGCTAAGCGTAACAAACGTGGTGAATCGTCAGAATATATCGTTCACTCTGTCACATATGCCCCTTATAACAATACATGGAGTAAAAAAGGATGGCTTGCAGGAACTGACGCCTTTAAAAAAGGAACTTACAACGTTAGAGAGTATTTGGAAGTTAACGCAGGTGAGGCTGGTGCAATAAGGAATGCTGTAGGCTGGTATGGATTCCCCGTTGATAAACACGTTACCACTAACCATGATACATATGAAGGGGCCAATGCATTTGGGGTTACTGCGCAGGTAGAGCGCTTGCGTTATAAGGGGGCGATCTTAGTTTTCGGAAACAACGGAATCAATCCTGATGGCCGCATTCCTGTTGATGCTGATATTGAGGTGATTGGTGATCTACCCATAAACTTGAGCCATAGAGATTGCAAAATAGAATACTTAGCGAGAGTAAAAGCATTGGGGCATGGTGTCGTTTCTGGGATGGGAGACAAGCCCCCCACACTGGACAGTCCAGACGATATCAGAGGGGATGTTGTAGTATTCAATGCTGATTTAATCGCAGCCAGACTTGTAAATGCTAAAACAGGTGAAGTTTACCCCGCCAAGTTGAGGTGGGTGTTTAGAGAAATATAATATTTTTGAAATATGTCTAAGGTTGTGGGTAGGGATTTTTCAAGTGGCATCTTATGTAATGACTTTCAGGTGCTTGGTGCACTGTTAGTATCATGTTTTAAGATCATTACCATGCACAACCAGATAGCAAGCATGTCAGACTCATTCGACTAAGAAAATAGGCACTAATTCGTTAAGTTTTACACCCAGCCCAGGCTGGGTTTTTTTATGCACGGAGAAAACATGGCGATCGACACTTTCACCTGGCGAATTCAGGGACAGCCAGAGGGCAGCTATGCCCAGCGAGTGAGAACGGCGCAGTTCGGTGATGGCTATAAGCAGGTAGCCGGTAATGGCCTCAACATTGAAACCCAGACCTGGCCGTTGTCATTCACCGGCCAGAAAGCGGAAATGATCCCGCTGCTGGCGTTCGTCCGCTCCTACACCACTAAATCATTCTTTTGGACACCACCCTACGGGGTAAAGGGGCTATATCGCGTGGTTGCTGACTCCATCAAGGCAACTCCGGTTGGCGGTCAGATCATGACGGTATCCGCAACATTTGAACAAGCGTTCTTGCCATAGGGGGACAATGTGGCAATCACTAACGACGTGCAAAAACTGGAACCCGGTAACCGGGTCCGGTTAATCGAAGTCGACGGTACAAAATTTGGTGCCGATGTTCTGCGCTTTCACAATGAAACCATACCTCATACACCAGCGGAGATTGCTGCGTCTGGTGGCGATGAAACCAAGTTAAAGCCAAAAAGCATTTGGTGGCAGGGGAAGGAATACGGCGCATTTCCGTATGAGTTAAAGGGGCTGGAATCATCCAGCGACGGGGCGAGTGCAACACCGAAATTGGCGGTTTCAAATATCGACAGCCTGATCACTGCGCTGTGTTTGCGGTTTGACGATATGCTCCAGGCCAAGGTAACGATCCACGATACCTTTGTGCATTACCTCGATGCCAAAAACTTTGCCGGTGGAAATCCTAAAGCAGACCCAGCCCAAGAATTTAAGCAGGTTTTCTACATCGACAGCAAAAGCGCGGAACACAACGAGGCTATTGAGTTTACGTTGTCAGATCCAATGTCATTGCAAGGGCGGCGGATCCCAACGCGGCAAATTACGGCACTTTGCACTTGGTGTATGCGGGGGCTGTATAAAACCGGGGATGGTTGCGCATACGCGGGGCAGAACGGCTGGTTTGATAAGAAAGGTAATCCTACCGCAGATCCTTCGCAAGATGCATGTGGGGGGCTGCTGACGGATTGTAAAAAGCGCTACGGGGAAAATAACGAGCTGGATTTCGGCGGGTTCCCTGGCTCTGCCTTGGTTCGGAGGTAACCATGCGACAAAAAACTATCGATGCAATCTTGGCTCATGCTGAGAGTTGCCACCCGGCTGAATGCTGCGGCGTCATTGCCCAGAGAGGGCGCGTAGAGCGTTATTTTCCTTGTGCCAATCTTTCTCTCAAGCCTACAGAACATTTCGAGCTGGCTCCGTTGGACTATGCGATAGCCGAAGATTGGGGAACCGTAGTATCTATCGTACATAGCCACACTGGCGATGGGGCCACGACGCAGCCCAGCGAACTGGACATGTTGCAGTGTGACGTTACGGAATTGCCGTGGGTGATCGCTTCATGGCCTGAGGGCGATATCAGGACGATTAACCCACGCGGTGATCGCCCGTTGGAAGGTCGCCAGTTCATACTTGGGCATGCCGATTGCTGGTCGTTGATTATGGATTATTACCGGCAACAGCACGGCATTACCCTGCCTAATTACAGTGTGGAGCATCACTGGTGGGATGAAGGTGAAAACCTGTATATGGACAACTGGTATGAATGCGGTTTTCGGGAGTTCTACGGGTCACCACAACCGGGCGATATGGTCATTATGCAGATCTCGGCTTCGGTGCCAAATCACGCGGGGATCCTGTTGGAAGGTAACATGCTGCTGCACCATCCTTATGGGCAACTGAGCCAGCGGATCCCATACGGCGGTTATTTTCAGGAAAGAATGATAAAAATCCTGCGTTATAAGGACTTTTTCAAATGAGCGAAACACCGATCAGAACAATAAAGCTTGGCGGTATTCTGGGGAAGAAGTTTGTCAAAGAATTTAAGTACCGTGCTCGGGATATACCTCATGCGGTCAGGGCATTGAAAGGGCAATTCCCTGGCTTTGAGCGTTTCATGAATGAGGCGCAAATGAGGGGGCTGACCTTTGCCGTTTTCGTTGGAAGCAAAAACGTCAGCGAAGAAGAGATCGACATGACCAAGGGCAATGACGATATACGTATCATTCCTCTAATTATCGGCAGCAAGCGGGGTGGTATTTTCCAAACCATTCTTGGTGCCGCCCTGATTGCAGCGTCGTTTGTCCCTTATTTGGCTCCGATATCTCCCTATCTTCGTATGGCCGGCGCATCGATGCTGTTAGGTGGCGTGGTGCAAATGTTATCACCCCAGCCAGGCGGCTTGTCGGTGGGCCAGAATGCCGAGAACAAACCCTCCTACGCCTTCGGTGGTCCGGTTAACTCGACAACCCAGGGCAATCCAGTTGGTGTCCTATACGGCAGTCGAGAAATCGGCGGTGCTGTGATATCAGCGGGGATTTACGCGGAAGATCAGCAGTAAAAAATATCAGTGTTCAATCAGGCTCGCTTAGACGAGCTTTTTTATGGGCGAAACCATGACAGACGTGATCCAAGGTCGCAAAGGTGGCGGTGGTAGTAGCCATACCCCGACAGAGTCCCCTGACAGCATACAGTCAATAGCGAGGGCGAAGATTTTGCTGGCGCTGGGTGAGGGGGAATTTGCTGGCGGGTTGGATGGGCAAAATATTTTCCTCGATGGCACACCGGTTTATTCGCCAGATGGAACCCTGAACTATCCCGGCTTTGAGTGGGATTTCCGTCCGGGCACCCAGATGCAGAATTATATTCAGGGAATGCCCGGCGCTGAATACGAAGCTAGTGTTGGTGTCGATCTGAAAGCCACGCAGCCTTGGGTGAGGGCGATAAATAATACTCAGCTATCGGCTGTCAGAGTTCGCATTGGCTGGCAGACGCTGGTAAGGCAAGAGGATAACGGGGATCGCGTGGGTACTCGGGTTGATTATGCGATTGATCTCTCTACGGATGGCGGTGCATATCAGACAGTATTAAATGGGGTTATAAACGATAAAACCACGTCACTTTTTGAGCGCAGTCACCGTGTGAATCTGCCGCCAGCAACAACAGGCTGGCAAATCCGCTTGCGCAGGATTACCCCTGATTCAACATCCAGCAATGTTGTGGATCTTACGCGGGTGATGGCGATTACTGAAGTGATCGATGCCAAGCTTCGTTATCCCAACACGGCGCTGTTATTTGTTTCGTTCGATGCGAAACAGTTCCCAAACATTCCGCAGATCAGTTGTAAGCCGAAAGGGCGGGTTATTCGCGTTCCGACAACATATGACCCGGAAAGCCGGACATACAACGGCACATGGGACGGCAGTTTTAAATGGGCCTACTCCAACAATCCAGCATGGGTATTCTACGATATTTTGCTGAATAACCGGTTTGGCCTCGGTGATCGCCTGGATGCAACCCAAGTTGATGAGGTAGAACTGTATCGTATCGCACAATACTGTGATCAACGTGTACCCGATGGGCGTGGCGGCTCCGGTACAGAGCCACGATTTGTGTGTGACGTTTATATTCAGGCTCAGAATGAAGCCTTTACCGTTCTGCGCGATCTGGCTTCGATTTTTCGTGGCATGACGTATTGGGCCAATAACCAGGTTTGCGTGTTGGCTGATATGCCGAGAGATATGGATTTTACATACACACGTGCAAACGTCATTGATGGAAAGTTTCACTACCAAGGCGGCAGTTATCGAAACCGCTATTCGAGTGCGATGGTGAGTTGGTCAAACCCTGACAATCATTATCAAGATGAAGTTGAAGCGGTTATGGAAAATGCACTGGTTGAGCGTTACGGTGTCAATCAGACGGAAATCTCCGCCATAGGTTGCACGCGGCAAACGGAGGCAAACCGGCGCGGGCGCTGGGCGCTGCTCACGAATAGCAACGACCGCACAATATCGTTCTCAACGGGGCTGGATGGTTACATTCCATTGCCCGGGCGCATCATTGGCGTTGCAGATCAGATGTTGGCTGGGCGTGTGTTAGGTGGCCGCATATCGGCGGTTAATGGCCGGGTGATTAAATTGGATCGGGTTGCCGATGTATCGCCGGGTGATCGGCTGATTATCAATTTACCGAACGGCAGTTCCCAGGCACGCACTGTTTCCGTCGTCAGTGGGACCAGCGTCACGGTCAGCACTGCCTATAACCCAAACCCAGAACCGGAGGCCGTATGGTCTGTCGATGCAGGCGATCTGGCAGTCCAACAGTATCGGGTTTCAAACGTTACCGATAATGATGACGGCACGTTTACCATTTCTGCTGTTTGGCATAGTCCGGGCAAATACGATGCGATCGATACTGGCGCCCGGCTGGATGAGCGGCCGATATCAGTTATCCCGCCAGGCGTGCAGGCGCCTCCACGCAATATTCAGATCAGTAGCTTTACACAGGTGAACCAAGGGCTCGCAATCACTACGATGCGCGCCAACTGGGATGCTGTAGAGAATGCTGTGGCGTATGAAGCCGAATGGCGGCGCGACGATAGTAACTGGATTACTGCGGCGCGCACATCGGCCCTGGGATTCGAAGTGCAGAATATTTTTGCCGGGCGATATCTGGTGCGGGTCCGGGCCATAAATGCCAGTGATGTTTCCTCTATCTGGGGAACATCAAAGGAAACTCGGCTAAATGGCAAGGAAGGAAAACCACCCAAGCCTGTGGGATTCGCTACAACCCCCTTATTGTGGGGAATAGGCCTTTCCTGGGGCTTTCCTGCCGGGGCCGGGGATACCCTGAAAACCGAAATTCAGTACGCAAATAATGCCGCGGGCAATAACGCCATGTTGCTTTCAGACGTACCCTATCCGCAGCGCAGTTATGAACAATCAGGTCTGAAAGCGGGCCAAGAATTCTGGTATCGCGCGCGATTGGTTGATCGCACAGGAAACCAGGGCGACTGGATTGAGTGGATGCGGGGGCAATCCAACGCCAATGGAGGGGATTATCTTGAAAATATTGGTGATGGCTTTATGTCGTCAGCCGATGGAGATCGCTTAACCAGCCAGATCGACACGAATATCGACGCAATCCTGCAGAACGCACTGGCCAATAACGCCACTGTGGATCACCAGTGGGCGCAGTACGGCGAAGTGCGTGCCGATATCCTGGTTGTCAAAACAACGATTGCTGAGGTTGATAAGGCATTTGCTGAAATGTCGACGCAGGTGCAGGCGCAGATCGGGGACGTTACCGCGGCTCTGGAAGATAAACTGACGGCTACGGTTGATGTTGCTGGCGCAACTGCGGTGCATACGCTGAAAGCCGGTGTAAAGATAAATGGCGTGTATTACAGCGCCGGGATGTCTATTGCGGTATTGGCGCAAGCTGGCCAGCCAGTAGTAACTCGCGTTGGATTTAATGCCAATCAGTTCGTACTGATGAGTGGTAGTGGCAGTAATCAATATTCGCCTTTTGCTGTGGTTAACGGGCAGGTATTTATCAGCGATGCATTTATTCAGGATGCATCAATTACTTCTGCAAAAATTAAGCATGCATCAATCGGTGGTGCTCAAATTACGGATTATCTCCAGTCAGATAATTATTCCCCCGGAAGCGTTGGAATGAAGCTGGGCTTTAGGAATGGTTATGTTGAAATCAATGGTTCAGTACCTGGGCTTGGACGAACTGTTGTCAATAACGATGGTGTGGCAGTTTACGACGGTGCAGGGCAAATAAGAACAAAGCTCGGGAGGATATATTGAGCCGATACGGACTTGTAGTTTATCCCAAAGATGGTGGCGCGGGTGTAGATATCAGTAACGGTTCTAAAGCCTGCGCCTATCGTGGCTTTTTTAACCCAGAGTTTGACCAAAACGGAGAAACATGGTCATACCCGGACCTCTCGCCTGGAGCCTCATTATTTATTGTCCCAAGAAGAACGGTTGCCATTATTCAAACAGGCGCGGTTCCCAGAGTAATATCATGCAGTGGTGTGCAAATATCGGGAGGTACAGTGCATGCCTGGTTTGATGGATTTAATTCCAGGCAGGACAAAGGCAGGCGTCCCATCGAGTTTGATGCCTTTCAGGTATCAGGAGCTGGAGGTGTACCTCGTTATGGACTCCAGCTTATCGATGCAACAGATTACAGCGAAATTAACGATCTGGGCGTTGCGGGGAAATGCGTCTGGCGTGGTGTTGTTACCGTGCGCGGTGCCTGGGCAATCCCCGACATTCCTGATCGTGCCAACGCGATTGTTTTTGCTTACTGGGATCGTGATGATCGCGCTGTGGATTTTGACCGTGAAAGCATGACTGTGAATGTCTATAGAGAAGCAGGTAGAGATGTCATCAGCGACGGCAGTGCAGATTGCCAGATGTGGATATGCATCTTTTCAAACGGCTCTTATCCGGTTCCTCCACGCTATGGATTGGCAATCTGGAATGCCGCAGGGCAATGCACATTCTCCTCTGATAATGCACCGATGCTTTATCGTGGTAATTCATTAAACACACAGCGTATACCGGGTAACTATGCATACCCCGTAGCGGCCACAGCAAAGCCACTGGTGCCGATTTGCCGCCTTGGTATTCATGATGGAATGAATTTATCGAATAACTATCTTGATTATCGCCATGCTGGAATGCGAATGGCTGGCGGTGGCGTTACAGCCTGGCGCACGAAATATATCAACAGTTACGACCATAGCAAAATCAATATTCAGTATCGGCTGACAACAATCAATCTGCCCGTACTGGACGCCGCAGATTATTTTAGTCTTTAAATAAGGGGCAGCTTATGCCAGCAGGAACTATCACGCTCACGACCAACTCGGCTACCGTTAAAGGCGCGGGTACGGCGTTCATCACAGAACTGAAGCCCGGCGATTTTGTTGTAGTGGTTGTCGGTGGTGTTACGTATACGCTGCCGGTGAAAACCGTCGATAACGCGACGCAGGTGACGCTAGTCCGCGTCTACGATGGACCTACGCAAGCCGGAGCAGCATGGTCAGCCGTGCCGCGTGAAACACAGAACTCAATCACCGCCCAGCTCGTCGCTGAAGCATCAAGAGCGATACGCGGGCTAAACTATGACAAGGACAATTGGCAGCAGGTATTCAGCGGCACGGGTAATGTAACGGTCAAGTTGCCCGATGGCAGCACTTTCACCGGGCCAGCATGGCGAGGTTACGCAGGACAATTATCTATTCTAAGAAATGATATTAATACAGTAGCGGAGACAACCGCAGGTAAGTTAGCAAAAGATAAAAATCTATCTGACTTAAGCGATAAAGCCGCCGCTCGTACTAGCCTTGGCCTGGGAACAGCAGCAACGGCTAACGTAGGTGCCAATAGTAATCAAATCATGTTAAATGGCGCATGGGGGCTGGGGGGGAGCTATAAAGGATTTAAAACCATTAATAGCAATAATGTTAATTACCTACTTAATGAACTTGGCGAGCGTGGCCTTACAGCCTTTAGAAACAATGCGCCAATAAATGACAACGGTGACGGATGGTATACTCCTGCTTGGGGACCGTCGATATGGTGCCGAACAGAAGACGTTTATGCTGCGTTTAACATGGCATCAACAGCAAACCATCTATCAGTATCATGTGGCAACCTTCGCGAAGGCTGGGTAATGCACAAAGTCATTTGGCATAGTTTTAATACAGTTGTTGATGGTAATGGATTTATTAAGAAAGCCTCGCCAATAACGAGTATTTATCGGGATGGCACCTGCAAAAACAATATGGAGTCGGAGGGAGTTACCTGCAAGCGGCTTGATGTAGGCATTTATCACGTTGATGGGTGTTTGGGTTTTTATAACGATAATGGTTGGAAATTCGAAGTACCCAAGGACGAAAACGGCAGTGCATTATTGTGGGTGGACTATGAAGTGAAAAAGGACGGCTCCATTATATTCAAGACGTACCACAGGACAAATGATTGTCCCATTTCTGCGTTGCAGAATAACATTGACGGTTACGCCAATGGTGACAGCATCGACATCCCTGAAGGTAAGTTTTTAATGGTTCGCCTAAACGTTCCAAACAGTCAATTCGCCGAATATGTTCCGGATGATTCAATCCCCATACCAGAGTCAGCACTAACTGACTAAAAAGTCAGGCTAGTCAATGGATATCCCAGGCGGTCGCTGGATTGATCTGCGTGTCGAGATGCCGCCGTGATGAGCTGTATTCGGAGTTTTCACAGGGTGAAACGCCAGTCCCTATCTAAGAACCCAGGAAGTGAAAACTAGGCTAGGGTAAATACCGGTTTGCAATTTCTGAGTTATCGACTAGGTTTACTGGCGCAGTCTGGTTATGATTTAAATCAAAGGAATTGTTATGACTAATAAAGGCTTAATTATTTCCATGTTTGCTCTGGGTCTACCTTCTTTCGCTTCGATTGCTGCCGATGCTACAACTCTGGAACATGAAGACGCAGCGGTTAAGCATAAAACCGCCGCGAAGCACCACAAGAAGGCTGCTAAGCATCATAAAGAAGGAAAGCACGAAGAAGCCAAGAAAGAATCAGCTTCAGCAATGGAACGCTCTAAAGCTGCTCATGAAAAAACTGTTACAGTTGACGCCGAAAGCGCCAAGAGTTAAGTTTTAATGGTGCCGCCTCTGTATCATTTTGTCAATGCGTGCTGAATTTGCAATAACGATACCGGGGCAGTACTCTGTACTCGATAGCTATCTGTGAGCTCCGCTAGCATTCATGCAGAGCTCGGACATAATATGAAGTGTCAACGCCATACTAGCCACGTTAATACAAAAATGCATATCGCTGAGACGAACAGGGAAATTGTGAATAACGCATCTTTGTCAAGTCCTTTTTTCACGCTAAAGCTCTTTGATAGGATTAATTTAGCAAATATAGTTGCTACACATTAATTTGCAATTTTCACGACTGAAACCAGTCATCAGCACTTTCCCACGTCTCCTGCAGTATTTCCTCGATCGCCTCTCTATCTGCTGGTGTCGCCCTGCCAACTGATAGCCCATCCATGCCACCTAGCCGAACAGTAGCCACCGCGTCAGGAAACTTACGCTGTAGGCGCTTGTTCAGTTCAATGGCCAGAGCAGACGCAGCACCTGCCGGCAGCTTTTTTTTCTTATCGATAGTCACTTCAATATGCAGCATGGTTTAGCCCTCCACGATTTGACTGTTTATTTGTACAGTTAAATTATTCTTTGTTCAATATGGATTTTAGCAAAGCTTCAAATTTTTCGAGAAGGAAGGTTTTAAAGAATAGGTTCCAGGTGACGCGCCTGTACCTATCGAAGAAAGCAAGGAGTGATTTACAACGCCGGGAAAAATTCCGGCAAACTATCCAGCCAGATATCACCATGCTAATCTGGGTGAAAAATAACCGGAGGTATCTATGGAATTGGATGAAGAACGATTTGGACTTATTGCTTCGGAGATCGGTGCGGCAGTTCTTGAGCTGGTTCATCATGGCCAGCTTGTCGACAGAATGGCTATCGTGAATGCGTTGGAGTCGAAACGTAGAACAGTAGGAAACACCCTTCATAAAGGGGGGTGTCGAGATGCCGCAGCCCTTGTTAGAAATAATGGTGATCGGTCATGATAAATGTAGAGTCTGAAGAAATTCTCTTTCTGCAAAACTCAACTGAAATCAGCGCCAATCAAGGCTTCACTAAGGCCGATTTTTACCGATGTAAATTGTTATTTTAGCTATTATAATCAATTAGTTATGATTGACCAAGTATATGCTGCTGCGTCATATGGGCTGGTTCGAAGCTGCTGACCTAATCGTTAAGGGCATGGAAGGCGCTATCGCTGCAAAGACCGTGACTTACGATTTCGAACGCCTGATGGAAGACGCTAAACTACTGAAATGTTCAGAGTTTGGCGACGCTATCGTTAAACACATGTAATTGTGATTTAGCGTTGATTGATAACGGGAGCCTGATGGTTCCCGTTTTTTTTACCCTCAAAAACCTCTCCGCAAGACTGCGTAAAAGATGAGCTTTTTCATGCCTAATAACCAACCGCTAAAATCTCATTCAAGCAGATTAGTGCCTCGGTTTTGAAAGTTATTGTCGAGATGATTAACAAATTCCTGGTAACCACTACGCAAACAACGCTGGCATCAGTACGGCAAAGACCGCCAACGCGGCACGGTACTTCTGGGGGGGCTCTATTCATCACAAAGATGACTAGCTAGTTCCGATTGCTGTTTTTCTCACTTTCTTTTGTGTTCTATTGGCATTAGGATGTTACAAAATGTTAGGTATGGAGATGAGGATGTGAGGACGGTAAGTTTAACTTTTATTCTTTTAGGAACGGTTCTTTTATCAGGTTGCACATATGATGTAACAGGTAAAGGTTGGGATCTTCATAGGTTTGAATGCCCTAATATAACTGAAAATGTGAAGCGTGATACGGTTGGTAAATCTGACTTCATCAACAACTTGCAACAAATGGCCTCTCTAGCTAGTTTATTCAATGATATAGGGGCAAAAAAGCTAAAAACCGCTCAAGCTAAAGCAGATCAAGCGTACATAGAAGAAGTACACGCATGTACATTAACAACGCGCGAAAATGCTATTAAATTTTCAGAACAACAATTCCAACAGCTAAAGTCAGTGCCAATGAATGAACAGGAAAAAGCAGCACTTATAGATACATACGCAGACTGGGTCGCCTTTATGCAAAAAATATCTGTTAATAATGATGCTGCTCAAGAATTAAACAACTTTAAAGCAGCTGCAAATAAATACTTGCTAATGTGAGGAAAAATGAAAGTTTATAAATGGATTGCCCTCATCCTTCCTGTCGCTTTATCTGGTTGTTTCATTGCCAACGTTGAGTCAGGAAGAGCGTATAACGGGATGGATAGTGAATACACCTCATCTATGAATACGGAAATTACGGCAGCATGTATAAAAAATGCTTGGCAAAACAGTGATGTTCACATGGGACTTACCGCAGCTGGTGTCAGTCAGCGAAACACCGGCGATATGATAACACTATATACTCTTAATTATACAGAAATAGTTGATGTTTCACCTTCAGTTGATGGTAAAAGCAGAGTCGTTTTTTACCATAACGGGGATAGAATTTGGGGTAGTAAGAAAATATTAATTTCCGGTATAAAAGGCTGCCTTTAAACGATACCCCTATAGTTAATCTAATCTAACCTAGCCAGCATTAATGCTGGCTTTTTTACATCCTGAGTACAATTGGCCTAAATCTTATTTCAATAATGAATGGTTGCAGATCGCTAGCGGCTATATCCACCCTTGAAAAATGTTAACTATTGTGAGCGTAGTCGGTGAAATACGCCCCAAGAAGTACACGAGGTATGAATAGATTAAATAATTTTGCCTGTCACTGGCACAACGCAAACGAATTTCAATTATTCCGTAAAATGCGATTATAGCCATGCACATTTTGTGCTATTATTTTCAACAATGGGTTCTATTATGGAAATTAAAAACTTGTTAGCTGTACTATTCTTAACAACTATTGCTTTTAGCTCGGCAACGATGGCCGAAGGTAATGGAAGAATGACAGTGTCAGGTAGTATTATTAAGACACAAACATCCTGCTCTTTAGCTCCCGAGTCTCTTGACCAGACAATCGCATTAGGGCAGGTGGCCGATGCCGCACTGCTTGAAAACAATGGCTCTGGTAAGTCGGTTCCGCAACATTTCAATATTCAATTGGAAAATTGTGAAGTTTCTGCAGGTAATAGCGTAACCGTTACTTTTGTTGGCATGGAAGGAAAGGATGGTCGTCTTGGCATTACAGGTACGGCTAGCGGTGCCAGTGTTGCATTGACCGATGGTTCAGGAAATGTTCTCGAACTGGGGAAGCCCAGCAAAAATTTTTCGCTCTAGAATGGTAATAACACCCTTCCTTTTACCGTTTACCTTCAGGGAGATGGTGTGCCGGGAAATATTCAAGCGGGTGATTATCAGGCTGCGGCTGGTTTCATGTTGAATTTCCAGTAACTCAAAAATTCACTATTGAATATCGGGAGCCTGATGGCTCCCATTTGTTTTCTCCAAAATATTCTTCTGCAAAACTTTATGTAAAATGAGCTGCATTAATCCTTGGTTGACCACAATCATCACGACAAACTGTATCTGCTAACAATCTCTCGCAGGTCTCACAGCGTAGGGGCGCTGCATGCTGCGCCCGTCTAAACAGATCGGTTGGGGAAATAGCAGCCAAACGCTGATGAGGTGTAACTTTGTGGCAGAGCAGTAAGTAACTTACAGGTAAGCAAAGCTATCTGTGTATCGCTGCCAAAATCCCTTTTCTTGGTGTTTTTTGTTATATATCAATTTGTTGCTTAGTTTTCTTATATGGAAGTGCAGTGCTGTTAGAACAATAAAGAAATCCGGTTTCTCATATAAGAACGTTGTTTAATCTATTGATTTTAATGAAAATAAATGCTTTTCCCTGCGTTTTATACTACTTCACTAAGAATATTCCGCATTTGGCGGTAATATTTATTCCAACAGCAAAGCAGTATGCAGTACCGGACGGATGGTTCGTGATAGGTAAGGGATAAAGGAACGCTGAAAGGCTTTCAACAAGGAACTGCCGTTCATTGATATCTTGTGAATGTAGTTTGTCTTCATTTAATTTGATAACGCCAGTTATTGCCCTGCATTTTAAATGCTGTGTTATTGCCGACATATACTCGCCATGTTTATAGAGATATGTATTGCACAAATATATCTACCCTCCGTGGGTAACCTAATAGTTTAATGACGCAAGGTAAATAGGAATAAACATGAAAAACTTAACAATCGTAGCTTCCCTGGTTGCAGTATTTGGTTCAGTGGGTCTGGCTCAGGCTGCTTCTACCGGTACCATCACCTTTAACGGTGAACTGACCGCCAACACCTGTGATGTCGTAGTCGATGGTCAGACGGCAGATGCCACTGTCGTGCTGCCAACCGTCGGCACCAGCCAGTTGAATGGCGCGACCCAAACCGCAGGTGAAACAGGTTTCGTGATGGCACTGAACAACTGTTCAGGCACACTGCAGACTGCCTCAGCCTTCTTTGAAGCGGGTGCTTCGGTAGATTCCGTGACCGGGCGTCTGAAAAACCTGACTGGCACGGCTTCCAACGTCAGTCTGCAACTGCTGGACGCGTCCAGCTCGTCTCGGGCAGTGATCGAGGCCGGTAACGCGAACCAGGTGACCAACACCACTTATCAAGATGTTACCAGCGGTAGCGCTACCCTGCCTTATGCAGTGCGTTATTATGCTGAAGGAGCCACTACTGCTGGCACCGTGATCAGCAATGTAGTCTATTCTATTCAGTATCAATAATCAGTTTTAGAAGGGGGGGAGTCATCCCCCTTTATCTCCCGTTGGGTTAGGAGTTTTTAATGAAACTTTTTCCTCTAAATACTGCGCGTCAGGTTGGCATTTTTGCAGCGATTGCTCTTTTCAGCAGCAGCAGCTTGGCCAGCGTGGTACTCAGCGGCACACGGGTGATTTATCCGTCGGATGCCAAAGAAGTCAGTGTCAAAATCAATAATGTCGGCCCCTCGCCGGTACTGCTTCAGAGCTGGATAGATAATGGCGATCCCAATGCCAAACCTGCTGCTATCAAAGTTCCCTTTGTACTGACTCCGCCGATGAACCGGGTGGAGCAGGGTAAAGGCCAGACACTACGTATCAGCTATGCTGGTGGAAGCTTGCCAATGGATAGGGAATCGGTGTTCTGGCTGAATGTGCTGGAAGTTCCGGCCAAAAGCGAAGCCAAAACGAGCGAAAACCGTCTGCAAATGGCTTTCCGTACCCGGATAAAGCTGTTCTATCGCCCTGCGGGCCTGCAAGGTAATGCCAATGATGCTTATAAAACCGTCACCTGGAATACGCAAGGCGGCAAAGTACAGGCAACCAATCCTACGCCGTTTTATGTCAATTTTGTGAATCTGTCAGTCAACGGCAAAAAACTCGACAACGCCATGGTGGCACCGCGCTCAAGCATGGTGTTGAATCTGGCTGGCAATGGGGGCAACAAAATCAGTGGAAGTGTTGTTAATGACTATGGTGCGGTCAACCCCTTCGATGCCGTGATTAAGTAAAAATATTCATCACTATTTCGATTAGTGACTCACCTGGTATCAAGCTCTTGAGGGGGCGGGATGTCAAAATTTTTGCGCTACGCTATTCGTGAGCCGTTCGCCTCTTTGGCGGTAGCGGCGCTATCGATTCTTGTGGCGGGAAGCGTCGACGCGGCAACTGAGAATGCACCGCAAACCAGTACCAAGAGCCTGGAGTTCGACTCGTCTTTTTTGAACGTTGATGATATTCAGTCGGTCGATCTCAGCCGTTTCGCCGAAGGCGCCTCCGGGTTGCCCGGAATTTACAAAACCGCGCTGTATGTTAACGATCAACTGATCAGTAATACCGATATTGAATTCAAGTCTCGGGCCGATAAATCGGTCTATCCATGCCTGACCAGCGACATTATTAAAAATATTGCGTTCAACTACGAAAAACTGCCCGCCGATTTTTTGAAACAGCAGTCTAGCGGCGCCCTATGCATGGATCTGCAAAATAAGCTTCCCGAAGCCCAGGTGAATTTCGACAGTAATGAACAACGCCTGGACATCATTATCCCTCAGATTTACATGCTCAATATTGCCCGGGGTACCGTGAGCCCGGAATTATGGGACAGCGGTATCCCGGCGTTCCTGTTTGGTTACAACGTTAATGGCTACACCAGCGAATCGCACGGCAACACCTTTAACTCGCTGTTTGCCGGGGTGAATGCCGGGGTGAACGTGGGGGCTTGGTATTTGCGCCACAACGGCTCTTATAGCCAGATGAGTGACGGGCCCAGCCAATACAGCAGTCTCAATACCTATTTACAGCGCGACATCCCGCAACTGAAAGGGCGTATGTTGCTGGGGGAATCGAATACTACCGGGCAATTGTTTGATACCTTGCCATTTACCGGGGCTCAACTGGCCAGCGACGAGCGGATGTTACCGGAATCCCTGCGTGGCTATGCGCCGGAGATTCGGGGGATTGCCCGCACCAATGCCCGGGTGACCGTGACCCAGGGGGGCCAGGTATTGTATGAAACCACGGTGACGCCGGGGGAGTTCCTGATTAATGACCTTTACCCGACCGGCTACGGTGGCGATCTTGTGGTTACCGTGCGTGAGTCCGACGGCACCGAACAGACCTTCAGTGTGCCTTATGCTTCGGTGGCACAACTGTTGCGCCCGGGATCATCGCGCTATTCCGTCACAGCGGGTCAATTGCGTAGCGAAAACCTGCGTGATGAACCGACTTTATTCCAGAGTACCTATCAATATGGCCTGACCAATGCCATTACCGGCTATGGTGGGCTGCAAATCAGCCAGGACTACTATGCGGTGCAGGTTGGGGCGGCATTGGGGATCCCGATCGGGGCACTGGCCTTTGACGTCACTCAGGCCGGCACGAAACTGGGTGATAGCACCGATGCGAACGGGCGGAGCCAGCCAGGCGGCACCCTAAGCGGGCAGAGTTATCAACTGAGCTACAGCAAGCTTATCAGCGAAACCAACAGCAACCTTTCGGCGGTATTCCATCGCTCTTCTTCCCAAAATTACCTGGATTTTTTGACCGCCGCGCAAACCCGTGATGCGGCGGAACAGGGGGATTTTCTGGACTCCATATCACGAGTCAAAAACCGCCTGACGCTGACCGCAGGGCAAGGCTTGCCGGATAACTGGGGGCAACTGTATGTCAGTGGCTCAGTGCAGGACTACTGGAATCAGGATGGCAGCGATATACAGTATCAGGTGGGGTATAACAACCGTTATAAGAGCCTGTCCTACGGCATCAGTGCCAACCGCAGTCACTCGAGCATCGGGCAGATGCAAACCAACTACCTGCTAAGCTTCAGTTTGCCGCTGGGCCGGAATGACGAACTCCACACGCCACAGCTGAGAATGGACCTGTCTCATGACAGCAGTGGGCGTTATGGCCAGCAGGCCACGGTATCCGGTACTTCCGGTGTGGAGAACCAGCTCAGTTATGGCATAACCGCGATGAACGCCAACCAGGGGATGGGCACCAGCGGGTCGGTGAATGGTAACTATCGCAGCCGGGTCAGTGCACTGAGTGGAACCTACAGCACCGGGAAAGGCTACCAGAGCGGCTCTGCCGGTATGACAGGGACGGTGATCGCCCACGCAGGAGGGATCACCTTTACTCCCTACACCTCAGACACCTTTGCCCTGGTAGAGGCCAAGGGAGCAGAAGGTGCCAGCGTGTCGTCGTATCCTGGGGTGAACGTTAACTCCCGCGGCTACGCAATGGTGCCTTACCTGAATCCCTACCAGATGAATGAAATCAGTATTGATCCGAAAGGTACCGCGGCGGACGTTGAGTTGGATAACACCAGCCAGAAAGTTGCGCCGTATTCCGGGGCGGTGGTGAAATTGAAATACAACACCAAACAGGGGGCGGCAATTCTGGTGAATGCGACCTATCAGGGTGAACCGGTACCGTTCGGCGCCGATATCTTTGATAGCAAAGGCAACAGTGTGGGTTCTGTGGGGCAAGGTGGGCAAATGTATGCTCGTGTAGCGGAAGACAAAGGAGAACTGATTGTGAAATGGGGTGCCGGTAATGACATGCAATGTACTGTGGGATATATGCTGATGCCGCAGGCAATAAACAGTCCCGTTTCGGCGATCCAGGTCTTCGATTCGGTTTGCCAATAGAGAACCGTAGTCTTAGCCATTAATCTGACGGGAGCTATGGCTTCCATCTCCTTTCCCTCCACTGAAACTCTTCCGCACGGTGGTATACAAAAGAGCTGCATTCATCCCTTGGTAGTTCTGTAATCATCCCTCGAACCTGTATCAATCCCTGATACTCGTAGTGTCCCTCCAGACCCTAATTTTGAAGCTATTCATAACCCATTGATTTTAAAATAAGGATAGTGAGTGGATGAAAAAAGGGTTTTCCGAAGGGTTTCAAGGTTACTGTTTAAGTAACAGAGAATTAGCGCTAGGATGTAACAGTTCACTGCCGTACAGGCAGCTTAGAAATTCCTAAACTTGATAATGCGACATTCGACGGCGTTCACTGCCGTACAGGCAGCTTAGAAAAACTAGCCACAGTGCATTGGCAACCTCAGCATGTTCACTGCCGTACAGGCAGCTTAGAAAGCACACGATAGCTTCAATCCTCGCCCACCACTGTTCACTGCCGTACAGGCAGCTTAGAAAAAAAATCCCAGCACGGCCCATGAGCCCATGTAGTTCACTGCCGTACAGGCAGCTTAGAAACGGAAAACGGCGCAACGATAACAGGTGAGGCCGTTCACTGCCGTACAGGCAGCTTAGAAAAAAGGGGTAATGGCGGGGATCAGGCGCATGCCGTTCACTGCCGTACAGGCAGCTTAGAAATTCATTTTGCTGGTCGATTGCCCCAGAACGACGTTCACTGCCGTACAGGCAGCTTAGAAAAATGCTGATAACGATCTCAAGGTTAAACGCGAGTTCACTGCCGTACAGGCAGCTTAGAAAAGAGGAAGCCGCGTGAAGCTATCCAGCATCCAGTTCACTGCCGTACAGGCAGCTTAGAAAAACTGAATATGCGCTCAGACCTAGAGACGTATGTTCACTGCCGTACAGGCAGCTTAGAAAAGCAATGCGACGATCGCTCTGAATTACCCGGAGTTCACTGCCGTACAGGCAGCTTAGAAAGGAACAATCGGGGCCAAAACTAATGGCTCTTCGTTCACTGCCGTACAGGCAGCTTAGAAATTCCGGCAGCGTAGCCGAGAATCCTCAATAAGGTTCACTGCCGTACAGGCAGCTTAGAAACTTTCACCGCTTTTCGCTGTATCCCGGTATGACGTTCACTGCCGTACAGGCAGCTTAGAAAGTGTGGACGAACTGCGCAGCAAGCCCGAGCTGGGTTCACTGCCGTACAGGCAGCTTAGAAATATCCTGCAAAGTACACATGATCGCCCCCTGTGTTCACTGCCGTACAGGCAGCTTAGAAAGGTTTCAAGTCGATATTGACGCCGGGAATTTTGTTCACTGCCGTACAGGCAGCTTAGAAACTGAGCCACGGAATGTGTTTTTGTTTACGCTGGTTCACTGCCGTACAGGCAGCTTAGAAACTCGCTTGTTCAGGTACAAAAATGCCTGATAGGTTCACTGCCGTACAGGCAGCTTAGAAACGATCCGGTAGACCAAAACATTCACGCCAACGAGTTCACTGCCGTACAGGCAGCTTAGGAATACCCGTCCAATCATCTTTGTAAGCACCGTCAGTTCACTGCCGTACAGGCAGCTTAGAAAAGACGGTATGTGCAGCGATGGGCGCGGCCTTGAGTTCACTGCCGTACAGGCAGCTTAGAAAATTGAGTGGCCTTCGACGGTGACAAATTTAGATGTTCACTGCCGTACAGGCAGCTTAGAAAAGGTAACACCTACTGGGTTAGCCTCGCTGACTGTTCACTGCCGTACAGGCAGCTTAGAAATTCATACAATACAATATGCATCCAGGCCAATAGTTCACTGCCGTACAGGCAGCTTAGAAAAAAACCGCCCATACCGCCAGAATAATAATTGCGTTCACTGCCGTACAGGCAGCTTAGAAAAGAACCGATATTGAATTGCGCATTGGTAGCGCGTTCACTGCCGTACAGGCAGCTTAGAAAGCAAAAAAAATTAGTCGGTCATCTGAGAGAGAGTTCACTGCCGTACAGGCAGCTTAGAAATCTTCTGGCCTTGTCTCAGCACAACCATCGGCGTTCACTGCCGTACAGGCAGCTTAGAAAAGGCAACAAAGGATGCTCAAAAGGAAGAAAACGTTCACTGCCGTACAGGCAGCTTAGAAAAAGTCGTCCGCCCAATGGCATGCTGATATTAAGTTCACTGCCGTACAGGCAGCTTAGAAAAGTCGAACGCAAACGGCAGGGCCATTAGTGTTGTTCACTGCCGTACAGGCAGCTTAGAAACTGACCCAGATATCCGGGAGCGTAAACAACAGCGTTCACTGCCGTACAGGCAGCTTAGAAACGAGGCTTAACGATATCTGCAAACTCGACAGAGTTCACTGCCGTACAGGCAGCTTAGAAAGTAATGCGCTCCCAGAAGTACGTTAGCGCTACGTTCACTGCCGTACAGGCAGCTTAGAAAAGCGCCACGAAAAGCTTGGCATTCAGAACCAAGGTTCACTGCCGTACAGGCAGCTTAGAAATTACGCCGGAAAAGGTGCTGTAACGCCAGATAGTTCACTGCCGTACAGGCAGCTTAGAAAAACCCACCACCGTCCCAATATGGCGCGCTCTCGTTCACTGCCGTACAGGCAGCTTAGAAAACCAGCACAAGCCATATGGCTTTGTTGATGTGGTTCACTGCCGTACAGGCAGCTTAGAAAAGATAACGTTTTGCCATTTAAAATAAGCTGGCGTTCACTGCCGCACAGGCAGCTTGGAAGGTTGGCGCACCGTCAACTTTCCACCCCAAGCTTGTTTTTATTGTTAAAGTAATTGATGTGAATGATTCATGCCATGTATCTATCTCTATGATTCATCATCAATATAAATTAAATGAAAATCTAACATCAATCACTCTATACAGTGAGCCTATTATGTTAAAACAACAATATCGCGTTGGCATCTGTCATAGGTAATCACGTCTTGGATGATTTTATGGCATAAAGCAGGGATGTTTTCATTTAATGCAAAATCAATTTTCGCCTTCTGATCTAAAAACCATCCTGCATTCAAAGCGTGCGAATCTTTACTACCTGCAGCATTGCCGGATCTTGGTCAACGGCGGCAGGGTGGAGTACGTTACGGATGAAGGTAAGCAATCCTTGTATTGGAACATCCCGATCGCTAATACCACAGCTGTAATGTTGGGGACGGGAACTTCTGTTACTCAAGCGGCAATGCGTGAGTTTGCTAAAGCCGGGGTGCTGGTTGGATTCTGTGGCGGCGGAGGTACACCTTTATTTGCCGCTAATGAAGTGGAGGTGGATGTCTCGTGGTTAACCTCGCAAAGTGAATATCGCCCCACGGAATATTTACAGCACTGGGTCAGCTTCTGGTTTGATGATGATAAGCGCCTGGCGGCGGCTATTGCTTTTCAGCAACAGCGTATCGCTCAGATCCGCACTCACTGGCTTTCTTCACGTATGCAGCGCGAGCAAGGATTCGATATTGACGCGGCACGGCTTAATCCAGTGTTAGACAGCTTTATGCAACGTTTATCTTCCTGCCAAAATAGCAACGATGTCCTGGTGCAAGAGGCCGTTATGACCAAGGCGCTCTATAAACTGGCGGCCAATGGTGTGAATTACGGCGAGTTTAGCAGAGCTAAGCGCGGTGGCGGGATAGATATCGCTAACCGGTTTTTAGATCATGGTAATTATCTTGCCTATGGGCTTGCTGCTACAGCGGCTTGGGTCATTGGTTTGCCACATGGATTGTCGATACTGCATGGTAAAACCCGACGCGGTGGCCTGGTATTTGATATCGCCGATCTGATTAAGGACGCTTTGATTCTACCGCAGGCGTTTATTGCCGCTATGGCCGGGGAAGACGAGCAGGAATTTCGCCAGCGCTGCCTGCGCGGGTTTCAACAAGCGGATGCGCTGGATGTGATGATTGATACGCTGAAAGAAACGGCGGAAAGTCTATCTCAGGTGAGCAAGTGAATATTTTGCTGATTGCACAGTGCAATAAAAATGCATTAGTAGAAACGCGCCGCATTTTAGATCAGTTCGCGGAACGCAAAGGTGATAGAACCTGGCAAACGGCTATAACCCTGGAAGGGCTGAATACGCTAAGAAAACTGCTGCGTAAAACCGCCAGGCGCAATACTGCGGTGGCTTGTCACTGGATAAAAGGCGGTAATCAGACCGAGCTGCTATGGATCGTGGGCAATCTCCGGCGTTTTAACTCCGAGGGTTCGGTGCCGACCAATACTACCGAGCGCGATATCCTCCGCAGCCAGGATGAAAATAGCTGGCATAGCGTAGAAGCGATTGCGTTGATGGCTGGGATTGCCGGGCTTTTTCATGATTTCGGTAAGGCTAATTTCTTATTCCAGAATGGATTACTTGGCAAAGGGAAACATTTCCAACCCTATCGGCATGAATGGGTTTCATTGAGACTGTTTTGTGCCTGGGTAGGAGAACGTAGCGATAAACAATGGATAACGGCGTTAGCGGCGATCGACGAGAGCGATGAAAACCAGATGATAACCGCGCTGGTAAAGGACTCCGTTGACGCTTTTATCAATCCATTTCTCTCTTTGCCTCCGCTGGCAACAACCATTGCCTGGTTGATTGTCTCTCATCACCGTTTGCCTGCTTACCCTAACAGGGATCAGGAAAGTGGGAGCCCGCCAGAGTTAAAGGATATGGATGGCTGGTTAACAACACAATTGGTTGCAGAATGGAACTCCACGAACAGCCTAATTGAAGGTTGGACAACGGAAGAACACTATGCGGTATGGGATTTCCCGCATGGCACGCCAATGCGCAGTGCTATCTGGCGTGAAAAAGCACGCAAATTTGCCCAACGCGCATTGCAATTACCCTCATTGATGCAATTTGCTGTATTGGAACAACGTTTCACTAGCCATATGGCGCGTTTAGTGCTGATGTTGGCAGATCATCATTATTCATCTTTAGCGCCGACGGCAGGTTGGCAAGATGCTGATTATCTAGCGTATGCCAATACCGATCGCCTAACCGGTGGATTGAAGCAACAACTGGATGAGCACAATATCGGTGTGGGGCAGAACGCGTTGTTATTGGGGCGAAGTTTACCGCATATCCGCACCACATTACCGGCAATCACACGTCATAAAGGTTTCAAACAGCGAAGTAAGACAGAGCAGTTCCGTTGGCAGGACAAAGCTTATGATCTTGCGTGTGCCGCGCGTGAACGATCGGTTAAGCAAGGTTTCTTTGGCGTTAACATGGCCTCTACGGGCTGCGGCAAAACGTTTGCTAATGCGCGAATTATGTATGGCTTGGCCGATGAAAAGTCAGGCTGCCGCTTTTCTGTTGCTTTAGGGCTTCGCACTTTAACCTTGCAAACCGGCGATGCGCTTAAAACCAGATTAATGCTGGATGATGACGATCTAGCCGTATTAGTGGGTTCTGCTGCTGTGCGGGAACTGCATCAACTCAATAATGATAAAGCTGAACTGCGTGGTACAGGCAGTGCCTCGGCAGAGGAGTTGTTCGCCGAACATCACTATGTCAGCTACGGTGGCAGCCTGGACGATGGTCGCTTAAGTCGTTGGTTGCAAGGTAGTGGCAACTTGCACAAGCTATTAAGTGCGCCGGTATTAGTGACCACGATCGACCATCTGATTAGTGCGACCGAAGGTGTACGCGGTGGTAAGCAAATCGCACCGATGTTGCGCCTTATGACTGCCGATCTGGTGTTGGATGAACCGGACGATTTTGATATTGCCGATCTTCCTGCGTTATGCCGCCTGGTCAACTGGGCTGGAATGTTAGGTTCCCGCGTACTGCTTTCTTCCGCCACTTTGCCCCCTGCGCTGGTTCAGGCGTTGTTTAATGCTTATAAAGCGGGCCGGGCGGATTATCAGCAAGTGTGTGGCCAGCCAGATACGCCATTAAATATCTGTTGTGCCTGGTTTGATGAGAACGATGCCGAACAGCACGATATTCAAGGTGCGAAAGATTTTAAAGCTGCGCATGAAGCGTTTGTCGCTCAAAGGGTGGCAAAACTGCAAAACATCGCGGTATTGCGCCGTGCACAGTTGATTGCGGTGCAACCGGCAAACCAGCGGAAAAGTACGGTACTGGATAGCGTGGCGGAAACACTATCGGTCGCCATGCGGCAGTTGCATGCGCTTCATCATCAAGAACACCCCGAGGGTAAAACCGTGTCGTTGGGGGTGATCCGCATGGCAAACATTAATCCGTTGGTGGCGGTAGCTCAGCGATTATTACGCATGCCAGCGCCAGAGAATACTCGAATTCATTATTGTGTTTATCACAGCCAACATCCATTGGCGATGCGTTCACATATCGAGCGGCGGTTGGACGAAACCCTGACGCGTTATTGTGAAACGGCGCTGTGGCAAATCTCAGAAATCAAAAATGCATTGGCGAATTATCCAGAACAGCATCACCTGTTTGTGGTGCTGGCGACATCCGTTGCCGAAGTAGGGAGAGATCATGATTACGATTGGGCTATTGCCGAACCGAGTTCAATGCGTTCGTTGATCCAATTGGCAGGGCGAATTCAACGCCATAGGCAGAAGCCTTGTACGTCGCCAAATCTGCATATTTTGCAAAAAAACGTGATGGCATTGCAGGGTAATAAACCGGCTTATTATCGGCCAGGGTTTGAGTCTGAGAAATACCGGTTACAGCTCAACAGCCACGATCTGGCGGAGATTTTGCAGCCCGCGCAATATGAAACGATTAGTGCAATTCCCCGAGTACAGGAATCTTTGAAACTGAGAGCTCACGACAATTTGGTTGACCTGGAGCATGCCTGTTTACGCAGCGTGTTGCAGGGGCGACAGGATCTTGAGGGCAAATATTACGCTGCGATCTGGTGGCGCAAACAGGCCACCTGGTGCGCAGAACAGCAGCGAGTGAGCCCGTTTCGGCAATCTACTGAGGAAGAACCGCATTATCTGTGGATGGAAGATGAAGTGGATAGGCCGCGCTTTAAATTCCCAGATAGTGTCCCTGGCCAGTGGAAGCCCAGCGATAAATTTCGCGAGATTGAAGTGGTTTTCGCCGAAGGGAATGGCGCATGGATCACGGAGGACTACCCCACAATTTACCAAGGGCTGGCCGATATGTTGGGGATGGAACTCCCCGAGGTGAGTCAGAAATTCGGTGAGATTAATCTACGAAAAAATAAGTCAGATCAATGGCATTTCCACCCGTTGTTAGGGGTGTTTGGCGCACTCGAATAAATAATCTAATAACATTGAGGTAAGGAGGCGTATGAGTCAGAACGGATTAACCGCTTTAATTGTTGAATATATCGCCAGTCGCAAACAGCCCAAGTTGGAGGCGCTGGAGAAAGAGACGGCAAAAAAACTGGCTGGGCTGGCTGATCCCGAAGAGATCGCAGTTGCTAAACAAACGGCATTAGAGCAGCGGCAGGAGCTAGAGAAAAACTATGCGCCACGCAATTGGCTGACCGACGCTGCTGGCCGTGCCGGGCAAATCAGCTTGGTGACGCATGCGCTGAAATTTACTCACAGCGATGCCAAGGGCAGCAGTATTTACAGTTCGGGGTCGCAGGAGCAGACAACGAACACTCTTTCTACCTCATCATTATCTCAGCCTGCTGTTGATGCGGTCGGCAACGCGGCGGCATTGGACGTGGCAAAATTGCTACAGTTGGAATATGAAGGTGAATCGTTGATTGCCTGCTTGGCTCGCGACAACACTGTGCCGCTGGCGGAATTGGCAGAGGATCCCCAACAGCTGGAACAGTGGGTCACAGGGTTCAGGCAGGTATTAAACGATAAACATCTCTCTTCTCACACTTTGGCCAAGCAGATCTATTTTCCGATAGCGCCGGGCGAATACCATTTACTGAGCCCGTTGTTCTCTTCATCGCTGGCTCATGCAATGCACAGTCGCATTAGTGAAGCGCGTTTTAGCGATGCCTCCAAAGAGATATACCAAGCCTTCAAAGCTGGTGATTGGCACCCTGAACCCCGTGTGATTTATCCCAAAACGGCAGTGGTAAATATGGGGGGGACCAAGCCGCAAAATATTTCCTACCTTAACAGCGTACGCGGTGGCCGAGCTTGGTTACTGCCTTGTGCTGCGCCGATATGGCAAAGCCAGAATAAGCCGCCGTTGAACCAGAACTCTATTTTCCAAGAGCGTAAAGCATTCTCGGCTATGGCGAGAGACGCTGTGTGGCAGTTGAAGCAATACCTGCGCAGCCTTAATCCACAGGATCGAAATGTAGAGATCCGCCAGCAGCGTGCTGCCTTCGTGGATGAGATTGTCGATACTTTGTTTAGCTACGTGGCCGGTATCCAAAACAGGGAAGATTGGCAATGCTGGAGCATGGAAGAAGGGTGCCAGCTCTCGCGTGCTCAGCAGTTGTGGCTCGATCCATGGCGGATTAAACAGGATAAAGATTTCCAGTTTGAGCGTGAAGGCGGGGATTGGAAAAAGGAAATCGCTATCGACTTCGGCGTTTGGCTCAATCACCAGTTAAAAACCGAAGAGATGAAGTTTAGCGAGGTTGAACGCCGTGAATGGTCAACCACGTCTTTGTTTAAACGGCGCCTGCGTGAGTTTGAACAAGAGTTTAAGGAGGACTTCGCATGAGCACTTTGATCGTATTACGTCACGTTCGAGTGGAGAACGCCAATGCCATCGCCGGGCTGACCTATGGTTTTCCAGCTATCACTCACTTTCTCGGCTACAGCCACGCATTATCCCGCAAATTGCAGCAGAGCCATGGTTTAACCTTGGCAAACTGCGGTGTGATTTGCCATCAGCAACAGCTTCATGCGTATTCCTCCGGGCGTGATTATGCTTTTGCCTTGACGCGCAACCCATTGACGAAAGAGGCGAAAACGGCAGCGTTCAACGAAGAAGGTCGGATGCATATCACAGTTTCGTTATTGATGGAGTGCCATGGCACCATAGTTAATGGCGATCAAGGCGCTAAAACGTTGGAAGCGCACCTTGCCGAGGTCTGTCCAACCCAGCGCTTGGCCGGTGGCGTGATCACCGACATTGGCGCAATTAAGGTGATGGGTACTCCTGAAAAACCAGAGGATCTACGCAAGCTGATGCGCCGTTTGTTACCCGGATTTGCCTTGCTCAATCGTTCCGAATTACTGGCAAATCATTATCAAACGTTACGCGAGAGTAACCCACAGGCGGAGCTAATTGACGCATGGCTAGATTTTGCGGCGCTGAAATATCAGGCGCAGGACGAACAAAATCCTCAATGGTGTTATCAGCCAAAACCTGCTGCTGGTTATCTGGTGCCGCTACAGACTGGATATCGTGCGATCTCTCAACTCTATGCACCGGGTGAAGTCGAGAAATCACGTGATCCAACAACGCCTTTTCGTTTTGCAGAACCTGTCTATGGCATTGGCGAGTGGCGCAGCTTGCACCGCATTACCGATCTGAATCAGTTGTTATGGCAATACCATCATCAAGGCGATGACTACCTCTGCCGCAGTGCGGTGCCGGTCATCACGGAAGACTACCAATTTAACGAAGAAGATTAACTTAAAGGATTATCTATATGGCTACTGTAAAGACTGCATCTGTCCTGGCTTTCGAACGTAAATTGGCAAACTCCGATGCCATTATGTTTGCTGGTAACTGGCAACAACCTGAATGGACGCCGATTGCGATTCAAGAGAAAGCGGTGCGTGGTACGATTTCCAATCGTTTGAAAAATGCGATTGCCAGCGATCCGGCTAAACTGGATGCCGAAATCCAAAAACCCAACTTGCAGCGTGTGGATGTCGCGGCATTGCCGTTCGACACTGATACCTTGAAAGTCAGTTTTACCCTGCGTGTGTTGGGTAATTTATCGCAACCTTCGGTATGTAACGATCAAGATTACCAAACCGAATTGGCGAAGGTGATCCAAGGTTATATCAAAGAGCATGGGTTTAAAGAACTGGCCGGGCGTTATGCTGAGAATCTGGCAAATGGTCGCTTCCTATGGCGCAACCGCGTTGGTGCCGATGAGATTGCTATTACCGTTAAGGGGAAGGAGAAAACCTGGCAATTTAACGCTAGTGATTACAGCTTGCGTACGTTTAGCCAGCCGAAAGGCGATTTAGCGGAGTTGGCCAAAGAAATTGAGCAAGGCTTGGCAGGGGAAAACTTTGCATTCTTTAGCGTGGAAGCCTGTGTGCGATTGGGCAAAGGACAAGAGATTTTCCCATCGCAGGAACTGGTGCTAGATAGCAACAGTAAGAAAAGTAAGGTGCTTTATCACGTGGATGATATTGCTGCCATGCACTCGCAGAAAATCGGTAATGCGTTGCGTACCGTCGATAGTTGGTACCCCGATGCGAGTGAGTTGGCGTTAGGGCCAATTGCAGTGGAACCCTATGGGTCAGTGACCAGCAGGGGGCAAGCCTATCGTCAGCCGAAACAAAAAATGGATTTTTATACACTGTTGGATAACTGGGTGACTAAAGGGAAGGTGCCAGAAGTCGAACAACAACACTATGTCATGGCCATACTGATCCGTGGCGGCGTATTTGGCGAGAAAGGCGAATAAAGGGGCGACGTATGGATCATTACCTCGAGATTCGTGTGCTGCCGGATCCGGAGTTTTCAACGACGGAATTACTGGAAGCACTCTTTGCCAAGTTGCATAGGGCATTAGGTAGTGCTGGGCAGGGAAAAATAGGCGTCAGTTTCCCCTCTGCCGGTAAAACACTGGGCGATAGGTTACGGCTACATGGCCCTCTAGCGGTGCTCACTGCCTTTGAGACTTTACCTTGGCGTAAAGGATTACGGGATTACACGGAATGTGGCGAAATTCTGCCGATACCCTCTAATGTAAAATATCGTACAGTGCGACGAGTGCAGATCAAAAGCAGCGCCGAGAGATTACGTCGTCGTTCTGTTCGCAAGGGATGGGTAACTGAAGAAGAGGCTCGCCTGCGTATTCCTGACGCCGTTGAGAAACGCTCAGCGTTGCCATTTATTCGTTTAAAAAGTCTATCCAGCGAGCAAACCTTTTTGTTGTTTATCGAACAGGGCAAGATTTGCGATAACGCAACAGAGGGGGTATTTAGTGCTTATGGTCTAAGCGCAACGGCAACCATCCCGTGGTTTTAACCCTAATTTAATGGCTGATTCTAACCTATTGATTTTAAAGGTTGGAGTCAGTCATGTTTAGAAAAGGGTTTTTGGGTAAGGTGGCTGTATTCCATTGTATTAACAGTTGGTTACCGGTGGCATGTCACAGTTCACTGCCGTATAGGCAGCTTAGAAACCGTTCAGACAACCAAAATCAGCTCCTTTCGTGTTCACTGCCGTATAGGCAGCTTAGAAAAAATGTGAGCCTGCCTATCTGATTTTTATCACGTTCACTGCCGTATAGGCAGCTTAGAAAAACGGTCGCCGCATCACGCAAGTCACCATCCGGTTCACTGCCGTATAGGCAGCTTAGAAAAACCACGCCACTGAAGAGCACTACGCAACAACGTTCACTGCCGTATAGGCAGCTTAGAAATGCGGCAATTCTTGCGCTAGCCAGCATGATCGGTTCACTGCCGTATAGGCAGCTTAGAAAAGATGCATGTTATGTCGCCAATTCTTGGCAATGTTCACTGCCGTATAGGCAGCTTAGAAAAGTGCCCGGATGCCTTCCAGCACCTCTTTTTTGTTCACTGCCGTATAGGCAGCTTAGAAATACTGGTATTCCTTGCCACCAAAAAAGCCTATGTTCACTGCCGTACAGGCAGCTCAGAAAACAAGGGATTTTAAATTCCTTTTGATTGGCGACAAAATGACAATGTCGCTAGGTATTTAACGGCACAAACTGTTCGGAACTAGCTAACCTATTGATAAAAAAATGGGCGCAGCATGCAGCGCCCCTACGTGTGAGGCCGGTGAAGGTTTATCAGCAGTCTTTAGTTTGTCTACCCAGCTTGTTATTTGTCTTGGCCTGTAGCCCCCACAAACAAACAGTGCTTAGCTTCCAACCTGTTTGAGCATCAGAGGCGGGGAGTCGACAGTCATGGGGTCAGCCTGGAGTGAAATTCCGGGGTAAATTCCTAAATGAAGAAGGCAGGCATTACCCATTCAATGATCATGGGTATAATCACCGTGTTTGTCATATCCATTCAAACAACGTTCCGAAGTCCTTTGTGGTCTTTGCCGCTATCGAGCCCATTGATATTGATAGCGGTTTTTTTCACAGCCATTCCCACGGTATCCCAGCCGACGCAGTTCGTTCCTGGCACTCTCAATCTTCGCGTTTACGGAAATAATGCCCGCAGTGGGGGCAGATCAGCGTGACGTTTTTTTTCACCTTACTGCGATTTTGCGGCGAACTTTTTGCGCATTCAGGGCAGGTGACATCAACGGGGGCGTCACCGAACAGCTTAAAAGCATCAAAGAAAGACATCTTTTTCACCGGGTAGAGGTAGGAGGAGTTCAGTGTACCTTTATCGCTCGGTGATAGCTCCACATAGATTGGTAAACCACTGGTAGAGACGTGGCTAGCTGCGCGCTAAAAAGGGAGTAACAAGTGGGGTGTAGGGGCGAGGGGGCAGAAAAAAGCCCCGCAAAAAATGAGGGGCAAACACAACAACACCAGGGAAATCGTTGATGATTAATCTGCTATTACTATATGTTTTTTGAGACGAGAGTTCATCAATAAATTGCTGCATTATTGCAACATTATAGTTAATTAATTTGTATGTATTTGGCTTTATTCATACGTTTTGTGAATTTGTTCGCTATTTGTGAGCAATAAGTCCGCATGCTGGTTATTTTTTGTTGAATTGATGGCTTGGGGGATGGTTTCTTGCTCCATCACCCCGTTCCAGACAGAATGTGACTTGAATCACATCGGGCAGATCCCCTATATTCCCCACCCATAACGAAGTTGTCGTATTGCGATGCAGCGACGCAGAGAGTTTTACATTTGTCCGGAGTTGTTGATGGAGTTAACTACGCTTTTGCTTTACGTGATTGCCGTCAGTGCGGTGATGGTGACGCCTGGCCCTTCCATGCTGTTGGCGCTAAACAATGGTGCAATCCACGGTATGCGTATTGCCAGTTACGGTTTCCTGGGGGCGGTATTGGCCGATCTGTTGCTGATCGGTGCCGTCGGTTGCGGGCTAGGGGCGTTGTTGCAGGCCTCTGAGCAGCTGTTTGCCGTGGTGAAGTGGGGTGGTGCGTTATATCTGGTCTACCTGGCCTGGGTGCTGTGGCGGGCGCCGGTAAAGGCTTTAGCGGTAAGCGCTAGCGCCGCCGCAGCGACCGGGAAAACGGCATTCCTGCGTTCCCTGATGGTCGGTTTGTCCAACCCTAAGGGCCTGCTGTTTTTCTCGGCCTTTCTGCCGCAGTTTATTCAGCCAGAAAAGCCGATCGCCATGCAATACCTGATCCTGGCATTGGTCAGCGCGATGATCGACTGTGTGATGATGACGATCTATGCCTACGGCGGTCGCCATGCGATGCGTAAATTCTCGGCGAACGTGATGCGCTGGGTAAACCGTAGCTGTGCCGGCATGCTTGGCGTGTTGGCCGTAGGTGTTGCGCTTTATCGGCGTAGCGATGTGAGCTAGAGCCTGTCGGTTGAATCAGCGGGCGCAGCATGCTGCGCCGCTACTTGGCGAGTATGTCTACAGTTTCAGGGAGCTAACCAGCTCCCTTTTTAATAGGTGACTGCCTGTGTTAGCAAAAGAAGAAAGCTTAGGCATATGACCTACTGACGGATCTGCAGTTAACTCGCAACCCGGATTGTTCCACGTCATAGCGGTATAGTTCGCATCTGATTGGTAGTAGTGCTGGTAGATGTGAAATATATGCACCACGGTAGTCACCGTTAATATAATCACCAGCGCAATTAAAACGTAAGTGATTTTAACTTTGCTCAGAAAGTTCTTTTTCTCTTTACGAGGTAATTCAGGTTCACCCTGATTAATTGCGATCTCTTCAATGGCGACATCACTGGCAATTCTTAACCCTACTTTTGGTATGGTTTCTATGATGTTTTTATCAATACCCATGCTCTTGATAATCCGCCGTAGCGTGCTCAGGCATTGGTTGAGATTATTATTGCTGGCCTGTAGGCCGTAATCATCCCACACTTTTTGCAGAAGCACTTCTCTCTCAACAATTTCTCCTTTATTTTTAATAAGAAAGGAGAAAAGTCGAGCTGCAGACGAGGAAATGGTGACGATTTCTTCCTGAACTTCCTGATGATAAAAACCGACGCTATTCGGGCAGAAAAGGACATCTCCTTCGATGAGGTATTGTGGTTTTGTCATGCTGATTCACTCCATGTCAGACAGTGTAATTAACTTAATTAACGTTAATCTTAAGTCTCATAATATTGTTTTTTCGGCGGTAGGGCAACAAATAAACAATATAAAATATAGTGTAATCAACAAAATTCAGTTTAAAATCCGCTCTATTTCATCACGGTAGTTATTAATATTAAGTAAATGGCCTGTAAAATATTAAACGGTATTTAATAAAAATTAAGATCGCTAACTTACTGATAATTTTGCTAAACAAAGGTTCTAACTAGTCCGACCTGTAAGAATCAGCCTAGTTAGAAAAATGTATCAATTTAAGTAGCAGATTTGTGCGGAGGCAGCGTTGAATTAAACCCCAATTCGATCGCGCAGGGTGTAGTAGGCAGCGCCGATGGCGGTGAAGGGGATTTGCAGGTTACGGCCGCCAAAGAACGGCAGGTGCGGCAGTTTGGCAAAGGCGTCAAAACGTTCTGCATCGCCACGCATCAGTTCTGCAATCAGCTTGCCCGCCAGATGGGTGCAGGTCACGCCGTGCCCGCTGTAGCCTTGCATGTAGTAGACATTGTTTTCCAACCGGCCAAACTGCGGCATACGCGATAGTGTCAGCAAGAAATTGCCGGTCCAGCGGTAATCAATGCGTACGCCTTTCAACTGCGGGAAAGTTTTCAGCAGTTTAGGGCGGATCAGGTTATCGATATCATCGGGATCGCGGGCGCCATAGACTACGCCTCCGCCGTACAGCAACCGGTTATCGCCGGTTAAACGGTAATAATCCAGCAGGTAATTGCAATCTTCCACGCAATAGTTTTGTGGGATCAGTGAGGCTGCGACTTCTGGAGCCAAGGGCTCGGTGGTGACCACTTGAGTCCCGCACGGCATACTGCGTTTGGCCAGCCTTGGCTCCAGTTTATCGCCCAGATAAGCATTTCCAGCTACGATCACGTAACGAGCGGTGACTTGGCCGTTGGCGGTGCTGACCACCGCTGGTTCTCCGTGACGGATATTGGTGACTGCGGACTGTTCGAATATCCGTCCTCCTTGCAGGCGAATGGCCTCGGCCTCGCCCAATGCCAGGTTGAGTGGATGAATATGGCCGCCACTGTGATCGAGTAATGCGCCAACGTAACGATCGCTGCTGACCTCCTGGCGGATACGGTCGGCATCCAGCAGTTCAAGTTGCGTATTGCCGTAACGCTCCCAGTGCTGCTTTTGATCGATCAGCGCGTGGTACTGTTTATTGTTCAGCGCGGCGAAGATCCCGCCGGGGCGATAGTCACAGTCAATGGCATAGCGTTTGATGCGGCTGCGGATAATCTCTGCGCCTTCAAACATCATGCTACCAAGCACCTTGGCGCTTTCTGCACCGTAACGGCTTTCAATCACGTCGATGTCACGGCTGTAAGAGTTGACCAGTTGGCCACCGTTGCGGCCACTGGCACCAAAGCCGATGCGGGCAGACTCCAGCAGCACCACGTTATAACCGGCTTCAACCAGAAACAGCGCCGATGACAGGCCGGTATAGCCGCCCCCCACGATACAGACGTCACAGTCGATCGATTCATTCAACTGCGGATAAGGCTGATGGTCATTGGCCGTTGCCGCGTAGTAGCTTTTTACGTGTTCAGTCATCATCAATTCCTTATTCCAGTGAAATCCAGGTGGTTTTCAGTTCGGTAAATTTATCCAGCGCATGCAGCGACTTATCGCGGCCGTTACCGCTTTGTTTGTAGCCGCCGAACGGTACGGTCATATCGCCGTCGTTGTAGTTGTTGACGAACACGGTGCCCGCTTTCAACTGACGGGCCAGGCGGTGTGCCCGTGACAGATCGCGGGTCCAGACTGCCGCACCCAACCCGTATTCGCTGTCGTTGGCCAATGCGAGTGCTTGTTGCTCACCGTTGAAAGTCGTGACGGCCAAGACCGGGCCAAAAATCTCGTCCCGCGCAACGTTCATTGCATTGTCCACCTGCGTGAGAATGGTGGGGCCGAGATAGCCGTGATGATTGCCTTGCGGATGGGCACGTCCATCAAGGAACAGCGAGGCTCCCTGGCTCAAACCCTGTTCGATATAGCTGGTGACTTTTTCACAATGCTGTTGGTCGATCAGCGTACCCATCAGCGTTTGCGGATCGAGCGGGTTGCCCGGTGCGAAGGCTGCTGCATGTCGCTGCAATGCTTGTAAAAAGGCCTGCTGAATACTTTCCTCTACCAACAGGCGCGTACCGGCAATGCACACCTGGCCCTGGTTATAGAAGATCCCAGCCGCCGCTCCCTGCGCCGCCTTATCCAGGTCCGGGCAGTCGGCGAAGATAATGTTGGCGCTCTTGCCACCGGCCTCCAGCCACACGCGTTTCATGTTGGATTCACCGGCGTACTTCATCAACTGCTTGGCTACCTGGGTAGAGCCGGTAAAGGTGAGGGCATCAACGTCGTTATGCAGTGCCAACGCCTTGCCCGCATCGTGGCCGAAACCAGGAATAATGTTCAGGACGCCATCCGGTAATCCTGCCTGCTGTGCCAAAGCGCCAAGATAAATCGCCGTAAGCGGTGATTTTTCCGAGGGTTTAAGCACCACGCTGTTACCGGCCGCCAACGCCGGGCCTAACTTCCAGCAGGCTAACAGCAGCGGAAAGTTCCACGGCACGATGGCACCCACCACGCCGATGGGTTCCCGCTGGATCAGAGCGAGCGCATCATGGCCAGTTGGGGCAATTTCGCCATACACCTTGTCGATAGCTTCGGCGTACCAGCGGATACAGCGGATCGCCCCTGGAATATCATCGCGCAGGCTGTGGCGGATGGGCTTGCCGGTATCCAGCGTTTCCAGTAGCGCTAACTGCTCGCTGTGCTCTTCCATCAAGTTAGCGAGTTTGAACAACGTTGCCTTGCGTTTGGCGGGGGAGGCTTGCGACCAGTCGCCGCGTTCAAACACCTCGCGCGCCGCCTTGACGGCCAAATCGATATCGATTTGGCTGCCACGGGCCATCTGCACCAGTTCACGAACCCCGGCAGGATCCTGAACGCTAAAGGTTTCCCCTTCGGCCGCCGGGAGGTAGCGGCCATTGATAAACAGCCGGTTCTCAATCTTCAGGGCCTGTGCCCGTTGTTGCCAATATTCCAGGTGGTGGAAGTCCATACCTTGCTCCGTTAATCAGAATGTCGTCGGCGTATGTGCACTGATAATTCGGCAAATGCGCGCCGAGGTGTTGCTGAAACTATGGGGGATCGCGGTGTTGATGGCGTAGCTCTGGCCTGCCTGTAGGTGATAGCTTTGCCCGTTGACCTGCAGCATCACTTCGCCTTCCAGCAGGGTGCCAATCTCTTCCCCCTGATGTTTGAGCCGTTCACCGGTGGTGGTGCCCGGATCGTAGGTTTCGATCATCATTGCCAGGGTGCGGTTGGGATCGCCGTTGTGGATCAGCTTCATCGAAACCCCCTGGCTGCCGATTTCGATCAGATGGTCATGGTCGATCACAATCTGCGGCTCATGCGGCTGTTCCGGCTCGGTAAAAAAAGCCGATAGCGACAGCCCATACACTGTCAGCAGCTTTTGCAGCGTACTGATGGCCGGGCTGACCTTGTCCTGTTCAATGGTGCTGATGGCGCTGTGCGTCAAGCCAGACAGTTCGGCTACCCGGCGCTGTGATAGCCCTAACTGCTGGCGGATCTGCGATAAGCGTTTCCCCGGTGCCAAGCTGACGTCGCTCATAGGCGTTTTTCCTTTTGGTAGTGCTGGCAGGCGTTAATAAATCCCTCGAAAAGCAGGCGGGACAGGGCGTATTCATCGCTGTTCCATTCAGGATGCCACTGCACCCCTAAGGCAAAGGGCTGATCGCGAATGCTGAGGGCTTCCACCAGACCGTCGGCGGCATAGGCTTCAACACGTACGCTGGGGCCGAGGGTTTTGGCTCCTTGGCCGTGCAGGGAATTCACCCAGAATCGGTGGCAATCCGGCAGCAGCTGTGCCAGCAATCCTCCGTCTTGCACGGTAACTTCATGAGCAGGGGCATATTGCTGCTCCAGCGGCAGATCGTGATCTTCACGGTGCTCGAGCAGCTCAGGTTGTTCATATAAACGACGGTGTAGCGTGCCTTGAGTCGCGACCACCAGCTCTTGCATACCGCGGCAAATGGCGAAAAGGGGGATGCGCCTGCTCAGTGCCAGGCCGATCAGCGCCAGGCTCAATTCATCGCGCCCAGGATCGGCGTCAGGCTCATCGCCGTTTTCACCATAAAGGTGCGGCTGCACATTACTGGGGCTGCCCGGCAGCAGGATGCCGTCGAGATGGGGCAGCAACTCTGCCAGCATTTCCGGCTCTGCGAGCGCGTGTGGCAAGGCGATCGGTAATCCTCCGGCAGCTAACACCGCATTTAGGTACTTTTCTTGCAAGGTCTGGGTGAGGTGCTGGTTTAACCTATACCTGCACATCACGACGCCGACGATTGGTCTGTTAAATATATTGCCCATGCTATCCCCTACAGGTTGTTCGAAATTATGACCGATAAGCCGTTTAATCGCCTTTTTTGTTCAATATTCACTAAATCTAGCAGTCGAATGGCCAATATTCAAACCAAAATTAACACTTGCAAAACATTTTTGTTGCATCTATGTTTCATTGGTGGACATTATATTGAGCAAGATGGTCAAAACATCGAAGTCAGTAAGTGTGAGAACCACAGACCAAACACAACGGCGGGTGAAACATGCAAACCAACATCGTAGAAGTCGAAAACTTTGTGCAACACAATGAAGAAAGGCGAAGTAGCACGTTCCAGCGCGAAGTGAAGAAGTATCTGGAACGTTATCCGTTAACCCAGCATATCGACGTGCTGCTGACCGATCTCAACGGCAGCTTCCGCGGCAAGCGCATCCCGGTGAGCGGGCTGGGTAAACTGGAGAAGGGCTGTTACTTCCCAGCCTCGGTGTTCGCGATGGATATTCTTGGCAACGTGGTGGAAGAGGCGGGTTTGGGGCAGGAATTGGGTGAGCCGGACCATATTTGCGTGCCGGTAGCCGGAACCCTGACGCCATCGGCGGCCGATCCGCAATATCTGGGCCAGGTACTGCTCACCATGCTGGATGAAGATGGTACTCCCTTTGACGTTGAACCGCGCAATGTGCTGAACCGAGTGTGGCAGCGTTTGCGTCAGCGCGGGTTATTCCCCGTAGTAGCGGTAGAGTTGGAGTTCTATCTCATCGATCGCCAGCGCGATCCGGAAGGTTATTTGCAACCCCCTTGCGCCCCCGGTACCCAGGAGCGTAACACCCAGAGCCAGGTCTATTCGGTGGACAACCTCAACCACTTTGCCGACGTGCTGAGCGAAATCGACGAACTGGCCCGCCTGCAAGGGCTCCCGGCCGACGGTGCGGTAGCGGAAGCGTCACCGGGCCAGTTTGAGGTTAACCTGCATCACACCAATGATGTGTTGCAGGCCTGTGACCATGCCCTGGCGTTAAAGCGGCTGGTACGCATGGTGGCAGAGAAGCACCATATGCATGCAACCTTTATGGCCAAGCCTTACGAGGAACATGCGGGCAGCGGTATGCATGTGCATATCAGCATGCTGGACAAGCAAGGTAACAACGTCTTTGCCGATGCGGATGGTGAAGACTCCACGCTGTTGAAGCAGGCGCTGGCTGGCATGATCGCCTTGATGCCTGCCTCTATGGCGCTGCTGGCACCCAACGTCAACGCCTATCGCCGCTTCCAGGCGGGGATGTACGTTCCTACCCAGGCATCCTGGGGCCATAACAACCGCACCGTAGCGTTACGTATTCCCTGTGGCGATCGCGACAGCCACCGCGTGGAGTATCGCGTAGCGGGGGCCGATGCCAACCCTTATCTGGTGATGGCAACCATTCTGGCCGGGATTGTCTACGGCCTCGACACTCAGTTACCGCTGCTTGAGCCAGTCACCGGCAACGGGCTGGAGCAAGAGGGGCTGCCGTTCCCGATCCGCCAGAGCGATGCGCTGTATGAGTTCGAACACCAGCCAGTGCTCAATGCGCTGCTGGGCGAACGTTTCAGCCACGTCTATCTGGCCTGTAAGACCGATGAGCTGGAGCAGTTTGAGCGGCTGATCACCGAAACCGAAATCGAGTGGATGCTGAAAAACGCCTGACGTCCTCAGCCCGATCCTACCGCGCGCCGGCGCATTCCCGCGGGCTACCTGTGGCCTGGCGAAGCCGTGCGCGACGGTGATGACTTCTTCCAACTTGGCGTACAGGACGCCGGTGAGGAATAACCCAATGACGATAAGTGCCATCGACGATAATGGCGCGGGCAAACCGCAACTGCGCAAGACATTGAAACTGTGGCAAGTGGTGATGATGGGCTTGGCCTATCTGACGCCAATGACGGTGTTTGACACCTTCGGTATCGTTTCTGGAGTGACGGACGGGCACGTTCCGGCGTCCTACCTGTTGGCATTGGCCGGGGTGCTGTTTACCGCCATCAGCTATGGCAAGCTGGTGCGCCAGTTCCCGACCTCGGGCTCGGCTTATACCTACGCGCAAAAGGCTATCAACCCGCACGTGGGTTTCCTCGTTGGTTGGTCATCGCTGCTGGATTATCTGTTTTTGCCGATGATCAATACGCTATTGGCCAAAATCTATCTTACGGCCTTGTTCCCAGAGGTCCCACCGTGGATCTGGGTGGTCGGGTTTGTGATCCTGATCACCGCCATCAACCTGAAAAGCGTCAGCCTGGTGGCAAACTTCAACACCCTGTTCGTGGTGGCGCAGGTGGCGATTATCGTGGTGTTTATCTTCCTGGTGGTTCGAGGGTTGCACAATGGCGAAGGGGTTGGCCAGGTGTGGAGTCTGCAACCCTTTATCAGTGAAAACGCCCATCTATTGCCGATCATTACCGGCGCCACCATCCTGTGCTTTTCGTTTCTGGGTTTTGATGCCGTTACCACGCTGTGTGAAGAAACGCCTGATGCCGCCCGTGTGATCCCGCGCGCTATCTTCCTTACCGCACTCTATGGCGGGGTAATCTTCATCACCGTATCGTTCTTTATTCAGCTGTTCTTCCCGACGCTGGAGCGTTTCAAACAGCCTGATGCAGCACTGCCGGAAATTGCGCTGTATGTGGGTGGCAAGCTGTTCCAGTCCATCTTCCTGTGCATCACCTTTATCAACACCCTGGCTTCTGGCCTGGCTTCCCATGCCAGCGTGTCCAGGCTGCTGTATGTGATGGGGCGCGATAATGTGTTCCCGGAAAAATTCTTTGGTTACGTGCATCCTAAATGGCGTACCCCAGCGCTTAACGTGCTGCTGGTTGGCTTGGTGGCATTATCGGCACTCTCCTTCGATTTAGTGACGGCGACCGCCCTGATCAACTTTGGTGCTTTGGTGGCCTTTACCTTCGTCAACCTTTCGGTGATCAGTCACTTCTATATTCGTCAAGGGCGCAACAAGAGCTGGAAAGACCGCTTCCATTACCTGATTTTGCCGCTGGTGGGGGCGTTGACGGTAGGGATCTTGTGGCTGAACCTGGAAAAAAGCTCCTTGACCATGGGGCTACTGTGGGCGGCGCTCGGGTTTGGCTATCTGGCCTATCTCACCCGTCGTTTCCGCCAGCCGCCGCCGCAGTTGGAGCGCCAACCTCAGCAGTAAAGGTATGGGCGCAGCGCAGCGCCCTTTCTTTTTCCCCGGTAGGGCAGTAGAGTAAAAAAACCGTATAAAAATAACTAATTGGATCCTACGCTAATGCCTCCGTTGTCCGCTTCCCATAAAGCTACCTTGCTCGGCCTGCTGGCCATTGTGTTATGGAGCAGCGTGGTTGGTCTGATCCGCAGCGTCAGTGAAGGGCTGGGGCCGGTAGGCGGGGCGGCGATGATCTATAGCGTGGGCACGCTGTTTCTGCTGGTGGTGATGGGCATTCCCAAGCTGCGCGAGTTCCGTCGTTCCTATCTGATCCTCGGCAGCCTGCTGTTTGTGCTGTATGAGATTTGCCTTTCGCTGTCGCTGGGCTATGCCAGCAACCGTACGCAGGCCATTGAGCTGGGGATGATCAACTATCTTTGGCCCTGTTTTACCGTATTGATGGCCATCCTGTTCAATGGGCAAAAGGCCAAATGGTGGGTGGTGCCTGGTTTGTTGCTTTCCCTGTTCGGGATTGGCTGGATCATGAGCGGCAGCGGCGGTTGGTCACCAGCGCAAATGCTGGCCAACGTGCGCAGCAATCCGTTGAGTTACGGGCTGGCATTCAGCGGTGCGGTGATTTGGGCCATCTATTGCAACGTGACCAAGAGGATCGCCCAGGGCAAAAACGCGGTGGTGCTGTTTATCTCGCTCACCGCGCTGGCGCTGTGGCTGATTTATCCTTTCAGCAATGAAAGCGGCATGCACTTTAGCCTGCCGGTTGTGGTGGCGTTGCTGTGCGTGGGGACGGCGATGGGGGCTGGCTATGCCGCTTGGAACGTTGGGATCCTGCATGGCAATATGACGCTGCTGGCGACCGTATCTTACTTTACCCCGGTGTTGTCATCGGTGTTTGCCGCCGTGGTACTCAGCACCGCACTGACCCTCAACTTCTGGCAGGGGGTGATAATGGTAACGCTAGGATCGCTGATTTGCTGGCGGGCCACCCGCGCTGACTGAGGCCTATTTTTACCTGCGCAGGCGGCAGAATAATGAATTTCGAGCTAATCTCAAGGTAAGTGTTCTGCCAGAAGGAACGGGAAAATGAGAAAAGATATTCAATTTATTCAGCAGCCAGCGCTTAATGGCCACAGTTTCAGCACCGGCGATATCGTTCGCCTGACCACCGCTAACCTGCCGCATGAATACCAGTTGGATGTGATGATCCTGCGCCGTGACGACAAGCTGATCCACGGTTCGGTCGTCGTGGCCTCGCCGAAAGTCGATATCCCAGTGAGCCAATGGGAAATTGCCACGGGTGATGAGGTGGTATTCCGGCAAGAGAACATTGCCAAGGCCGTACCCGGAGCCCGCTGACAAAACCAACCGGTTCGCGATATAAGGGGCCATATGCTGCGCCCGCCTGCCACTAAGCCGACATAAGCGTCGGCTTTTTTACGCGCTTTTTAACCCCAGGTTAAAATTTGGTGTTGAACACAAAGACACCAAAAGTCGTCGCTTGAAAATTTATCGATATGATGAAAATCACATCAAAAATGTTTTGCACTGCAATTTATTTTATAAAATGAGAACGCAATCGATTACGCGATGGTAAAATGCCTAACTGGATCACAGATTATTACAGCGAGAGCTTTCTATAATGCGCACGGCAACCGGCAATAGGTAACCGTTTGTTTACAGCAGGCGTCGCCAGACACATATCATTCCAACGGGCAGGGAATTGGCCCACTCAGCATGTGGTAATAAAATGAAGAAAATAGCTCTCGCAGCAGGTGTGCTTCTCTCCGCGTCTTTCAGCCCCGCTTCCATGGCGGCAGAAAGCAAAGACAGCCAGTATCTTTCAGACTGGTGGCATCAGAGTGTCAACGTAGTAGGCAGCTACCATACCCGCTTCGGGCCGCAGCTGAACAATGACGTGTATCTGGAGTATGAAGCCTTTGCCAAGAAAGACTGGCTGGATTTCTATGGCTACGTGGACGTGCCAAAGTTCTTCGGCACCGGTAACACCCCAAACCGTGGTATCTGGGACAAAGGCTCACCGCTGTTTATGGAGATCGAACCGCGCTTCTCCATCGATAAACTGACCGGCACCAACCTGGGCTTTGGGCCGTTCAAAGAGTGGTATTTTGCCAACAACTATATTTACGACATGGGGCGTAACGACGCCTCCCGTCAAAGCACCTGGTACATGGGGCTGGGCACCGATATCGAAACCGGTCTGCCGATGAGCCTATCGATGAACATTTATGCCAAATACCAATGGCAGAACTATGGCGCATCCAACGAAAACAGCTGGGACGGCTATCGCTTCAAGGTGAAATACTTCGTGCCGTTGACCGAAATGTGGGGCGGCAACCTGAGCTATATCGGTTTCACCAACTTTGACTTTGATTCCGATCTGGGCAGCGACAACTTCGTGGTGGATGGTCGTCAGGCACGTACCAGCAACTCTATCGCCTCCAGCCACATTTTGGCGCTGAACTACGATCACTGGCATTACTCCTTCGTGGCACGTTACTTCCATAACGGTGGTCAATGGAATGATGGGGTGGACATCGGTACGCCGCAGGGGCCAATCAAGTCTACTGGCTGGGGTTACTACCTGGTTGCCGGTTATAACTTCTGATTTTTCGTGGTATCAGAAACAGGAAACCCCGCACTGGCGGGGTTTTTTTATCATCATCTCAGGTAATTTTCCGCGGGTAAATGTTTAACCGGCATAACCAATTTTCCCTTGATAACGTAGCACTCATTGTCGATCCACTTGAGGATTTGCTCACGGCTGACACCTTCAAATTGCGCATAGCGATAAATATCACCATTGAAGTGCAGCTGGATGTACTCCATCAACGTCATGTGCATGGATATATCTCCTAAACGCCCAGAAATAGCGGTTTCGCCACGCTGAGTGGTTGAGCTTTTCAAGGCCTAAAGGTAAATTATTCGCAACAAAACAGCAACAAAAAAGACTAAGAAGTGGTGTTATAGTAGTGAAAAGTAGTAAAAGAATTCCCGCACGGGACGGCGGGAAATTGAGTACTATCATTTATCGATGACATAAAATAGGTTTTGAGGTGCAACGAAAAAGAGCAGGTTTACTCATTTTTGTGGCCCACTAAAATTACTGGATGGCTTATTTTGCCGCAAGAAAAATCTACGGTATTTGCTCGGAAATCATGAGTAGTTTTGAGCGTGAACAATTTTTTGTCTGATGGCCACGATCTATTTTTTAATAATTTGTGTGAATGATATGTCAGGCTGTTAGGCGCTCGCAGCATGCGGCGCCCCTACAGAGCACGGCGAACCTTTACGCGCGCGCTGATGTTCTTTTTGAACGTGAGTACCCTGCTGCGGCTGGCGATCAGATCGACCTGATAACCGCGGAAATATAGACAAAAACGATTCAGGTTGGGCCCATCGTTGCTTTCAACCAATATCCTCCCATCCCCCAGCGAACTCAGGGTGCCGGTTTGTACCGCCGGGCCGACCCCAATGTGGATCTGGTTGCCGCAAATTTCGAACGCGGTGCGGTATTGTGGATGATACCAGTGCCCTTGAACCTGCTTGAGACAGACCGTTTCGCTAGCCACCGGCAAAAAGCGGCGTGCAACGTGGCCAACTTCACCTTCTACGGCTTCACCCGTCCACTTAAGGCGCATTGGCTGATGGGCCGAGAGTGATACCGCATAACCGTCTTCACTTTGATACAGCGGTTCGTTGGAGCCCAGATAAGCCACGTTGCCCCCTTTAACTTCCAACCAATAGGGTTCCGCCCGGGTGGCGTAGATGCCATCTGGGATCGCCGTGCTGCGTTGGGGCAGGGGTTCATTCAGCAGCGCCGCCATCACCTGTAAAATGATGGCAAAGCTGTCACAATCTTCACGATTGGCGACCAGCAGGGCACCGGCTTGCCGGTCTGGCGCTAGCAGAAAATAGGTCTTGTAGCCTGCATGAGAACCGCCATGGCCCAGCAACGTCTGGCTGCCAAGCGGCGTTTGCGCCAGCCCTAGTCCGTAATGGCTGATTTGCCCCTGGCTGAGGTGACGCGGGGCACTTAGCTGCGTCAGAACTCCTTTGCCAGGGCCGCTATTGGCCAGCAGGCATTGCAACCAGCGGGTGAGGGCGTTGGCGCTCCCTGTCAGGCTGCCAGAGGCGGAGAGATGCAAACCGGCGCTGGTCTGCTGCCAACCGTTGGCCGTATGCCAATAGCCGGGAGCTAGCCCAGGCACCACATCAAACCAGCTTTCGGGGGCTTGTAGTTGTACGTCCAGAGGGCGGGCCAGATGCTGCTGAACCAGATCCTCAAAGGTGTATCCTTTAGTCTTCAATGCCGCCTCTACCAGGCGGTAGCCGGTATTGGTGTAGGTGATCTCACTCCCTGCCGGGTAGTTGAGCCGGGTTAAACCATGGATAAACTCCATCACCGGCTGGGCCTCACTGACGGTGTTGACCGAAACGCCAAGCAGCCCCAACGTTTGCCGAATATCGGGTAGCCCGCTGGTCATGTCCAAAGCCTGGCCTACCGTCACCTCCGCCAATTGCCCCTGCAATTCAGGCATTAGACTGCCAAGGCGATCGTCGAGCTGCAGGGCGTTATCGGTGGCATTGAGCGCCAGCGCGGCAAAAATATGTTTGGTGATGGAGGCATAGCGCACCACGGTATCGGCAGTGAAAGGCTCGCGGCGTGCCAGATCGGCCAGCCCAGCGCACACCACCGCCTGGGTAATATCTTTGTCAAACAGGGTGATAGCCCCACCGGGTTGGCCTGCGGTTTGCCAGCCTGCCAACAGTTGAGCGGCGGCTGCCTGTGCGGCGCGCCAGTTTAGCGGGGTGTCAGACATAGTTTCCTCCTGAGATAACGAACGCCACACATCACCGTGGCCGACTACACACGAGTGTCTACCACAGCCACGATAAAGAAGTGGATGGCGGGTATGGCAAGGGTGGTCTTTCAATCCCTGATCTCTGGCCTGCAACGGGTGGGCATGGGATGAAAGAGGCCCAATTGTGGCGTAAGGCAAAAGTCACGGGCCGCTGTTTTGTGCGCTGTTCAGACCAGTGGGCAACCTTTCCATCAAAATTGGGATGCAGTGCGCAAATCGTCATGGAAGGGCGTGAAAAGACAGGAGGGGACAACGGTGAGGGCAAGGTTGACTCCGGCGCGATAGCGGCACCGGAGTTGTGGCGGATTAGCGTTGTTGCTCGCCCCAGGCCAGCATGCTTTCTATCATCTGCTGTAACAGGCGTTGTAAAGGTGCGGCACGGGCGACATCAAATTCAAATGTCTGCTCGGACATATAGTTCACCTGCGCCAGCTCCAACTGCACCGCGTGCTGGTGTTCCTGCGGGTGACCATAGGCACGGGTAATGTAGCCCCCTTTAAAGCGTCCGTTGAGCACGTGGCTGAACTGTTGTTGCTGCTGACAACAGGTGACCAGCCTGTCACTCAGTGAGGCTGGGCAGCTTTCCCCCCCGTTGGTGCCCAAGTTGAGATCGGGTAGCTTACCGTCGAACAGGCGCGGTATCACGGAGGCGATCGAGTGGGCGTCAAACAGTAAGGCGTAACCGTGTTGGGCTTTTAGCCGTGCCAGCTCATTTTGTAGTTGCTGATGGTAGGGTTGCCAGATGTTTTGCAGGTATCCGGCCCTTTCTTCGTCCGAAGGGGCTGCGTCCGGCAGAAAACTGGGGCGGCCATCGAACAACACATCCGGAAACAGACCGGTGGTGGCAGTGGTGTAGAGCGGTTTGTCATCTGCTGGGCGGTTGAGGTCAATCACCAGGCGCGAATAGTTACCCACCAGGATGCTGGCACCCATGGCACGGGCAAAATCGTACAGCCGTGGGATATGCCAGTCGGTATCCTGCAGGGGACGGGCCTCATCGGTTAGCCCTTTCTCAACCGCTGGCGTCAAGCGGGTACCGGCATGGGGAATACTGATCAACAGCGGCAGCTGGCCGCTCTGGAACTCGAAAGGATCGCGAATCATCATTTACGGACTTCTCCTCGGAAAATCACCGTGCAGGGCAGTTGGCCGCCCAACCAGTAAGCCAGCTCTGCCGGGCGTGCCAGCGGCCAGTGAACAAAATCGGCCACTTTGCCCACTTCCAGTGAGCCGTGGGTTTCCTGCAGGCCCAGAGCCTTGGCGGCATGCAGCGTTACGCCTGCCAGCGCTTCTTCCGGTGTGAGACGGAACAGGGTGCAAGCCATATTAATCATCAGACGCAGCGATAGCGCGGGTGAGGTGCCTGGGTTGGCATCGCTGGCAATAGCCATCGCTACGCCGTGTTTGCGGAACAGCTCAACCGGTGGGCACTGCGTTTCGCGTAACAGGTAGTAGGCGCCCGGCAACAGCACCGCGACGGTTCCGGCTGCCGCCATCGCTATCGCATCTTGTTCGGTGGCATATTCCAGGTGATCGGCGGAAAGGGCATGATGCCGTGCCGCCAAAGCGCTACCGCCGAGCGCCGAAAGCTGCTCCGCGTGCAGTTTCACCGGCAGGCCAGCTTGTTCTGCGGCTGCGAAAACTCTCTCAACCTGCTCAGGGGAGAAGGCCAGATGTTCGCAAAACGCGTCTACTGCATCTGCCAGACCTGCTGCTGCGGCTTCAGGGATGATGGTATTGCACACCAGATCGATATAGTCGTCGCTGCGTCCGGCATATTCCGGTGGCAGGGCATGAGCGGCCAGACAGGTGGTTTTCACTTCGACAGGTAATATTTCTGTCAGACGACGCGCCACGCGTAGCATTTTCAACTCGCTTGCCAGCGTTAAGCCATAGCCGGATTTGATTTCTACGCAGGTGACACCCTCGGCCAGCAATGGCCGTAGGCGGAACAGTGCTTGTTCCAGCAACAACTCTTCTTGTGCATCGCGCGTTGCCTTGACCGTAGAGATAATACCTCCGCCCTGAGCAGCAATCTCTGCGTAGCTCACCCCGTTCAAACGTTGCTCAAACTCGCCGCTGCGGTTACCACCAAACACCAGATGGGTATGGCAATCCACCAGGCCAGGAGTGATGATGCCACCGTCAAGTTTCACCGTTTTGGTCGCGGCCAAGGCAGGCATGGCGGCCTGTTCACCCATCCAGACAATCTTGCCTGCGCGTACGGCGATCGCGCCGTTGCTGATGATGTGATACTTGCCGTCACGCATGGTGACGATATCGGCCCCGTGCCATAGGCTGTCGCAGTGGATCTCAGACGTCATGGTGTTCCCGCTCCCACATGGTTGTATATACAATTAAAAACAACCTAGCGCATTCGCCGGGCTGCGACAAGAGAGGGGATAAATATTTGTTACCGAGATGTGATGAAACGCGAAAAAGGTAGGGTTGAACGTCATTGGATTCGACCGTAGGGGCGCTTTACGCAGCGCCCACTGGGTAGCACGCTCTGTCGAACTTAAACCTGATTGGTAAAACGACCAAACAACTGATAGCGGCTGCCTGGATAGAGCAGGCGGGCGGAGGTCACCACCATTTTGCCAGACCAGGTTCGACGATGGATCAGCAGGCCCGGCTCGTGGTCTTCCAATTGCAGCAGTTCGCGCTCCTGCTTGGTTGGCACCACGGCTTCGACAATATGTTCACCTGCGGTCAGCGGAGCGGACTGGGTCAGGTAAATATAGGGCGTGACCCTATCGAAATCCTGCTTCATATAATCGGGGGCGGCCAGCGGGTTGACGCAGCGATCTTCCACCTGCACCGGCACGTCATTTTCATAATGCACAATCTGCGAGTAGAACAACTGCTGGCCCGGCGGGATCCCCAATGCCGTCGCCTCCTCTGCGCTGGCCGGGCGGGCGGTCAGCTGCAAAATTTTGCTGCTGTGGCGGTGCCCACGGGCGGCGATCTCATCGGCGATATTATGCACTTCCAACAACGCGGTATGTGCCTTGGCCTCGGCCACGAAGGTGCCAACGCCCTGCATGCGGATCAAAAAACCCTCGCTGGTCAATTCACGCAAGGCCCGGTTGATGGTCATGCGGCTGACGCCCAGCTCGCTGACCAGTTCACTTTCCGAGGGAACGCGTTGGTGCGGCTGCCAGTGGCCCGCACGGATTTGGCTTACGATGGCCTGTTTGACCCGTTGATAGATCGGGGCGGGGGTTTCGCTCATTGCTGCAGCCAGCTGCAACACGGTCTGTTGATCTACCACGACGTTAACCTCGTCAAATAAAAAAATAATAACACCAGTTTACTGTTGATGTTGAAGATATGTATATGTATATACAAGTAAGCGTCCGTTCACCAGATGAATGAAACTGGTTTACAAATTTTTTACCTGCGCGGCCTGACAGTCGTGCGTTCTTAGCCGTTACACCTACTTTGGAATACTGCTATGCCTGCTTATTTTGCCTCTCGCGCACTGCTTCCGACCGGTTGGGCCCATAACGTACGGCTCGAAGTCGACGCTCACGGCCAATTGGCCCAAGTGACCCCCAATGCTGACTCAGACGGTTGCCTGCGCCTGCACGGCGACGTGGTGCCGGGCATGCCGAACCTGCACTCTCATGCCTTCCAGCGCGCGATGGCCGGGCTGGCAGAGGTAGCGGGCAACCCACAAGACAGCTTCTGGACCTGGCGCGATCTGATGTATCGCCTGGTCCAGCGCTTAACCCCGGAGCAGGTTGGGGTTATCGCCCGTCAACTGTATATCGAAATGCTCAAGGGCGGCTACACCCAGGTTGCCGAGTTCCATTACCTGCATCACACACCGGAAGGAAAAGCCTACGCCGACCGGGGCGAGATGACCGGGCGTCTCAGCGAGGCAGCGCTTCAGGCAGGCATTGGCATGACCCTATTGCCGGTGCTCTACAGCTACGCCGGGTTTGGTGCCCAACCTGCGCAAGCGGGGCAACGGCGCTTTATTCAGAGTGCGGAGAGCTACCTCGAACAGCAACAGGTGATAGCTCGCCAACTGGCAGGTCAGCCATTGCAGAATCAGGGGTTATGTTTCCATTCGCTGCGGGCGGTTGAACTGGGGCAGATGCAGCAGATCCTGGCGGCCTCCGACCAGACCTTGCCGGTACATATTCATATCGCCGAGCAGCAAAAAGAGGTTAACGACTGCCTGGCCTGGAGCGGTCAACGCCCGGTGGCCTGGCTGTATGAACATTTACCGGTAGATAGCCGCTGGTGTCTGGTGCATGCCACTCATCTGGATCGTGAGGAGCTTGAACAACTGGCTCGGAGTAAAGCGGTAGCCGGATTATGCCCGACCACAGAGGCCAATCTGGGTGACGGCATTTTCCCTGGCGACAGTTACCTGCATCACCAGGGGCGCTGGGGGATCGGTTCGGACAGCCACGTTTCCTTAAACGTGGTGGAAGAGTTACGCTGGTTTGAGTATGGGCAGCGGCTGCGCGATCAGCGCCGTAACCGGCTGACCACGCCAGAGCAACCCGCTGTGGCAGACGTGCTTTATCAACAGGCATTACGGGGCGGCGCTCAGGCCTGTGGTACGGCAATTGGCAAACTGGCGGTAGGCTATCGTGCGGACTGGTTGGTGCTGGATGGTGACGACCCGTATCTGGCATCCGCGCCTGATGCTTCTATCCTCAACCGCTGGTTGTTTGCCGGGGGCAAAGAACAGATCCGCGACGTATTTGTTGCCGGCCGACAGGTGATTGAGCAGGGGCGTCACGCGTTGCAACAGCAAAGCAGCGCTGAGTTCCTACGGGTGCTGAAAACTTTCCAACAGGAGGCGTGATGAAACTGAACCGTTTCGATTTTGCCGATCTTCCGGTGAGCCCGTGGCGTAATGGCGGCGGAGAAACGCGCGAAATTACCTGCCAACCACCGGGCAACGCCGAATTCGGCTGGCGCGCCAGCATTGCTACTATCGCGCAGGATGGGCCTTTCTCGGCCTTTAACGGCATTGACCGTTCCATCACTTTGCTGGAAGGCGATGGCGTACATTTGTACAGCGAAGGCTTGATCGACCACCAGTTGCAGCGCATCGGAGAGCCTTTTGTCTTCTCTGGGGATGTGGCGCTAGAGGCCAGATTATTAGGCGGCAGCAGCCAGGATTTCAACATCATGACGCGGCGTGGCTGCTACCAGGCGCAGGTGCAACGCATTGCTGAGACCATCGGGCTATCGTTACAACATGCCGGTGTGCTGTATGTGCTGCGAGGGCAATGGCAGTTGCCAGACGGCAGCTTGCTGGCCGCACGCCAGGGCTGCTGGTGGCTACCAGGGAATGGCCCGCTACGGCTGGTGGCTCAGGGCAATGATGCGCGGGCCCTATGGGCCGATATCGTGCCTGCCACGTTGTTGTAGGGGCGCTGTAGGCCGTACCCGCGTATTCTTTGTCGCCAATCTGGACTATTCCGATTACTCTGCCAAGGCTGACATGAGAATATAGCACTAAGAGAGGCCGGGCTTGCATACCTTGGGCTCTTACAGGATCGCCAACCATTTCGGTTGGCGATTCACTTTCCCTCTTTCAGCATGTTGATCGCCGCACCGATCAGGATGCGCTGCTCAATATCGTGGCTTTCCGCCAAATGCTGCGCCAACTGCTTGGAAAGGCTCTCCACCGATAATTCCTCTCCGCGATGACGCAACTGCATCACGCTGTCGCCAATCAATCGGGCAACCTCATCCCATACTGGTTTGATCTCCTGTTCCGAGAACTTCATCGCTAACCTCGGCTGGGTGATTTTTGCTCAATGTAGCAGTTGCCAACCGGCTGCGCTACCCGCCAGGCCACAGAGAAAATAAAACCGGAAGTATAAAAATCATCCCATCAGTGTTTCTTCTGGTTTTTATATTCAATACTGGTTTTGTCAAATCAATGAGGGGGGCGAAACCATGAAACTGGTCGAACAATTAGCGGCTTATTATCAACTTAGCCGACATGCCGAAGTGAAAAATCGTTGGTGCCGTTGGTGGCTACCACAGGGGGAGGCCCGGATCGCCTATCTGCGTGAACTGCTGGAGCCGGTGTCCAAAGCGCCTGCTGCCCGAGCGGGAGAGGCGACTAACAAAACGCAGGGTTAACCGAAGACGATAGCCGCCCAGCGCAATAACAATAGGGCCAGACAGATCAGCACCAGGATCACAAACATTTTCCAGTGTTTGGTACGCATACGCTTGGTTGGCAAGTCGGGATTCCTTATTTTCCTTTAGACGCAGAGGTACCAGCTACCCAGAGCGATAAGGGTGATGGCTATAACTGTGATGATTTTCAGTAAATCACTGAAGGTGTCATCGGGATCTTGCTCTGCCTGATTCATTTTATTGCCCTGGCAGATTGGCTGCCATTGAGGACGTGTTGATCCACAGTATGAATGCTGCGCTGCGATACGCACAGAACTTTACCGTAAAGTCAGGTAAAAAGCAGGGGCTACCAGGTGGAGTGGCAACGTGATGGATGCAGACGTGAGGGAATACGGTGTAATATTGCCTGAGCACCTGTGACTCAATCAATAAAGGTAAAGCAATGGCCATTCCTGAAAAGTATGAAAATGTAGAACGTTGGGCGTTTGGTGATACCGAACAGCAGGCGGATGAGTTGGTGAAACTGGTGCTGGATGGCGTCAAGACCGCCACCTGCTCCAATCTGGATGGCGAAGGTATTCCGCAGCCTGGCGATGTCTTTGTGGTGGTGGACGGCAAGAATGAGCCGGTGTGCGCCATTGAGCTGACGAAGGTGGATATGAGCACCTATGAGCAGGTGGATGCGGCTCATGCCCTGGCGGAAGGTGAAGGCGATCGCTCGCTGGATTACTGGCGCAAAGAGCATAAACGCTTCTTTGAAGAGTATGAACTGTTCTCACCGGATATGACGCTGGTGTTGATGCATTTCAAGGTTATCGAAAAGTTCTGAGTGATGTCACAGCCTGAAGTGCCCTACGTGTGCCAATGGGCGACGCCAGAGCTGGCTGCCGATCTGATTGCCGGGCGTGCCACGTTGGCGGATGATGCCAGCTGGGTGCAGAGTGGGGCGGCCAGCCCGGCGGAATATGTCGAGTGGGCCAACCACGTGTGCGGCATGGCCTGTCTGAAAATGGTGCTGACGCACCGGGACGGCACGGCACCGCCATTGCTGGAGTTGGCACGCCGCAGCTTGCCTTACGGGGCCTATGTGCGTGACGGCGAACGGATAAAAGGGCTGATTTATGCACCCTTTGTGGTGTTTGTGCGTGAACAGTTTGCGCTAACGGCAGAGGTGCGAGTCAATCTCGATGAACATCAGTTGCCGTCGTTGCTGGAGCAGCACCGCTATTTTATCGCCTCGGTGCATCCGAGTATCCGGCAACCAGCGTCACAACCGCCATCCCGGGGTGGGCATCTGGTGTTGGTGTTCGCTGCCGATCGGCATAGCGTTACCTTTCATAATCCTTCCGGTGACAGCCTCGCCAGCCGCCAGAAGGTGACAATGTCACTGGCGGATTTCGGCCGTTTCTTTGCCGGACGCGGTATCGCCATCGCATAACACAACGTGCCGTGCCCAATGGGAACACGGCGCGTCCTTTCTCCTGAACCTCTCTACTCCAGCCTCATCACCCAGGCATCCGCATGTCGATCGTAATGCTGTTTGTACAGCAGCGACTGTTGGCCATCCAGCATAGCCGGAATACTGGTGTGCTCGTCCCAACCGTCCAGCTGCATGCACAGGTCGGGGTCTGATTTGCAGGGGATCGCCAGGGTGCTTTTCCCTTCGGCGTGTTCAGATGCTGGCGTTAAATGCGCGTCATCAACCTCGAAGCTGCCTATTTTCACGACGGTTTTGCCCATTGGAACTCCTTGCTGAAGCTAGTGGTATGAGGTGTGACCAGTTGCGACCACCCAATAAGCATAGACAAAGGGGCGAAAAAGTCACAAAAAAAGATGCCATCGGCCCGCTGGGCGCTGCTCTAGGCACTCACCCCAACCGTCAAGGGTCACTTAGTTGCCACGATAAATATTAACGATCCTCACTATCGCACTTCTTAACCATTTTAAAGTCGAGGTGTGGCGTGTTTTTCTGGAGTAAAATTTGTTAATAATATGAAAAATGGTTTTTTATTCTTATTTCATTTAAGGCAGATAAATTCTGCTTAAGCTAAATTTATTAATCTATATTTAACCACGATAGCCTGTGTCATCAGGTTGTTACCGTCAGGGTTCGCTTGCAAAAAATCAGAACCCGGCTTGAGCGTCGTCCTTTGGCAGTTTTTGGCAGTGCGTGAGTCCACCAGAGAATTTCCATACGCAACCTGGTTGCATGAATACACATCGGTGTAAGTTGTTATTGGGAGTTATCATGGGCGAAAAAAAGAGTTTATTACTGGCCTTGCTGGCTGCTGCAACCTTGACGTTGGCTTCTGGTGTGCAAGCGGCGGGGACCTTGACAGGGCAAGTCGGTATTCAGTTGACGATCGGTAGCGGCTGTACCGTGGGTAATGGCGGTGCGACTGGCGGCGCCAACCAATGGGGGACCTTGAACTTTGGCAGTTACTCCGATCTGACCAGCGTAATCAACGGTACGGTGTTTGGTGCCAATGGCTCCAGCGCGGTCACCATCACCTGCAGCACCGGCCTTAGCCCGACGCTGTCGCTCAATGGCGGTCTGGCGGCAACGGGGGCGCTGCGCGCCATGAGCTCCGGTGGCGACACCATTCCTTATCGTCTCTATTCAGATAGTGCGCGTACCACGGAAATCGCCATCAATACGCCTATTGCTTTAACGACGGGCACAACGGCGCAAAACATCCCGATTTATGGCCGCGTATTACCTGGCGACCAACTCAGTACCACACCAACCGCAGGGACTTACAACGATACCGTAGTCGCCACGCTTTCCTGGTAAGGCTGTTATTCCGTCGGGGGCGAATCAGCCCCTGGCTGGTTTTTTATACGGGAAGGAATGAGCATGGGGATCAGGGTATTGCTGCTGTTGCCAGCGATCTTGTCGCAGTCTTTGCTGCTCAACATTCCCTTAGGCCAGGCGGCGACGATCGGCATTGCGGCCACGTTGCTGCCCGCCTGTGAAGCGGGAACAACGACGTCTGGCAATACCAGCTTTGGCACGATGAATTTCGGCAATTTTGCCGCTGTGAACACTGTGATTAACGCGACCAGCGCCCAGTTGGCGGGCTCGATTCGTGTCAAATGCGTCAGTGGGCTGAGTTATAAAATCTTGCTGGATGGAGGCAGCAGCGGCGTGGTCACGAATCGCAAAATGGTGAATACCACCAACAGTTCGGCTAGCGTGCTCTACAACCTTTACACCAACCAACCCGGGGGGACGATTTGGGATAATACCACCGGGCTGAGTGACACCGGCAACGGTGCCGATCAATGGCACACCGTCTATGGTCGTGTTCCGGCGCAAACCACGCCGGCTGCCGGTGTTTATCTGGATACGGTGAATGTCACCGTGTCCTGGTAGCGGGGGCCATTGATGCGCTATTTCTCTTTGATCCTGCTGCCGTTGATGATGTGTGGTGAGCTACGTGCCGCCACGCCAACCACCACGACCTTTACCGTAACGGCAACTCTGACCAACGGCTGCGCTTTTGGCAGCTCGATTTCCAGCCCCACTTCCAACCTCGGTACCATCAATTTCGGCACCATGACAACCATTGCCAGTAATGTCGATACCGTGAGCACTGCGGGTGCCGGTTCGGTGGTGGTGACCTGTACGCCGGGAGCGACGGTCACTATTGCCATGGATTACGGTACCCACGGGGGCAATGCCACCCGTCGTTTCATGCAAAACAGTGCTAATAGCGACACGCTGGGTTATCAGTTGTTTCGTGATGCCAACCGTAGTCAGGTCTGGGGCAATGGCGCATTGGCAATGTCTATCCCCAGCTTTCCCAGTACCACACAAACCTACCCGGTTTATGCCCGTTTATACGCCGTGACCACACTGCCTTCGGCAGGAACTTATACCGATACGGTCACCGTAACATTAACTTATTGAATCATCAGGATATGAGCCATGTCGACCTTGTTTACCCGCATTATCAGCGCTGTAGTACTGAGTTACACCCTGTGTGCTTCAATCACGGCACAAGCCGCCAGCTCGGTGCTGGTCTGGCCGGTGTATCAAATCATTGAATCCGATCAGAATGGTTCCGCCTTATGGCTGGAAAACAGAGGGGCAGAACCCGTTTCTCTTCAGGTGCGGGTGCTGGCGTGGAAACAGGAAAATTTTAACGAGCGCTATGCCGATCAGAATAACGTGGTCGCCAGCCCACCGTTTGCCACCGTACCGCCAGGGCAACGGCAGTTGATCAGGCTGATCCGCAATACGCCGGTACCGGCCAATACTGAGCAGGCCTACCGCATCATCGTTGATGAAATCCCGTCGCCGATCAACGGCGCTGCCGGGGGGCAAAGCAAAGCGGTAGTAGGACTGCAATTACAGATGCGCTATCTGCTGCCGCTGTTTATGGATGGTGGCGGCTTGTGGACCAACGAACGTAGCGATATCAAACGCGATGCTGCTACGGCGACGCGCCCAGTGTTGCAATGGCACACGGTCAATGACGGTGGAAAAACCTATTTACAGGTTCGTAATAGCGGCATTGTGCATGCGCGGCTGAGTAATGTGTTCTGGTCAGAGAAAGGCAACCAACAGCAGGGCGTGAAAACCATGATCGCCGGTTTTATGGGCTACGTCTTGCCTGGGCAGTCGATGCGCTGGCCGGTTCCTGCCGGGGTTAGTCCTGGTGCGCAACTCAATGCGCAAATTGCCGATAACACCAAACCCATCGTCATTCCGCGCGGCGAATAGCGGCAGGAAGCGCGACGAATGCCGATCCGAGCCATTACTCGTCCCGGTCATCAGTATCCGCTGTATTGCCGAGGCGGTCTGTGCCTGCTTTGCCTGAGTACCTTCTGCGTTCAGGCGCAGGAATACTCATCATTGCCCGATGCCCCGCGTGCGGCACCGGTGATCACCAATGCGATGTTCTACCTGACCCTTGTCGTCAATGGCCAGAGCGACGGGCAGGTGGTTCCCGTGACCTATCGGGACAACGCGTATTACGTGGAGGCTGGCGTGCTGGCGAAGAACCACGTGCAGACCAATGGTCAGCAAGGGTTGATTAAGGTCGAGGAGTTGCCTGGGGTGAAGGTGAAATATGATTCTGCCGCCCAGCAGCTGATTTTCCAGGTACCGGATGCCTGGCTGCCAAAACAGGACGTCGGCGGCGGCAACCTGATGAATTACACGGTGGCGCAAAGCAGCACAGGTCTGCTGCTAAACTACGATTCCTATTATACCGATCCCCACGAAGGCTCCAGATCGGTTGCCACCTGGATGGAGCAGCGTTTGTTCAGCAACCTGGGGTTTATCAGTAATACCGGGACCTATCGCTACAATATCGACACCGTATCGGGCGAGGGTGGCAGTGCCGTACAAGACCGCTATCTGCGCTACGACACGTTCTGGCGTTATAGCGATGAACAAGATCTGATCAGCTATCAGCTTGGGGATTTTGTCAGCAACTCGCTAACCTGGAGTAATTCGGCCCGCATGGGGTGATTACGCATCAGCCGCAATTTTGCCCTGCGCCCGGATCTGGTGACTTATCCGTTACTGCAATATAGCGGTACCGCCGCAGTCCCCAGCACCGTGGATTTATTTCTCAACGGTTTTAAGGCCAGCAGCAATAATCTGAACTCCGGGCCATTTACCCTCACCAATGTGCCTTACATCAACGGTGCCGGTGAAGCGACGATCGTCACCACCGATGCGGTTGGGCGCCAGGTATCGACCACGGTGCCGTTTTATGTTTCCAACACCCTGCTGCGTAAAAACCTGAGCGACTTTGATGTGTCACTCGGCGCGGTGCGCCAGGATTATGGCATCTCTAATGGCGATTATTCAGATGCAGCCTTCAGCGGGATTTACCGCTACGGGCTGAGTAATTATCTGACGCTTTCCGGGCACAGCGAGGCTACGCAAGGGCTGGCACTCGGCGGGTTAGGGGCCGATATCGCGGTGGGAACCTGGGGGACACTGAGCCTGTCAGGAAGCCAGAGTAAGGCTAATCATCCGCCGGTGGCGACCAGCAACGTGGTGAACGACCAGATTGTCCGGCCGAATACGCCAGGTATGCCTGATCCCAATCAGGATATTGATAATCCGCTGGGCACTAACGTGACGGACAAAAAAGACGGTAGCCAGTACACGTTGGGCTACTCCTATAATTCGACGCTATTCAGTTTTTCGGCGCAGCGGGCCTCGCGCACCGTGGGCTATCAGGATCTCACGTCTTACACCAGCAATACCCGCCTGAGCCGTCAATCCGATCAGGCCACCTTCAGTGCTTCGCCGTTTGGTTCAAGTAATGGCACTTTGGGCTTGGGCTATTACGACGTACAGGCCTATGACAACTCGCATACCCGCCTGGTGAACCTCTCTTACAGCCGTGCCCTGTGGGGCCAGAGCAGCATGTTTGTCTCACTCAACAAAACGTTGGGGGATAACGGTTACAGTGCGCAGCTGCAATTTATTATTCCACTGGGCAGTGATGTCAGCCTCAATGTGGGGTTAGCACGTAACAATACTGGGCATTATCAGCAGCAGGTGGGGGCCAGCAAGGCCGCTCCCACGGATGGCGGCATGGGCTGGAACCTGGCTTACAGCGGCGGTGGCGATGCCTATCAACAGGCCGATGTCACCTGGAAAACCCGTTATGCCACGCTGCAAGGCGGCATCTTCGGCCCACAAGGGGAATATACCAACTGGGCAGACCTGAGCGGCTCAGTGGTGTTCATGGCCAACTCCTGGTTCCTGTCGGACAAGATCAACGACGCGTTTATCGTGGTGGATACTGACAGTTACGCCGGGGTTTCGGTACTGTACGAGAATCAGAAGATGGGCACCACCGACAGCAACGGGCATCTACTTATCCCCTCGATCAGTTCGTACTATCCGGCCAAGGTCGAGATCGACACGCTGCCGTTACCGGCGGACGTGGTGGCCAATCAGGTCAACAATCGCATTGCCGTTAAGCAAGGCAGCGGGATGGTGGTGAAATTCCCGGTACAAAAAGTCCTCTCGGCCAATATCACGTTGCATGACGCCGTCGGGCAACCGCTGAAACTGGGCACGTTGGTCACGGAACAAACCACGCAACAAACCACCGTTGTCGGCTATGACGGGCTGGTGTACTTCTCACATTTACAATCCCACGGCCAGTTAAGTATTCAGCAGGACGACCGCTCAATGTGCCGTGTGGATTTTGACCTGAACCCCAATTATCACAGCATTGAACAGGTCGGGCCGCTGGTCTGCCAAGGCAGTGCCGAAGAGAAAAAATCATGATTATGCAATTACGATGGATGCGGGCAGGATTGGCATTGCTGCTGTTAGCGGGGGTAATGCCGTTCGGTTGGGCGGGCTGCACGGCTCCGGCAACCGCGGGCAGTCTGGGCACGCAGAATTCCTTTGATGTCAGCAGTACCCCGTTAACCACCTCTGTCAGTAGCGGGCTGAAATGTACTGGCTCGTTGCTTAATCTTGGTGGCACTAACACTATCAAGGCCACCATCGGTACGACTTTACATCCATCTGGCACCCAGCCACGTTTATACAGTGCGGCGACCGGCCAGTATCTGCCATACAGTCTGTGCAAGGATGGGGGGTGTAGCACCCTATATAATCAGGGCAGCGTCATTACCTGGACCAGTACTACTGCACTGGATTTACTAGGTCTTTTTACCGCACCAAACAGCACGCTGCCGATTTTTATCCGGCCACAAATGAACTCTAACCTGGCTGCTGGCACTTATACTGATACTATCCCGATCTCTTGGGACTGGAACATCTGCTCGATTGCGCTTGGCCCCATTTGTGTCGCAGACTCCGGGAGTATAACGTCCGGCTCCAATATCAACCTTTCGCTGGTTGTCAGCAACTATTGCTATATCGACAGCGCGCCAAATGTTGGGTTCGGAAGCGCGGCGTTGCCGTCTGGCCTCACTACGGTAGTTTCCAATACCATCAGCGTACGTTGCACCCTCAGCGCCAGTTATTCGGTCAACCTGACCAGCAGCGTCGCCAGTTCGGGCCAATACAGGCAAATGGCGTCTACGGTAAACGGCACCACCAGCTATATTCAATATCAACTGTTCAAAGGGGATAGCACCGTTTGGACCGCTGCCACCAATAGCAACGCGACGGGCACGGGCACCTCGCAATCCTTCCCCTATACTGCTTCGGTTAATCTCTCGCAAAATAACCAGCCAGCGGGAAGTTATAGTGACACCGTAACGGTGACCGTGGCCTATTAAACGTTATTGATGGAAATCCAGTACTCCATCGCGCACCAGTTCGCGGGGCAGACTGTTTTTAATCCGGCTGCCAATCAGTTTGGCTAACCCTAGCGGCTGATGCTGATAAGTGACGATACACTCATTGCTCTGTGGGGGTTGCGAGGGGTAGAGATCGCGGCCATGAAACCACTCCTGAGCCAGTGCCGCATCGAGCTCAAAAGTCTGTGGGTTGCCACTGGCAGCCAAGGCGATCACCGCCTCATGCTGCCAGCGGAACCCTTTTGGGAAGCGTTCCGCCAACTTAAGGCCAATGCGTGAAAAACGCACTTTGCTGACTAAAGGCTCCAGCGCAGCGGGGAACAGCCAGATTTCTTTATCCCGCGCCCATAATTTACTGGTTTCATCCCAAACTAAACCCGAGGCTGCAGCCGCCTGCGCCACCAGCGAGGACTCCTGGGCCGAAAGTGGGGCGAAAGGGAACTTGCCCAGCTTATAGCTTGGTTTGGCCAAAGCCGGAACGCTGTGATTTTTGCGTAGCCGGGCGACGAAGAAGCCTTCACTGTCATAAATCTGTGGGAAAACGTGCAGGAAGCCTTCTGGTGTGAGGGCCAGTTGCGCCTGTGGAAACAGTTCGCCCAGTGGTTCAACGCTGACGGCGTCGCCATAGGTTGCCAACAGTTGATGTACCACCTGTTGATTTTCCTGGGCATTCAGCGTGCAGGTGGAGTAAACCATCACGCCGCCGGGGGCCAGGGCGTGGAAGGCGCTGTCGATCAGTTCCCATTGGGTTTGTGCGATGCTGGTTACGCTTTCTGGCGACCAGTTGCTCATGGCATCCGGATCTTTACGCACCACGCCTTCACCAGAGCAGGGCGCATCCAGCAGGATGGCGTCAAAGCTTTCCGGTAAGGCTGCGCCAAACACCCGGCCGTCGAAATGGGTCAGCGCCGTATTTTTGACGCCGCAGCGGCTGATGTTGGCGTGCAACACCTTGACCCGGCTGGCCGAATATTCATTGGCGACAATGCCGCCCTGATTGCCCATCAACGCGGCGATCTGGGTGGTTTTGGAACCCGGCGCGGCGGCGACATCCAGCACCCGGCGCGGGGTTTCACGCCCGGCAAACAGGGCGCTCACCGGCAGCATGGAACTGGCTTCCTGAATGTAGAACAGGCCGCTTAGATGCTCCGCCGCGCTGCCCAGCCGTAAGGCTTCGTCCTCGCGCTCGATCCAAAAGCCTTCGGGGCACCAGGGGATGGGTTCCAGCCGCCAGTCGTAGTCTTTTACCAACGCCAGAAAGTCCGCAACGCTGATTTTCAGCGTGTTGACTCGCAGGCTCCGCCGCAAGGGTTGTTGGCAAATAGCGATGAAGTCATCCATGGATAAATGGTCAGGCATGATGGCGCGAGTTGCGTCGAGAAAAGCAGGAGGCAAAAAAGCAGGGGCAGGATTAGCCACAGGGAGCTCTCAGGGCGGAAAAAAATCGAAGGGGCTAGTTTACCATAAACACCCGCCCTGAGAATATCGGTAAGTTTCGGTCAATGAGTTGAATGGCAAAGCAGTAATGGTATGGATTATCTTGGTGGGCGCGGCAGGGTTCAGAACATTGAACCCTGCCGCTAGCTATCAGTTGTCCCTTGGGATGGCGGTGCCCCATTCGCGCCAATCTTTCGGCTCTTCCGCATTCAGCAGGAAGTGTTTGTTCGGCGTGGCTTTAGGGGCCAGCGGAATGCTAGGTGGGGTGGCAAAGGCAATACCGCCGCGAATAAACTGCTGGAAGGTACCGCTCTTGATCACGCCGCCCGTCAGGCCAAACTGCAGGTTATAGCCAGAGGCCAACCAGAAGACGGTGTTGTTACGCACCAGATGCTGGTATTTCTTGCTGACTCGCAGCGAGACGTGTACTCGATCTGACATCGCCCCCAGATAGAAACCGGTCACGGTACCCACTTCAATGCCACGGAACAGGATCGGTGTGCCGATTTGCAGCGAACCGGTCTCGGCGGCGTCCAGGATCACGCTCAGGCCATCCAGGTAGCGGGAGTCGGTAATGCTGGCTTCCTGCAGCTCAAACGAGCGCATTGAACCGCCGTGGCCAGGTTCCACGTTGATGTAGGGCTGCAACAGGGAGTCCAGATTATTGACCCCAGCGGCAGAAATCTCCGGTGAAACGATGGCAAAACGGCTGCCGAGACGGGCAAAGGTTTTCACATACTCCGGGTACAATACCGCTTTCGCCAGCACCTCGTTACGCTCTGGTGCCAGTTTCAGTGATTCAAGCTGGCCGATATCAATGCCCAGATAGCGTATTGGCATGCCAGGGGACAGTTTGCTGGCATCATAGGTGCGTAGCGTGATCTGGCTACCCACGGCGCGAGCGGCGGTTTCTGAGGCGTACAGCACGCGTTTGGCCCCTTTATCCAGCGTAACGCCCTGCAGGTTATCAAAGCTGATGGCGCCTTTCAGCGCGCGGTTGAGCGGGGAAGCCTGCACCGTCAGGCCGCTGCCGTTCAATTGCACCTTGGCACCGCCTTCCGCCCAGAAAATGCTTTCGCTGGTTAACAGCTTGCGGTATTCCGGGCTGATATAGACCTCAACGTCAAACTCGTTGGCCTTGGGCCGTACGTTGACAATCTCACCCACTTGGAACTTGCGGTATAGCACCACCGAACCGGCTTGCACATCTGGCAGGCTGGTGGCAGTAAGCGTCAAGGTAGGCAGTGGGTTGTTGCCGACGATACCCTCGGCGGCTTTTTCCGCGTTGCTGTACAGCGGATACTGCGCGTCCGGCTCGCCTTTACCACCAGGGATCAGGCGTACGCCGCCGTCCAGCCACTCCTGGGCGCTGGCCCCCAACACCTGCACACCGTCCAGACCGAATTTGACGTCCACTCGGCTGTTGACCACAAATTTACTGTCTTTGTGCAGCAAACTGCGGTGTTGTGCTTCGATCGCTGCCGTAAAGGTCACACCGCCGTCGGTCAGGGTACGGGTCAGGATCTGGCCGACCTTGATACCGTGCACGATTAATGGCTGCCCAACGTCGATGCCGTAGCTTTGCGGGGCATTCAAGGTGACCGTCACCACGCCAGGCTGTTGCAGCAGCGTTTTACTGCTGTCCAACACGGTAAAATGCTGCTGGGGTTCACCTTCACCCGGCACCAACTCTAGTGTGTTGCCGGTTAACAGCTGGCTCAGCTTGGCGTCGTTAAGGCTGATTTTTGGGCTGCGCATCTCAATGCGTGTGCCGGTACGCATCAGATCGACCACCGAAGGATCGATGGTGAGTTCGCCGGTTACCTTGCTATCCTGTTGCAGAGCCAGACGAGTCAAGGTGCCGACCTGCAATCCTTGATACATCAGCGGCGTGTGTCCCTCGCTCAGGCTGTTGCCGTCGGGCAGGTCCAGCGAGATGTTAACCCCACGCTGGCTGTGGGCCAGGTCCGGATACAGCGTAAAGTTTTGATCGGCCTTGGCCTGCTTGCCGTCGAGCGGGGAGTCAAAGGCTATCGCACCGTTTACCAACGCTGCCAGGCTCTCCATCTGCACACTGGCACCGGACAGGCTGAAATCGCCTTTAAAACCGGAAACGTTCCAGAAGCGGGTGTTGTCCTTCACCAGATTGGCAAAGCGGCGGTCGATCAGCACGTCGATGATCACGCCTTTGTTACCCGGCGAAATAGTGTAGTCATACACTTTACCTACCGGGATCTTGCGATAATAGACCAGCGAGCCGGTGTTCAGGGAACCGAGGTCATCTGCTTGCAGGTGGATCATCAGCTCGCCGGTATTCAGGCGGTATTTCGGCTGCGTATCCAGCGCGGTGAAGTGGGTTTGTGGTTTGCCGCGGCCCGGCATCATGCCGATGTAGTTACCACCGACCAGCGCATCCAGGCCGGAAACCCCTGCCAATGAGGCTTTGGGTGTTACCAGCCAGAATTGCGTGCCTTCCCGCAGTGAGTCTTCCAGATCGCTCTTGATACTGGCTTCAACCACGATACTACGCAGATCCTTGCTCAGCGAAATACTTTGCACGGTGCCCACTTCCACACCCTGGTAACGAACAGGCGTGCGGCCAGCGACAATACCTGCCGCAGACTGGAAGTCTATGGTGACGCTATTGCCGCTCTCCTGGTAATTGGTATAGACCAGCCACCCGGCAATCAGCAGGGCGATAAACGGCAGTAACCAGAATGGCGAGATACGGCGCTTGTTTTTGACCCGCGCCTCAGTCGGCGTATTCGGCGTTTCCTGTTGCATGTGCATCCCAAATCAATCGGCTGTCCAGCCACTGTACGGCAAGGATAGTTAAAATAACCGCAGACCCAAAGTAAAAAGCTGCTGGTCCCATAGTAAAAGATAACAGTTGGTCGCGATTGATCAGCGACATCATCAACGAGATCACGAACAGATCGAGCATCGACCAGCGGCCAACCCAGGTGACCAGCCGGAGCAGCCGGATGCGGGTTTTGAGGCTGTGCGATGTTTTGAAATGAATGCTGAATAGCAGCACCAGCAGCACGATCACCTTGGTAAAGGGTACCAGGACGCTGGCGATAAATACGATGGCGGCGATCGGCATGTTACCCGAGTTGGCCAGCGAGACGACGCCGCTGAAAATGGTATCTTCCATACGCGCGCCGTTGGCGTAAACCACCGAGATCGGCAGCAGGTTGGCGGGGATTAGCAGCACGATGGCGGCAATCAGCGCGGCCCAGGTTTTTTGCAGGCTGTAAGGCTGGCGATGGCACATCGGTACATGACAGCGGGGACAGCGGCCACGCTCATCCTGAAAGCCGGTAAAATGGCAGGCCAGGCAAACGTGTAATGCCTCTGGTTTTCCCTCTGGCTGTTCCTGTGGATAGTAGCGTTCCCACATCTGCTCCAGGTTCATGTGGATCAGCGTCAGCAGGCTGAGCAGGGTCAATGCCAGATAGGCAATCAGGGCGCTGCCGGGTTCAATATCTGCATATTCCTTGACCTTGATCGCCGCGACCACCATACCGATCAGGTAAATATCGAGCATGATCCACTCTTTCAGACGCTCCAGCATCAGCAGCACTGGCCGCAGGTTCATGCCGAGCGCATGGCCAAACCATAGGTACAGTAATGACAGTGATAGCGTCAGCGGCGCGCCGATGGTGCAGAAGGCGACCATGCTGGCGGTAAACGGATCCCCTTGGCTGCTCATTTGCCAGATGCCTTCCAACAGGCTAGCGTTAATCTTCGTGCCGAGCAGGCGAATGCTGATCAACGGCTCGCTAAAGGCAAAGGGCATCAGCAATAGCATGGTGACGGCAACGGCGGTCAGGCGGGTCATTGACCAGTCGCGGCCATTCACCACTTTGGCGTTGCAACGTGGGCAGTAGGCGGCCTGATTGCGGGTTAACGGCGGCAACGTGAACAGCAAATCGCATTCACAACAGCGTTGGTGGCGAGCCTTGGAGAGCGGGCCGGTAATGGCGAGTATCTTCATCATGAGTGCTGTTTGGCGACCTGAGGTCTACTTAGCGTAGCTTGAAAACCAACCCGTCAATGCTATCAACCGGTAAAAAGGGATTAGCATCGCAGGTTACAAATGATTTTTAGACGGCAAACATACCCTGTTGTACCGTGTTTTGTGAAGCAACAGATGATTAACCTTGTGGCTATACGCATTTAATGCTTATTTTATACGGGTTAAGTCGAGGCTATTTGAGTATTTGAACGGTTAATCATGACTAAAGAATCATTCTACGCGGAATTAAAACGCGATTTGAGCGCATTGCTCGATGGGGAAGATAACTTTATCGCCGCATTGTCTAACGCCAGTGCGCTACTCAATGAGCGTCTTGATGACGTAAACTGGGTCGGTTTTTATCTGATGGAAGGCCATCAACTGGTGCTAGGTCCGTTCCAAGGCAAGATTGCCTGCGTGCGGATCCCGTTGGGTAAGGGCGTGTGTGGTACGGCAGCGGCGCAGAACCAGGTGCAGCGCGTTGGCGATGTTCATGCATTTCCTGGACATATCGCCTGCGATGCCGCCAGCAACGCGGAAATTGTGTTGCCGTTAGACGTCAGTGGTCAGGTCATCGGGGTTCTGGATATCGACAGCACAGTTTATCAACGCTTCGATGAACAGGACGAAATCGGCCTGAAAGCAGTGGTGGCGGGGCTTTGCGCACGGCTGGCACAGAGCAATTTTGCGAAATATGTCACTGTAGCGGCAAGTTGATCTACGGTTAACGTGGCATTTAGCGATGACGTCATTATAATGACGCCTGTTCATGCCTGCGGCTTGTTGGCAACCCGTTGTAATCAGGAAATTTCATGGAAAATCAACACAAGTTGAACACAGTTAAAGAAGTCATTGCTTTTCTTGCCGAGCGTTTCCCGCTCTGCTTTAGCGCCGAAGGCGAAGCACGCCCGCTGAAAATCGGTATTTTTCAGGATCTGGTAGAACGTGTACAAGGGGAAGAGAACCTCAGCAAAACGCAGCTGCGTTCAGCTCTGCGCCTGTATACCTCAAGCTGGCGTTACCTCTACGGTGTCAAAGTTGGCGCCCAGCGTGTAGACCTGGACGGTAACCCGTGCGGTGAGCTGGAACAGCAGCATGTCGATCATGCTCGCCAGCAGCTTGAAGAAGCCAAAGCGCGCGTTCAGGCACAGCGTGCCGAACAGAATGCCAAAAAACGTGAAGCTGCTGGTGAGTCTGCCACTGCCGAGCCTCGTCGTCCGCGTCCTGCCGGCAAAAAGCCAGCCGTACGTCGTGAAGGCGGAGCCGCAGCAGAGAACCGCAAGCCGCGCCCACAACAAGCACGCCCACAGCAAGCTCGTGAACCTCGTGTAGCCAAAGAGGCCAGCCAGCCGCGTCATGTGCCAGTCACAGACATCTCAAAACTGCAAATTGGCCAGGAAATCAAAGTCAGAGCAGGTCAGAGCGCGATGGACGCAACCGTACTCGAAATCGCTAAAGATGGCGTTCGTGTACAGCTCTCCTCCGGTCTGGCGATGATTGTGCGCGCAGAACACTTGCAGTTCTGATACGGAGGCCAACCAAGGCATGAACAAATTTGTCAGATTAACCGCAGTTGCGGCTTTGCTGTGGGCGGGTGTCAGTTACGGAGCGGATACAGCCAACATCCGCATCGATCAACTGCCCAAGCTTGAGCAGGAAGCTGAACATGCAACCGTGAGTGAGCGCGTAACATCGCGCTTCACTCGCTCTCATTATCGCCAGTTTGCTCTGGATGCGGATTTTTCAGGCAAGATCTTCGATCGCTACCTGAATATGCTGGACTACAGCCACAATGTGCTGCTGGCCTCCGACGTCGCGCAATTTGCCGACAAACGCAGCACGCTGGGTGAAGAGCTGAAATCCGGCAAACTGGTTACGCCTTATGCGCTGTTCAATCTGGCGCAAAAACGCCGCTTTGAGCGCTATCAGTATGCGCTATCGCTGCTCGACAAGCCGATGAACTTCACCGGCAACGACACCATTGACGTAGACCGCAGCAAAGCGCCATGGCCGAAAGACAAGGCTGAATTGGACCGCCTGTGGGATGCCAAGGTCAAATACGATCAGTTGAACCTGAAGCTGACCGGCAAAACGGATAAAGAGATCCGTGACACACTGACCAAGCGTTATCAGTTTGCGATCAAACGCCTGACGCAAAGCAACAGCGAAGACGTGTTCTCGCTGATCATGACCGCGTTTGCCCACGAAATCGATCCGCACACCAACTACCTGTCGCCGCGCAATACCGAACAGTTCAATACGGAGATGAGCCTCTCGCTGGAAGGGATTGGTGCCGTGTTGCAGATGGATGATGATTACACCGTGATCAACTCCATGGTGGCAGGCGGCCCGGCAGCCAAGAGCAAGGCGATCGCCGTCGGCGACCGTATTGTCGGCGTTGGCCAGGCAGGCAAACCGGTGGTAGACGTGATCGGTTGGCGTCTTGACGATGTTGTCTCGCTGATCAAAGGGCCGAAGGGCAGCAAGGTTCGCCTGGAGATCCTGCCGGCAGGTAAAGGCACCAAAACCCGTATAGTTACGCTGACTCGTGAGCGTATCCGCCTGGAAGATCGCGCAGTTAAAATGACTATCAAGACCGTCGGCAAGCAGAAGGTCGCGGTGATGGACATCCCTGGCTTCTACGTCGGCCTGACCGATGACGTAAAAGTCCAGCTGCAAAAGATGGCCAAGCAGAACGTCGACAGTCTGATTATCGATCTGCGTGGCAACGGCGGCGGGGCATTGACCGAGGCGGTATCGCTTTCTGGTCTGTTTATCCCAAGTGGTCCGGTTGTTCAGGTGCGTGATAACAACGGCAAGATCCGCGAAGATGCGGATAACGACGGTGTTGTCTACTACAAAGGCCCGCTGGTGGTGTTGGTTGACCGCTTCAGCGCCTCCGCCTCCGAGATCTTTGCTGCGGCAATGCAAGACTATGGCCGTGCGCTGATCGTGGGCGAGCCTACCTTCGGTAAAGGCACGGTGCAGCAGTACCGTTCACTGAACCGCATTTACGATCAGATGCTGCGTCCTGAATGGCCTGCGCTGGGTTCTGTCCAGTACACCATCCAGAAGTTCTACCGCGTTGACGGTGGCAGCACCCAGCGTAAAGGCGTCACGCCAGATATTCTGATGCCAACGGGGATCGATCCGGCAGAAACCGGCGAGAGCTTCGAAGATAACGCCATGCCGTGGGATAGCGTCAATGCGGCTGCCTACACCAAAACCGGTGATTTGAAGCCGTTTGAACCGCAACTGCTGAAAGACCATGCGCAGCGTATCGCCAAGGATCCAGAGTTCCAATACATCGCGCAGGATATTGCCCATTACAAGGCGTTGAAAGACAAGCGCAACATCGTTTCTCTTAATCTGGCTACCCGTGAGAAAGAGAACCATGACGATGATGCTACGCGCCTGAAACGTATTAATGAGCGTCTGGAGCGTGAGGGTAAGAAACCGCTGAAGTCCCTGGAAGATCTGCCAAAGGACTACAAGGAACCGGATCCGTATCTGGATGAAACGGTCAAGATCGCGCTGGATCTGGCCAATAACGAAAAGCAGCAGCCATCACAACAGACGGCCGCCGCCAAGTAAGTTATTTGCGGATTTAACGTTATTGAGCGCACCTTCGGGTGCGCTTTTTTTTCGCTATATCCGCACTAAAATTTCTGTTGAAGTCTCCACCCTGGGCTCCGAGATCGTTTACACTTTGTAAAACCCTTGTTTCTTCGTGACTTTGTAAAGTTACGTATTTTTAGTGGGTTAATGGCCTGCCAATCTTGAAATTGTGACCAATGCCCATAAGATCTGGGTATCTGAGGTCGCGTTTTGTTAACAAATAACGAGGAAGTAAACATTCTATGATGCGTATAGCTTTGTTCCTGCTCACCAACCTGGCGGTGATGTTGGTTTTCGGGCTGGTGCTTAGCCTGACAGGGATCCAATCCAGTAGCGTTCAGGGCCTGATGATCATGGCCGGTCTGTTCGGTTTTGGTGGTGCGTTTGTTTCACTGCTGATGTCCAAATGGATGGCGCTGCGCTCCGTCGGTGGGGAAGTGATTGAACAGCCGCGTAATGAAACCGAGCGCTGGCTGTTGGACACGGTGCGCCGCCAATCGCAGCAGGCGGGTATCGCCATGCCGCAGGTGGCCATCTACCAGGCACCGGACATCAACGCCTTTGCGACCGGCGCACGCCGCGATGCATCGCTGGTGGCGGTCAGTACCGGCCTGCTGCAAAGCATGAGTCGTGATGAGGCGGAAGCGGTGATCGCCCACGAAATCAGCCACGTTGCCAATGGCGACATGGTGACCATGACGCTGATCCAAGGGGTAGTGAACACCTTCGTGATCTTCGTATCGCGCCTGATTGCTCAGGTGGCCGCCGGTTTCCTGGGTAACCGTGATGGGGAAGGCGAAGGTAACGGCAACCCGATGATCTACTTCGGCGTGTCGATGGTGTTGGAGCTGGTATTTGGTATTCTGGCCAGCATTATCACCATGTGGTTCTCACGTCATCGTGAATTCCACGCCGATGCGGGTTCAGCCAAACTGGTTGGCCGCGAGAAGATGATCTCTGCGCTGCAACGTTTGAAAACCAGCTATGAACCGCAGGAAGCGGGCACCCTGATGGCTTTCTGCATCAACGGCAAAACCAAGTCGTTCAGCGAGCTGTTTATGTCACACCCGCCGTTGGACAAGCGTATCGAAGCGCTGCGTTCCGGCCAGTATCTGAAATAACCCTGCATCAAACAAAACCCCGGCTCGCCGGGGTTTTTGCTGTTTAAATGGGCGCAGCATGCGGCGCCCCTACGAGGTGGCTAGGTTGATATCGCAGTTTCAAACCCTCACCGGGCTTATGGCGTAGGGGCGCTGCATGCTGCGCCCGATACCCGCGTTCTGCCCGATAAGCTAGTTACCAGGTTCAGCGAGGTTCGCACGGGGTTGAGTAATACGTAGGCAACTCACTACGGCAGCAACGCTGGCGAAGATCCCCGCCAACACCAACGAAGCGTGCGTGCCGCTGGTGGGGAACAGGTTGAACATCAAGGCCACCAGCGCCGCGCCAGAGGTTTGCCCCAATAATCGTGCAGTGCCCAACATGCCACTGGCTCCGCCGCTGCGGTGGCGTGGGGCAGCAGAAATAATGGTGTGGTTGTTAGGCGACTGGAATAACCCAAAGCCCGCACCGCACAGCACCATGCGCCAGATGATATCCAGATCCGTCGGGTTATGTGGCAACAGCGCCAGCAGGAACAAGCCGAGCGCGAAGGTCGCCAAACCAATCCCTCCCAGTAACCCCGCATGAACACGCTCCACCAGGCGGCCTGCAATCGGTGCCATCACGATAATGGCCAACGGCCAGGGAGTTAACAGCAAACCTGTCGCTACCTCGTCACGGCCCAGAGAGGCCTGCAGGAAGAAGGGTAACGACACCATGGCCAGCATCTGGGCGGCAAAAGAGCAGATCGAGGTGCCCATCGACAGCGCAAAAATAGGGATGCGCAGCAGATCCACCGGCAGTAAAGGGGATGTCTGCCGCAACTGACGGCGCACAAAGAAGTAACCAATCACCAGCAACGCCGCGATTTCAGCGGCAATCAGCAGCAGGCTTTGCCCCTGAGCAAAACCGCTGATGGCGGTGATCAGCAGGCCAAACGTCAGGGCATTCATCACCGCGCTGGTAGGGTCAAAGCGCTGATTGCTGCTTTTCTGGCTGTTAGCCGGCAAAAATTTCATCCCCAGCATCAGTGCGACGATGCCGATCGGTAGATTGATGGCAAATAGCCACTGCCAGGAGGCCACGGATAAAATGGCGGCGGCGACCGTAGGCCCGGCGGCGGAAGAGAAGGCTACGATCAACGAGTTTATGCCGATGCCACGGCCAAGAAAGCGTTGCGGATAGATAATGCGGATCAGGGCGGTATTGACGCTCATAATCGCTGCGGCACCAAACCCTTGCAGCACGCGGGCAATCGTCAAGGTGAATAGTGAATCGGACAGGGCGCAGAATAACGAGGTAATGCTGAATACCAGCAGACCAGCCTGATAGATACGGCGATAGCCAATCAGATCGCCTAAGGAAGCCAGCGATAGCAGCGAGATGGTGATCGCCAACTGATAGGCATTGACCACCCAGATCGAGCTGGCCGGGCTGGCGTTAAGATCGCGGGCGATGGTCGGCAAGGCCACGTTGGCGATCGCCCCGTCAAGCACTGAAACGGTAATGCCTAGCGCAATGGCCAGGATCGCTCCGTAGCGTTGCGGGACGGGTAGGCCGTCGCAATGAGCAAGCGTTGTCATGGAGGTATTTATTAAACAGGGGGAATATTACAATGCTAATCATATTTCCCGCCGAATGCACCCGCCGTTTCTGTGCTAAATGTAAAAGTAGTGGGATGTCTGCCGCTAATCCCATCAATAATGGCGAATATTGCGCAACTTCCATTGCATGGGGTGAAATGTTCCGATTATACTGAAACTCTTGTTCAAATTTCCTAAAACAAAAATAGTTAAGTTAAGGTATTAACCATGGCTAACGCAGATCTAGACAAACAACCGGATTCCGTTTCATCAGTGCTGAAAGTGTTTGGCATCCTGCAGGCACTGGGTGATGAGCGCGAGATCGGCATTACCGAGCTTTCACAGCGGGTAATGATGTCCAAAAGTACCGTTTACCGTTTCCTGCAAACCATGAAGTCGCTGGGTTATGTCTCACAGGAAGGGGAGTCGGAGAAATATTCGCTGACCCTCAAGCTGTTTGAACTGGGTGCCAAATCTCTGCAAAACGTTGATTTGATCCGCAGCGCGGACATCCAGATGCGTGAACTGTCTAACCAGACGCGTGAGACCATCCACCTGGGAGCGCTGGATGAAGACAGCATCGTCTATATCCACAAAATCGACTCCATGTATAACCTGCGTATGTATTCACGCATCGGTCGCCGCAACCCGCTGCACAGCACCGCTATTGGTAAAGTCCTGCTAGCCTGGCGCGATCGCGGCGAAGTGGAAGAAATCCTGTCCCACGTCGAGTTTACCCGTAGCACTCCGCACACCATCGCCAGCGCTGCAGAGTTACTGCCGCTGTTGGATAAGGTACGTGAGCAGGGGTTTGGCGAAGATATCGAAGAACAGGAAGAAGGCTTGCGCTGCATCGCGGTGCCAGTGTTTGACCGTTTTGGCGTGGTGATCGCGGGCTTGAGCATCTCCTTCCCGACCATCCGCTTCTCCGAAGAAGGCAAAGAGGGCTACGTGGCGCAGTTGCATACCGCCGCTCGTCTGATTTCAGCGCAAATGGGTTATCACGACTATCCGTTTTAAGCATGCCGTAGTTGTAGGGGGCCGAACATAGCTTCGCCCCTACGCTTTCTCGCCCAACCTTCGAAATATCCCCTCGGTTTATAAAATCCAACTGTCTGCTATCTGCCTATCTTGCACTCTTTGAACAAGTGACGTGGAACCCCAGCAATGGCTGGACGAATAGCAAAGAGGTCACCAGAATCAGGGTATTCAGCCAGTTCTGCGGGCATCATGGCAAAGCGCGCCGTGGTGATGAATAAGGTTTCCAGACCTTCCCCGCCAAAGCAGCAACTGGTGGGGCGCGGCACGGGCATGGCGACGCGCTCGCTCAGGTTGCCGTTACTGTCGTAGCGCAGCAAACATCCTCCGTTGAACATACAGACCCACAATTCTCCGGCTCGATCCAGGGCGATACCATCGGGACGTCCAAGTTCTGCCGGGGTTTCGGCGAAGCGCATTACGGCCTCCAGTTCCCCGTTGGGAGTGTATGCGGCCCGAAATATTGAACGTGCGATGGAATCGACAAAGAACAGCGTGTGGCCATCTTCCGACCAGGCCAGGCCATTAGGCAGCGCGATATTCCTCTGGATCGTTTGGGCGTTCAGTTCACTGTCATAGCGGTACAGCGCTCCGGCCTCACGGTTCGGCCCCTCGTGCATCAGGCCGGTGATAAAGCGTCCTTGCGGATCGCAGGCCCCGTCGTTGAACCGATAGCTGGCTTTGTTATGGACAGCGGTAGAGTGCGTGCGGACCACGCCTTCCTTGGGATCCAGAATGGCAACCCGCGTATCTTCGGTGAAGATCAGATTGTCTCTATCCGTAAGGGCCAGGGCACCGATGCGCGCCGTCGATTGATAGACGGTTGCCACTCGTGCTTGCGGGGTCATGACGTTAATCTTGCCACCAGAGATATCGACGAAGTACAAAAGGCGGTTGTCTTTATCCCAGACTGGACTCTCGCCAAGGTCGGCACGGACTTCGGCGATCTTGTGCAGACGACACTCGTCACGCATCGCCAAACTCCTTGATGCGCGGCCAATTGTGGGCGACATCCTCCACGCTGGCACACTCAATTCGCGCCAGATCCGTAGGATAGGTTACGCCGGGGTTTTCACAAAAGCGGGTTGCAGTGAACTGGCCGTTGCTGGCGCGCAGGATAACGCCTGTGTCCTGGCATAACGAGCTGGCCAGATACAGCAAGCCCGGCACCACCCACTCGGGCTTTAGGTCTGTGGGTGGCTGTGTGATCCCCCACATGCGGGTCTTGGCTACTGGAGAGATGGCGTTGACCAGAATGCCGTCCGGTTTTCCTTCCATACTCAGGGCATTCATGATGCCCACTTGGGCCATCTTGCCAGCGGCGTAGGCCGTCAGGCCTGGCTGCGCGTAGCGTTGATACATGGCACGGTCTGAGGTTGTCAGCACGATCCGTGGTGATGGGGAAAGCTTGAGATGCGCCCAGGCGTGCTTGCTCAACCAGATCGGCGTACGCACGTTGATGCCAAGGGAGCGCTCAAGGAATTCCTCTTTCTGTGTCTCAATGGGCTGATAGCCGACCCAACCCGCGTTGTGGATCAGGATATCCAGCGCGCCGAATTGCTCGATGGCCAGCGCTACGAGTTGTTGGCAGCCATCCTCGTTATCCAGGCGCCCGCTGTGGGTGATGAACGATCCACCGTCGACCTGCAAGGCATGTATCGCCTTGCTCATCACGTCTGGGTCAGCCCCGTCTCCGGTAAGGCTGGTTCCCAGGTCGCTAACGATTACCCGTGCGCCACGCTCCAAGAGGGCCTTGGCGTAAGCTTTCCCAAGTCCCCGGCCACCGCCAGTGACAATCGCTACCTTGTCTTTGAACGGCTCGTTTAAGCGTCGATCTGTCATCATGTACCTCCGTTTGGCAATAGCACGATGATGGAGCGACCGCTTATGAGTGTAAAATATCTTATTTGTACCGAAACAAGACTTATCAGGTTTCAATCAAGGGCGCCGATGCCATGGCATCTCGCACCTCATCGATCAGTTTGTCTCGAATAGGACAAGGCGAGTGCGGGTTCCAAGCTATCAGCAATTCCACATGCCGCAGTGCGTCTGGTGCATTGACCTGGATTGGCCGGAATACCACGTCTTTGCGACCCTCCTGCGCCAGCGACGCGGGCAACAGTGCAACGCCGAAGCCGCTGGCCACCAAAGCAACCAGAGTTTGCAGCTGACGCGCCTGTTGGGCAATGCGTGGTATGAACCCTGCCGCTGCGCAAAGCTGAACCAGCTGGTCATGGAAGCCCTGGCCCAGGTGCCGTGGTGACGATACGAAGGCGTCATCTCGCAGTGCGGCCAGTGGAATGATCTCATGGCACGCGAGAGGGTGTGTGGCTGGTAGGCCAATCATGATGGGTTCTCGCAGAATGGACTCGAAGCGCAGCTCCGGAGCCGTCCTGCCCGGTGGCCTCATGAAACCGAGCTCGGCGCGGCCATGTTCCAGTGCCTCGACCTGCTCTTGAGTCGTGGCCTCACGCATCGTGAAGGAGATGGCGGGGAATGCAGAGCGGAAGCGCTGCAATGCGCCTAGCAATGCGTCATAGGGGGCGATATTGATGAAGGTTAACGTGAGATGGCCTTCGATGCCTTGCGCTACTCGCCTGGTCTGTTCGACGCCTTCATCAAGCAGGCGCAACACCTTTCTTGCCGTTGCCAGAAAGTCGGTTCCAGCAGGCGTGAGCGACACGCAGCGATTGGTGCGTTCAAACAGGGGAGCGCCGATCTCATGCTCCAACCGACGAATAGCCTGACTCAACGGGGGTTGTGCCATATGCAGCCGTTGTGCTGCGCGATTGAAGTGCAATTCCTCGGCGACGGCGATGAACTGATGTAGCAGGCGTGTTTCAATCATAATGGGCTCCACGGATCCTATTTGCTACACACTAATACTAATGAGATATCATTGGCAGTCCTGGCGAAAAAAAACCGGCGCCTGGGCGCCGGTTCAGTTGCAAATCAGTCTAGGGTTACCGGTGAGCCAGTTCCGCTTCGTCTTCGCTGTCCATAATGGCTTTGTCGGTCTGCTTCATCAGTTGGCTGGTGACGGTACCTGCGGTCATCGAACCACTAACGTTCAGCGCGGTACGGCCCATGTCGATCAACGGTTCAACCGAAATCAGCAGGGCGACCAGGGTCACCGGCAGGCCCATCGCTGGCAGCACAATCAGTGCAGCGAAGGTTGCACCACCGCCCACACCGGCAACGCCGGCTGAACTGACGGTAACAATGCCGACCAGCGTTGCAATCCACAGTGGATCCAGAGGATTGATGCCTACGGTTGGCGCAACCATCACCGCCAGCATTGCCGGGTAGAGGCCCGCACAACCGTTCTGACCAATAGTGGCACCAAAGGAAGCCGAGAAGCTGGCAATCGACTCCGGCACGCCCAGACGGCGAGTCTGTGCTTCGACGTTCAGCGGGATGCTGGCAGCGCTGGAACGGCTGGTGAAGGCAAAGGTCAGCACCGGCCACGCCTTGCGGAAGAATTTCAGCGGATTAACGCCGGTGAAGCTCAGCAGTAGGCCGTGAACCACGAACATGATCGCCAGACCAAGGTAAGAGGCAACCACAAAGCTGCCCAGCTTGATAATGTCGTGGATGTTGGAGCCAGCAACGACCTTGGTCATCAACGCCAGTACGCCGTAAGGAGTCAGCTTCATCACCAGACGGACCAGCTTCATCACCCAGGCTTGCAGGGTATCGATAGCTACCAGCACGCGCTGGCCTTTCGGTTGGTCATCTTTAAGCAGTTGCAGAGAAGCCACACCGAGGAAGGCAGCGAAAATCACCACGCTGATGATTGATGTTGGGTTAGCCCCGGTCAGATCGGCAAACGGGTTTTTCGGCACAAATGACAGGATCAATTGTGGCACACTCAGATCGGCCACTTTACCTGCGTAGTTGGTTTCGATCGCCGACAAACGAGCCGTTTCTTGTGTGCCTTGGACCAGACCCTCTGCGGTCAACCCGAATAGGTTGGTGACCAATACGCCCACCAGTGCGGCAATCAGCGTGGTAAACAGCAGGGTACCAATGGTCAGGAAGCTGATTTTGCCCAGCGAAGAAGCGTTATGCAACTTGGCTACCGCGCTCAGGATAGAGGCGAAAACCAGCGGCATCACGATCATTTGCAGCAGCTGTACATAGCCGTTACCGACGATGTTAAACCAGCCGATGGACTCTTTCAGCACCGGGTTGTCCGAGCCGTATACCAGTTGCAGTGCCAAACCGAACACCACACCCAGTGCCAGGCCAACCAGCACTTTTTTAGCCAGGCTCCATTGCTTATGGCGGGTTTGCGCCAACAGCAAAAGGAGGGCGGCAAAAACCAGCACGTTTAATACGAGCGGTAGATTCATCCCCAGTTCTCCAATCTTGTTTTCTTATAATAAAAGGTGCCACGCACCGATGTAATGCGATGTAAATATCCTAACAGTTTGCGGTGCAGCGCACTTATATCCAAAAAGAATTTAATATAACTTTTGGCTTAAAATCGTTGATGTAATGAGCGGAAAGGTGGGGAAATAGACGATTTTTTGTGATCACAGTCGGATATTTTTTATTTGCTCAAAATACGACTGCACGGGAAAGGTGTAATCCCCTTGCCAGTAGATGGCGAAAGCCACCAAAACTATACACAGTACCCGTTCCAGCTGGTTGCCTTTTTGTGAGTTCAATATCGGCAGGCAGAAGCGCCAGCGGCAGGGCCAAAGCAACGGCACGCCGGCAGGGGTGAGCATATCGGCCAGCAGGTGGCTGAAATAACCGATAATCATGGCGTGTAGCACGTCTGCGGGGATAGGCCAACCGCGCGGCACTTCTAGCTGAAATAGCCACATGCCGCCGACGATCGCCAGCAGGCTATGGGTGAAACCACGGTGGCCAAAGGCGCGTGAGATCGGGATTGCGATCCAGCGCAGGCGCTGGCCCAGGATGGATTTAGGGTGATCGATATCGGGTAACAGCGACGTCAGCAGCGCGGCAGGAATGATGTGCCACCAATCGCCAGCGGCAAGCACGGGAGTCACCTCCGCTTTCTTGGCAAAGATCGCGCAGGCAACAGAGAATATGAGATGTCCTTCCGCGGTCATGTTGCTATATTCCGGCCACTAAACTGTTAATTTATCCAGTATATGGGAATTTTTACAGTTACGGAAGCGGTTACCCTGTAACGATTTGTTAATTTTACGCCGTTTTACAAAGGGTTGAAACCTCATGCCTTACGAACGTGGGATACAGGCAGACTCATTATGTAGGGGCGCTGCATGCTGCGCCCGTGACGAGTTGGAATTAGCGAGCCAGCCAGCCGCCGTCTACTGCGAGCGTGTAGCCATTAACGTAGTCGGATGCTGCCGAGGCAAGGAACACGATCGGGCCCATCAAGTCATCCGGAGTGCCCCAGCGCCCTGCGGGGATGCGTTCGAGGATCTGCTGGCTGCGGTCTTCATCGGTACGCAGCTGTTGGGTGTTGTTGGTGGCCATATAGCCCGGTGCAATGGCGTTAACGTTAATCTGGTATTGTGCCCATTCATTGGCCAATAGCCGGGTGACGCCGAGTACTGCGCTTTTCGACGCGGTGTAAGACGGTACGCGAATGCCGCCCTGGAAAGAAAGCATCGAAGCAATATTGATAATTTTACCGCCATTGCCCTGGCTGATGAACTGTTTGGCCACCGCCTGTGCCATAAAGAACAGGGTCTTGATATTGACGTCCATCACCTCATCCCAGTCTTGTTCACTGAAATTCAGGGCGTCTTCACGGCGGATAATCCCTGCGTTGTTCACCAGGATATCGATTCTGCCAAACGCCTCAACGGCGGCGGCTAGCAGAGAAGGGATGGCGTCGATATTGCCGAGATCGGCGTTCAGATTCAGGAATCGGCGCCCGGTCTGGGTGACTTTGCTCATGGTCTCAAGGGGCTGACTGCGGTTCACGCCGATAATATCGCAACCGGCCTGCGCCAACCCAATCGCAATGCCTTGCCCCAGGCCGGTATTGCAGCCGGTGATCAGCGCCATTTTTCCCGTTAAGTCGAAGGAATTCAAAATCATAGCTTTGCTCTCTTGCCGTGAGGGAAGAAAGCACCGGGCTTTCGATGGCAACCGCGTGGCAGTGACGGTGTCACCGATTCGCCCGGTGCTTTCTTTATACAACTAGCATAATTTGAATGGTGTCTTAATTCAATAAAAATGAAATGGTGTTTTATTTATTTTGTGGATGCAGGGGAGGGAAAAGGGCACCGGCGGGCCGATGCCGTTAAGATCAGGCTAGATGGGCGGCAGTCAACTGCTCGAGGCTTTGCAACTTAAGGTCGGCCAAGGCCCAGCGCGGATCCTGGCTGTATTCGTGCGCAGGGATCACGATCGATTTCATACGCGCCGCTTTGGTGGCAATCATACCGTTGAAGGAGTCTTCCAGAGTAATGCAGTGCTGTGGATCACTGCCCAGGCGTTCGGCGGCGATCAGATAGACTTCCGGGTGCGGTTTGCTGTAGGGCAGGTATTCGGCCGAAACCAACTGATCGAAATAGCTCTCCAGATCGAACATCTTCAGCACCTGCTGCTGCATATGTAGCGGAGAGGCGGAGGCCAGCCCAATATTCAAATCCAGGCTACGGCACAGTTCCAGCGCTTGTTGCACCCCAGGCAGCAACGGGCGCTTTTCCTGTACCAACTCGATGGCCCGCTCGATAATGCGGCCAGCGACTTCCTCCTGAGAGGGTCCTTGCCACGGCATGGCCTGGAACCACATCCGCACCACCAGATCGATGCGTAAACCTAGCGTATCCGGAAGTTTGTGACGGTCAGACAGATCCAGCCCCAATGAGCTGAAGATGTCCATTTCCGCCTGTAACCACAGGGGTTCAGAGTCGATCAGTAGACCGTCCATATCAAAAATTGCGGTTGCTATGCGTTGCGAATAAGCCATTAACAATTAACTCCTGCAGCACCAGTAAAAGAAAATGTTTTCGCCACTCTATCATTTTTGTTCAGGCACCTGCACCCTTCGGGCCCGGGGTGTTTTCCCAAAGTACAGGATCTCTCTGGAACTGAGGGGGAAGATAAAGAAAACGGTGGGCGAGTTTCATTAACTACAGGTAGACTTAGCGCAACAACGGTTACGTCACTTACAAGGGGAACACATGACGTATCAACAGGCTGGGCGCGTTGCCATACTGAAACGCATTTTCGGATGGGTCGTTTTCATCCCGGCGTTACTTTCAACGCTGGTTTCACTGCTGGGTTTTGTTTATCAACACAGTGAGAAGTCCAGAGGGATCAACGCCGTGATGCTGGATTTTGTCCACGTCATGGTCGACATGGTACGCTTCAATACGCCATTCCTGAATATTTTCTGGTACAACTCACCGGTACCGGACGTGGATAAGAGCCTGTTTAGCGGCGCTAATCTGATGTTTATCATTATCTATTTCCTGATTTTTGTCGGCCTGGCATTGCAGACTTCCGGTGCGCGCATGTCGCGTCAGGTGAAGTTTATCCGTGAAGGATTGGAAGATCAGATGATCCTGGAACAGGCCAAGGGCAGCGAAGGGCACACGCGTGAGCAATTGGAAGAGCGGGTGACGTTGCCGCACCACACCATATTGCTGCAATACTTCCCGCTGTATATCTTGCCGGTGGTGATCGCCGTGGTGGCTTATTTTGTGCTCAAGCTGCTAGGGCAAATGGCCGGAGTGGCGTAGATCTGCAATGAACGGGCGCCATATGCGGCGCCCATTATATTACAGCGTTTCCGGATGGAGCAGCTTGTCGATGGCCCGCTGCGCCATGACCAGATGTTGGCCGCCAAACAGGTTGCTGCGGTTGAGCAGGTAATAAAGCTGATACAGCGGCTGGCGTTCGATAAACCCGGCCTCCAGTGGCCACACGCTCTGATAGCCGTCATAAATCTGGGCGGGTAATTCAGGATAAAGCGGCAGCATCGCTAAATCACACTCTCTGTCGCCCCAGTAACAGGCTGGATCGAACAGCAAAGGCCCATCCGCGGCCTGAGCACAGTTGGCAGGCCACAGATCGCCATGCAGCAGGGAAGGCTGTGGCTGATGGTGTTGCAACCTCAGATACACCACGTCGATAATTTCGTCGATATCACCGAAGGTCATGCCCTTTTCCGCCGCCAGCTGTAGCTGCCAGCCGATGCGTTGCTCGGCAAAAAATTCCGCCCAGCGGCGTTGCCAGGCGTTGGGCTGCGGCGTGGTGGAAAGGTCGTTATCGAAGTCGAGGCCGAACTGCGGTTGTTCGCTCCATTGGTGCAGACGGGCCAGTTGTTGCCCGAGGCAGTGCGCCCCGTGCGCATCCAGCGGCTTAAGGGGTTGATACTCCAGCAGCAGGAAACTGTAATCGCGATCGCTGCCAACCCCATACACTTCGGGGACACGCACGGTCTTACTGCGCGCCAACAGCGCCAGTTGGTCTGCCTCTGCGGTGAATATCGGCAGCATTTCGCGGGCATCACATTTAACAAACACCTCGCTGTCACCGTAACTCACGCGCCACGCCGGGTGGATTTCTCCCCCGGGCAGTTCAGTCCTTTCGCGGATTTCTGCGCTGCCAAGATGTTCACTCAACAGACGGCTAACGGCTTGCCACATAGTAATCCCCTTCTGTGTTGCCTGCGATTTCATTAGGTTAGCGTCTTTCCTGCGGCGAAAACACGATGTGGCGCACAGCTGCGCCATCTATTGACGAAAATATCATCGCCGCGTGTCTGGTCAAAGTATATACGCTATTGATTAATTTAAGTACGTCTCAGCTTGCAACTTGGCAAAAGCTCGATGATGTTTAGACGTTACTTTCAAACCAATCAATTTTCCCGGGAGTAGGCAATGGAGCAGAATCAGCAGTGGCAGCGTGGTGAGTTTCGTATCAACAGTGATAAAAGCGAGTTGGACCTGGCTGCCACCCACGCTTTTTTGGCGACTACCAGTTGGGCGCAGGGGATATCGTTGGCAACGGTGCAGCAGTCGATCGATAACAGCCTGTGTTTTGGCCTTTATCATCAGCGCCAGCAGATTGGTTTTGCCCGGTTGGTGACGGACTACGCCACGTTCGGCTATTTGTGTGACGTGTTCGTTATCCCCGAGTTTACGCGGCAGGGGCTGGCCAAATGGTTGATGGCCTGCATGCTGGAGCATCCGGTGTTACAACGCTTGCGGCGCATTATGTTGGTGACCAGCAGTGCCCCAGGGCTGTATCAACAGGTAGGTTATCAGCCGGTCAATAAACAGGACTTTGTCTGGCAGATCGCCCGGCCCGATATTTATCAGCAGCAATAAACGGGCGCCGCATGCGGCGCCTACGAGTTGGTTTTAACTACGGTGATTTCGTGACGTTGCACGGGTTTGAAGTGGCTATAGAGCAGGGCGATGACAAACAGCAGCGCCTGCACGATCACGATGCACGGCCCGGTTGCGCCGTCGATATGAAAACTGATCAACGTGCCCAACACGCAGGAAAAAACCGAAGCGATGGTGGCGACAATCAGCATCCGGTTGAAACTGCGGCACAGGGTGAATGCAATGATCCCCGGTGCGATCAGCATCGCAATCACCAGGATCACCCCCACCGCCTGTAGCGAGGCCACAATGGTTAACGCCAGCAGGCAGAGTAAGCCGTAGTGCAGTAACTTCACTGGCAGGCCGATGACGCGTGCATGATTGGGATCGAAACAGTAAAGCATAAAGTCCTGGCGCTTGAGCAGTACGATCGCCAGCGTGATCCCGGCGATCCACAATGTTTGCTGTAGTTCACCGTCGGTGATCCCCAGCATATTGCCGAACAGGATATGGCTGAGGTGTTGATCGGTATCGATGCGGGCAAACAGCACCAGCCCAAAGGCAAACATGCCGGAAAATACGATCCCCATCACCGTATCTTCCTTTACCCGGCTGTGTTCTTTCAGATAGCCCGTCGCGACCGCGCAGAAAATACCGGAAAGAAATGCGCCAATCGCCAGTGGAATGCTGAACACAAAGGCCAACACAATGCCGGGAAGCACGGCGTGAGAAATGGCATCCCCCATCAGTGACCAGCCTTTCAACACCAGATAGCAAGACAGCACGGCGCAGACGACACCGGTGACGATAGCCGCGATGATGGCGCGTTGCATAAAGGGATAGGCGAACGGCTCTGAGAACCATTGCAACAGGAGTTCCATCAGTTGCCCTCCGGAGAGTTGCCACGGGTGACGCGGCGTTTTGAGGCTAACAGCCCGTGCTTCGGCGCGAACAGGAAGGCCGCCAGGAACACTAGCGTCTGCAGCGTGACGATCACGCCGCCGGTTGCCCCGTCGACGAAGAAGCTGAGGTATGCACCCAGTCCGCTGGTCAAGGCACCGATGGCGATGGCGATAATCACCAGCCGGCCAAAACGGTCTGTCAGCAGATAGGCGGTGGCACCGGGAGTGATCACCATGGCGATCACCAGAATGGCGCCGACGGTTTGCAGCGCGGCCACGGTGCAGGCACTAAGCAGGGTAAAGAACAGGATCTTCAACTTTAGTGGCGAAAGCCCGATCGATACCGCGTGGTTTTCATCGAAAAATACCGCCAGCAGGTCTTTCCACACCAGGCATAAGATCAGTAACGAAACACCGATAATAATCTCCACCTGTAACACGTCTTCATCTGCGATACCGAGAATGTTGCCGAAGATGATTGACTGCACGTTGACCGAAGTAGGATTGAGCGAAATGATCAACAGGCCGACGGCGAAAAAGGTGGAGAAAATAAAGCCGATAATCGCATCTTCACGCAGGCGGGTAACGTGGCGTACCAACGTCATCGCCAGCGCGGCCAGCATGCCGGTGAAAAACGCACCGGCTGCATAGGGCAGGCCGAGGGCATAGGCACCGGCCACGCCAGGCACCACGGAGTGGGAAAGCGCATCCCCCATCAACGACCAGCCTTTCAGCATCAGATACGCCGACAGAAAAGCGCAGGCCGCACCGACAATGGCGCTGACCCACATCGCCTTGACCATGTAGTTGTAGTTGAACGGTTGCAGCAGGATCTCGAGCATCAGGGGTTATTCTCCTTTTGCTGACTTTGCGCCGGAGGATCGCTCTTGGTATGGCCATAAAACACCGCAGGGCGCTCGTCATCGGTGATTACCGTCACGGTGCGGGGATCGTTGTCATCGTGCAGATCGGGCCCGGAGAGGTTGATATGGCGCAATACGCCACCGAACGCCAGTTCCAGATTGCTTTGCGTGAACGTGGTCTCGAGCGGGCCGGCGGCAAGCACGGTACGGTTAATCAGGATCACTCGATCGCAAAACTCCGGTACGCTGCCGAGGTTGTGGGTCGATACCAGGATCAGGTGCCCCTCATCGCGCAGCGAACGTAGCAGCTCGATAATGGCGTTCTCGGTTTTGACATCCACGCCGGTAAAAGGCTCATCAAGCAGCAGCACCGTCCCCTGCTGAGCCAGGGCACGGGCCAGGAATACGCGCTTTTTCTGCCCGCCGGAAAGCTCGCCGATCTGTCGGCTACGTAGCTCACTCAAGCCTACGCGCTCCAGCGCCTTATCGACCCGCAGCCGATCTTCCTTGGTAGGAATGCGCAAGAAGTTCATTTTGCCGTAACGGCCCATCATCACCACGTCTTCCACCAGCACCGGGAAATTCCAGTCAACCTCTTCGGTCTGCGGCACGTAGGCGATAATATTTTTCTTCAGCGCAGCGACAACCGGTTGCCCGCTCAGCGTCACCTGGCCGGATGTCGGTTTTACCAGGCCCATGATGCTTTTGAAGAGGGTCGATTTTCCGCTGCCGTTAACCCCCACCAGCGCACAGATCGAGCCACCGCTAAGGGTAAAGCTGGCGTTATGGATCGCGGTATGGCCGTTGTTATAGGTGACCGATACGTCATCCACACTAAGTTCGGGGCGGATAAAGGTCTCTGCACTCATTGATTGAATCCTTTGGCGATGGTTTGCACGGTGGCATTGAGCAGATCGATATAGGTGGGCACCGGCCCGTCGGCGGCAGACAGCGAATCGACGTACAGCACGCCGCCGTATTGCGCGCCGGTTTCTTTGGCCACCTGCTTGGCAGGCTTATCCGAAATGGTGCTTTCGCTGAACACCACCGGAATGTGGTTGGCCCGAACGGTATCAATCACCCGGCGCACCTGCTGCGGTGAGCCCTGTTCGTCGGCATTGATCGGCCACAGATAGACTTCTTGCAGCTGATAGTCTTTGGCCAGATAGCTAAAGGCGCCTTCGCTGGTTACCAGCCAGCGCTGGGCTGCCGGAATACGCGACAAACGCTCGCGTAGCGGGGCATCCAGCGCCGCGATTTTTTCAGCGTAGGCTTTGGCATTGCGGTTATAGGTTTCGGCGTTATCAGGATCGTGCTGTACCAGCGCTTTGCGGATGTTCTCAATGTAGATCAGCGCGTTGCTTGGCGACATCCAGGCATGGGGGTTTGGATTACCGTTATATGGGCCTTCGTGGATCGGCAGCGGGGTGATCCCTTCGGTCACCACGGCGGCGGGCACCTGTTTGATATTTTCGAAGAAGCGTTGGAACCAGCGCTCCAGGTTCATCCCGTTCCATAAAATCAGATCGGCGTGCTGTGCCTTAACGATATCGCGCGGCGTGGGCTGATAGTCGTGGATTTCCGCCCCAGGCTTGGTGATGGACTCTACCACGGCGGCGTCGCCCGCCACGTTCTGGGCGATATCCTGGATAATGGTGAAGGTTGTCACCACGCGCAGCTTTTCCTTTGCCGAAGCCGGTTGGCTCACAGCAACAACGCTAAGGCATACACAGAGCAGGGCAAGGGGGCGAAAGTGGGACAAGCTAAAACGACGACGAGTAAATACGTTGTTTTTCATTGGCATGATGACGTCTCCTTATTCAAATGAAAATGATTATTAATATCAATTGAGCGGAAGTCAAGCATCACCAAGCTTTGCCAAGGGGTTATTTTGTTGTTAATGAAATAGTACCGCCATGTGAGTTATAACATTTTATGTATCGGGATGTAACCGCTTAAAGTAGTCACTGCCAGTGACTACCTCCACCTCGGGTTTTGCCCCCAATGCCACCTCGCCCAACCCTTGTGCCAACTGTTTGACATCTTCTTGATTTAATGGCGTTGTTAGCGAAAAACTGTTGATCCCCAGCTCATGGGGAACGCCATTGCTGTCGCTGAGCATGGTGGAAAAACCGGCCAGCGTCATTTGTCCGGTTAATTTAGCTAAATCGGTTAAGCTCTGTTCCGGATAGGTGAAAGACACCACAAATCCTATGGACGAAGATTGACTCATAAATCACCTCTTGGTATATGGATAGCCTGAGAATAGACCAAAAAAGTTATGCAGGTATCCTTACCAGTTGTATATGCTACGCAACTCATTGAAAGGAGTGAGGGATTCTGTGAAAACAAAAATAGGTTGCCTGATGGCAATCGTACTATTAGCCGGTTGTGCGAAAGATCCGCAAACAACCGGCAACCAGGCAGGCAGTGGCACTTCGGGCGGTTGGCTAAAAAACCCACCGCAAACACCAAGCAACCGTACCGGGACACCGGTCGCTTATAACGATTATATCCGTCAGGCCGCCAGTAACTATGGCGTCGACGAAACGCTGATTAAGGCGATCATTCAGGTGGAGTCCGGGTTTAACCCGAATGTGGTCAGCACCTCGAATGCCGTGGGGCTCATGCAGCTGAAAGCCTCAACCGCTGGACGCGATGCTTACCGTATGAAGGGAAAGAACGGGCAGCCAAGTTCACGCGAGTTGAAGGATCCGGCGGTCAATATTGATCTGGGAACAGCCTATATCAATATTCTTCAAAGCCAGCAGCTAGCCGGGATCACCAATCCACAAACGTTACGCTATGCCACCATCGTTTCCTATGTGAACGGGGCAGGCGCGATGTTACGGACCTTCTCATCAGATAAACGTGTGGCGGTTAACCGCATCAATCAGATGAGCCCGGACGAGTTTTATCAGCATATCCAGAAGAAGCACCCGGCACCGCAAGCGCCGCGTTACTTGTGGAAGGTTACCACTGCTTATCAAGCGATGGCCGACTAGCCTCAGATTACCTACAGACGGCCCCAATAAAGGGCCGGTTTTGCTATTTATTGCCGGTAAAAATGTGCTCCGTATCCCATTTTCGCTGTTCTCCCGCCTTTTGAACTAAAAAACCGCACAAATTGTTAATTTTACATTAACAAAGAAAACTTTACGTTCAATCAAATAGTTACCGGTAACATTGCTGCCAAAGCTCACATTCTGACCTTCAAAAAATAAACAATTACGTAACAATATATGTTTAAACTCCGTTTAGACCGCGAGGTTGAGGTTAAATAGTTGTGATTTTTTTTGGAAGGAATGTGCTATGTCGAACGATAAAACCAACAACTCCCGGCGTGATTTCTTGCTGAAGTCGATGACGCTGATCCCCGCAGCCGTTATCGGTGGCAGCGGTGTGAGTGCCCTGACGGCGCCCACACCCGCGCTTGCCGCTAGCGATACTCCCAAGCAGGCAGAGTATCAACCGACCTTCTTTACCCCCGAAGAGTGGGCCTTTGTTCAGGCGGCGGTCGCGCGATTGATCCCTGCGGACGAGCGCGGCCCGGGCGCTTTGGAAGCAGGCGTGCCGGAGTTTATCGATCGGCAGATGAATACGCCTTATGCCACCGGTTCAATCTGGTATATGCAAGGGCCGTTCAATCCAGATGTCGCACCGGAAATGGGTTATCAACTGCCGTTGGTGCCGAAACAGATTTATAACCTGGGTATCAGCGACGCGGATGCCTACAGCAAGAAAACAGCAGGTAAAGTATTCGCCGAGCTGGATGGCGCACAACAGGATGCGCTGTTGCAGAAATTTGAATCCGGTGAGGCCGAGTTTGCGCAACTACCTGCCAAACTGTTCTTCTCTTACCTGTTGCAAAACACCCGTGAAGGTTTTTTCAGCGATCCAATCCATGGCGGTAACAAAGAAATGGTGGGATGGAAGCTGATTAATTTTCCGGGCGCGCGCGCCGACTTTATGGACTGGGTTGAGCGAGGGGAACGTTATCCCTTCCCACCGGTATCGATTCGTGGGGAGAGGGGGTAATTATGGCAACGGTAATGAAGAAGCAGGATGTGGTGATCGTCGGTTTTGGTTGGGTTGGTGCCATTATGGCCAAGGAGTTGACCGAGGCCGGGCTGAACGTGGTGGCGCTTGAGCGTGGCCCGATGCGCGATACCTACCCAGACGGTTCCTACCCGCAGGTGATCGATGAACTGACCTATAATATCCGCCGCAAGCTGTTCCAGGACCTTTCCAAAAGTACGGTGACCATCCGTCACAACACCAGCCAAACCGCAGTGCCTTATCGCCAGTTGGCGGCTTTCCTGCCGGGCACCGGCGTGGGCGGAGCTGGGCTGCACTGGTCTGGCGTGCATTTCCGTATCGATCCTATCGAGCTGCGTATGCGTAGCCATTATGAAGAGCGCTACGGCAAAAGCTTTATTCCAAAAGACATGACGATCCAGGATTTTGGAGTGAGCTACGACGAGCTGGAGCCGTTCTTCGATAAGGCCGAGAAGGTATTCGGCACCTCAGGCACTGCCTGGTCGGTGAAGGGGCAGTTGGTGGGTAAAGACAAAGGCGGAAACCCCTTTGCACCAGACCGCTCCGACCATTTCCCACTGCCAGCGCAGAAGAACACCTTCTCCGCGCAGCTGTTTGAAAAGGCCGCGCGTGACGTGGGTTATCACCCTTACAATCTGCCCTCTGCCAATACGTCAGATTCCTACACCAACCCCTATGGCGCGCAGATGGGGCCTTGTAACTTCTGCGGTTATTGCAGCGGTTATGCCTGCTACATGTATTCCAAGGCCTCGCCAAACGTCAATATCTTGCCAGCACTGCGTATGGAGAAGCGCTTTGAGCTGCGCACCAACGCTAACGTGCTGAAAGTTAACCTGACCGCTGACAAAAGCCGGGCGACCGGGGTCAACTATATCGATGCCCAGGGGCGCGAGATTGAACAACCTGCCGATCTGGTGATCCTAGGTGCCTTCCAGTTCCACAATGTGCATCTGATGCTGCTCTCCGGTATTGGCAAACCTTACGATCCACAGACCGGCGAAGGGGTGGTTGGGCGTAATTTTGCCTACCAGAACATGACTACCATCAAAGCGTTCTTTGATAAGGACGTCCACACCAACCCGTTTATTGGCGCGGGCGGTAACGGCGTCGGCGTGGATGATTTCAACGCGGATAACTTTGACCACGGCAAAGAGGGCTTTGTCGGTGGCTCACCGTTCTGGGTCAACCAGGCGGGTACCAAACCGATCTCCGGCCTGCCAACGCCTCCTGGCACTCCAGCCTGGGGCAGTAAGTGGAAAGCTGCGGTGGCGGATGCCTATACGCACCATGTCTCTATGGATGCGCATGGCGCGCACCAGTCCTATCGTAGCAACTACCTCGATCTCGATCCGACCTACAAGAACGTCTTTGGCCAACCGCTGCTACGCATGACCTTCGACTGGCAGGAAAACGACATCAAGATGGCGCAGTTTATGTTTAACAAGATGGCCCCGATCGCCAAGGCGATGAACCCGAAACTGATTTCCGGCAGCCCGAAAAACGCCAACAGCCATTTCGATACCACCAGCTACCAAACTACGCATATGAACGGCGGTGCGGTGATGGGAGAAGATCCCAAGACCAGCGCGGTAAACCGTTATCTGCAAAGCTGGGACGTGCATAACGTGTTCTCGATCGGCGCATCGGCCTTCCCGCAGGGGCTAGGCTACAACCCGACCGGCACCGTTGCCGCGTTGGCCTACTGGTCTGCCCGCGCCATTCGCGAGCAGTATCTGAAAAACCCAGGCCCATTGGTGCAGGCATGAGGAGGCGAGTGATGAAAGCTTTGGTTCCCGCACTGGTTCTCAGTGCACTGAGTTTTTCCGTATTGGCGCAAGACGCGACGGTCAGCAGCGAATTGCTCAAACGCGGTGAATATCTGGCACGTGCCGGTGACTGTGTGGCCTGCCACACCAATGGCAAAAGCGGCGTGCCCTTTGCTGGTGGTTTGGCGATGGAAACGCCGATTGGCACTATCTATTCCACCAACATCACCCCGGACAAAACCACCGGTATTGGCGATTACAGTTTTGAAGATTTCGACAATGCGGTACGCAAAGGCGTCGCCAAGAACGGCAGCACCCTGTACCCGGCGATGCCATATCCTTCGTTTGCGCTGGTGAAAGAGGAGGATATGCGTGCCATGTATGCCTATTTCATGCACGGCGTGCAGCCAGTCGAACAAGCGAACCAAGACTCCGATATTCCCTGGCCGCTGTCCATGCGTTGGCCACTGCACATCTGGCGTTCGATGTTTGCACCAACACCGGCCGATTTTGCGGCCAACGCCAACGCCGATCCGGTTATCGAACGTGGCCGCTATCTGGTCGAAGGGTTGGGGCACTGTGGTGCATGCCATACGCCACGTAGCCTGACCATGCAAGAGAAGGCGTTGAGCAATACGGAAGGGGATGATTACCTGTCCGGCAGCAACGCGCCGATCGACGGTTGGGTGGCATCCAGCCTGCGTGGCGACAATAAAGATGGTTTAGGCACCTGGAGCGAGAGTGAACTGACCGAGTTCCTGAAAACCGGCCGCAACGATAAGTCGGTGGTATTTGGTGGCATGAGCGACGTGGTCGAACATAGCCTGCAATATCTCAGCGATGAGGATTTGACCGCGATTGCCCGCTATCTGAAAACCTTGCCGCCGAAAGACGGTAAACAGCAGGCCGCCCCGGTTGAAGACAGCGTCGCCAAAGATTTGTGGCGTGGTAACGACAGCAAGCCCGGCGCCGCGCTGTATGTCGATAACTGTGCCGCTTGCCATCGTACCGATGGAGTTGGTTACAAGCGTGCCTTCCCGGCGCTGAAGGGCAACCCGGTGGTGCAGACCGAAGACGCGACCTCGCTGATCCACATTGTGCTGGTCGGCAATACTACTCCAGCGGTGAAAGGGGCGGTTTCCAACCTCACCATGCCACCGTTTGGCTGGCGCTTGAACGACCAGCAGGTAGCGGACGTGGTGAATTTTATCCGTTCCAGTTGGGGTAACAACGCCAAAGCCATCAGTGCCTCCGATGTGGCTGACGTGCGTAAGGATCGTTCAATAATTCGCGATGAGAAGGCGATGGGCAGCTCTGCTGTCCCAGAGCCAGTAGGTGCCAAGTAATCTTCCCAAGGGCCTCGTTCGGGGCCCTTTAATTATCTTAATTATCCTTAAATAAGTTAGATTTGTTAATCATTTCATGGTGTGTGATTTTTAATCACCTTTAACGGTGCATTCCTGGGGTTTTAAACTATTTGATCTGAGGTTGTTACCATGTCTGCGATATATTGCACTTCATATTTGTGCTATGTCGCTGTTATTGATTGGGTTGTTGTAATTTCATTTATTGGTGAATAAAAATTCCATTAATGTTATTAATGTTATTAATGTTATTAATGTTATTAATGTTAATCGCAAGGGAGCGTTGAAATCAAAGGGAGGCTATGGGCGTGATGGTAATAGTTTTATTGATGGTGGTGTACATTTCCATTGCTTTTGAGGTTGATAGACGTAAGCGTATCTGTATCAGTCTTGGTCGAAAATATACCTACAGAAAGCGCATCAAGTTCAAAAGGAAATGTGCGAGGTTAATCGATACGCTGCTTTTTCGAACATGATGTGTTGCGGTTTGCCATCTTTGGCAAAAAAAGCAGATTTCATCAGGTGAAATGCCCCGGAAAAGTGGGGCATTTTAGATGGATGACCAAGTAGCCGCAGTTATTTGACATCGTCAATGCCTGTTAACAGTCTGCATCGTTACCGATCTCGTCAACATGTCGATCTACACCCCGTGAGCAGACCCACGCTTTTGTGATCCCGACGATAAAAAGTGTCAAATCCACTGTATGCAGTCAGGGGCGGCTTTAGTATGGTCTTGGTTTGAGCATTCGCCAAAGGACATTGCCATGGAAAAAATCGACCTGCATATGCATTCCAACTACAGCGATGATGCAGACTTCCCGGTTGAGACGGTGATTGCACGCTGCCTGGCCAACGGCATCAGTACGTTGGCGGTGACCGACCATAATAATGCCAACTCGGTGCCGGAAGCCAAGGCGCTGGCATCGTCCAGCCTCAATGTCCTGTCTGGTATCGAGATCGACTGCACCTTCGCTGGGCGCAACTTCCACCTGTTGGGCTACGGGTTTACCCCCAGCAATGACTTTGTTGAAATCTATAACAATTTCAGTGCCATTCAACGGGAACTGACGCCGCAAAAGTTTGCCAAGCTGCGTGGATTGAAATTCCATCTGGATGAGCAACGCCTGGAGCAGGTATGCGGTGGCGCTATCCCGCAGGAAGAGCAGATGGGCGAGGTGATACTAGAAGACCCACGTAATGATGGGCATCCGTTGCTGATGCCTTATCGCCCCGGTGGTGAAAGAGCTGATATGCCGTTAATCAACTTCTACTGGGATTTCTTTGGCCCAGGGAAGGTGTGCTATATGCCGGTCACCTATCCCGCCATGAGCCGCATGGTGGAGGTGATCCGCCATAATGGGGGGATCCCGATCCTGGCGCATATCGGTGCCAACGTTAAACAGGATCATACCCAAGTCATAGATGAAATGTTGAAGATTGGTGTGATGGGGGTCGAAGTGTTCTCAAGCTATCATTCACCCGAATTGGCCAGCCAGCTGTATGAGTTTACCGTTGGTCGTTCAGCTTTTGTTACCTGCGGCAGTGATTTCCACGGGCGTAACAAGCCAAAAATAGAAGTAGGGCAATGTGCTTATGGCCCGCAGCATATCGGCGAAATACGCCGGTTTGTGGCCGCCGCCAGCGCCTAGGCATTGTTTCATTCCATATGGCTCGTGAGCGGCATCGGCTGCTCACGAAGCGCGCAGTTAACCGCCGAAATATAGACCATTCCAGAGATTTTCTTTATCCTTTGCCGTCCTTTTATCAGGTAGGTGAACTTCTACCCTATGGATTTCAAGTTGCAGCTAGGCGACAAGCTTACTCATCCCCAGGAGCTTACTTTTGTAAGTGACTGGGGTGAGTAAGTGCAGGTAACAACGCTGCAATTTGAAAGACGACGGGTATTTCTCGCCATTAATATCCTGTTTTACATAAACATTCTACGGAGAAGGGAGTTTCCGTCGGGCGCAATCGTTGGCGCTGTAGATTAAGGTAAGCTGTCTCATGAGTACGATTTCTCCAGATCATGGCAGGTTGGCCATTGCACAACCTGCCAAATGGAACAAGACCGACACCGTCTGGATGTTCGGGCTTTACGCCACGGCCGTGGGTGCCGGCACCTTGTTTCTGCCGATCAATGCCGGTCTGAATGGCCCGCTGGTGCTGTTATTGATGGCACTGTTCGCTTTCCCTCTGACCTATTTACCCCATCTGGCGCTAACCCGCTTTGTCCTTTCCGGCTCCAGCCGTGATGGCAACATTCAGGACGTGGTGGTCGAGCATTTCGGCGTGTTAGCCGGCAAGATCATTATGGTGCTGTACCTGATGGCGTTTTTCCCCATCGTGCTGGTCTACAGTATTTCCATCACCAACGCGTTGGACAGCTTCCTGACTCACCAATTTCACTTCGCCCCGGTACCCCGCATCTGGCTGAGTTTGGCGGTGGTGGTGGTGCTCAATCTGGTGCTGTTGCGTGGAAAGGATACGATCGTGGCCGCGATGGGCGTTCTGGTATTCCCATTGCTGGTGTTTCTGATCGGGATTTCGCTGTATCTGGTACCCACCTGGCAGACCGAGAACTTTGTCAGTGGTTTGGCCAATACCCAATTTGACAGCCCCGAGCTGTGGCATTCGCTGTGGTTGGCGGTCCCGGTGATGGTATTTTCCTTTAGCCATGCGCCGATCATTTCGTCGTTCGCTTCCACCCAGAACAGCTTATACGGTGACAAGGCCGAGCGCCGTTGTGCGCGGATTATGCGTTACAGCTACCTGCTGATTTGCGTCACCGTGTTGTTCTTCGTGTTCAGCTGCGTGCTGAGCCTTTCGCACCAGGAGATGGAGCAGGCGAAAGCGCAGAACATCACGGTGTTGACCACTTTGGCCAACAAGTTCTCCAACCCGCTGATAGCTTATCTTGGGCCGGTGATGGCGATGTTGGCGATGGCAAAGTCCTATCTTGGCACGTCATTAGGCGTAACCGAAGGAGCAACCAGTCTGATTGATGGGCTAACACGCGCCGTTGGCAAGCCGCTAACTGCCGTCACAACTCATCGTATTTCCGGCGTGGTGCTGTTCTTGCTGACCTGGGCGGCCACCGTCTGGAATCCGAGCGCCCTGCATATCATTGAAACCATCAGTGGTCCGCTAATTGCGGTGATACTGTTTATTTTGCCGATGTATGCGGTGCGCGCGGTTCCGGCTATGCGCCGTTACCGTGCCTTGAGTAATGCCTTCGTACTGGTGATGGGGCTGATTGCGCTTTCCGCTTTAATTTACGGTTTGGCATAGAGATCAAATTGGCCCCGCGACTGCGGGGCCGGTTGGGTCAGGCAACAGGTACGTAGGTAGAGATCAGCTCCAACACGCCGTTAATAATAAACTGCACGCCCATGCACACCAGCAGGAAGCCCATCAGGCGCGAAATGGCCTCGATACCGCTTTCGCCAACCAGTTTCATGATCGCCGTGGAACTGCGTAAACAGACCCACAGAATGATCGCTATCGACAGGAAAATGGCCACCGGTGCGGCCAGCAGCACCCAGTGGGCAAAGCCCAGCGTATTTTCGTGGACGCTGGATGCGGTGCTGATGATCATGGCGATAGTTCCCGGCCCGGCAGTACTTGGCATGGCCAGTGGGACAAAGGCGATATTGGCCGAGGTTTTCTTGTGCAGTTCTCTGCTTTTGGATTCTACCTCTGGTGCTTCATCGGCACTTTGCTGCGGAAACAACATGCGAAAACCGATAAAGGCGACAATCAACCCCCCGGCGATCCGCAGGCCGGGGATGGAAATCCCAAAAGTGCTCATCACTAGCTGACCGGCATAGAACGCCACCGTCATGATGCAGAACACGTAGACCGAAGCCATCAGCGACTGATGGTTGCGCTCTTCGTTGGTCATATTTCCCGACAGACCAAGCAGCAACGCCACGGTGGTGAGCGGGTTGGCCAGCGGCAACAGTAGGGCTAGCCCCAGCCCGATGGCCTGAAACAACTGCAGAATACTCGACATAAAACAAACCCCAGCAAGAGAATGAAATGGGGGCGCAGTCACTACGCCCAAAAAGTATTGTGACTATCAGCGTCAGACCAGACGCTCAATTTTTCTGTGTCGCCATACCAACCTATAGAACGTTGTCTGCAATGCCAGCATTGTCAAATAGGCGATAGGGAACGCCATCCATACCCCCTCTAATCCGAAGTGATTGCTGAGCAGATAGGCCGCTGGCAACTGTACGGCCACGATGCAGAGAATGGAGATCGTCACCGGTACCAACACCACGCCGCTGGCGCGCATGATGCCGCCGACAATCGCCTGGAAACCAAATACCAGCATGCTCCACAGCATGATATGCAATAAATGCTCCGCTTCTGCCAATACTACCGGGCTGGTCAGGAACAAGCCCAGCAGCCAATGTGACAACAGATAGACGAGAATAATCAACGAACCGGTCAGCCAGAGGTTGATATACAACCCGGTACGCAAAATGGGGGCAATGCGTTCGGTTTTGCCAGCGCCGATGGCCTGAGCACCCAAAATAGAGGCGGTGATGGCAATCGACAGGGCAGGGAATTGCACATAGTTAACGATCTGTGTCACTGCGCCGTAGGCTGCCGTAGCATCCGAACCGTGGCGGTTGACCAACGTCAGGATGATCAATTCAGAGATAGAAATTACCACCATTTGCAAACCGGTAGGCAGGCCAATACGTAAAACTTTGCGTAGTACCACCGTATCCAGCTTGAGCGCGGCCAGCATCGCCCGGTCGGGAGCCAGCACGTGTTTTTTGCGGCGCAGGCGCAATGTCAGATACACCATCGCCAGTGCGTTACCGACCATACCCGCCAGAGCCGCGCTCTGTATGCCCATGGGGGCAAAGCCCAGCCAGCCACGGATCAGGGCCGGGGTGAGCAGCAAGCCGACGATGGTAGACAGCAGTAGGGCCAAGAGTGGCGAGACCGTATCGCTGACGCCGCGCAGCAACTGGGTGAACAACACAAATACCAGCAGTAACGGCATAATCAGCATCATGATGCGGGCGTAAGAGACCGCCTCTTCCAGCACGTCAGCTGGTGTGCCTAGCGCTTGTAGCGCCTGGCGGGCAAACAGGCTGCCAAATACCGCCGCCAGTAAGCCAAGCGTCACGCCCAGCATCAAGGCCGTACCGGCAATGGTTTTGACTTTTTCTGGTTCATTCGCGCCCCATGCCTGCCCAATCAGCACCGAGGCACCGGCACCAACGCCAATCACCAGTGAAATAAAGAAGAACACTACCGGGAACATACCGGAGATGGCGGCCAGCGCATGGGTGCCGAGCATCTGGCCGATATAGATGCCGTTCAGCGTGCCTGAAAATCCTTGCAGGAAGTTGGACAGCACCATGGGCACCAAAAAGATCAGATAGATGCGCCAAAGCGGTGGCTGCTTGTGCTGCGGACGAGTTTGCATTTAATCGTTTTTCCTGCGCTTTAAAGGCGTGTAAAGAGCTCCAGTGATACTGAGACTCATATTTAGGGGCACCGCAATCACTGGGGGAATGCATCTCGGGTCATCCAGGCCAGATGTACCTGAATATCGGCAGGCCAGTGCGCAATTCGCTCGGCAAACAGTTTACCATCGTGGCCAAACAGTGCGCGCGTGGCCTCTTCATAGCCTGGCAAAGCACCGGCGATGGCGCTCATAAAGCGGTAGCTGTTCTCTTTGATGCGGCGCTCATTGTCTTGCTCGATCGTAGTACGCCGGGCTTCATCAACCAGGCGACGTAGTGCCGCAGAGGCTCCACCACGCTGTTGTGCCAGCCATTCCCAATGACGGGGCAGGAGGGTCACTTCGCGGGCTACTACGCCGAGCTTGGGCCGACCAACTGAGGGCTGAGCTGCCGGTTCGCTGTCAAGCTCAGCGACATCGCCACCAGGCTGAGGCCAAACGTAGCCTGCTGGCCAAGGGTAATCCACCTGGGAGCCGGTGGCATCATCAAACACTAACAGCCCACCGGCAGTAAGATCCATCGCAGCAAGCGCTTGAGCGACATCGGCATAAGACCCGACAGCCACTCGTTGATGCTGCAAGAAGGCGGTGCAGCTTGGCGTACTGATAGTTTTCATGTGCTTTATACCCGGGTTAAATTGTTTTACCCGGGTAATTTGGCTGAATTACCGTGGTAAGTCAAGTGCGATCAATTATGCCGCAGGGTAAACTGCGCTTTATTTATCCTCCACAGTTTTAATGTTACTATTCGCAAGGCTGTGAACAGCCACTGGAGGTTCGCGTGTTACTAACGGACCAAGTTGTGCGTCAATCTGGCAATTGTGGGCGAGATATGACGCATAACTGACTCAACACTAACCAAAATATCTGTACTGCATGTGATCTGTCGTGTGGGTCACCACTGTAGATAAGGAATTATGAATGCCTGTTATTACTCTTCCTGACGGAAGTCAGCGTCAATACGACCATGCCGTTTCCCCGATGGATGTTGCCCGTGATATTGGCCCTGGCCTTGCCAAAGCCTGTATCGCCGGCCGCGTTAACGGTGAACTGGTCGATGCCAACGATGCCATTGAAGCCGATGCACAGCTGGCCATCATTACTATCAAAGATGCCGAAGGCCTGGAAATCATGCGCCACTCCTGTGCGCACCTGCTGGGTCATGCGATCAAACAGCTGTGGCCAGACACCAAAATGGCCATTGGTCCGGTGATCGACAACGGTTTTTACTATGATGTTGACCTCGACCATACCCTGACGCAGGAAGATCTGGATCTGCTGGAGAAGCGGATGCATGAATTGGCCGACAAAGATTATGACGTCATCAAGAAAACAGTGAGCTGGCAGGAAGCCCGCGACACCTTCGCAGCCCGTGGCGAAAGCTACAAGGTGGCGATTCTGGATGAAAATATCAGCCATGACGATCGCCCAGGCCTGTATCATCACGAAGAATACGTGGATATGTGCCGTGGCCCGCATGTGCCGAATATGCGTTTCTGCCACCATTTCAAACTGCAGAAAACCTCCGGTGCCTACTGGCGTGGCGACAGCAAAAACAAAATGCTGCAACGTATCTACGGCACTGCCTGGGCAGACAAGAAGCAGCTGAACGCCTACCTGCAACGCCTGGAAGAAGCGGCCAAGCGTGACCATCGCAAGATCGGCAAGCAGCTCGACCTGTATCATATGCAGGAAGAAGCCCCTGGCATGGTGTTCTGGCATAACGACGGCTGGACCATCTTCCGCGAACTGGAAGCCTTTGTGCGCATGAAGCTCAAAGAGCACCAGTATCAGGAAGTGAAAGGGCCGTTCATGATGGACCGTGTGCTGTGGGAAAAAACCGGCCACTGGGAAAACTACAAAGACGCCATGTTCACCACTTCTTCAGAGAACCGTGAATATTGCATCAAGCCGATGAACTGCCCGGGCCACGTGCAGATCTTCAACCAGGGCCTGAAGTCTTACCGTGATCTGCCGCTGCGTATGGGCGAGTTCGGTAGCTGCCACCGTAACGAACCATCAGGTTCGCTGCATGGCCTGATGCGTGTGCGTGGCTTCACCCAGGACGATGCCCATATCTTCTGTACCGAAGATCAGGTGCGTTCCGAAGTGAACGACTGCATCAAAATGGTCTACGATATGTACGGTGTCTTTGGCTTCGAAAAGATTGTGGTGAAATTGTCCACCCGTCCAGAGAAGCGCATTGGGACTGACGAAATGTGGACTCGAGCCGAAAACGATCTGGCCGCTGCGCTGACTGAAAACGGGATTCCGTTTGAATATCAGCCGGGTGAGGGCGCTTTCTACGGACCAAAAATTGAATTTACCTTGCATGATTGTTTGGATCGCGCATGGCAATGTGGTACCGTGCAACTCGATTTCTTCTTACCGGGCCGTTTAGGCGCGTCGTATGTTGGCGAAAACAACGAACGCGTGGTCCCTGTAATGATACACCGTGCTATTCTTGGCTCCATGGAGCGCTTCATCGGTATCCTTACCGAAGAATATGCCGGTTTCTACCCAACCTGGATTGCTCCAGTGCAGGTAGTGGTGATGAATATCACCGACAGCCAGTCTGATTACGTCCAGCAATTGACCAAAAAACTGCAAGATGCAGGCATTCGGGCAAAAGCGGACTTGAGAAACGAGAAGATTGGCTTTAAAATTCGCGAACATACTTTACGACGGGTTCCATACATGTTGGTGTGCGGTGATAAAGAGGTCGAATCAGGCAAAGTTGCCGTTCGTACCCGCCGTGGCAAAGACCTGGGGAGCCTGGACGTACAAGAAGTCGTAGACAAGCTGCTACATGAGATACGCAGCCGAAGTCTTCATCAACTGGAGGAATAAAGTATTAAAGGCGGAAAACGAGTTCAACCGGCGCGTCCAAATCGCATTAACAAAGAAATTCGCGCGCAAGAAGTTCGCCTAACCGGCGTCGATGGCGAGCAGATTGGTATTGTCAGTCTGAATGAAGCTCTTGAAAAAGCTGAGGAAGCGGGTGTTGATTTAGTAGAGATCAGCCCAAATGCCGAACCGCCAGTTTGCCGGATCATGGATTACGGCAAATTCCTCTACGAGAAGAGCAAGTCGACAAAAGAACAGAAGAAGAAGCAAAAAGTTATCCAGGTTAAGGAAATCAAATTCCGTCCTGGCACCGATGATGGCGACTATCAGGTCAAACTACGCAACCTGATTCGCTTTCTGGAAGACGGCGATAAAGCCAAGATCACCCTGCGTTTCCGTGGGCGTGAAATGGCGCACCAGCAGATCGGTATGGAAGTGCTTAACCGCGTCCGTAAAGACCTGTGTGAAGATATTGATCTGGCAGTGGTCGAATCTTTCCCAACAAGGATCGAAGGCCGTCAGATGATTATGGTGCTCGCACCCAAGAAGAAACAGTAAGGCTTCCAAGTAATCGAACCCACGCCGTGCAAGCGTGCGTGGGTTTTATTCGCCTCACTGATTCGTTGTTTAACAATGCGAAGTGGATTTAATTAACATGCCAAAGATTAAAACTGTACGTGGTGCAGCCAAGCGCTTCAAAAAGACCGGCAGCGGTGGTTTTAAGCGCAAACATGCTAACCTGCGTCATATTCTGACCAAAAAAGCAACCAAGCGTAAACGTCATCTGCGTCCGAAAGGCATGGTGTCTAAAAACGATCTGGTCCTGGTTATCGCGTGCCTGCCGTACGCATAAGCCACTTTTTTTGAATCTAGAATAAGACTTTAGGAGAGAGCATATGGCTCGCGTAAAACGTGGTGTAATTGCACGCGCACGTCACAAGAAAATACTGAAACAAGCGAAAGGTTACTACGGTGCCCGTTCGCGCGTTTATCGTGTTGCCTTCCAGGCAGTAATCAAAGCAGGTCAGTATGCTTACCGTGACCGTCGTCAACGTAAGCGTCAGTTCCGTCAGCTGTGGATTGCACGTATCAACGCAGCTGCTCGTCAGAACGGCTTGTCTTACAGCAAATTCATTAACGGCTTGAAAAAAGCTTCTATTGAAATTGACCGTAAGATCCTGGCTGACATCGCAGTATTCGACAAAGTGGCCTTTGGCGCACTGGTTGAAAAAGCGAAAGCAGCACTGGCGTAAGCTAGTTGAAAAGAGGGAGCTTGCTCCCTCTTTTACTGTTTGTTCCCAATACAGATATTGACTTTTTTGGCTGGCGCTTTAACACTGGTTGCCACTCTATCGACAAGGTATCACCAACATGCACGCTGTTATTTTCCGCTTCTTTTTTTACTTTAGCGCCTGACTTCAGGAGGCTTTGCGCGTAAGAAAAGAAACGGAAAGTAGCGCCCAAGCCTCCCAAGTGGAGGCTTTTTTGTTTTTGGCCACCTTCTGCGCCTTTCGGGCCCGCGGCACTTGCTTGGCTACGGCTTGAAATTCTTTGAAGATCAACCAAAGGCGTGTTGGAATAATAGATAACAATTACTTAGGGCCACAAGGCCAGAGGAAGAGGAAAGCAATGTCACATCTCGCAGAGCTGGTTGCCAACGCCAAGGCAGCCGTAGAAGATGCCCAAGATGTTGCCGCGTTGGATTTGGTACGCGTCGAATATTTTGGCAAGAAAGGTCATTTTACCTTACAGATGCAGTCCCTGCGTGAAGTGCCAGCGGAAGATCGCCCGGCAGCCGGGGCGGTGATCAACCAGGCAAAACAGGAAGTTCAGGATGCGCTGAACGCGCGTAAGAACGCGTTGGAGTCTGCGGTGCTGAACGCTCGCCTGGCGGCGGAGACCATCGACGTCTCGCTACCGGGGCGTCGCCTGGAGAACGGTGGCCTGCACCCTGTCACTCGCACCATCGATCGTATCGAAACCTTCTTTGGCGAACTGGGCTTCTCGGTTGAGACCGGCCCGGAAATCGAAGACGATTACCATAACTTCGACGCGCTGAATATCCCTGGGCATCACCCGGCGCGCGCCGACCACGATACCTTCTGGTTTGACGCGACGCGCCTGCTGCGTACCCAAACTTCTGGCGTGCAGATCCGCACCATGAAGAACCAGCAGCCACCGATCCGCATCATCGCACCGGGCCGCGTGTATCGTAACGACTACGATCAGACGCATACCCCGATGTTCCACCAGATGGAAGGGCTGATCGTCGACAAGGACATCAGCTTCACCAACCTGAAAGGGACGCTGCACGATTTCCTGAACAACTTCTTTGAAGAGGACCTGCAGGTTCGTTTCCGTCCTTCCTATTTCCCGTTCACCGAACCTTCTGCCGAAGTGGATGTAATGGGCAAAAACGGCAAGTGGCTGGAAGTGTTGGGTTGCGGCATGGTGCACCCGAACGTACTGCGCAACGTGGGCATTGACCCTGAAATCTATTCCGGCTTTGCCTTCGGTATGGGTATGGAGCGCCTGACGATGCTGCGTTACGGCGTCACCGACCTGCGTGCGTTCTTCGAAAACGATCTGCGTTTCCTCAAACAGTTTAAGTAAGGCGGGAATATCACATGAAATTCAGTGAACTCTGGTTGCGCGAGTGGGTAAACCCGGCCATCAGCAGCGAAGCATTATCCGATCAAATCACCATGGCTGGCCTGGAAGTAGACGGCGTTGAGCCGGTGGCTGGCGTGTTCAACGGCGTAGTCGTGGGCCACGTGGTGGAGTGCGGTCAGCACCCGAACGCCGACAAACTGCGCGTCACCAAAGTCGATGTGGGCGGTGAACGCCTGTTAGACATCGTTTGTGGCGCGCCAAACTGCCGTGCTGGCCTGAAAGTAGCCGTTGCTACCGTCGGTGCCGTGCTGCCGGGCGACTTCAAAATCAAGGCCGCCAAGCTGCGTGGCGAGCCTTCTGAAGGCATGCTGTGTTCGTTCTCCGAACTGGCGATTTCAGACGATCATGACGGCATCATTGAGTTGCCGCAAGATGCGCCGATCGGCACCGATATCCGTGACTATCTGCAATTGAACGATAGCGCGATCGAAATCAGCGTCACGCCGAACCGTGCCGATTGCCTGGGCATCATTGGCGTCGCGCGCGACGTTGCCGTGCTGAACCAACTGCCGCTGACCGAGCCGGATATGAGCCCGGTTGCTGCCACCATCACCGACACCCTGCCAATCCGTGTAGAAGCCCCTCAGGCCTGCCCACGTTACCTTGGCCGCGTAGTGAAAGGCATCAACGTGAAGGCACCTTCACCGCTGTGGATGCGTGAGAAACTGCGCCGCGCCGGTATTCGCTCGATTGATGCCGTGGTTGATGTGACTAACTACGTGCTGATGGAGCTAGGCCAGCCAATGCACGCCTTTGACCTCAATCGTATTGAGGGCGGTATCGTGGTGCGTATGGCTCACGAAGGTGAAACCCTGCGCCTGCTGGATGGTAACGAAGCTAAACTGCAGGCAGACACCCTGGTGATTGCCGATCAGCAAAAAGCGCTGGCCATGGGCGGCATCTTTGGTGGTGAGCACTCTGGCGTGAATGACGAAACCCAGGATGTGCTGCTGGAGTGTGCTTTCTTCAGCCCGCTGTCGATTACTGGCCGTGCTCGCCGTCATGGCCTGCATACCGATGCTTCACATCGTTACGAGCGTGGCGTAGACCCGGCACTGCAACATAAGGCGATGGAGCGTGCCACACGCCTGCTGATTGACATCTGCGGTGGTCAGGCTGGCCCAATCATTGACGTTAGCGATGAGAGCACCTTACCGAAGCGAGCCACCATTGCGCTGCGCCGTGAAAAACTGGACCGTCTGATTGGCCACGTGGTGCCAAGCGAGCAGGTGAGCGATATTCTGCGCCGCCTGGGTTGCCAGGTTACCGAGCAGGGCGACAACTGGCTGGCGGTGGCGCCAAGCTGGCGTTTCGATATGGAGATCGAAGAAGATTTGGTGGAAGAAGTGGCCCGTGTCTATGGCTACAACAACATCCCGGATGTGCCAGTGCGCGCCGATCTGGTGATGACCAAACACCGCGAATCCGATCTGACCCTGAAGCGCGTGAAGACCATGTTGGTCGATCATGGCTATCAGGAAGCAATTACTTACAGTTTTGTTGACCCGAAAGTGCAGGCGTTGCTGCACCCAGGTGAAGAAGCCCTGATCCTGCCAAGCCCTATCTCGGTAGAGATGTCCGCGATGCGTCTGTCACTGTGGACCGGCCTGCTCTCGGCGGTGGTATACAACCAGAATCGCCAGCAAACTCGGGTGCGCCTGTTTGAGAGCGGGCTGCGCTTTGTCCCTGATACTGCGGCAAATCTGGGTATCCGCCAGGATGTCATGCTGGCTGGCGTGATTGCCGGGCATACCCATGATGAGCATTGGGATCTGGCAAGAAAGCCAGTGGACTTCTATGATTTGAAAGGGGATCTGGAATCGGTATTGGAGCTGACCGGTAAATTATCCGAAATTCAGTTCAAGGCAGAGTCCAACCCCGCCCTGCATCCTGGGCAAAGTGCGGCCATTTATTTACACGGCGAACGTGTCGGTTTCATCGGTGTGGTTCACCCAGAACTTGAACGTAAACTGGATCTTAACGGCCGTACTGTGGTATTCGAATTGGAGTGGAACAAGCTCGCAAGCCGCGCCGTGCCTCAGGCCCGTGAGGTTTCTCGCTTCCCTGCAAACCGCCGCGATATCGCCGTTGTAGTGGCTGAAAACGTCGCCGCAGAAGATATTTTGGCAGAGTGTAAGAAAGTTGGCGCAAATCAGGTAGTTGGCGTAAACTTGTTTGATGTGTACCGTGGCAAGGGCGTAGCTGAGGGTTATAAGAGCCTGGCTATCAGTCTGGTGTTGCAGGATACCGCCCGTACACTGGAAGAAGAGGAGATTGCCGCTACCGTTGCAAAATGTGTAGAGGCTCTAAAACAGCGATTCCAAGCATCCTTGAGGGATTGAACCTATGGCGCTTACTAAAGCTGAAATGTCAGAACACCTGTTTGAGAAGCTAGGGCTTAGCAAACGGGATGCCAAAGACCTGGTAGAACTGTTCTTTGAAGAGGTCCGTCGAGCTCTGGAGAATGGAGAACAGGTCAAGCTGTCTGGTTTTGGCAATTTTGATTTGCGAGACAAGAACCAACGTCCGGGACGCAACCCGAAAACCGGTGAGGACATTCCGATTACGGCGCGCCGCGTGGTCACTTTCCGTCCGGGACAGAAACTGAAAAGCCGGGTGGAGAACGCCAGCCCGAAAGAGTAGGTTACACAACGCCAAAAAGGCCGCGCAAGCGGCCTTTTTCTTTGGTGCTGCTGGATCAAACTTGTAGGGGCGCTGCATGCTGCGCCCGTTCAGCCGCACGTCGCTTCACCACAAAAGCCGTGTAGGTATTGCGTAAGGAAAGTGAAAGCGATCTGAAAATCGGCTTTGCACCAATAGGCGTGCCAGGATGGCCTTGATATAACCGAGCCAGCTTTAAATAAAGGGAAATTGCTTAATGAAAAAGATCCTGTTGCTGGTGTGTTTACCGCTGCTGCTGCCGATGGCGGCTCAGGCAGACGTCTCTATTGATATCAACGTACCGGGTGTTTCGCTGCATCTTGGCGATCAGGATAAGCGGGGTTACTACTGGGATGGCTACGACTGGCGTCCACCGCAGTGGTGGCATGAGCATCAGGGGCGTGGCATAGGGGAGCGTAATGACCGCGGCCTGTATTGGGACGGTGGCCGCTGGCAACCTGCTCCTGAACGCGGTAATGAACAGCGTGGCGGTAATCCTTTCCGTGGTGAACGTCATGACAATGGCAATTCGCAAAAAAAACAGCAGGACAATGGCGGCCGTGAAAACGAGCACGATCGTGGCAACGATCATCAGCGGGGCAACAGCGATAACGGCAATGGGCAGGGCAAACCTTATCCAGCCAAGGGCAACAACTCACAGCGTTAATTAATCTCACGGAGGTTGGTATTGCCATCATCGCCTTGATGACCGGCAGTGCCAGCCGCTGTTTTCCCCGCCATTCGCTCACTCAGTCCTTCCCCTAAGCGCCCGAACCTCCTACTATTTGCTGCAAGACGTTATTTTCAGGCCGCTATCGGCCAGTAGGGAAGTTGTGTAGTTATGCCGAGCAGTCAGACCTTCACTTTGTTACAACAGCATCAACACCGCCGCGATAAACGCTATTTGACCTGGCTGACGCTGGGCGTCGTGTTGGCATTTGCCTTCAGCCTGAGCGCCGGGGACCTGTGGCTCTGGCCTGCGCAGTGGTTGAGTGAGCCTGCACAGCTGTTTGTCTGGCAATTGCGCCTGCCACGAGCGCTGGCGGTGATGCTGGTGGGGGCAAGCCTGGCGGTGGCCGGGGCGGCGATGCAGGCTCTGTTTGAGAACCCGCTGGCGGAGCCTGGACTGCTTGGCGTATCCAACGGTGCCGGATTGGCGCTGGTGCTGACGGTGCTGTTTGGTAACGGCCTGCTGCCGGTAGCACTGATGAGCATGAACGCCATCGCTGGCGCCCTGGTGATGACCTTCCTGTTGCTGATTTTTGCCCGCCGTCGTCGGTTGAGCAACGCACGTTTGCTGCTGGTGGGGGTAGCGCTGGGGATTGTGTGCAGCGCGATTATGACCTGGGCCGTCTATTTCAGTTCGAGCCTCGACCTGCGGCAGCTAATGTACTGGATGATGGGCGGTTTCGGCGGGGTGGATTGGCGGCAGAAATGGCTACTGTTAGCCCTGTTGCCGGCGCTGCTGTGGCTATGCGCGCAAGGTAAGGTGCTGAACTTGATGGCCCTTGGCGAAATGCAGGCCCGGCAGTTGGGTCTTTCCCTGCACGTATGGCGTAATCTGCTGGTGCTGGCCATCGGCTGGCTGGTGGGCACCAGCGTGGCCCTGGCGGGCGTGATAGGCTTTATCGGCCTGGTGATCCCGCATATTTTGCGCCTCAGCGGTTTGACCAACCAACGTTACCTGCTGCCTGGCTGCGCCTTGGCAGGCGCGGGCGTATTGTTAGTGGCGGACGTGGTGGCGCGGATTGCGCTGTTTTCGGCGGAGTTACCCATCGGTGTGGTCACTGCTACGCTGGGGGCCCCTCTTTTTATCTGGTTACTGGCGCGGACAAAAAGCGTAAGGTAAACCGGCTGCCGGTAATGCCCGGCGGCGTTTTTCTGTCTCACCTGCAAATAAAACCAAAGGAAAACATCTGATGAGCAACCCCATTTATGCCATTCCCCTGCAAACCATTGAGAACCAATCTACCACGCTGAACGCTTATGCCGGCAAGGTGCTGCTGGTGGTCAACGTAGCGTCGGAATGCGGCCTGACCAAGCAATACGAAGGTCTGGAAAAGCTTTATGAAACCTGGCGTGAGCAGGGTTTTGCGGTGTTGGGCTTCCCCTCCAATGAGTTTCTTGGCCAGGAGCCGGGCAGCAATGAAGAGATCCTGGCGTTTTGCCGTGGCACCTTTGGCGTCCAGTTCCCAATGTTTGCCAAAATCGAAGTCAATGGTGAGGGCCGTCATCCGCTGTATCGGGAACTGATTGCCGCACAGCCAGAGGCCGTCGTACCAGAAGGCAGTGGTTTCCTGGAGCGGATGAGCAGCAAAGGTTGTGCGCCGAAGCACACCGGCGATATCCTGTGGAACTTTGAGAAATTCTTGATTGGCCGTGATGGTCAGGTGATCCAACGCTTCTCGCCGGATATGACGCCGGAAGAGCCACAGGTGTCCGAGGCCATCAAACAGGCTTTGGCCAAGTAAAGGAGCAAACAGAACCATGCTGCAACTCAGTGAGGTAGGGGTAGAAGGGCGATTGGTGCCGTTTTCTGGGCAGATCGCCGCTGGGTTGCAGGTGCACCTGATCGGCCCTAACGGCGCAGGTAAGAGCACGTTGTTGGCCAGATTGGCGGGAATGTTGCCAGGGCTTGGCGAAGTTCGGCTGTCTGGGCGTTTACTGGAAGCGTATACGGGGAATGAACTGGCAAGGCACCGGGCTTATCTGTGTCAGCAGCAGCCTCCGGTTGCGCTAATGCCGGTATTTCAATATCTCGCCTTACATCAGCCCGCCGGGGCGGAAGAAAGCGAGCTGGAAAAAGCCATCCTGTATTTGGCACGTAGCCTAAAACTGGCGGATAAATTATCCCGCATGTTGACTCAACTCTCTGGGGGGGAATGGCAACGGGTGCGGCTGGCCGCAGTGTTGTTACAGGTTTGGCCGACGGTCAACCCGCTTAGCCAATTACTGCTGCTCGATGAACCGACCAACAGTCTGGATGTGGCGCAAAAGGTGGCGCTCGATCGCCTGCTGCGCGAATTTTGCCAAAGTGGCCGCAGCGCCCTGGTCTGTGCTCATGATCTCAATCATACCTTGCAACAGGCCGATCGGGTCTGGTTGCTGCAATCAGGACGGTTGGTGGCCGAGGGGGGCACCCACGAGGTAATGGAGCCGGGGTTATTATCCAAGGTATATGACGTGGATTTTCATCTGCAGGCGGTGGGAGAACAGCGCTGGATTATTACTAAAACGGCCTAGCGATGTTTAGACGTTTTTTAACCGATAAAACGGAGATTAAACGAAAAGTAAACGTGCTCGATATAATTACCCAATAAGGGTACAAATCCTGCGGCTAAACTCACAAAATAACATGGTAAATCCACGATTACCTGCTAGGCTAATCGGGTTGAAAGAAATTAAGTAAAAAATTATAACAGCATAACTTAATGATTATGCGTCTAATTATTTTTTCCTTGATGAGGAGGTTTTACAGAGTGTGTCCTGATAATAATTTCTTCCTTAAGGTTTAGTTAAGCTTGCCCACGTAGATTGGCAGTTATTCCACCAGTGATCATTCTTTGCGACGTTTACTATTCGTTAAATGTAAAAGTCTTACAGTGGCTTAAAGAAAATCGAGACGTTTGGGGTTTAATTATGGATCAATTCCTGCCTTTTTCACGCCCGGCAATTGGGGATGAAGAGATTGCAGCGGTAGAAAAGGTATTGCGTTCCGGCTGGATCACCACCGGACCGCAAAATCAGCAGTTGGAAAGTGAGTTTTGCCGAACCTTCGGCTGCAAGCATGCGGTTGCCGTCTGCTCTGCAACGGCGGGGATGCACATTACCCTTATGGCTCTGGATATCGGGCCAGGGGATGAAGTCATTACCCCCTCTCAAACCTGGGTTTCCACCCTTAATATGATCGAATTGCTTGGCGCTACGCCGGTGATGATCGATGTTGACCGTGACACGCTAATGGTCAGCGCAGCCGATGTTGAGGCGGCCATCACCCCACGTACCAAAGCGATTATTCCCGTTCACTATGCGGGCGCACCATTACCGATGGATGAACTGCGTGCAGTGGCTCAACGCCACAATCTTCCCCTGATTGAAGATGCAGCTCACGCCGTGGGCACCCGTTTCAATGGTGAATGGGTTGGCTCGCGGGGTACCGCGATTTTCTCTTTCCATGCCATCAAGAACCTGACCTGTGCGGAAGGTGGCCTGATCGCGACCGATGATGACCAACTGGCCGATCGCGTCCGCTGCCTGAAGTTCCACGGCCTGGGCGTTGACGCTTTTGACCGCCAACTGCAGGGGCGTAAGCCGCAGGCAGAAGTGGTTGAACCTGGCTATAAATACAACCTGTCAGATATTCATGCGGCGATCGCTGTGGTGCAGCTGGCGCGCTTGCCAGAGCTGAACGCCCGGCGCAAGGTGCTGGCGGAACGTTACCTGGCCGCGCTGCAAGACTCGCCTTTCCAGCCGTTGGGGTTGCCAGATTATCCGCACGATCACGCCTGGCACCTGTTTATGGTGCGTGTTGATGAACAACGTTGCGGCATTGGGCGCGATCAACTGATGGAACGGCTGAAAGAAGTTGGGGTTGGTACCGGTCTGCATTTCCGCGCCGCCCATACACAAAAATTCTACCGCGAACGTTACCCACAGCTGTCACTGCCTAATACCGAATGGAATTCGGCACGCCTGTGTACTTTACCGCTGTTCCCGGATATGACCGAAGCCGATGTCGATCGCGTGGTCAATGCCTTGTCTTCCGTATTGGAGTCTTCCCGTGTCTCGCGCTGAACCTATTAGCAAAGTTTCGGTGGTGATCCCGGTGTTCAACGAGCAGGAGAGTTTACCTGCCTTGTTGGAGCGCACCACCGCCGCCTGTAAACAACTATTGCAACCTTATGAAATTATTCTGATTGACGATGGCAGCAGCGACAACTCTGCCGCCATGCTGACCGCTGCGGCGGAACAACCGGGGAGTTGCATTATTGCCGTGCTGCTGAACCGTAACTACGGCCAGCATTCCGCCATCATGGCGGGTTTCAATCAGGTCAGCGGCGATCTGGTGATCACCCTGGATGCCGATCTGCAAAACCCGCCGGAGGAAATCCCCCGTCTGGTCAGCGTCGCGGAAGAGGGTTATGACGTGGTAGGTACCGTGCGTGCCAACCGTCAGGACTCCTGGTTCCGCAAGACGGCCTCCCGCATGATCAATATGATGATCCAGCGCGCGACCGGTAAATCCATGGGCGACTATGGATGCATGTTGCGTGCCTATCGCCGCCATATCATTGAGGCGATGCTGCACTGCCATGAGCGCAGTACCTTTATTCCGATCCTGGCCAATACCTTTGCTCGCCGTACCACGGAGATCGAGGTGCGTCACGCTGAACGCGAGTTCGGTGACTCCAAATATAGCCTGATGAAGCTGATCAACCTGATGTATGACCTGATCACCTGCCTGACCACTACGCCGCTGCGTCTGCTCAGCGTGGTAGGCAGCGTGATTGCGCTGTCAGGCTTCGTGCTGGCGGTGTTGTTGATCGTGCTGCGTTTGGTCCTGGGGCCGGAATGGGCGGCAGGCGGAGTGTTCACGCTGTTTGCGGTGTTATTCACCTTTATCGGTGCACAGTTTGTCGGTATGGGATTGTTAGGGGAGTACATCGGCCGGATTTATAACGACGTCCGTGCTCGTCCCCGCTATTTTGTCCAGAAAGTGGTCGGTGCAAAACCAACCCAAAATAATCAGGAAGAAGAATGATGAAAGCTATTGTATTTGCTTACCATGACATCGGCTGCGCAGGCTTGAAAGCGCTGACAGAAGCGGGCTATGACGTACAGGCCGTATTTACCCATACCGATGATCCAGGTGAAAACAACTTCTTCTCTTCCGTTGCTCGCCAAGGGGCTGAACTGGAGCTGCCGGTGTATGCACCGGAAGATGTCAATCATCCGCTGTGGGTGGAACGTATCCGTGAGCTGCAGCCGGATATCATTTTCTCTTTCTACTACCGCAATATGTTGAGCGATGAGATCCTTTCTCTGGCTCCAAAAGGTGGTTTTAACCTGCATGGTTCACTGTTGCCAAGCTACCGTGGCCGCGCGCCGATCAACTGGGCGCTGGTGAATGGCGAAACCGAAACCGGTGCCACGCTGCACAAGATGGTCAAACGCCCGGATGCCGGCGATATCGTTGGTCAGCATAAAGTGGCGATTTCCGAGCAGGACACCGCGCTGACGCTGCACAAAAAAGTGTTGGAAGCGGCGCAGATCGTCTTGAAAGAACAACTGCCGAAACTGAAAAACGGTACGGCCAGCCTGACGGTACAAAACGAAGCGGATGCCAGCTATTTTGGCCGCCGTACCGCTACCGACGGTGAAATCCAGTGGCACAAATCTGCCCGTGAAATCAACAACCTGGTGCGCGCTGTCACTGAACCTTATCCGGGCGCCTTCAGCTATCTGGGCCAGCGCAAGGTGACCGTTTGGCGCGCACGCGTGCTGGATACTGCGCATGATAAGCAGCCTGGTACGGTGCTGAGCACCACCCCACTGGTGATTGCCTGTGGTGAAGGGGCGCTGGAAATCGTGGCTGGCCAGAGCGAGTCTGGTTTGTATGTGCAAGGCAACCGCCTGGCAGCGGAAATGGGCATGGTGAGCGACGTACGTCTGGCTGCCAAGCCAAGCTCGGTGATGAAGCGCCGGACCCGCGTGCTGATCCTGGGAGTTAACGGCTTTATCGGCAACCATCTCACCGAACGCCTGCTGCGCGAAGATCGTTACGATATCTATGGCCTGGATATCGGCTCTGATGCCATCAGCCGTTTCCTGGATAACCCGCGCTTCCACTTTGTGGAAGGGGATATCAGCATTCATTCGGAGTGGATCGAATATCACATCAAGAAGTGCGACGTGGTATTGCCGCTGGTGGCGATCGCCACACCGATCGAATACACCCGCAATCCGCTGCGCGTGTTCGAGCTGGATTTCGAAGAAAACCTGAAAATCGTTCGCGACTGCGTGAAATACAACAAACGCATCATCTTCCCGTCCACCTCCGAAGTTTACGGCATGTGTGACGATAAAGAGTTTGATGAGGACACTTCGCGTCTGATCGTCGGGCCAATCAACAAACAGCGCTGGATCTATTCGGTCTCCAAACAGCTGTTGGACCGGGTTATCTGGGCTTATGGGGCTAAAGAAGGCCTGAAGTTCACGCTGTTCCGTCCGTTTAACTGGATGGGGCCACGCCTGGACAACCTGGATGCGGCGCGCATCGGCTCATCGCGTGCGATCACCCAGTTGATCCTGAACCTGGTTGAAGGCTCACCGATCAAACTGGTGGACGGTGGGGCGCAGAAACGTTGCTTTACCGATATCAACGACGGTATTGAAGCGCTGTACCGCATTATTGAAAACCGCGACGGTCAATGTGATGGTCAGATCGTCAACATCGGCAACCCGACCAACGAAGCCAGTATTCGTGAGCTGGCGGAAATGCTGCTGGCTAGCTTCAATGAGCATCCGCTGCGCGGCAATTTCCCGCCGTTTGCCGGTTTCAAGGACGTGGAAAGCAGTAGCTACTACGGCAAAGGATATCAGGACGTTGAGCACCGTACACCAAGCATCAAGAACGCGCGCCGCCTGCTCGGCTGGCAGCCGACGATCGCCATGCAGCAAACCGTTGCCGAGACGCTGGACTACTTCCTGCGTACTACGGTAAAGGAAGGTGATGGTGCATGAAGAAGGTCGGCCTGCGAGTTGATGTAGACACCTTTAGCGGTACCCGTGAAGGGGTGCCGCGCCTGCTGGAACTGTTTGCCAAATACGATATTCAGGCCAGCTTCTTCTTCAGCGTCGGGCCGGACAACATGGGGCGCCACTTGTGGCGCCTGCTTCGTCCCCAATTCCTGTTGAAAATGCTACGTTCCAAGGCCGCTTCCCTGTATGGCTGGGATATCCTGCTGGCGGGAACTGCGTGGCCTGGGCGGAATATTTCCCGACCTTTGGGGCCGTTGATGAAGCGCACGTTGGAGATGGGCCACGAAGTAGGGTTGCATGCCTGGGATCATCAAGGGTGGCAGGCCAAGGTGGGGCAATGGTCCAAACCCGAGTTGACGCGTCAGGTTCAGTTGGGTGTTGATGCACTGGCCAATGCGATCGGCCAACCGGTCCGATTTTCGGCGGTGGCGGGGTGGCGTGCCGATCAGCGCGTCGTGGAGGTTAAGCAAGATTTTGGTTTCGAGTATAACAGCGATTGCCGTGGCACCCACCCGTTCCGTCCGCTATTAGAGAACGGCCAGCCGGGCACGGTGCAAATCCCCGTGACGCTCCCCACCTTTGATGAGGTGATTGGCCGTGAAACCAGCATGGCGGATTTCAATGATTATATTCTGCGAGCGATAGAAAACGATGGTGGGGTGCCAGTGTACACCATACATACCGAGGTGGAAGGTATGTCGCAGTCGGCCATGTTCGAACAGTTGTTACAGCGTGCAAAACAGCAAGGTATCGAGTTCTGCCCGCTGAGCGCGTTACTGCCCCAAGACGTGTCATCACTGCCGCTAGGCCGCATTACTCGCGCACCATTTCCTGGCCGAGAAGGCTGGTTGGGTTATCAAACCGAAGTTGGGGGAGAAAAGGTTTCATGAAAGCGTTGAAAGGATCCTGGGCCATCGTATTGGCCATTTTTTTTGCCCTGGTGTATCTGCTGCCGGTGAATGGGCGGTTGCTGTGGCAGCCGGATGAAACCCGCTACGCCGAAATCAGCCGTGAAATGCTGGCGCGCGGAGATTGGGTTGTGCCTAACCTGCTCGGCCTGCGCTATTTTGAAAAGCCGGTCGCCGGTTACTGGTTTAACAACATTAGCCAGTGGTTGTTCGGCGATAGCAACTTTGCCGTGCGCTTTGGTTCGATATTCAGCACCGGTATGACCGCCTTGCTGGTCTTTGCCCTGGCCTGGCTGATGTGGAAAAATGCGCGTCGTGCCAGCCTGGCAGTGCTGATCTTCCTGTCGATGGTGCTGGTATTCAGTATCGGTACTTACAGCGTCCTCGATCCGATGATTTCGCTGTGGTTGACGGCAGCCATGGTCAGCTATTATCTGACGCTGAAAGCCACCACCGCCAGAGGTAAGCTGGGGGGCTATGTGTTGCTCGGGCTGGCCTGTGGCATGGGGTTTATGACCAAAGGCTTTCTGGCGCTGGCGGTGCCGGTGATTGCCGTTATCCCCATTGTTATTCAGCAGCGTAAAGTCAAAGATCTGTTCTGCTATGGGCCAGTGGCGATCGTGGTGGCGGTACTGCTCAGCCTGCCGTGGGCGCTGGCGGTGGCCCAACGCGAGCCGGACTATTGGAACTACTTCTTCTGGGTGGAGCATATTCAGCGCTTTGCCGAAGACAATGCCCAGCATAAGGCACCCTTCTGGTATTACATCCCGATCCTGATCGCTGCGGTACTGCCGTGGTTGGGGTTATTGCCTGGTTCCCTGCTTAAGGGATGGCGTGAGCGAGTGCAGCGCCCAGAGCTGTTTTTCCTGTTGAGCTGGGTGGTGATGCCGCTGATCTTCTTCAGCATCGCCAAAGGCAAGCTGCCTACCTATATTCTGCCTTGCATGGCGCCGTTGGCACTGCTGATGGCGGCTTACGCCGAGGATTGCGCAGGGCAGTTACGTACTCAGGTCTTCAAGGTGAATGCTCTACTGAATGGCCTGTTTGGTCTGATTGGCATTATCGCGTTGTTGCTCATCGGCTCCGGTGTGTTACATAAAGTACATCTGTTTACTGCCGATGAGTGGCCGAAAATCGTGCTCGGTCTGATTGCCTTTGGTGGTTGGCTGCTGTTTGCCGTGATTTCCTCTCGTGATAACGCGAAACGCTGGACCTGGGCGGCCGCCTGCCCGCTGCTGCTTTGTCTGTTGATCGGCTACGCTATCCCACAGCAGGTGATCGACTCCAAGCAGCCGCAAAACTTCATTCGTGACAATATCGCCACGCTCAGCCAGAGCCAGTTTGTATTGGCCGATCGCGTGGGTATCGCCGCTGGCCTGGCCTGGGAACTGAAACGCAGCGATGTGCTGATGTACGGTGAAAAAGGCGAGCTCACTTATGGCTTGGCGTATCCTGATGCGCGCGGTCACTATATCGGCGAAGAGGATTTTGCTGGCTGGTTGGCTCAGGCTCGTAAACAGGGGGATGTGTCACTGGTAATGCAACTCTCCCGTGGTGAGCACGTGCCGACAGATTTGCCACCGCCAGACAGCGTGGTCGAGATGCATCGCATGGCATTGGTATGGTATAAGCAGCAACCATGATGGCGTATTTTTTGGTGATCCTGGTTAGCCTGTTCACCTGTGCGGGGCAACTGTGTCAGAAACAGGCTGCCCTTACCTGGCAACAGGCTGGCGATCGGCGGCGGGCTTTAACGCTGCGCTGGTTGGCGCTGGCGGTGCTGCTAATGGGGCTGGGCATGCTGGTGTGGCTAAATGTGTTGCAGCGCCTGCCGCTTAGCCTAGCCTATCCGATGCTGAGCCTCAATTTTGTCCTGGTGACGCTGGCGGCACGCTGGTTGTTCAACGAGCCGACTACGGTGCGTCACTGGTGCGGCGTGGCGTCGATCATGCTGGGGATCCTGCTGATGAGTCTGCAATCATGAAAGGTTATCTTTGGGGGGCGGGCAGCGTTCTGTTAGTGACGTTGGCCCAGTTGCTGATGAAATGGGGCATGGGACAAATCCCGCTGTTGTCCTTTGCCGATGTTACCTGGCCGTTACTCAACCAGTACGGAATGGCCTTGATAGCGGTGGCCGTTGGCATTTTCGGCTATGCATTATCAATGCTATGCTGGTTCTTCGCGCTACATTATCTGCCGCTGAACCGGGCTTATCCGCTACTGAGCGTCAGTTATGCGCTGGTTTACCTGGCGGCGGTGATCCTGCCCTGGTTTAATGAATCTGCCACCTTGCTCAAAACGCTGGGGACGCTGTTTATTCTGTTCGGTGTGTGGTTGATTAACAGCCATCGGGCGGCAAAAAACCGTTAATAGCGGAAAAAATCGTTGTCGACTCGAATATCTCATGGACAAAACTTGCCTTTTTATTAACTTGAGCGATAAATTAATGCCAAACAGCATTCTCCTTACCTGGGGTGGCGTGGTGAAATATCGCAGGCGGTTGATCCGCTTCGGTGTTCAAGTGAAAGGTAAAATGCGATGCGTGTGTGGTTTCTATTAGCCAGTTTAATTCTCGCCGGTTGCAGCAGCCATGCGCCGCCGCCGAGTGGCCGTTTGTCCGATTCCATCGTGGTGGTAGCGCAATTGAACGAGCAACTGCGTCAATGGTATGGTACCCCGTATCGCTATGGTGGGTTAGATCGCGGCGGTGTTGACTGTTCCGGCTTTGTCTATCGCACCTTCAGCGATCGTTTTGATATGCAATTACCGCGATCCACGGCGCAGCAAACCGGGCTGGGGACCAAAGTCTCGCGCGACGAGCTGATGCCGGGCGATCTGGTGTTCTTTAAAACCGGCAGCGGAGAGAATGGCCTGCATGTGGGGATCTACGATACCAACGACGAGTTTATTCATGCCTCTACCAGTAAAGGCGTGACGCGTTCCTCACTCAACAACGTCTATTGGCGCAAGGTGTACTGGCAGGCGCGCCGGATTTAACGCCCCAAACCCCCTATCTGGTGTATTATGGCAGCACTGCATGATGAGGTGACTGCCATGAATTCCTTACGTTTATTGATTTCCGATTCCTACGATCCCTGGTTTAATCTGGCGGTAGAAGAGTGCATCTTCCGCGAAATGACCACGCAAAAAATCCTCTTCCTGTGGCGTAATGCCGAAACCGTGGTGATCGGCCAGTCGCAGAACCCGTGGAAAGAGTGCAATACCCGGAGGATGGAGCAGGATGGCATTCGTCTGGCACGGCGCAGCAGCGGCGGCGGGGCGGTGTTTCACGACTTGGGCAATACCTGCTTTACCTTTATGGCCGGTAAGCCCGGCTACGATAAAACCGTTTCTACCGGCATTATTCTGGCGGCGCTGAAACAGTTGGGTGTTGATGCTTCGGCTTCCGGGCGTAACGATTTGGTGGTCGAAACGGCCGACGGAGTGCGCAAGATCTCCGGCTCAGCCTACCGCGAAACTCAGGATCGTGGTTTTCATCACGGTACGCTGCTGTTGAATGCCGATCTCAATCGCCTGGCGGATTATCTCAATCCCGATCCGAAAAAATTGCAGGCGAAAGGCATTACCTCCGTGCGTTCCAGGGTCGCCAACTTGGCCGAGTTTGTGCCAGAAATCGACCATCAGCAGGTTTGTGACGCCGTCATTCAGGCTTTCTTCGCTCATTATGGTGAAACGGCACAGCCGGAAGTGATCTCCCCGGATGTCTTCCCAGACCTGCCCGATTTTGCCCAGCAATTTGCCAAGCAGAGCAGTTGGGAATGGAATTTTGGCAAAGCGCCAGCGTTTAGCCACTTGCTGAATGAGCGCTTTACCTGGGGTGGGGTGGATATCTTCTTTGACGTGGAGAAGGGCGCGATTGTACGCGCGCAGATCTTCACCGACAGCCTTAACCCTGCGCCATTACAGACTTTGGCCGAAAAGCTGGTGGGCTGTGCCTATCGCAGCGAGGCGTTGGCAGACTGTTGTGCACAGCTGGTAGCGCAATATCCGCAGCAGGAGAGCGAGCTTAGTGAGTTGCGGCGTTGGCTGTTGGAAACCATTAAGTAGTGCTGTGTGGTAAATAAATTAGGAATTTTATTAATAAAATCAGGTGGTCGCCGCATCATCTGATCGTTGAACATAAAAAATAATTCACCTATTGCGTAAAGCTTTTAATTTGTAATGATACATGCCGCAAATTAAATTAACGCACCTGACTGCCTGTACAAAAAACATCGCTAAAACTATCAATTGCTTGGCAACGACGGGCTAATCACATTACTATTTCTGAACTATCTCCCAGGGATTGATCGGTATAACTTATTGTTATACGATGGTTTGCACGCCATTAAGCCTCTGGCATTAAAATGAATATTCAATCTGACGTTGATTTTATTAGTCAGTACGTCTTCCTGCCGATTTACGCCATGACGGGAAGATTACTGGCGGTGGAACTTCTCACCCGTTTTACTGGCTCGGGCGACAACCTGGCGATGCCTACGGAGATCGGCCTGCGGTTATTAACCCCAGAACAAAGGATTGAGTTATTCACCGATCAACTCACGCTGGCTGAAAAGCACGCGTCATGGTTTGTTGCCAACGGGGTGACATTGACCATTAATATCGAAGAAACGGTTGTCGATTGGCTGCTTGGCAGCGAAACACGTCGTCAACGAGTGCAGCAGCTGCCGTTTATTGCTTTTGAAATCAATGAGAGTTTCCCCAACCTTTCCGCTGGGAAAGACAATGTGAAAATACGCTCGTTAAGTGACTACTTTTCGCTGTGGCTCGATGGTTTCGGTTCTGGCAAAGCGACGTTGACCGCGTTGTACGATGGTTTATTTGATTTTGTGAAGATCGACAAACGCTTTTATTGGCAATTGGTTACCCAACAGGGATATGACCTGGTTATCGATTCACTGCTTAAGAATATCAATCAACTTTGTAAGGGAGTTATTGTTTGCGGCATTGAGAAACATGAGTATTTCAATAAACTGACCAACACCGGTGTTTTAGGGCTACAGGGGTTTTTATGGCCTGCCATCAGTGTGGATAATCTGCGGTCTCTACGCAGGATTGCTGAAGAGTTCGATAATAATAGCTGATTTTTTCTTACATACCGGGGTAAATAGTGGACTGGATGATTTTTACCGTGATCCCAGTACTGATAATTATTGTCGCTTTATCATTGATAAAGCACTTTAGCCATGCGCGTAGTAGGTCATTAAAAGACTCACGCCGCCGGCGTTAAATAACCAAGCTAATAAGGCTCACCGCCGCTTTTTAGTGTACCACGCCCCTTAAGGTTATCGGCCAGGGGCGAATCCCTTGTAAATCCTCCGTGTTAATCCGCACCTTCAGGCTCTACACTAAACGTTACGGAGGGCCTATGCCGCAATTTGAAAACGCTTATTACCAACAGCTGCCCGGTTTTTATACCGCACTGCCACCGACGCCGCTTAAAGCAGCCCGTCTGCTGTATTACAGCCAGCCGCTGGCTCAGGAACTGGGGCTGGACGCAAGCTGGTTTACCCCAGAGAAAACGCCAATTTGGGCAGGTGAAACCCTGTTACCCGGCATGCAGCCTTTGGCGCAGGTTTACAGCGGCCATCAGTTTGGTTCCTGGGCGGGGCAATTGGGAGATGGCCGGGGGATCCTGCTGGGCGAACAGCGGCTCGTGGACGGCCGCAGTATGGACTGGCATCTGAAAGGCGCCGGGTTGACGCCGTATTCCCGCATGGGTGATGGGCGGGCGGTGCTACGCTCGGTGATCCGTGAATTCCTGGCCTCCGAGGCGCTATACCATTTGGGGATCCCGACGACGCGGGCTCTGACGATAGTCACCAGCGAACATCCGGTGTTCCGTGAACAACCGGAGCGCGGGGCAATGCTGCTGCGGGTGGCGGAAAGCCATGTCCGCTTTGGCCATTTCGAACATTTCTATTACCGCAAACAGTCGGAACAGGTCAGGCAACTGGCGGACTTCGTTATTGCGCGCCACTGGTCGCAATGGGTTGATGAACAAGATCGCTATCTGCTGTGGTTTACCGATGTGGTGGAACGCACCGCACGTATGATTGCCCATTGGCAGTGCGTGGGATTTGCCCACGGCGTGATGAATACCGACAATATGTCGATCCTCGGCCTGACGATGGATTATGGGCCTTATGGTTTCCTTGATGACTACCGGCCCGATTATATCTGCAATCACTCCGATCATCAGGGCCGTTATGCGTTCGATAACCAGCCAGCCGTGGGGTTATGGAACCTGCATCGATTGGCGCAAACGCTGTCCGGTTTACTGAGTGCCGAGCAGTTACAGCAGGCACTGGCCGCCTATGAACCGGCGCTGATGCAGGTTTATGGCGAGCAAATGCGTGCCAAACTGGGCTTGTTTACCCAGTCGAAACAGGATAACGATCTGCTGACCGGCTTATTGAGCCTGATGGCGCAAGAGGGGCGTGACTACACCCGGACCTTCCGTTTATTGAGCGACGTTGAGCAGCAGCAGGCGCAAACGCCAATGCGCGACGAATTTATCGATCGCGATGCGTTCGACGGCTGGTATCAAAAATATCGCCAGCGCTTACAGCTTGAACAGGTGAGTGATGCCGAGCGCCAGCAAGCGATGAAGCTGGCGAATCCTAAACTGATTTTGCGTAATTATCTGGCGCAACAGGCCATCGAAGCGGCAGAGCAGGACGATGTCAGCAAGCTGGCACGTTTGCACCAGGCGTTGCTGCAACCTTTTGCCGATGATGCTCAGTATGACGATCTGGCGGCCTTACCACCGGATTGGGGCAAGCACCTGGAAATTTCCTGTTCGAGCTGAATGCAGCAAGCCCTCCATGGCTTACCGTTACTGACGTAAAAACACCTGCGGCAGTGCGGTTTCCGGGTGGGCGGTGACACCGAGATCGGCCTGATACCAACGTGTCAGGATATCCGTCTGTAATACCTGCTGCGGGGTACCGGAAGCGACCAGGCGGCCCTGATGCAACAACAGAATACGATCGGCGTACAGCGCGGCCAGATTAAGATCGTGCAATACGCAACAGACCGCCAACGGTTGCTGACGCGTCAGGGAGCGCAGCAGGCGTAAGGTATGCTGCTGATGATACAGATCGAGCGCCGAGGTAGGTTCATCAAGGAATAACCAGGATGGTGCGGGTTGCGGCTGCCACAACTGCACCAATACTCTGGCCAGTTGCACCCGCTGCTGTTCCCCGCCGGATAGCTGGCGGTAATCGCGTTGGGCCAGGCTGGCGCAATCGGTCTGTTCCATCACCTGTTGGATCGCCCGTTTGGCATCGCGCCCGCTATGCGGAGAGCGTCCCATGGCAACCACTTCTTCCACGGTAAACGGAAAGGCCAGCTCGCTGTGTTGACGCATTACCGCCCGGACCTTGGCCAACTGCTGAGGTTGCCACTGCTCAAGCGGTTTACCTTGCAGACGGCACTCGCCACATTCAGCGGCCAGATAACCGGTAAGTAAGCGAAGCAGGGTAGACTTCCCCGCGCCGTTGGGGCCGATAATCGCCACCATCTCACCGCTGGCGATACTGAGGGAAACATCGGTGATCAACCGGCGCTCCCCCAGGTTGTAACGCAATTGCCGTGCTGTCAGCGTTGATGAATCATCCACCCGTGCGCTCCCGCTGGCGCATCACCAGCCACAGAAAATAGGGACCACCGATCAGGCTGGTCATCAGGCCTACTGGCATTTCTGCCGGGGCGACCAGCGTACGTGCCAGCGTATCGCTCACCAACAGCAGGCAGGCACCGCCGAGGGCAGAGGCTGGTAACAACCAGCGGTGATCGCCCCCAAGCCGCATACGCACCAGATGGGGAACCACCAGGCCAATAAAACCGATGACGCCGCTCATCGCTACGGCGGCCCCAATCAGCAGGGCGCTGAGTAATAGCAACTGCAGCTTGGCGCGTTGCACATTGACCCCAAGGTAATGTGCCTCTTCATCGCCCAGCTGTAGCAGATTCAAACGACGAGCCTGTAACAGCGTCAGCAATGCGGCAGGCAGGATCAGCGAAGCGGATACCACCAGGGTGGGCCACTGTGACTGGCTAAGGCTGCCCATCATCCACAGCGAAAACTGACGCAATTGCTGGTCGCTACTGAGGTACGACAGCACGCCAATCGCTGCCATGCACAGCGCATTGATGGCGATACCGGCCAGCAACAGCCGCGACAGGCTGCCGTGCCCGCTGCGGCTGATGCCGTAAATCAGTATTGAAACCAGCAGGCTGCCAAGAAACGCCGCCAGCATATGGCTGTACAGAGCGATGAGCGGGGGCAGAGCCAGCGGCATGACGATCACCAGTGCGACGAACAGTGCGCCGCCGCTGCTGATCCCCAACAGGCTGGGATCGGCCAAGGGGTTGCGGAACAACCCCTGCATCACCGCCCCGGAAACCGCCAACGCGCAGCCGATCACCACGGCCAATAGCACGCGTGGCAGGCGAATATTCAGCCAGATATGCCAGGAGGTATCGCTGAGAGGTGCCTGCCACAGGGTGCGAAATGACAGTGTCAACGCCCCAAGGTTAGCGGCCCCAAGCGCCAGTATCGTCAGCAGGATCAGCAGGCTGCCGATCGCCAGGCGGGGTGAGGTTCGGCAACGCATTACTTTTGCTCCGCCGCTTTACGCAACAGGCCCAGCGCCTGCGGCGTTTCCAGACCAAAACCGAGCAGCGCCATATCATCAACGATCAGCACGCGACGGTTTTTCCCCGCAGGTGTCAGAGCCATGCCGGGCAACAGCCACAGGTTTTCCTGGCCACCGATGGAGCGAACGCCATCGGTAGTCACCAACAGCAAGTCTGGTGCGCTGGCAATCACGCCCTCTTGCGAGAGCGGGCGATAACGGCTGAAACCTTGCATCGCGTTTTTCAACCCAGCCGCTCTGATAATGGCATCTGCCGCGGTTTGCTGGCCCGCGGCCATGGGGGTGATACCTCCGTGACTCATCACGAACAGCACTTTCACCGGTAGCGGCGTATTGGCTACCGCTGCCAACTGTTGCTGATAGCGTTCGGCCAACTGCTTGCCTTGGCTACTGCGATGGGTGGCATCGGCTATCACGCTGATTTTTTTAGGCACCGCCTGCACGGTGGTATCCCCAGGGATACGCACCACCTTCACGCCACTGTCTTCCAATTGCTTGAGCACCAACGCTGGCTCTGCCAACTCGGTAGTCAGGATCAGGGTGGGTTTCAGCGCCAGAATACCTTCGGCATTCAGCTGGCGCATATAGCCTACGTCGGGCAATTTCTGCACCGCAGCAGGGTGCAAACTAGTACTGTCTCGTGCCACAACTTCATCGCCCGCGCCCAGCGCGAAGGCAATTTCGGTCACGTCACCACCTATCGAAACAATCCTCTCGGCCGCCACGGCGGCTAATGGAAACGCCAGCGCAATGCACAGCGCCAGGCGACGGGGCAATGAAGCTATCATGCGGCGACTTCCTTCGGTTCAAGTGCAGCAACCTGCTCACGCCACTGGAGCTGCTCCGGTTGGCCTTCGGTACGCTGCCCGTAAAGTTGGGCGATCTGGGTGCCATCGGCAGCAAACAGCTCCAGGCTGGTGACCATGCCATCTTTGGTTGGCTTACGTGTGATCCAGCTTTCGGCGATCGCCCCTTCAATCAGGTGCAGGGTAAAGTGGCGGTTAAAGATGTTGATCCAGCCGTCCTGCGGCATCAGGCGTTCGATCTGGCCGGTAAAGATTTGCACACAGCCCCGGTTGCCGACGAAGATCATGATTTCGTTCTGCGCAGACTTGGCGGCTTCCAGGATCGCCGTCAGCGCGCTGTTGTCCACGCGATAGGCCAGATCGTTACCCACTGCGCGGAAGGCCTGTTGGCGGGTCAGATTATTGCGGCTCAGCAGTTGGAAGAACTGGTGGACGTCGGTCATAGCCCGCCAGTCGGCATCGATTTTGGCGGCATCTGGCGCGCTGTTGCTCTCTTTAATTTCGGCCGGTTGCAGCTCCAGTGTCGGGTTTTCCGCACTTTGATGGCGCTCGACCAAGGCGAACCAGGCGGCGAGATCGGTTTCGTCGGTGGTGTAGACCTTATGCAGCGCGTCGCCTTGATGATCAAAGAACTGAATGCTGTGGCGCACGCCACGCTTGTTGGTTTCACTCAGGGCAAAAACGCTGGCCCATTGATTGAGGAACAGGCGCAGATCCAGCTCGCGTGGGTTGAGGATCAGCCCGGCATGGCCATTGAGGTGCTGATTCTGATAACGCCCTACCTGCTCGTGTACCGCATAGCTGTTACGAGTAATGGACTTGGTGACGCCAACCTGTTCCAGTTCGGTCAGCAGCGTACGGGCATCGGCTTGCAGGCGACGAGCATCGTGGCCGACGCGGGCGTGGGTCAGTTCGGCTTCGCTGATACCCAACAGCTCGGCCAGATCGCGGGCATATTTACCTGGGTGATCAATTTTCGCCTGCTCATAACGTTGGTATAGGGTCTCGCTCATTAGTTTGCTTCCTGTATTTGTGGGTGAGGAACGGGCAAAAACGGTCTGCCCGCTGTAGTTCAATGGGTTACCACTGATAGCTGACCAGCAGTTTGGCGTTACGACCATCCTGCGGAATGCCCTGTGGTGAGTAATATTCTTTATCGAAGGCGTTCCCCAGTACCACGGTAGTGGTGACGCCCTGCAGGTTTTCGCGGCCTTTATAGCTTAGGTAGAAATCGTTCACGCCATAACCGGCTTGCTTGGTGTAGCCGGTAGCCACGTGGTGGGCACTCTGGGCAAAGGTTCCAACCCAGCCGGTGGATAAACCGGTCTCGGCAATAGGAATATCCAACACGCTGGTGACCGTATCCGGGTTGATACTGGAGAGCCAGTCACCCGTAGTTTCATCTTTACCACGTGTGCGGTTGTAGGCCAGATCCAAACCGAACCACTGGGTTTTATAGTTCAGCGAGGTATCCCATCCCCAAATTTTGGCGCGATCGATATTGGTTGAGAAGGTAGTACAACTGATGCAGTACATACCGCGCGGGCCACGGCCTAACTCCATGGTGACACCGGTAGTAATATAATCTTTGGCTTTGGTATCGAAGTAGCTGGCCTTGAATTGCAGGCTGTCATCGGCCATTAGCAGATCGTCAAAGCGTAAGCCGAAGCCGTATTCCTGCGTGGCGTTGGTTTCCGGCTTCAGATTCGGGTTAGGCACCCAATAGTTGGTGATGGTGGTCGGGCCCATCGGGATCGAGAAGTGCTTGGAGTCGTTGTACATCTCGCCCATGGTTGGTGCGCGGAACGCCTGAGCATAGGAGGCGAACATCATCAGCCAATCGGTAGGGGTAACGCTCATCGCACCACGGGATGACCACTTGTTGGCATTGACGTCGTCATAACCGTCGCTAGAGCCTTTGTAGTTGTCATAACGCGTCCCGGCCAGGAAAGAGACGGGCAGGTCACGCAGAGTGATCTCATCCTGCATCCAGCCGGAAGCGAAGTTGATTTTGGCCTGCGGGAAGCTCTCTGTTGCCCCCCCCGGCGTCTGTTCCTGTCGGTAGGCTTCGCTACCATAGGTAAACAGGTGCGAAGCGAAGCTGTCAGCAAACAGGCGGGTACGGTTTTCCAGCTTGCCACCTTTGGTAGTTTGTTTGCGAGCTTCATCCGTGCTGCCGTCGGTATGCGCATTGATCTCTACTTCGGAGTAATAGAGCTTGGCATCGGCATCCAGCCAATCTTGGCCAGTGGGCTTCAGCTTATAGCCGAGCTGTGCGTCACGCTGAATCGTTGAACGGTCAGTTAACACATTGCTGCTGGAAACATCAGGCGTTTGCGGGTTCTTAGGTTCTTGCGCTCGGTTGTTGTAATAACGCAGATTACCGCTCAGGGACTGGTTGTCATCGATGGTCCAGGTGCCTTTAGCCAGAACGTTGCTGATGGTCTCGTCGTTCGGTGCATTAAAACCATCGCCCTGGCGAATATCGCCAATATCGCGGGTGCCGAAAGAGATCAGACCATCGAGATCGTCAGTTTTACCGTAAGCGCTGGCGCCCATGCCCAGGCTATGATCGCCGGTAGCCCCGGTGCCGAACACGCGATAGCCGGTGTTATGGCCGGGCAACAGCAGATCGGCGGCATCCACCGTTTCATAGGAGATAACCCCACCTAATGCGCCACTGCCGTACAACAATGCCGATGGGCCACGCACTACTTCAATCCGTTTTACCAAGCCAGGATCCAGGAAGGTGCCATTGATATGGCCGGTATCGGTTCCCTGACGAATACCATCAATCAGGATCAGCACGCCACGGCGATCGTAACCCCGCATCATAATGTCTTGCCCATTGCTCCGGCCAGTACCGGTTACGGTAACCCCTGGCACGTGACGCAGCATATCACCAGCGGTGGTGGCGGTTTGGCTCTGAGGGCTGTTGCCGTCGATCACCGTCACCATCATCGGCGCTTCAAAACTGCTGCGCTGATTACCGGTGGCGACCACGGTCATGGCCTCATCTCTGTTTTTTTCTTGTGCCTTGGTGGCAGCGGAAACACTGGTGTCGGTCTGGGCAAAAACCACCGTAGGCAAAGCGCAGGCAATGGCCAGGCTTAATGCGGATAAACGCAGCCGGGAGGCAAAAATGGCAGGCATGTGGCAACTCTCCGTATGACTCAACATATCAATAGATTTGCTGGCTGCCTGGATCGCAAGATCGGGGTGGCTGGCGTTAAAAGGAACTAAGACGTTATTTGGTTAAGATCAATTTTCCCGCTTTGGTTTGGCGAAGTTGATAGCGTTGCCCTTGATGGATGATCACCGCCAACCCATCAGTGCCCAGCAGCTCGGCACTGTCGAAGCAGGGCGGTAAAGCGGCAGGAGCACTGCCGTCAGGGATAACCAAAGCGTTGTTGGACTGTTGGCAATTATTGAGATTGTCCATAAATTCAACCGGTAAATGGTAATTAATATCAAATTGATAATCATTATCATGTGAACGAAAGGTTACATCAAGGGAAATTTTCTTACCGATGGAACCTTTTTGTCGTCATGCTTACCGGAGCTAGATTGATTGCGATCAATTTGCTGATAAAACGGCTATTTCAACAGGGTTTCGATACGGCTGAACAGGCGCTCAGGTTTGGTGATGGGGGCAAAGCGTGTGATGCGCTCGCCATCGGCGGTGAGCAGGAATTTGGTGAAGTTCCACTTGATACGTTGGCTGCCTAACAGACCAGGAGCACGGCGTTTTAACTCGCTGAACAGGGGATGCGCCTGCGCGCCGTTGACGTCGATCTTGCTGAACAGCGGAAAGCTGACGCCATAGTTGAGGGTGCAGAAGTTGGCAATCTCCAGCGGGTTGCCCGGCTCTTGCCCGCCAAACTGATTGCAGGGGAAGCCCAGCACCATCAACCCGCGTGAGCGATAATACTGCCATAGCTTCTCCAAGCCTGCATACTGCGGGGTAAAGCCACACTTGCTGGCGGTATTGACCACCAGGTAAGCTCGCGCCGGAAAGTCGGCCAGCGTTTTATGTTCCCCTTGCAGGGTGACGCAGGGAATGGACAGCAGTGAATGGTTCACAGAAGAGGGCTCCAGATCGGTTTAGCTCGGACGTTTGGCAAGTATAGCTGAATGATGTAAGAATACTTCGTAGAATATGGCATCAATAACCTGATTTAGGTGATGAAAATCCGATAATGCAGTGTTTAAAATTCCCACTTACTCGTTGAAAAGCAATAATTAAATTAAAGTCAGCATCACATGTAAATGCCATGTTATATTGAAAATGTTTAATTGATTAAGTAATAATAGGTATTCAGCTTTTATTTTACAGGCATTGACGCTTGGGTTTTTGAATGTGTAATATTATTTTTGTGATATCTACGTAAATAGGGAAAGTATGAGCTAATTGTTGCATAGGGAGATGATATGAATGTGTTAAGTGTGGGATTTTTAATATTATCAGTCTGTTGCCACTTTTTTGTGGGTTCGAGAGTATTTCCAGACGTTAAGAGAAATACAATGATACTTGCCTCTTTGATGCTTTTGTTTGCAGGGGTATCTAGTGGCTATAAGATTTTCACTGCAAATTTTTGCATTATTCTCATGCTATTGGCTTGTGCAATACGGTGGGTTAAAGGAAAGAAGCGTCTAAAAGAAATAGATAACATAGGTATGTTGTACGTAACTCTTTCTTTCATACCTTTTTTGGTTTTTATGATTGAGTGGATGAATTATTGAGTTTTCAATTCCATTACGAAAGTGATACTGCGTGAACGGATAAATGAGAGCCAGCAGGCCAAAAGCATGCTGGCTAAAATAATCAGAAACGGGTATCTACCGCATCGGCCAGCATAGCCAGCAACTGCTCGCTGTCCGACCAGCTCAGGCAAGGATCGGTAATGGATTGCCCGTAGGTTAGTGATTGGCCAGCCACAATCTTCTGCGTGCCTTCCACCAGGAAGCTTTCGGCCATCACGCCAGCCACGGCCACGGAGCCCGCTCGGATCTGTTGGCAGACGTTTTCCGCCACTTCCAACTGGCGGCGATGCAATTTCTGGCAGTTGCCGTGACTGAAGTCGATCACCAGTTGTTCAGGTAAATCGAACTCGCGCAGGCTATCACAGGCGGCAACCACATCGATCGCGTGATAGTTTGGCGTCTTGCCGCCGCGCATGATGATATGGCCATAAGGATTGCCGCTGGTCTGGTAAATGGTCATCTGGCCGGTTTTGTCTGGTGACAGGAACATATGACCAGCGCGCGCGGCACGGATGGCATCAATGGCGATGCGGGTGTTGCCGTCGGTGCCGTTTTTGAAACCGACCGGGCAGGAGAGTGCCGAGGCCATTTCACGGTGGATCTGGCTTTCGGTGGTGCGAGCGCCAATCGCGCCCCAGCTGATCAGGTCGGCAATATACTGGCCGATCACCATATCCAGGAACTCGGTCGCTGTTGGCAGGCCAAGTTGGTTCACTGACAATAGCAGTTTGCGCGCCATCTCAATGCCACGGTTGACCTGATAGCTGCCGTCCAGATCGGGATCGGAAATCAAGCCTTTCCAGCCCACCACGGTGCGCGGTTTTTCAAAATAGGTGCGCATCACGATTTCCAGGCGGTCCTGATAGCGCTCGCGCAGTGCGTTAAGGCGGGTGGCATAGTCCATCGCCGCATCCAGATCGTGAATGGAGCAGGGGCCAATCACCACCAACAGGCGCTTGTCTTCGCCGGTGAGGATTTTTTCAATACGTTTACGTGACGCTGTCACGTTATCGGCTACCGATGCTGAGATCGGCAACTTCTCTGCCAGCGCCTGAGGCGTGACCAAGCTGTCGATGCGCGCGGTCCGCAGTTCATCTGTTTTGTGCATGATTGTCTCTAAAACTGTTCTTCGCGACGGCAGGAATACCGGGAAGTGATGGCGATCACAATAACGCAAAAACCGCTGAATTCAACCGTAGAGATTGTGATCGGTTGATTAAAACCGGTAAAAAAGCACAAAAAAGGGGGCATTGACGACTATCCGCCAGCCCCTACTATCAGAACATCCTCCGGCTCATACCGAGGATATCGAGGATTTTGGTGGAGATCTCCTCCACCGAATAGTTGGTGGTATTGAGATAGCGGATCTGGTTTTTGCGAAACAGCGCTTCCACCTCGGCAACTTCCATCCTGCATTGGCGCGGGGAAGAGTAACGGCTGTTTTCGCGGCGTTCTTCGCGGATCGCCGTTAACCGCTCTGGGTTGATGGTCAACCCAAATAATTTATGTTGAAACGGTTTTAGCGCGGCGGGTAGCTGCAAATTATCCATATCATCGGCAGTAAACGGATAGTTGGCCGCGCGGATACCAAATTGCATCGCCAGATACAGGCTGGTGGGGGTTTTACCGCAGCGGGATACGCCGAGCAGGATCACCTGCGCCTGATCGAGATTGCGCAGCGATATGCCATCATCATGGGCCAGGGTGTATTCAATGGCCGCGATCCGGGCGTCATACTTGCCCAGGTTGTTTTCGGTCAGTCCGTGGGTGCGATTAGGTACCGGCGTTGGATCCACCGCTAATTCCCCCTGTAGCGGGCCAACCAGGGCCTGCACGATATCCTGACAGAACCCTTCACTTTGGGTGATCACCTGGCGCACTTCCGGCGAGATAATCGAATAAAACACCAGTGGGCGCACCCCGGTCTGCTGGTAAATATCATTGATCTGCTGGCATACGCCCCGCGCACGCGCTTCGGTTTCCACAAAGGGCAGAGTGAAAGTGGTGGCCTTGACGGGAAACTGTGACAGCACCGCATGCCCCAAAACTTCGGCGGTAATGGCCGTGCCATCCGAGATATAAAAAACGCTTCTTTCCACCCATAACTCCTTAATGCCTGAAACGACTGATAGCAACATCATGGTCTGCATACCCACATACGGTAAAGAGGGGGACAGAAATTTTGTGACGCCGGGGATCATTCGCGGCAATTGAATATATTTAATAAAACCTAATTTCATTTTTAATAAAATGAATGGTGCTATTTCAACTACCAGCTCCGATGCAAATTGGCGTTATTTTCGTCAAATCAATCACTAAAAATATGGGTATTTAAGCAAAAGTTTAAATAATACATAATTTGTTGAATTGTAAGCTTTTAGCCAGTTAGGGAACGATCCCTAATAAAATTGTGCTCGCTGGAATTCTCTTAATTGCTATTTTCTTCATTGGCTTGATCGATTCACCTGTCCATTGTCTATGGATCATTGTGCTAGTGTGGGTGGGTGCCGTTTTTGCGGTACCAGTCAAAAATCCGTCAATACCCTACTGATAGCAATAAGGATTGTCTCGATGTCTAACAATGGCCCAGACTTGCGTAATGTGCTTTGGTACAACCAGCTTGGCATGCACGACGTTGACCGTGTCGGTGGCAAAAATGCCTCCCTCGGTGAAATGATCACCAATCTCTCCGATTTGGGCGTGGCCGTACCCAACGGTTTCGCCACCACCGCCCAGGCATTTAACGATTTTCTTGAGCAAAGTGGGGTTAACCAGCGCATTTATCAGCTGCTGGATCAGACTGACGTGGACGATATTGCTCAACTGTCCAAGGCCGGTGCGCAAATTCGCCAATGGGTGATCGATACGCCTTTCCACGCGGAATTTGAACGTGAAATTACCCTAGCGTACCAACAACTGTCCGAGGGCGAAAGCGAAGCCTCCTTTGCCGTGCGTTCTTCCGCCACGGCCGAAGATATGCCAGACGCCTCGTTTGCTGGCCAGCAGGAAACCTTCCTCAACGTGCAGGGCATTGATGCGGTGATGGTGGCGATCAAACACGTCTTCGCCTCTTTGTTTAACGACCGGGCCATCTCCTACCGTGTGCATCAGGGTTACGATCACCGTGGCGTGGCGCTTTCCGCCGGTGTACAGCGCATGGTTCGCTCCGACCTGGCTTCCTCTGGGGTGATGTTTACCATCGATACCGAGTCCGGCTTTGATCAGGTGGTATTTATTACCTCGGCGTTTGGCCTGGGGGAAATGGTGGTGCAAGGTGCGGTCAACCCGGATGAGTTCTATGTCCATAAACCGACGCTGCTCAAGGGCAAACCGGCCATTGTGCGCCGCAACCTTGGCTCGAAAAAAATCCGCATGGTGTACGCACCTTCACAGGATCACGGCAAGCAGGTCCGTATCGAGGATGTGCCAGAAGAGCAACGCAATCGTTTCTCTTTGACCGATGATGAAGTTCAGGCACTGGCGCATCAGGCGTTGCTGATTGAAAAACACTACGGCCGCCCGATGGATATCGAGTGGGCCAAAGACGGCCACACCGGCAAACTGCTGATAGTCCAGGCGCGGCCAGAAACCGTGCGCTCCAATGAGCAGGTGATGGAACGCTACCAACTGAACGGTAACAGCACCGTGCTGGTGGAAGGGCGAGCCATTGGCCATCGTATTGGGGCAGGCCCGGTGAAGGTCATCCACAATATCAGCGAAATGGATCTCATCGAACCGGGCGACGTATTGGTCACCGACATGACCGACCCGGATTGGGAACCGATCATGAAGAAGGCGGCAGCGATCGTTACCAACCGTGGCGGGCGTACCTGCCATGCGGCGATCATTGCCCGCGAACTGGGGATCCCTGCTGTTGTAGGCTGTGGCCACGCAACGGACCTGCTGAAAGAAGGGCAGAAAGTCACCGTCTCCTGCGCCGAAGGCGACACCGGTTTTGTCTACAGCGACATGCTGGAATTCAGCGTACAAAGCTCGGAAGTCACTGAACTGCCGGAACTCCCGTTGAAGATTATGATGAACGTCGGAAACCCTGACCGTGCGTTCGACTTCGCTCGCTTGCCAAATGAAGGTGTGGGGCTGGCCCGGTTGGAGTTTATTATCAACCGCATGATCGGCGTACACCCGCGTGCCCTGTTGGAGTTCGACCAGCAAACCCCGGAGCTGCAGGCAGAAATCAAGACGCTGATGCTGGGTTATGACGATCCGGTCGAGTTCTATGTCGGTCGTTTGACCGAAGGGATCGCTACGCTTGGCGCTGCATTCTGGCCGAAGCGCGTCATCGTACGCCTTTCCGATTTCAAATCTAACGAATACGCCAACCTGGTCGGCGGCGAGAGATATGAGCCGCACGAAGAAAACCCGATGTTAGGTTTCCGTGGCGCGGGTCGTTACGTGGCAGACAGTTTCCGCGACTGCTTCGCCATGGAATGTGCCGCGATGAAGCGGGTACGTAATGAGATGGGCCTGACCAACGTTGAGGTGATGGTACCGTTTGTGCGTACCGTGGCTCAGGCGGAGGCCGTGGTGGCAGAGTTGGGGCGCCAAGGGCTCAAGCGCGGCGAGAACGGGCTGAAAGTGATCATGATGTGTGAGATCCCATCCAACGCCTTGCTGGCCGATCAGTTCCTTGAGCACTTCGATGGTTTCTCTATCGGTTCCAACGATATGACGCAGCTCACGCTGGGGCTGGATCGCGATTCCGGAGTGGTCTCTGAGCTGTTTGACGAGCGCAATGAGGCGGTCAAGGCGCTGCTTTCCATGGCGATCCAGGCGGCCAAGCGTCATGGCAAATATGTCGGCATCTGTGGACAAGGCCCGTCAGACCATGCGGACTTTGCCGAGTGGCTGATGGATCAGGGGATTGATAGCCTGTCGCTTAACCCGGATACCGTGGTGCAGACCTGGGTTAATTTGTCACAAAGATAGTTTTAGGGGCGCTGCATGCTGCGCCCGTCAAGTTAAATAACATTGCCATTTTTTCATTAATTGCCAACCGCCGGTTAAACCTGGCGGTTTTTTTATATCGGCGGGTTATTTTGCACAAAAAAAAGCCCATCAACAGACGGGCAAAGACTACACACAGCAATTCAGTGATTCGGGGTTACCTTGTTGGCTGACTTGACTGGAAAACAATGCATGGAAAGCAATGATTTTCAGCAAGATAGAGTTTTATACTAGGCAGTTATCTGGCGCGCGTCATTAAGAATCGTCCCAATAAAATAGCCTGGATTGTACTGGTTCATTGCGAGAACAGGTATTTGAACGGCATCTATTATTGCAACAAGTGAGTCAGCAGAATAATTATCGGCAGCGATGCGGCGGCGAAAGGGAATATGCGGGTTAATCGCCTGCCCAATGAATGGGCAGGCGATGTAGGGATCACAACTGTTCTAAATCTTTGGCGACTTCTTCCAGATCGGCTGTGGGCTCTGGAGCTTCGTTCACCCAGGCGCTAACCAACCGATAAGAGACCGCCAGCACGACTGGGCCGATAAACAGGCCAATCATCCCGAAGGCCAGCAGGCCACCGATAACGCCTGACAAGATCAGAATCAACGGCAAGTCGGCACCCATGCGGATTAGCGCCGGGCGCAGGAAGTTATCCAGCGTTCCGACCACGCAGCTCCACACCAATAGCACGGTGCCCCAGGTGGTGTCACCGGTCCAGTACAGCCAAATGATGGCCGGGATCAAGACCAACAATGGCCCCAGTTGGGCAAGGCAAAAGATGAACATCACTACGGTCAGCAAGGTGGCCGCGGGAATGCCAGAAATGGCCAACCCAATACCGCCCAGGATCGACTGCACCAATGCTGTCACCACCACGCCCAATGCAACGGCACGGATCGCTTGCCCGGCTAGTAATACGGCCGCATCGCCCCGAGTGGAAGCAAGGCGCACGGCAAAATGGCGGATCGCCATGCCGACCTGCTCACCGCGGGCGTACAGCAAGGCACTGAACAATAACATCAGCGAACAGTGGATCAGGAAACGACCAATATGCGCTGCCTGGGTGACAAACCAGGTGGCGGTCTGGCCGAAGTAAGGTTGAATTTTGGCCACCAGGGCGTTACCACCGGTGTTCACCAACAGATGATAGCTGTTATAGACTTTGTGCCCAATCACCGGAATGGAGCGCAGCCACTCCAACTGTGGAACATGGAGCTGGCCCGGCGAGTTCACCCAGGCTACGATTGGCGCGCTGTTATCCACCACGCTGCTGATCAGCAGGGCAATAGGCAGCACAAACAGCAAGAGCAGCAGGATAGTCATCGCCACCACTGCCAGCGACCGGCGGCCCCAAAGTAGGCTCTGCAGTTTAATCAATACCGGCCAGGTGGCGATCACCACCATCGATGCCCAGGCAAATCCCAGAATAAAGGGTTGAATGACCCAAAAACTGGCGACGATCATAATGGCGATAAACAGCACACCAAAAATTATCGTCGGTAAATCGTAGCGGCGTTGCGGTTGTGTCATGAATGCATTTTCATCCTAGTGAGTTAATTCCTTGGTACCCTTTTATCATGGAGCATTTTTGGCAACTTTCACAGTCAGCCGCACATTTTGTCGTGGAACACCATCCGTGGTACAGCCTTTCATTATTAAGCGCAGTGGAATAACCGCCAGACTTTCCTCTTCCTAAAGCGCAGCCATCGGCTGCGCTATCATTTTCCCAGCCAAATAATGCCAAATTCAGGATGTACAAGCGGCAAAACACCCGCCATTATGAGGTAGATAGCGATGATGCAGGGGCGGGTAACGGCCCTTGCGGTTATCGTGATAATAAAAGACAGGGGAGGGCCAGTTCCGGGCCCGATTAAGCAATTAAGAGCAGACAGAGTCAAACAAGCGAATGATCCCACAAATTTCTCAGGCATCCGGCCTCGTTCAACGGGTGCTGGACTTTTTGGCCGCGTTAAAACAGAGCGGATTCAACGGCGATACCGCCACTAGCTATGCCGATCGGCTGACGATGGCGACGGACAACAGCATTTATCAGCTGTTGCCCGATGCGGTGGTGTTTCCTCGCTCAACCGCTGATGTGGCGCTAATCGCCCGGCTGGCCGACGAAGAACGCTTCAAGGAGCTGACCTTCAGTCCGCGCGGTGGCGGCACCGGCACCAATGGACAGGCACTTAACACCGGCATAGTGGTTGATATGTCGCGTTACATGAACCGCATTCTGGACATCAACGTCGAGCAGGGTTGGGTGCGGGTAGAAGCCGGGGTGATTAAAGACCAACTCAACCAGTATTTACGGCCGTTCGGCTATTTCTTCGCGCCGGAACTTTCCACCAGCAACCGAGCTACCCTTGGCGGTATGATCAATACCGACGCGTCTGGCCAGGGTTCGCTGGTGTACGGTAAAACCTCAGACCATGTGCTGGGGCTGCGGGCGGTGTTGCTGGGGGGCGAAATGATCGACACCCGCGCCATGCCAACGCCGCTGGCGGAAACGATTGCCCAGGAAGATACGCCAGAGGGGCGGATCTACCACACCGTGCTGAACCGTTGCCGTGAGCAACGGGCGCTGATCCTGGAGAAATTCCCCAAGCTTAACCGCTTCCTCACCGGCTACGATCTGTGCCACGTACTGAGCGACGATCTGCAAACCTTCGATCTGACCCGCATTCTGACCGGTGCCGAAGGGACCTTGGCCTTTATCACCGAAGCGCGGCTGGATATCACACCGCTGCCGAAGGTGCGGCGCCTGGTAAACGTCAAATATGACTCTTTCGATTCGGCCCTGCGCAATGCGCCCTTTATGGTGGAAGCCAAGGCGCTGTCGGTGGAAACCATTGACTCCAAGGTGCTGAATCTGGCCCGCGAAGATATCGTCTGGCACTCGGTCAGCGAACTGATCACCAATGTGCCGGATAAAGAGATGCTCGGGTTGAACATCGTTGAGTTTGCCGGTGATGATAAGGAACTGATCGACGGCCAGATGGAAGCGCTGTGCGAGCGTCTGGACGATCTGATCTCCGAGCAACAGGCTGGTGTGATCGGTTATCAGATTTGCGGCGATTTGACCGGTATTGAGCGCATCTACAATATGCGCAAAAAGGCGGTTGGATTGCTGGGTAACGCCAAAGGGCAGGCCAAGCCCATCCCGTTTGCTGAAGATACCTGCGTGCCGCCGCAGCACCTGGCTGACTATATCACCGAGTTCCGCCAACTGTTGGATAGCCATAACCTGAGCTACGGTATGTTCGGCCACGTTGATGCTGGTGTGCTGCATGTGCGCCCGGCCTTAGATATGTGCGATCCCCAGCAAGAAGTGCTGATGAAGCAAATATCTGACCAGGTGGTGGCGTTAACCGCCAAGTATGGCGGCCTGTTGTGGGGAGAACACGGGAAGGGCTTCCGGGCGGAGTATAGCCCGGCGTTCTTCGGCGAGGAGCTCTATGAAGAACTGCGCCGCATCAAGGCCGCGTTTGACCCGCTCAATCGCCTCAATCCGGGGAAAATCTGCCCGCCGCTGGGCGTAGATTCCGTGATGATGAAAGTCGATGCGGTGAAACGTGGCACGTTGGATCGCCGCATCCCCATCGATGTCCGCACCTCGTTCCGTGGCGCGATGGAGTGTAACGGCAACGGACTGTGTTTCAACTTTGATGTCCACAGCCCGATGTGCCCATCGATGAAGATCACCGCGAATCGGATCCACTCGCCGAAAGGCCGTGCGGCCCTGGTGCGCGAATGGTTACGGTTATTGGCAGAGCAGGGCGTGGACCCCGTCGCACTGGAAAAGCAGTTGCCGCAGCAGCGCCTCAGCTTCCGCACCCTGGTCGAGAAAACCCGTAATAGCTGGCATGCAGGCAAGGGCGAATATGACTTCTCCCATGAAGTCAAAGAAGCGATGTCTGGCTGCCTGGCCTGTAAAGCCTGTTCGACCCAGTGCCCGATCAAGATCGACGTGCCGGGCTTCCGTTCGCGCTTCCTGCAGCTTTATCACACCCGTTATCTGCGCCCAATGCGTGACTACGTGGTCGCTGGCGTCGAGAGCTATACCCCGTTGATGGCCAAAGCGCCGAAGGTGTTCAACTTCTTCTTCAAGCAGCCATGGGTGCGCGAACTGAGCCGCAACAGCATCGGCATGGTGGATTTACCATTGCTATCCAGCCCAACATTACGCCAACAACTGTCGGGCCATAGCGCGTTCAGCATGACGCTTGAACAGTTGGAAGCATTGAGCGAAAGCCAGCGCGAACAGCATGTGCTGGTGGTGCAGGATCCGTTTACCAGCTATTACGATGCCCAGGTCGTGGCAGACTTTGTACGGCTGGTGGAAAAGCTGGGCTACAAGCCGGTACTGTTGCCTTTCTCACCGAACGGTAAGGCACAGCATATCAAAGGCTTCCTGACGCGCTTTGCCAAAACGGCGCGCAAGACCGCGGACTTCCTGAACCGGGTAGCCAAACTGGGGATGCCGATGGTGGGTGTCGATCCGGCGCTGGTGCTGTGTTATCGCGACGAGTATCAAGAAATTCTCGGGGCCGAACGGGGGAGTTTCCAGGTGCAACTGGTCCATGAATGGTTGCAAAAGTTGCTGGCAGAACGTGCGGAACAGCCTGCGACCGGGGAAGCCTGGTATCTGTTTGGCCACTGTACCGAAACCACCGCATTACCTGCGAGTACCCAGCAGTGGGCTGCCATCTTTGCCCGTTTTGGCGCCAAGTTGGAAAACGTCAGCGTGGGTTGCTGTGGCATGGCGGGCACTTACGGTCACGAAGCCAAGAATCTGCAAAATTCCCTGGGGATTTATGAGCTATCATGGCATCAGGCGCTACAACGTTTGCCAAGGCAACGCTGTCTGGCGACCGGTTATTCTTGCCGCAGCCAGGTAAAACGCATTGAAGGCAATGGCGTGCGGCATCCATTACAGGCACTTCTGGAGATGATTGCGTGAAGCTGTGGAAACGTGAAACAACGCTGGAACAACTCAACCAAAGCGGTGAAGGATGCATGGTGGCCCATGTGGGCATTCAGTTTACCCGCTTGGAAGATGACTATTTAGAGGCGGTGATGCCCGTCGATCACCGCACTACCCAGCCGTTTGGCCTGTTACACGGCGGGGCTTCGGTGGTGCTGGCCGAGTCGATGGGCTCAATGGCGGGTTATCTGTGCACCGAAGGGGAACAAAAGGTGGTGGGGTTGGAGATTAACGCCAATCACCTGCGCGCGGTATTTAAAGGGCAGGTACGCGGGGTTTGTCGTGCGTTACACGCTGGCCGCCGCAATCAGGTCTGGCAGATCGAGATCTTCGACGATCGCGATCGCCTGTGCTGTACCTCGCGGCTGACCACGGCAGTATTGGAGTAACACCTACCCCGCAGGTTTTCGCCTGCGGGGCAAACGTTACAGCTGGAACGGTACCCGTTTCACAAAATCCTTCTGAAAAGCGGTAGCCTTGTCCCAGCCGCCTTCCATCGAATATTTCTGGCAAATCAGCGTTAGCGTATGCCGGGCAAAATGATAGCACTGCACGCGGAACAGCTGACAGCGCTGTGGGTTGTTGATCTCGACGATCAGCCGGTTATGCAGTTTGCTCAGCGCATGCAGATAACTCTCGTCATCGCCATTTTCCAGGCATAAATTCGCCATGCCCAAGCTGACACCGTTGTAACGCTTCAGATGATTGATGTTGCATTCCGGCCGCTGTAGCGCCGCTTCCGCCATATAGAAATCCACCGTGGCATCACGGATGTTGAACTTGTATTCATCAATTTTGCTCAGCAGCCACGCATTCATCGAGATAGCCATAGGTCCACGCCCAATTAAAGCTTAATGATAATCATTATCATATTTGCAGCTGTGGCGATGATCAATGCTCCTCGCAGATTTTTTTCTGTTGTGGGTCTTTTGACCCTCACGGGCTAAAAACACGCGAGCGACTAGACTTAAAGCAGGGAAAGGCATTTTTCAGACAGACAAAATGCAGAAATAGGTATTTTCTATGAATGTTTAAAACAGACGACTTATTCGGCGCTATAACCTTGTCGGGACAGCGGGATAAGCCGTACGAGATATGATGAATTACTATGAATTCAGAGGGATAAAAATTATCCCCGCGTCTATTTTGCCTGGATGCTCCATCGATTTATCGTGTTGCCGAGCGTAAATCCGGGCGTTTGGTAAATACCCCCGCAAAACAAACGGTTGAAGTGATAATCATTATCACTAACATGGGCGGTAAGCCAGATCGGCTGTAGTAAAACACGAATGTGAGGTAGGCCATATGCATACGGAAGATGTTGGTACTTTTTCCTTGGCAGACAACGTCTGGCAAGGCATTTCGCTGAGCGACAGCGCGGTGAAGCAGATAATCAGACTCATGCAGCAGGATGCGCAGGTGAAAGGGTTGCAACTCGGCGTCAAACAATCTGGCTGTGCGGGCTTTGCCTACGTACTGGATTTGACCCGCGAACCGGCCAGCGACGATCTGTTGTTTGAACGTGACGGGGCCAAGCTATTCGTGCCGCTCAAAGCGATGCCGTTTATCGATGGCACCACGGTAGATTTTGTTCGGGAAGGGCTGAATCAGATGTTCAAATTTAATAACCCTAAAGCTCAGAACGCCTGCGGATGCGGTGAGAGCTTTGGCGTTTAAGCGATGCAATCAACATGACACGAAGCAACGTAGAAACAGCGAAAGATGTACCGGCTTGGGTCAGCGAAGGTCGCTACAAGGAAGGATTCTTTACCCAACTGGCCACCGATGAGTTGGCCAAAGGTATCAACGAAGAGGTGGTACGCGCCATCTCGGCCAAGCGTAACGAACCCGAGTGGATGCTGGAATTCCGCCTGGAGGCTTACCGTGCCTGGCTGCAAATGGAAGAGCCACACTGGCTGAAAGCTAACTATGACAAGCTGAACTATCAGGATTACAGCTACTATTCAGCGCCGTCCTGCGGCAGCTGTGATGACGCCTGCGGTTCTCAGCCTGGGGCGGAGCAGCAGCCTGGCGCCAGTACGGAAAACGGCTACCTGACCAGCGAAGTTGAATTGGCGTTTAATCAACTGGGTGTACCGGTGCGTGAAGGTAATGAAGTGGCGGTAGATGCCATTTTCGACTCGGTTTCCGTCGCGACCACTTACCGTGAAAAGCTGGCGGAGAGCGGGGTGATCTTCTGCTCGTTCGGTGAGGCCATTCACGACCATCCAGACTTAGTCCGTAAGTATCTGGGCCGAGTGGTGCCGCATAACGACAACTTCTTTGCCGCACTCAACGCTGCGGTGGCTTCCGACGGCACCTTCGTCTACGTGCCGAAGGGCGTACGCTGCCCAATGGAGCTTTCCACCTATTTCCGCATTAACGCCGCGAAAACCGGCCAGTTTGAACGCACCATTCTGATTGCCGATGAAGGCAGCTATGTCAGCTACATTGAAGGCTGCTCAGCGCCGGTACGCGACAGCTATCAGCTGCACGCGGCGGTAGTAGAAGTGATCCTGCATAAAGACGCTGAAGTGAAGTATTCCACGGTGCAAAACTGGTTCTCCGGCGGCGGCGAAAGCAAGGGCGGCATTCTTAACTTCGTCACCAAGCGTGCGCTGTGTGAAGGCTCAGGGTCCAAAATGTCCTGGACACAGTCTGAAACCGGCTCAGCCATCACTTGGAAATACCCAAGCGTGATCTTGCAGGGCGACAACTCGATCGGTGAGTTTTTCTCGGTGGCGCTGACCAGCGGCTACCAACAGGCGGATACCGGTACCAAGATGATCCACATTGGTAAAAACACCAAGTCGACCATTATTGCCAAAGGGATCTCCGCTGGGCACAGCCAAAATACCTATCGTGGGCTGGTGAAGATCCTGCCCGGGGCGGAAAACGCCCGTAACTTTACCCAGTGCGACTCGATGCTGATCGGGCCCAATAGCGGGGCGCATACCTTCCCCTATGTGGAGACGCGCAATCACAGCGCCCAGCTTGAGCATGAGGCTACCACCTCGAAGATTGGTGACGACCAACTGTTCTACTGCCTGCAACGGGGCATCAGCGAAGATAACGCCATCTCGATGATCGTCAATGGTTTCTGTAAGGACGTGTTCTCCGAGCTGCCGCTGGAATTTGCCGTAGAGGCACAGAAGTTACTGGCTATCAGCCTGGAACACAGCGTCGGTTAAGCACCCGTATTTATAGCGCAGTAGCGCGATCAGAGGACACAGCATGTTAAGTATCAAGAATTTGCACGTCAGCGCCGAAGGAAATGAAATCCTCAAAGGGCTGAGCCTGGACATCAAACCGGGCGAAGTGCACGCCATTATGGGGCCCAACGGTTCCGGCAAAAGCACGCTTTCCGCCACGTTGGCTGGCCGGGAAGAGTATGAGGTCACCGCAGGTGAAGTGACGTTTAAAGGCAAAGATCTGTTGGAACTGGCTCCTGAGGATCGGGCCGGTGAGGGCGTATTCCTGGCGTTCCAGTACCCGGTAGAGATCCCCGGCGTCAGCAACCATTTCTTCCTGCAGACCTCGGTGAATGCGGTGCGTAATTACCGTGGCCAAGAGGCGCTGGATCGCTTCGACTTCGCTGACTTTATCGAACAGAAGATTGAGTTGCTGAATATGCCAGCGGATTTGTTGACCCGTTCGGTCAACGTCGGTTTTTCCGGCGGCGAGAAGAAACGAAACGACATCCTGCAAATGGCCGCGCTGGAGCCGGAGCTGTGCATTCTGGATGAAACGGATTCCGGGCTGGATATCGATGCCCTGAAGATCGTCGCCAACGGAGTCAATTCGCTGCGTGACGGCAAGCGCGCCTTTATTATTGTCACCCACTATCAGCGCATTCTCGATTATATCAAACCGGATTACGTTCACGTGCTTTCCCAGGGGCGCATCGTGAAATCCGGTGATTTCTCATTGGTGAAACAGTTGGAGGAGCAGGGCTATGGCTGGCTTTCCGACCAACAGTAATTCACGGGCGTTACAGCAGATGTACAGCCTTTTCGAAGCCCGCGGCGGCGAGCAGTCTGCGCATGCGTTAGCCCATTGGCAGCAGGCTTTGCGCCAAGGCTGGCCGACTCGCAAGCAGGAAAACTGGAAATATACCCCGCTGGAAGGCTTGCTGGAGCAGCAGTTTCTGGAGCCTGCGGACAACGTGTTCAGCGCGGAGCAGCGTGACAAACTGGCGTTGAAGATCGATGCGTATCGCCTGGTGTTTGTCGATGGGCGCTTATGCCCACAACTGAGCGATGAGGATCTTGGCGACTACCAGTTGACCAGGGTGGCCTATGATGCGCCACTAACGCTGCCGGAGCCGATCCAGCCAGAAATCTTTCTGCATTTGACCGAAAGCCTGGCGCAGGAAACCAGCGTGATTAGCCTGGCGGCGGGCAAAGCTCCGGTTAAGCCGCTCTATCTGTTGCATCTCAGCACCGGTCGCGAGCAGCCCGGAGAAGTGAATACGCTGCATCACCGGCACCATCTGGAGATTGCAAGTGGTGCACGAGCTTCGGTCATCGAACACTATGCCAGCATCAGCGCTGCGGCCCACTTCACCGGTGCGCGCCTGACCGTGAAGGTGGGGGATAATGCCGAGCTGCATCATTGCAAACTGGCGTTCGAGAGCCAGGCCAGTTATCACTTTGCCCATAACGACCTGATGATAGGCCGCGACGCTCGAGTTAAAAGCGATAGCTTCCTGCTGGGAGCTGGGCTGACTCGCCACCACACCAGTGCGCAGTTAAACGGTGAGGGGAGCAATGTGGTAATCAATAGTTTGGTGTTGCCGGTGGGTAAAGAGGTGTGCGATACCCGTACCTATCTGGAACACAACAAAGGCTACTGCGAAAGCCGCCAACTGCACAAAACGGTGGTCAGCGATCGAGCCAAGGCGGTATTTAACGGTATGATCAAGGTCGCGCAATACGCGATCAAAACCGACGGCCAAATGAACAACCACAACCTGTTGTTGGGCAAGGTGGCGGAGGTCGATACCAAACCGCAGCTGGAAATCTACGCCGATGATGTCAAATGCAGCCACGGTGCCACCGTGGGCCGCATCGATGAAGAACAGCTGTTCTATCTGCAATCGCGCGGTATTGATAAGCACGCGGCGCAGCAGATGATCATCTTTGCCTTTGCCGCTGAACTGACGGAGGGCATTGCCGACCCGGTCATTCGGGAGTTGGTGCTGGCGCGTATCGCCGATCGTTTACCCCAGGAGGCGGCATGAGTTATCCCCTGGAACGGGTACGTAGCGATTTCCCCCTGTTGGCTCGGGAGGTCAATGGGCAACCGTTGGCTTACCTGGACAGTGCTGCCAGCGCGCAGAAACCGCAGAGCGTGATTGACCGCGAACTGGATTTCTACCGTCACGGTTATGCCGCGGTTCATCGCGGTATCCATACGTTGAGCGCCGAAGCTACCCAGCAGATGGAGGCCGTGCGTGAGCAAGTGGCGCGCTTTATCCACGCGGGCTCGGCGGAAGAAATTGTGTTCGTGAAAGGCACCACTGAAGGCATCAATCTGGTGGCTAACAGCTTTGGCCGCCATTTGCTGACGGCGGGTGATAGTATCATCATCACTGAGATGGAGCACCACGCCAATATTGTGCCGTGGCAAATGCTGGCGCAGGAGCGAGGCATCACGCTGCGTGTCTGGCCATTGCAGCCAGACGGCACCTTGGATCTGGCGCAACTGCCGGGCCTGATCGATGCCTCCACCAAGCTGTTGGCGATCACCCAGGTATCGAACGTGCTGGGAACCGTCAACCCACTGAGTGAGATCGTTCCCGTGGCCAAAGCGGCTGGGCTGAAGGTGCTGGTGGACGGCGCTCAAGCGGTAATGCATCAGCGTATCGATGTCCAGGCGCTTGACTGTGATTTTTATGTGTTCTCCGGCCACAAGCTGTATGGGCCAAGCGGTATCGGCATTCTGTATGGCAAGCAGGCGTTGCTGGAACAGATGCCTCCGTGGGAAGGCGGCGGCGCGATGATCCAACGGGTCAGCTTGACGCAAGGCACTACCTTTGCAGCGCCACCATGGCGTTTTGAGGCCGGTTCACCTAATACGGCGGGGATGATGGGGCTAGGGGCGGCCATCGACTATGTCGAGGCTCTGGGGCTGGAAAATATTCACGATTACGAGCAGTCTTTAATGCATTACGCATTGGATGAATTGCAGCAGGTGCCAACGCTGAAGATCTACGGCCCTGCACAGCGTGCCGGTGTGATAGCCTTTAACCTGGGTGAACATCATGCCTACGACGTGGGCAGTTTCCTGGATCAATACGGTATTGCGATCCGCACTGGGCACCACTGCGCCATGCCGCTGATGGAGTTCTACCAGGTACCAAGTATGTGCCGTGCCTCGCTGGCGTTGTACAATACCCGCCAGGAAGTGGATCGGCTGGTCGCCGGTTTGCAGCGCATCCACAGCTTGTTAGGCTAATCATTAAAGGGAGCCCCATGGCGCATTTGCCGGACAAAGATAAATTGGTGCGTAACTTTTCCCGCTGCCTGAACTGGGAAGAGAAGTACCTGTATGTGATCGAACTGGGTAGCCAGTTGCCACCGCTGGATGAAAGCGAGCGGCAGGCGGCTAACCTGATTTCTGGCTGTCAAAGCCAGGTCTGGATCGTGATGAGCAACAACGCGCAAGGGCAGGTAGAGTTTCATGGTGATAGCGATGCCGCTATCGTCAAGGGGCTGCTGGCGGTGGTGTTTATTGTTTATCACCAGCTTACGCCGCAGCAAATTCTCGATCTGGATGTGCGCCCATTCTTCAGCGAACTGGCCTTGAGCCAACATCTGACGCCTTCTCGTTCTCAAGGTTTGGAGGCGATGATCCGCGCTATTCGCAGTAAAGCGGCCCAGCTCGTCTGAGCGGGCACCCAAGGCTTATTGATGGCATGTTATGTCAATGAGCCTTTACAATTCCTGCCAAGTCCCGTCATTTTTCCACAAATTATAAGTATTTCAGCCGTTTACCCGTTGACGAGTCCTTGACAATTCCTGCGTTTGATTACGTTATAACATGTTGATTTTTTGCAATTTATTGCCTTTAAATCGGATCTTGCTAATATCGAACGAGCATTTATCTTATTTACCTGCTGGCCAGCGACCGCTAGCCTTGCAATGAACCGTAAAATCAATAGGGATAAGAATGAAACGTGCGTTGACTCTAATGGGCGTGTTATTCGCCACCGTACTGACCGGCACCCAGGTCGCCAGTGCGAACGAATACTCATTGCCGCCGCCAGGCAGCCGTCTGATTGGTGAGAATACGATTTACAACGTGCCAAATGATGGCCGTTCGCTGGAAGCCATTGCGGCTGACTACAAGATTGGGCTATTGGGCATGCTGGAAGCTAACCCGGGTACCGATCCCTATCTGCCTAAACCGGGGACGGCGCTGACGATCCCGACTCAGATGCTGCTGCCGGATACTCCACGTGAAGGCATTGTGGTCAATCTAGCGGAACTGCGCTTGTACTATTACCCGAAAGGGGAAGATAAGGTGATCGTCTATCCGATCGGTATCGGCCAGACCGGTATGAATACACCGTTGAAGGTGACCTCGGTCAGCCAGAAGATCCCGAATCCAACCTGGACGCCAACTGCCAACATCCGCAAGCGCTACCAGTCACAGGGCGTGACTCTGCCTGCGGTAATACCGGCTGGGCCAGAGAATCCGATGGGGCTGTTTGCCATGCGTCTGGCCATGGGGCACGGTGAATACCTGATCCACGGCACCAATGCCAACTTTGGTATCGGGATGCGCGTGAGCTCAGGTTGTATCCGCCTGCGCCCGGACGATATCGAAGCGCTGTTCAACCAGGTGCCACAAGGTACCAGAGTGCAAATCGTCAATGAACCGCTGAAGGTCTCCGTTGAACCAGACGGCAAACGCTATGTAGAAGTGCATCAGCCATTGTCGAGAGTGGCCAGTGACGATCCGCAGACCATGCCGTTCGCACTTTCTAAAAATCAGAAAGCCTTTGCTACCGATCCACAGACCGATAAGGCAATGCTCGACAGCGCCATCGTACGGCGTTCTGGCATGCCGGTGCTGGTAAGTGTAGGGCAAGACCCTTCTGAGGTCGCTACACCGCCTACAGCGCTTCCTGGTGAGGGAGCTGACACCTCTGGCGAGACTGGTGCACCGATTAGCTCGGTGAACTAAACCTTAATGGTGCGAAAGTAGTGGGGTCCGGCATTGAGCCTGGCCCTTTTTTTGTGCCTAGGTATGGGATGGGATGATGTGCAGGGGCTATTTATTTATAGGCAAAAAAAAACGGTGCACAATGTGCACCGTTTTCAATAACCGAAGCAAACTTACTTTTTGTAAGCGTGTGCTTGGTTGTCCAGACGCTGGTTAGCGCGCGCTGCGTCGTCTTTAGCTGCTTGAACGTCAGAACGGATTGCGTTCACGTCGTTGCTCAGCTGATCAACTTTAGCGTTCAGAGTCTGAACGTCAGAAGACAGTTGATCGATTTTAGCGTTGCTTGAGCAACCAGCCAGCATAGTAGAAGCCAGGATTACCGCGCCCAGTACCAGTTTAGTACGATTCATTATAACACCCTCTAGATTGAGTTAATCTCCATGTAGCGTTACAAGTATTACACAAACTTTTTTCGAAAGAGAATAAATTTTTTGTATTAAGGCCCTTTATTTTGATCGTTCGCTCAAACTTGCATCTTGTTTTGCAAAATAGTTAAAAAATCGAAGGAAAACAGCCTGATTCTATGGGACAACTCTCAAATGAAATTGGCGAAATAAACCGCTTTAATGGTTGCGTTTTTCTGAAAGTGCGTTATTGCAGATAAAAAAAACGCCGCTAAGCGGCGTTTGGGTCACAGACTTGTTGTCACGTTTATTATTACAGCACGTGAACCGAGGCAGTATTGGTGGTGCCGCTTGGTACCAGAGCACCAGAAACCATCACTACGACGTCGCCTTTCTGTGCCAGGCCGCTCGCTAAAGCAACTTCTTTACCAATGCGGTAGAAGTCGTCGGTAGAAGCGATTTCTTTGACCATCTGAGTGGTGATACCTTTGCTCAGGATCAGTTGACGAGCGGTGACTTCGTTGGTCGTCAGCGCCAGGATCACGGCGTTAGGGAAGTACTTACGCACGGATTTGGCTGATTTGCCGCCGCTGGTGGCAACCACGATCAGTGGCGCGTCCAGTTTTTCGGCAGTTTCTACCGCACCGCGGCACACCGCTTCGGTGATACGCAGTTTACGGTTGTCGTTCAGGGTGTCGATACGGCTAGGCATCACGCGATCGGTACGTTCGCAGATGGTTGCCATGATGGTAACGGCTTCCAGCGGGTATTTACCCTTGGCGCTTTCACCAGACAGCATCACCGCATCGGTACCGTCCAGGATGGCGTTGGCAACGTCACCGGCTTCTGCACGGGTAGGGCGCGGGTTCTTGATCATTGAATCCAGCATCTGGGTTGCGGTGATAACCACTTTGCGTGCGCGGTTACACTTCTCGATCATCATCTTCTGCGCGAAGATTACTTCTTCAACCGGGATTTCAACACCCAGATCGCCACGAGCTACCATGATGCCGTCAGACGCTTCGAGGATCTCGTCGAAGTTGTTCAGGCCTTCCTGGTTTTCGATCTTGGAGATGATCTGAATGTTTTCGCCGCCGTGGGCTTTCAGGTGCTCACGGATTTCCAGCACGTCGGAACGCTTACGGATAAAGGAAGCCGCAACGAAATCTACGCCTTGCTCACAACCGAAGATCAGGTCACGTTTGTCTTTTTCGGCCAGCGCTGGCAGCTTAATGGAAACACCTGGCAGGTTAACGCCTTTGTTTTCGCCCAGATCGCCGCTGTTCAGTACTTTACAGATCACTTCGCTTTCGGTAACCGCAGTCACTTCCATACCGATCAGGCCATCGTCCACCAGTACGGTGTTGCCAATCTTCAGGTCAGCAGCAAAGCCAGGGTAGGTCACAGCAACGCGCTCTTTGTTGCCGATAACGCTCTGGTCGGTGGTGAAGGTGAAGGTCTGGCCAGCAACCAGGGCTGCATCAACGCCGCCTTCCAGCTTCATGGTACGGATTTCCGGGCCTTTGGTATCGAGCAGGATGCCGGCGTTTTTACCGGTTTTGGCAATTACCGCACGCATGTTCTTGATGCGGTTACCGTGTTCTTCATAATCGCCGTGGGAGAAGTTAAGGCGCATTACGTTCATGCCCGCGTTCAGCAGGCTGGTCAGCATTTCTTCCGACTCGGTTTTCGGGCCGATAGTACAAACAATTTTGGTCTTTTTCATGACGATTTTTTCTGCAAGTTGTGATGGATAATAAAACTAACGGTACCGGCGGCTAGGCCATCGGTAAGGGATTTGGGCTGTGCCTGGCAATGCAAAACATAGTTAAGGATAGGTGACCTTGGTCGAAATGGGGTGGAAAAATTCGGCCGATGCCCAGGTGCGGGTAAGCTGCGCAAAAAGCGAGGATGAGAATTTGTTGTAATTGCGTTTTCGCAGATCAAGGGCTGAAACCATTCAACTGAAAGACGTTGCGCATTATAAGGCTATGCGGCTGGAAACAAAACAAAAAACCGCAGTTGTCGGCAGTTTTGTACATAAAGTCAGCAAATGTGGCGCAAATTGGCCGCCTGCCAGCGGGTTTGTTGCGCAAATAGCATTACTGTAACGGATTATGTTTTCAAAAAAAATAAAGTGACGGACTTCACGCTTTCAAACATTTTGCTGAATTTCCAACAGGACTCCGTCATCCAGACAGAAACAGCCAAATACGGTAGCGGCAGGGATCGCCAACGTTTCCTGGGCCATCAGAGTATGCACGTCACTGCCGACGGTGAACTCGAAGATCCCAGAAAGGATGCGGATGTGTTGGGAGTAGGGGCGTTTTTGCAGTTGGTCGAAGGTGCCTGCGGCAAACTTGACTTCCCAGGCGGTGCTACCATCGCTCATTAGCCCTTGGCGGCGGGCGAGGCCATTGTCGAGTTGTTCGAACGGCAGCTGTGATTTAAAAACCGACATCAAAATTACCTCCATCAGGATACTGCGCTGATGATACGCGACGGGCTGACGCTCTGTCCGGTATTACTGTTAAATTGGGTTGCCGTTAGGCGAGAGATAATACTGGGAAGCGAAACAAGAAGTGGTGCGTCCGAATGGACTCGAACCATCGACCCCCACCATGTCAAGGTGGTGCTCTAACCAACTGAGCTACGGACGCACTGTGCTACTTTCAGGAATTTGGTGCGTCTGAATGGACTCGAACCATCGACCCCCACCATGTCAAGGTGGTGCTCTAACCAACTGAGCTACAGACGCATCTTTTTCCTCTCTGTCATGGCTGACAGCGGGGACGAATATTAACGAGCAACCTGGCCGCTGGCAAGGGGAAAAACGCAATTTTATTTGGTATTTCACGCGATTGCTGAGCTTATGTGCAGTAAGGCGGTTTTTTCTGCAATGGCTGGCGAGGAACTCGCCGGTTTGCCTGTGACAAACCGGCGAACGCTATTAACGGGTGGAACGCTGCAAAATCAACGCCGGGGGTTGGCGCTGTAACCAACGCATCCGCAATACCATCATGATGGCGGCGAAGGTCAGGCCGATAATAAAGCCGAACCAGAATCCGCTAGGCCCCATCGCTGGCACGATGTAGTCCGTCAGCGCCAGCAGATAGCCGCTTGGCAACCCGAGAACCCAATAGGCAACAAAGGTGATATAGAAGATCGCCCGGGTATCTTTATAGCCCCGCAGAATACCGCTACCGATCACCTGGATGGAGTCGGATATCTGATAAATCGCCGCCAGCAGCATCAGATGGGAGGCCATGGTCACGACCGCAGGGTTATCGTTATACAGCAGGGCGATAGATTCGCGGAAGGCAGCGGTGAACAACGCCGAGCAACTGGCCATGGCTATGCCGACGGCAATCGCCGCATAGGCGGCAATCCGAGCGCCCTCTACCGAGCCTTCGCCCAGACGATGCCCAACGCGAATGGTGGCCCCAACGCCGAGCGACAGCGGCAGTACAAACATCAGTGAGCTGAAGTTCAGGGCAATCTGGTGTCCGGCAACCGCAACGATGCCCAGCGGTGAAACCAATAATGCCACCACGGCAAACAGCGTCACCTCAAAGAACAAGGCCAGGGCAACCGGCAGACCAATACCGATCAGGCGTTTTAACGCCTGCCAGTCCGGGCCACGATGTGCGCCTTCCTCCAGCTTGATATCCCGCAGCGAGGATGCACGTTTGGCATACCAGCGCATCATCAGGAACATCATCCAATACACGCTGGCGGTGGCGACACCACAACCGATGCCGCCCATTTCCGGCATGCCAAACTTGCCGAAAATCAATATGTAGTTGATCGGGATGTTGATCAGTAGACCCAAAAACCCTATTACCATGCCGGGCTTGGTTTTGGATAAGCCTTCACACTGGCCACGGACGACCTGGAAGAACAAATAGCCGGGAGCTCCCCACATAATGGCATGCAGGAAACCAACGGCCTTTTCAGCCAGCAGCGGATCGATGTTGTGCATCATGTCGATCACCAACTGGCTGTTATAAATCACGGCGATAATGAGGAGTGAAACCCCCGATGCCAGCCAAAAGCCCTGGCGCACCTGATACGCGATACGATCGCGGCGGCCCGCGCCGTTGAGCTGGGCGATCACCGGGGTCAAGGCCAGCAGTAAACCGTGGCCGAACAGAATGGTCGGCAGCCAGATAGAGGTCCCGACGGCAACGGCGGCCATATCCGTGGCGCTATAAGAGCCAGCCATGATGGTATCGACCACGCCCATTGCGGTTTGGGATATTTGCGCGATGATGACCGGAATTGCGAGGGCCAATAAACTACGCGCCTCAATAAAGTACTTCTGCACGTATACACCTTTCTAATTATTTATGGGGAAGGGGTGTCGCTGCATCAGCAACAACTAAAAACTGCGGAATATGCCGAAAAGATTGTACCTGCTAGCCGGGGTTAAGCAAAGGTTGTAACGAAATAGTTATACTCGTCGTCTTGAAACTACAGTGCTGTTAGCCCCCAGGGCATAAACTAGGCAAGCACTGCTTTTTTGCCGTTGTGCGTTTGGTTTTCTGCCGTAACTGGGGCAAACTGCTTACAGCGCGTTGAACATAGTCATAAAGAAGAGGCCAACATGTTTACCGGTATCGTACAAGGCACTGCCCCGCTGGTTGCCATTGATGAAAAACCCAACTTCCGTACCCACGTTGTTGAAATGCCTGATGAGCTGTTACCAGGGCTGGAGTTGGGGGCCTCGGTGGCCCACAACGGCTGCTGTCTGACCGTCACGGAGATTGCAGGCAATCGCGTCAGCTTTGATTTGATCAAAGAGACTCTGCGGTTGACCAATCTTGGCGATCTTAAACTGGGTGATGTGGTCAATCTGGAAAGAGCCGCCAAGTTTAACGATGAAATCGGCGGGCACCTGATGTCCGGGCATATTATCTGTACCGCGGAAGTCACCAAGATTTATACCTCGGAAAATAATCGCCAGATCTGGCTGCGTATGCCGAATATCGATTTGATGAAATATGTGCTGCATAAGGGTTTCATCGGCATTGATGGCATTAGCCTGACCATAGGTGAGGTGGTCAATAACCGTTTCTGCGTGCATTTGATCCCGGAAACCCTTGAGCGCACCACGCTGGGTAAAAAGCGCCTGGGGGATAAGGTCAATATAGAAATCGATCCGCAAACTCAAGCGGTGGTGGATACCGTCGAGCGTGTGCTAGCTAATCGTGAGGCTGCGTTAGCTGTCACCAAGCCGTCTGTACCCAAAGCCTGATAACCCTGCACTAAGAACCACATATAGGAGCCAAACGTGAAGTTTTACGGGAAAACGATGATGCTAGCGGCGCTGTTGGCGCTGACCGCCTGTTCAAGCTCCCCAGAACAGGCGAACTCACAGTCTGCCGAGGCTGAAGATGATACCTGTGGTGCATCGCAGTATCAGAATTATGTGGGTAAACCGCTGTCTGCGTTGGACGGGGTCAATATTCCCCAGCAGGTACGGACTATTCCTTATAACTCGATGGTAACCATGGACTTCAATCTAAAGCGCTTGAACTTCCTGGGTGACAGTGAAGACAAAATCATTCGCGTTTATTGCGGTTAATAACCCTTTACCCCAACCCTGTGGGTTGGGGTAAAGGATTTTAGCGGGGAACTCGCAGACCGCCTTCGACGCCTTTAGGGCTGAATACCACCTGCCAAAGTTGAATATCGCGAGCGCGGAACGCTCCTGCGCAGGCATTAAGGTAATAACTGAACATCCTTTCAAAACGTTCGGAATAGCGCGATGCCAGCTGTGGCCAGCTCTGTTTGAAACGTTCATACCAGGCCATCAGGGTGCGATCGTAATCTGCGCCGATATTATGCCAATCTTCCATGACGAAACGGCCTTCGCTGGCCTGGGCAATATGTTTCACCGACGGCAGGCAGCCGTTGGGGAAGATGTATTTATTGATCCACGGATCAACGTTCATATCGGTCTCGTTGGACCCTATGGTATGCAACAGGAAAATGCCATCAGGTTTTAAATTACGTTCCACCACCTCGAAATAGGTTCGGTAGTTCTTCGGCCCAACGTGTTCGAACATGCCGACCGAGACGATGCGGTCAAACTGCTGGTGGAGATCGCGGTAATCCTGCAGCAGAATTTCCACGTCCAGCCCGGCACAGCGCTCTTGCGCCATTTTCTGCTGTTCGGCGGAGATGGTGACCCCCACCATGGAAACGCCGTAGTGCTTGGCCGCATAAGCAGACAGACCGCCCCAGCCACAGCCGATATCCAATACCCGCATACCGGGCCGCAGGTGCAGTTTTTCGCAAATTAGCCGTAGCTTGGCCTCTTGCGCTTCTTCCAACGTCGTGGCCTGTTGCCAATAGCCGCAGGAATATTGCATATAGGGATCCAGCATCTGAGTAAACAAATCGTTACCCAGATCGTAATGCTCTTTGCCAACGATCCAGGCACGTTTTTGGGATTGCAGATTGGTCAGGCGGGCGGCGGCAATACGCAAGATATCCTTCAGGTGGTGGGGCAGTTTCTTTTCCAGGCCAGCTGCGACAACCCGCTGAAAAAATATGTCCAGCCGTTCGCACTCCCACCAACCGTCCATATAGCTTTCGCCCAGCCCCAGAGAGCCGTCTTGCAGTACGCGTTTAAAGAAATTGGGATTATTGATCTGAATATCGAAAGGGCGTGAACCATTGATTTCAATACCGGCCATGCTAAGCATTTCATGAGCGATACGATACCAATGGTTATCCTGGATGCTCAGATCTTCTATACACGATGAACTCATAGCTTCTCCATCACCTTCTTCTGACTTATGATCCTGCAGAATTTAGCGTAGACAATTTCTACAGGGACATACGTATACCTACGGTAAAAATTCACCGTGGTGTCTGAAATCCGACTTGAACAGAGGAAATTTAAGAGACTCCCTGCGTCAAAGGACGCGGGTAAATGCAACCTTAAATAAAGTGTGATGCCATCCACGTACGCAGCAGTTGCTGCAATAAGAGCTTAGTATAACTGTTATTCTAAAAGGTCGTTTTTGAGTATAGGCTTGCCGAGGCGTAGACTCAACTGCAAATCGCGCTCGGCAAGAATTTTCATTAAGTGACTATTTACATAGGTAATTATGAGACGGAGTCGGCATGCTCCTGCCGTGTTACCTGAGTTTCATCCGTTCCTTTCCCACGCTGGATCAGATAGCCCAAGGCCGCTAAAAATACGGTAGCAACCATTACGGTAGCCGTGGCTAACAGCGGTTGGGCGATAAATGCCGAAACCAACAGGCTGGCGATAAAACATAATCCCAATTGTAGCGTGTTTTGCAGCGCAGCGGCTTTGCCACTGTTGTTGGGGAAGGGCATCAACGCATTGGCCACTAAAATAGGATAGCTGGCACCGTTTACTAACGCCATAAAGCAGAACGGGATCAGCAGAGTGGTCAACGTCGGTTCGCTCAGGGTGGCAATCAGATACAGCGCTACCATGCTGATGCCATAAGCTACCAACAGCCATGGCAGCAAGGTTTTGCCAGAAATGCGATTTAAGGCGCTACGGCAGCTGTAACCTCCTAATAAGAAAGCCAGCGTTTGTGGCACATAACTCAGGCCAATATCGTTGGGACTATACCCCATATCGCCGAGGATAAAGGGGGAGCCCGTCAGCCAGGCAAAGAACCCGGCAGAACAGGCGGCAAAAACCATCACGTTGCCGCTGAACACCGGGGATTTCAAGATCTGCATAAAGCCAAGGCTGGGCTTTTTATCGGCGGAAGGTACCAGTCTGCTGCGGTCTTTCAGCAGCAAGGTGGGGATCAGCAGCAGGGCGGTGATCCCCAACAGCACGGCGAAGATGGCCCGCCATCCCATATGGTTGAGCAACCAGGCACCCAGCAGTGGAGCCAGCGCCGGAGAGAGGGCGACCAGCGGCATAATGGAGGCAAAAACGCGGTTGGCTTTGCCATCGCGGTAGCGATCGACCACGATCGCCTGCCAGGTGACGGCGGCGGAACAGACGCCAATGGCTTGAATAAAGCGCAGTGACCACAGTTGTGCCACGTTCTCGACCCAAAGCATACCGAGGCAGCCGACGGCGAACAGCGCCAGGCCAATCAATAACACGGGCTTACGGCCAATACGGTCGGACAGTGGCCCCCACAGCAACTGGGCAAAGGCAAAGCCTGCCAGGAAGATACTCAGGCTGGCGCTGATCGCCCCAGCGGAGATTTGCAGATCCTGCTGCATTGCCCCAAAGGCGGGCAGGTACATATCGGTAGCCAGATAGCCCAACATACTCAGGCCGGCCAGGTAGAACATAAATCCAAAATTTCGCATTGCTATTTCTCGTTAAAATTATGTTGTCGCAGGTTTTGAAGCGCCGGAAAGTGTATACGGCTGGATCTCTGCTTGTGAAACGGTAATATTTGCAAGGTGCTGTTAAAAAATTTGAAGGCAAACATATGTGGTCTGAATATTCACTCGATGTGGTAGATGCGGTAGCGCGGACCGGCAGTTTCAGCGCAGCGGCACAGGAGTTGCACCGAGTTCCTTCTGCGGTGAGCTATACGGTGCGCCAACTGGAGCAATGGCTGGCGGTGCCGCTGTTTGAACGCCGTCACCGCGATGTGGAACTCACGCCAGCGGGGGCGCTGTTTATTAAGGAGGCGCGAGTTGTTATCAAAAAAATGCTCGATACCCGACGACAGTGTCAGCAGGTGGCCAACGGTTGGCGCGGACAACTGCGGATTGCGGTCGATCTGATCGTCAAACCCCAGCGCAGCCGCCAGCTGGTGCTGGATTTTTATCGCCATTTCCCCGACGTGGAACTGATAGTGCAGCCGGAAGTATTCAACGGCGTATGGGATGCGCTGGTCGATGGCCGCGCGGAGATGGCCATTGGTGCAACGCGGGCGGTGCCGGTAGGCGGCGGTTTTGCCTTTCGCGATATGGGCTTTATGAATTGGCTCTGCGTAGTACATGCTAAACATCCGCTCGCCGCCTTGCAAGGAAAGCTGCGCGACGATCAGCTACGGCCTTATCCCTCGTTGTTGTTGGAAGATACTTCGCGCAATTTACCCAAGCGGGTGACCTGGTCGCTGGACAACCAGCGGCGGCTGACCGTGCCTGACTGGGTTTCGGCGGTAGATTGTTTGCGTGCCGGACTGTGTGTCGGCATGGTGCCTGCACATCGGGTATTGCCGTTGGTGCAAAGTGGCGAACTGGTGGTGTTGACACTGCATGAGCCTTTCCCGCCCAGTGCCTGCTGCCTGACCTGGCAGCAAAACGCCCAGTCTCCGGCCATGGCCTGGCTGTTGGACTATCTGGGCGACAGCGAAACGCTCAATCAGGAATGGCTCAGTGAAGAGGTGCCGGGTGGTTAATCGGGCGCAGTATTGCAGCGCCCCAACAGGAGTTAACGGCGGTAATCGACAAAAGGACCATCGGCGACTGAGCGGCGCTCGATGAGTTTTGGATGCACTTCAATCACCTGCGATTCTTCACGCTTGCTGATGATGCGATCCAACAGCATGGTAAAGGCCATCTCGCCCAGGCGCTCTTTCGGCTGGTGAATGGTGGTCAGCGCCGGGGTGAAGTAGCGGGCATTACGCACGTTGTCGTAGCCAATCACCGAGATATCCTGCGGTACACGCAACCCCAGCTCATCGGCGGCGCAGATCGCCCCCATGGCCATAATATCGCCGCCACAGAAAACGGCGGTTGGACGATGCTTTTGCGACAGGATCTGATGCATGGCTTTGTAGCCAGATTCAGGCTCGAAATCCCCCTGCACGATCCATTCTTCGCGCACTTCAATGTTAGCTTCCTTCATGGCCTTCAGAAAGCCCTGGTGGCGACCTCCACCGGTATTACGCGCCAGTTGACCAGGAATGGCACCGATGTCACGGTGTCCACGTTCGATCAGGTAGCGGCCTGCCAGGTAGCCGCCCTCGAAGGCATTATCGATAATGGTATCGGTGAAGTCTCCGCGCGCGGTACCCCAATCCATCACTACCATGGGAATATTACGGTAATCTTCCAGCATGCCCAGTAGCTGATCTGGATATTCTGAGCACATCACCAGCAGGCCATCGACGCGTTTTTGCGCCAACATCGCCAGATAGGCTTGCTGTTTATCCAGATTATTGTGCGAGTTACACAAGATCAGGGTATAGCCTTTGCTGTAGCAGCTGTTTTCCACCGCTTCGATCACTTCGGCAAAATAGGGGGCCTCGCTCGAAGTGGCGAGCAAACCGATCGATTTGGTGTGGTTGACCTTGAGGCTGCGGGCCACGGCGCTGGGTGAATAGTGCAGCTCTTTGATGGCGGCCCAAACGGCCGTTTTGGTATCTTCGGCGACGAAACGCGTTTTATTGATAACGTGCGAAACGGTAGTGGTAGAAACGCCAGCGCGTTTGGCCACATCTTTAATCGTTGCCATGTAAAAAATGACTCCTAAACCCACATGTTACAGCATGTAAGTATGATGTTAATCGTTTGCCTGCGTAGATCCTTTCCCAGATAAGCGAAAACTGAGTTTTTAGTGCTGAAGTCGTAAATCGCTTGAACAGGGAGGGGCAGTTTATCGGTACGCAGTTGTGAACTGCGGATTTTGTCGCATATTGAAGAAAAGTGGAAGAGCTAATCGGTAATTATCAGCGGGGAAATCATAACAAGATTTTAATCACGAACTGTGGGAAAATGATTTGACGTATAAACTGTGTGGCTTATGCTCTGGAAAAGCCAATCTGAGAGGGAGTTGTATATGGATACCAATTTGAAGATGTCATTACTCACCACCGTGGGTGCTTTGGCAATGATTATTGCTTTCAGTTTTATTGCCGCATTGAACTGATCCGCAGCAGAAAAACAAAGGCGCAGCTTGATGCCGCGCCTTATTATTAGCTAGCCACCCGCCGTTAAGCCAGGTTTTCTGCCACGAACGCCCAGTTCACCAACGCCCAGAAGTTTTCCAGGTACTTTGGCCGCGCATTGCGGTAGTCGATGTAGTAAGCATGCTCCCACACGTCAACGGTCAATAACGGAACGTCTGCGCCGGTCAGCGGGGTTGCCGCATTTGAGGTGCTGACGATCGCCAGACTACCGTCCGCTTTTTTCACCAGCCAGGTCCAGCCCGCGCCGAAGTTTTTCACGGCGGCATCGGTGAACTGCTCTTTAAAGGCGGCGAAGGAGCCGAATGACTTATTGATGGCCTCTGCCACTGCGCCCGTTGGCTCGCCACCACCTTGCGGTGATAAGCAGTGCCAATAGAAGGTGTGGTTCCAGACCTGAGCGGCGTTGTTGAACACGCCGCCGGTGGAGGTCTTGACGATCTCGACCAGGGATTTGCCTTCGAACTCGCTACCTTTCACCAGATTGTTCAGGTTAACCACGTAGGTGTTATGGTGCTTGCCATAGTGGTATTCCAGCGTTTCTGCGGAAATGTGCGGTTCGAGAGCGTTTTTCTCATATGGTAATGCAGGTAATTCAAACGACATTGCTTTCTCCTTTTATAGACAATACGCCTCTCCGACGCTGCAGGCCTAAGGGGCCGAGAGCGGAAAAACGCAATTGCACCACTTTTGTTATGGTTATTAATCTTAACAACTTTCCGAGCGAAAAGAACATCCAAAGTGTGCCAAGTGACTGATTGTTTAAAGTTGCAGCGGGTGATAGAGAGCACGGCCGAGCAGTTGGCTCAGCCGTGAAAGGTTAACGGATGGTGGTAGGGGTCACTACGCGGCGGGCACCAATGTAATGGTTTTGCCAATAGTCGTTATCTAACTGACTGATGCGAATTTCTTCACCGGTACGCGGTGACTGGATGAACTTACCGTTACCAAGATAGACGCCAACGTGATCGGCGGTGCCACGGTTGTTGATGCGGAAGAACACCAGATCGCCTTTCTCAAGCTCATTACGCTTGATCGGCGCTGCATCACGCAGGTGGTACATTTCGTTGGCGGTACGCGGCATTTTGATTTTCACCACGTCTTTGTACGCGTAATAAATCAGCCCGCTGCAGTCGAAGCCTGTACCAGGTGAAGACCCACCCCAGCGGTAGGGCTTACCCATTTGCCCCATCAGCTTGGCCATGGCGGTCTGCTTGGCGTGCTGATAACGTTTTTTGTGAGCGGCGGAAAGTTTCAACGGCTTTTCGCGGCCAGCCAATTTTGCCGTAGCTTTGCCTTCTTCACGATGGCGACCATAACCTTTTTTATAGCCTTTTTTAGGCGGAGTTACTTTTAGCTTGGCCGTTTTGGTTGCCTGGCTTTTGGTTTTAACGCTGGTGGTTTTTTTTGCGGTCTTTATCGTTGCTGGTTTGGTTTTTAGCGTTTTCGGAGGGGTGGCTGCCTTCACTTTTTTATTGGCTTTCTCCGCTTTCTTTTTCTTGCGGTCGTCTGGCCGGGCTTCATTAACGTGACTCTTGCGCTGCTCGGCAGAAACACGTGCCTGTGGCGCAGCGTGCGCCAAATTGAAGAAGAGCTGCGTAAATAGCAGCACAAAAAGTGTAATAATTAACCGCATATCGACGTTACCAACCTTGGCTCCGAAACAGAAATCGAATGAGTCACAGTATTCCCGAAATTCACCCTATAAAACAGCGTGGATCTCATAAATACTAATCCATATTGTGAGAAAACGTTAATGGCATTTTTATTGTTGCAAAATCAAACGCCTGGCGCCTAAAAAAGCGACAGAGATCATGTGGTTGGCTTATTGCTCGCCGGCATTGGGCAGGGCAAATATAATAGTGAAACGTCCCGATTAAAAATGTTATTCTGGGGCCATGTTTTAACCGGTTCGGTGTGTCCGCCGCTTTTGCTAAGGCAATCAGAGAATGTCCCTGCAAAAGATGGCGTTTTCTTGGCACCGGTCCTGCCGCTACAATAGCCAGTGTGATGCATGTTGTAGCCATGATGTGGCTTGAGGAAGCAATAATGACGACGATTGAAAAAATTCAGCAGCAAATTTCTGCCAACCCGATCCTGCTGTATATGAAAGGCTCACCGAAATTGCCAAGCTGCGGTTTCTCTGCTCAGGCCGTGCAGGCGCTTTCAGCCTGTGGCGAACGTTTTGCCTATGTTGATATTCTGCAAAACCCGGACATCCGCGCTGAGCTGCCAAAGTACGCAAACTGGCCAACCTTCCCGCAGCTGTGGGTTGATGGTGAACTGGTTGGCGGCTGCGATATCATCATCGAGATGTACCAGCGTGGTGAACTGCAGCCGTTGATCAAAGAAACGGCCGAGAAGTATAAAGATCAGGAAGACCAGCAGCCTTAATGGCGCAGGTTTTTACCAAATAAAATCGGGCGGCACCTTTAACAGTGCCGCCCGATTTTTTTATACCCGTCGTCTTTCAAACCGCAGCGTTGTTACCTGCACTTGCTCACCCCAGTCACTTACTAAAGTAAGCTCCTGGGGATGAGCAAGCTTGTCGCCTAGCTGCGGCTTGAAATCCATAGGGTATACGTTCTAAATTACTCCGCGCCGTCATTATGGCTGTTGGCAATCGGCCAGCCACCGAGACGTTTCCAGCGGTTGACCAGTTCACAGAACAGTTGGGCGGTTTGCTGGGTATCATACAGGGCTGAGTGAGCCTGGCTGCTATCAAACGGCATACCGGCGGCGATACAGGCTTTAGCCAGTACTGTCTGCCCCAATACCAGCCCGCTAAGCGCAGCAGTATCAAAGGTGGCGAACGGATGGAACGGGTTGCGCTTCAGGCTGGCACGTTCGGCGGCAGCCATCAGGAAACTGTGATCAAAATTGGCATTATGCGCCACGATGATCGCCCGGTTACACCCCTGATCCTTAAGACCTTTACGTACGGCTTTGAAAATCGCATGCAGCGCATCATATTCACTCACTGCGCCACGCAGTGGGTTATGTGGGTCGATACCGTTGAAGGCCAGCGCTTCCGGTTGCAGGTTCGCCCCTTCAAACGGCTCTACATGAAAATGCAGCGTTTCATCTTGCTGCAACCAACCATTTTCATCCATTTTCAGCGTGACGGCGGCAATCTCTAGCAGCGCATCGGTCTGAGCATGAAACCCAGCGGTTTCCACATCAATAACAACGGGATAAAACCCACGGAAACGGCCACTCAGGGCGTTAAGATCACTTTTTTCGGCCATCAGTTTCTTATCTTTAGCGAATTCAGCGCGCATTATGACAAATTTCTTGTCTTGGTGCAGCGGAGATAGAAAGCAGGGCGCAGGGGGCGCCCTGGAGAAACCTCAGTTACCGAGGCCGTGACCTGCGTGCTTGTTCTCGATCAGTTCAATCTTGTAACCGTCCGGATCTTCGACGAAGGCAATCACGGTGGTACCGCCCTTGACTGGGCCGGCTTCGCGGGTGACTTTGCCACCGGCCTGACGGATGTTGTCGCAGGTGGCTGCTACATCATCGACGCCCAGTGCCAGATGACCAAATGCGGAGCCCATGTCGTAGCTGTCTACGCCCCAGTTATAGGTCAGTTCGATGACCGAGCCTTCGCTTTCATCGCTATAACCCACGAAGGCCAGCGAGTATTTGTACTCGGTGTTTTCGCTGGTACGCAGTAAGCGCATGCCTAATACCTTGGTATAGAAGTCGATGGAGCGTTGCAGATCGCCGACACGGAGCATGGTATGGAGTAAGCGCATAATTTCCTCTGATTGGATATGCCGCGGCTGACGGCAGGTGACTTGAACAGCGTCAGACAGTATAGCCTTGTCGCATAAGGCAATTCAACGCGTGCGGTAGTAAGGTTGTCAGGTTACAGTGTCACAATAGTGATTGGTTGGGGGCGCTGCATGCTGCGCCCGTTTAGATTATCAACGTGTTAGTGGGGTAAAACGTTCGACTCTGGATTGTGACAAAATAGCTGTGATTAAGGTGTTACAGATGGGGATCACACAGAACGCCGACACGCCGTGGATCCATCCATGGAGGCTCGTATCGCGCGTCCATGCGCTCAACGGTCGGCTAACCTGTATGATCCCCACCTGTCAGAGGCTTAGTGTGTCGCGGTATTAAGCGCACCTATTTAGCTGAGCTTTACAGAGTTGGGTAATCGGTATAACCCTCGGCACCGCCGCCGTAGAAGAAATCGGCACGCTGCTCGTTGAGTGGAGCCTGCTGCTTAAAGCGTTCCACCAGATCTGGGTTGGCGATATAGCTGCGGCCAAAGGCGACGGCATCAATAAAGCCTTGGGCGATCAACTCTTCCGCTTTCTCCGCCGTATAGGCACCCGCGCCAATAATCACGCCTTGGAAGTGTGCTCTTACTGCATCGCGGAACGCGGTTGAGTAAGGCTTGCCACCGGCCCAATCCGGCTCGGAAATATGCAGGTAGGCGATACCGCGTTTGTTCAGCTCTTCGATCAGATACAGCGCCGCTTCTTCCTGATCTTCGCCGTTGTCCAAGCCATTGAACGGGCCCAACGGAGAAATACGGATACCAACGCGATCGGCACCGATTTCAGCAATGCTGGCATCGACCACTTCCAGCGTCAGACGGGTACGGTTTTCAATGCTGCCACCGTATTGGTCGGTACGTTGGTTGGACGCCGGAGACATAAACTGGTGCAGCAGGTAACCGTGCGCGGCGTGCAGTTCAATATAGTCAAAACCGGCTTCACGCGAGTTGGCAGCAGCCTGGCGGAAATCGTTGACGATCCCCGGGATTTCGTTGGTTTCCAACGCACGTGGGGTTGAGGTTGGCACACGAACCCAGGCACCGGTTTCATCACGCACCGTGGTGCGGGTTTCGGCATTGATCGCTGAAGGCGCGACCGGAGCCTGCTGGCCCGGCTGCAAGCTTGAGTGGGAGATACGCCCTACGTGCCACAGCTGGACAGCGATATGACCCTGTTTGTCATGTACCGCCTGGGTGATTTTTTTCCACGCGGCGATTTGTTCTGGGGTATGCAGACCGGGAGCTCCGGCATAACCTTTCGCCTGGAAAGAAATCTGGGTGGCTTCGGTGATCAGCAGGCCAGCGCTGGCACGCTGTGCATAATATTCCGCCATCAACGGCGTTGGGATGTCACCTGGCTCGATGCTGCGCAGACGAGTCAGCGGAGCCATGAACACACGGTTGGGGAGGGTGGTGTGGCCAACTTTGAGCGGAGAGAACAATTTTTCAATCTTCATAGTGCATCCTATAGTATTAGACCAGTCGACTAGTGATGATAAACAATATCGCTACAATGTCTTTCGGGTAAAAAAGGGAGTTCATGGCTGCGCTGGGCGCAACAGCAATTCGATACTTTCCAGCGCACAGGTCAGTGGGGCGACCGAGTGGCGGATTTTAGCCCGCAACGATGCGCCCAACCACAGCGAATACAGCGTTTCCGCCGTGGCCGCTGGGCTCATGGTGACAGCCAGTGAACCTTCACGGATGCCGCGTTCGATCGCGTCTTGCAGATGACCGATCACACGACTGGTGCCCGCTTCCAAGGCATGGCGCATAGGTTCAGAAAGATCGCTGACCTCTGCGGAGAGTTTCACTGCCAGGCAAGCGTTATGGCACTCACTACGGCAGTGGAAGCTGATGGCCTGGGCGTAATAACTTAATAACTGATTACGCGCATCGCTGCGGCTGTCAGCAAACAGAGCCTGCATTTGAGCGTCGTAATGGGCAAAATAGCGTTGCAACATTGCTTCGCCGAAGGCTTCCTTCGAGCGAAAATAGTGATAGAACGACCCTTTTGGCACGCCAGCGGTAGCGAGCAACTCACTGAGGCCCATGCCGGTAAAACCAAGGCGCAGGCTGAGCGTTTCGCCGGTAGCGAGCAGATGTTCTCGGGTATCCCCGTTGCAATTCGTCTGTTTTGTCATAATGAAAATGAGAATAATAGACCGATTGGTCTAGGTCAAGTCGCAGATAAAAAAACCGGTAAAAAAATTTCCGGTTCTGACGGTAAACATTTCAGCCAACTTACACTCTGTAGTGGTGCTGTGTGCTCCATCACACCGTAGGGGCGCCGCATGCTGCGCCCGAAAAGCTATTGTGCCAGAGGGAGCGGCTAAGGTTAAGCCTTGCGACAGCGCTGCAGAATATCCAGGTCGGGCTGATATTGCCTTGTCTGCACGTTTAACATGCCCAACAGGGTGTGGAACAGATTATCCTGTGAAACCTTATCGGTCTCCGCCAGGGATTGCAGGCATTGGCGGTTAATGCCGAAATTGCGTTCATAATCGGCCGACATCCACATCAGGAAAGGCACGTGGGTCTGCTGAGAAGGTGCGAACATATACGGCGTACCGTGCAGGTACATGCCATTCTCCCCGAGCGATTCACCGTGATCGGAAAGATAGACCATCGCCGTATTGAATTTGCCGCTGTATTGCTGCAACAGCTTGATGGTGTTGTCCAGCATGGCGTCGGTGTACAGTAGTGAATTGTCGTAGGTATTCACCAGTTGCTCGTGGGTACAGTCCTGGATCTGGTTGCTGTCACAGGTTGGTGAGAACTGACGTAATTCTGGCGTACTACGGCGATAGTAGGCCGGACCGTGGCTCCCCATCTGATGCAGTACGATCACACCGTCCTCTTGCAGGCCGTCGATATAATCGTCCAGTTTATGCAGCAGCACATTATCCATGCAGACATCGCCGTCGCAATACTGTGAAAGCTTCAGTTTGGTCATGTCGATATGTGGGATACGATCGCAGGCGCCCTTACAACCGCCGTCATTCTCGCGCCACAGCAGGTTGACTCCGGCATGTGCCATCACGTCCAGTATGCCTTCCTGGTGTGCGGCCAAGGTGGCGTCGTAATCGCTGCGTGGCATGTTGGAGAACATGCAGGGCACGGAGATAGCCGTTTCGGTACCGCAGGAACTGGCATTCTTGAAATAAACCACATCGTCCTGCTTCAAGCGGGGATTGGTCTCCCGTGAGTAACCACCTAGCGAAAAATTCTCCGCCCGCGCGGTTTCACCGACCACCAGTATCACCAGGGTCTTCTTGGCCTGGCTGCTAATCACCGGGCCTAAATGGGCATCTTCACCAATTTTGACCAGCGGCAGATTTTGGTGCAAATAGCGGTGTTGAGCGTACTTGATGGTGCCAGCCACAAAATTGCTTGGGGTGAGCATTTTCACCACGCTTTTATTGTTGCGGATCAGCGAGGCGTAATCTTTGTAGAACAACGCCGCAACCAACAGGATCACCACCACGGAAAGCATCACATTGGCCGCGCGCAGGCCAATCATGTACCACCAAGGGCGGGTTTTATTGATGCGTACAAAGCACACGAAAACGGCAGGCAAAATACCCAGCAACAGCAGCCATAGCCCCATACGAGGGGTGAGCAACGCCGTCGCTTCCTGCGGGTTGGTCTCGAAGGCGTTCTGCATCATATTGCCATCAATCACCACGCCGTAGCTGAACATAAAATAGTTGGCCGCCGCGCTGCCGAGCAGCAACAGAATAACCAGAGGTTTACGCAGAAACGGAATGGTTAATATGCTGAAGATAATATTCAGGGCACAGAAAATAACCACCGGCATAGTCGCCGCAAAAATGATGCTATGTACGCTATCAAAGGTGATATATGACCAGGCCTGGTGAATAAATAGCAGGTTCTGGAAAAGCGTGAAGAATAGGGCGCAAGCCAGGATAAAACCCAAGCTGTTGCATTGTAATGATTTACGTAAGCGCATTGCCAAATCTGGATCCTGCCATGAGGTAATGCGCCGAAATTTACCAGATGAAACTTAAGATAACCTTAGACGTAGTGAGCGGCAGGACAGCGGCTGCAAAGATTACAGCCGCTGGCGGACGATTAATAGGCAGCGGTAAACTGTGCCTTGATGAACTGTGGTTTTTCAACTTCGTCGATAATGGCAACCGCGAGGTCTTCTACCGAAATATTGGCCGGTGCGTCCCCCTTCATCAGCAATTGTGTCGTGCCCAAACGGAACTGGCCGGTACGCTTGCCGGGTTCCAGCAACGCGGCAGGAGAAAGGTAGGTCCAATCCAACTGGGTTTCTTTTTTCAACGCATTACGTAAATCCCGTACCGCCTGGGCCCCTGGACGAATATTTTCCGGGAACTGCGGGGTATCAACCAGCTCAACTCCTGGAGCCACTTCCAGGCTACCGGCACCGCCAACGTACAGCAGGCGTTTAACCGCGGATTGTTTTACCGCCGCCAGGATCTGCTGAGCACCTTTAGCGGTTTTCTCATACAGGTCCGCTTCTGCCCAACCTGGGTTATAGGCGCTGATCACGACATCATGGCCAGCTAACTGTTGTGCCAACCACGGGCCGTCGGCCACGTCACCCAGGGCGATGGTGAGATTGGCATTATCCGGCAGATCTTTTTTCTGACGGGCGATGGCGGTCACTTGCAGGCCGCGGGCCAAAGCTTCATCGACTACGCGGCGGCCAACAAAACCGGTTGCTCCAATAATGGCGATTTTCATGAGGTCTCTCCTGTGAAATGTTGTTAAGCGGGTTGCCGTACCACTCAGTGGCGGCGCAGTAGAAATACTATAAACCTTAACAATGCGGCTGATTAGTGCCATATTTATGCTTTCTTGATTAAGTAAAACTTAATAATCATGGATAAATTGAATCGAATGGCGGTATTCGCCACCGTGGTGGCCGAGGGATCTTTTGTTGCGGCGGCCCGTCGGCTAGAGATGACGCCCTCTGCTGTCAGCCAGCATATACGGTCGTTAGAAAAGTCGCTGGGGGTGCCGTTATTGCACCGCTCGACTCGCCGCTTGGCATTGACCGATGCGGGGGAAGCCTTTTATCCCGGTTGCGAAGCCATGTTGCAGGAAGCACAGCGCGCGGAGCAGCGGCTGGCGGAACTGCGGGATACGCTGGTGGGCGAACTACGTATTGCCACCACCGTCGGGATCGGTAGCGGCCCCTTGGCAGAGGCCCTGGCTCCCTTGCTGCTGGCGCACCCAAAGCTGACGCTGCGCATTCTGGCAGACGACCAGGTGGTGGATATGATCGAGCAGCGGGTAGATATCTCACTGCGCGTAAATCTACAACTGGCAGATACCAACCTGATTGCTCACCCGCTGACCGCCTGGCCCATGGTGCTCTGCGCCGCGCCTCGTTATCTTAGCCAGCATGGCGTGCCAGAAACGCCCCAGGAGCTGGTGCAACACCGCTGGATCACCGGCAGCGGTCACGGGTTACATCTCGATTTACATCACCATGCGGATGAAACATTCAAACTACGCCTGGCGGCGGGGCAGGTTATCAGCGGTAGCATGAACGTGATCCGGGCCTTTACCCGCAATGGTCTGGGGATTTCCGGCCAACCGCTGTATGAAATTGGTGACGAACTGCGCCGGGGAGAATTAATCGCCCTGTTACCGCAGTGGCGGCCAGCGCCATATCGGCTGCATGCGTTGACTCTGGAACGGGTTCTGCCGGAGAAAACGCGCCAGGCGCTGCACTATTTGCGAGAATATTTTCGCCGTCATGGGGAAAAGCCACTTGCCAATGGCCCCGATGACGTCTTCAATTAGCATGACAACGCAGGAGGACGTGTGGCGCAGCAACTCGAGTTCTTTGACATCCCAAGCCCGTGTCGTGGCATTTGCCAGGCCGATGAGCGCGGCTATTGTCGTGGCTGCCTGCGCAGCCGCGAGGAGCGCTTTGGCTGGATACAAATGAACGATGTCCAGAAAAAGGACGTTCTGCGCCTGTGTCGCCAGCGTTACCTGCGCTCACTGCGTACCGGCAAGCAGCCAGAAGAGATCCCGCCAGAGCAGCCCTCGCTGTTTTAACTTTATTGCTGATTTTCTCGATCTTCCGCACGTTAAGGCTACTTTTGCGTTTCCTACGGCTTGGGCGCTTGTGTATGCTGGCGTTAACTATTGTCATGAGGTTTAACAATGCTGAATCGTATTAAGCTGGCACCACTTGGGCCCGAGTTCTCACGCATGATTTGCGGCTACTGGCGTTTGATGGAGTGGGGCATGTCACCGCAGCAGTTGTTGACGTTTATCAAGCAACACGTTGAGCTAGGGGTGACCACGGCGGACCACGCGGATATTTATGGTGGCTATGCCTGTGAGCAGGCTTTTGGCGAGGCTATCAAGCTACAGCCCTCGGTGCGCCAGGGGATGGAGCTGGTGTCGAAGTGCGGCATCGCTACCACCGCCAAGCCGGGTAACCCAATCGGGCATTACATCACCGATCGCGAGCATATTGTGCACAGCGCAGAGCAGTCTTTATCGCACCTGCATACGGACTACCTGGATTTATTGTTGATCCATCGTCCCGATCCGTTGATGGAGGCCGATGAGGTAGCAGAAGCCTTTGTGGCGCTGCATAAAAGCGGCAAGGTGCGCCATTTCGGCGTTTCGAACTTTACGCCAGCACAGTTTTCCTTATTGCAGTCGCGTCTGCCGTTCTCACTGGTGACCAACCAGGTTGAGATATCCCCGATTTATCAGCCAGCGATCCTCGACGGCACCTTGGATCAATGCCAGCAACTGCGTATTAAACCGATGGCCTGGTCTTGCCTGGGCGGCGGGCGGTTGTTCAGCGATGCTGAATTCCAGCCGTTACGCGATGAGCTGCAAACGGTGGCACAAGAGATTGGTGCCGAAACCATTGAGCAGGTGGTGTATGCCTGGGTGATGCGTCTGCCTTCGGCACCGCTGCCAATTATCGGTTCCGGCAAGATCGAACGCGTACGTTCGGCCCTGAAGGCGCAAGATCTGATCTTGAGCCGCCAGCAGTGGTTCCGCATTCGTAAAGCGGCACTGGGTTACGACGTACCTTAAGTTGAGCTGGTAAGGCTGGCATTGTGCCAGCCTTTGCCACTACTTCACTTGCATAACGCTGAAGGTTTCGTTTTTATATGTCAAGGTGACAACTTGCAGCCCTTGGCTTGGTTGCCATGAGGAATCTGGCAACCGCTTGTTAAAGAATGCATTCAGTATTAGCGGGTGGGTGAAGACGATCACTTTACCCTGGCTAAATTCATATTTTTGACCGATAGCGGACAGGAAATTATCCAAACGGTAGGCGGCAATCTCGCCATTCTCGCCTTCATCTGGCGCAACAAAGCGGATCAGGTTGTTGGCCGAGAACAGGTTCCTCGCCCCAACTCGCCGCTATAAGCCGCGATTAATCGGGTGGATTGTAGTGTGCGGTGTAATTGCTGTAACGGGAGGAAGGTCACAAAATATTATAGCCAGCTCACTGGTAGTTCTGATTAATGGCTAATTGCAACTGTGACAAAATCAATTCGGTATATACTCCCTAAGGACTATAACTATCGCATGGAGATTGAGTGATGAAACGTTATTGGTGTGCGGCATTGGGTTTGATGGCCTGTGGCGTTGCGCAGGCGGCAACGGTTGATGTCGAAATGAATCTGGTGACCGGCCAGGGAATTGGTCAGGACATTGGTAAAATCACAATTAGCGAAACGCCTTATGGCCTGTTGTTCACCCCGCAGCTGAAAGCCTTGCCTGCTGGTGTGCACGGTTTTCACGTTCATGAGAAAGGCAGCTGTGAGCCGGGTATGAAAGACGGCAAGGCGGTAGCCGCACTGGCTGCGGGGGGCCACCTTGACCCTGAAAAAACCGGCAAGCATCTCGGGCCTTATGATGCCAACGGGCATTTAGGCGATTTGCCAGCAATCTATGTCACGGCGGACGGTATGGCTGACACCCAAGTCCTGGCTCCGCGCTTGAAGAAAATCAGCGAAATCGAAGGCAAAGCGCTGATGGTACACGCCGGGGGGGATAACCACTCCGATCAACCCAAACCTCTGGGTGGTGGTGGCGATCGCTTCGCCTGTGGCGTAATCAAATAAATCAGCCGCCCGCGTCAGCCTGGCGTGGGCGCTGTTACCGCTTCCGGTGGAATGATCGCCTGCTGCAATTGTTGCAGTGAGCAGTACAGCCGCCAAATCAAACCCGCCAAATCACGTGCTGCCTGTTCTGGATGCTGGGCAAGCGCGTTACTCATACGCTGCAGCTCCTGCAAGGTGGCATCCAACGACGCATGCTGCACCCCTTTCTCAGTCATGACTCCCTTCAAACAATGAATACAGACGTCGCGCACGGCGGCCAGCGGATCTGAACGGGTTTGCCAATCACGCAGTTGCCAGACCACGTGGCTGCAGTTCAGCAGCACGACTCCCCAACGCAATAGCCAGGTGCGAGCCTCCTGATCCAGGCTTTGATTCAGTTGACTGATGCGGTGATAGATACGCGACTCAAACTGGCTTTCGCTTTGCTGCGGTTTCTTACTCAACTGATCGATAAAATCACGGCGTAACGCGCGGATAATCCGTCGGCTTTTGCGTTTGTCCGAACTTGGCCGCAGGATTTGGAAAGCCAGCCCTGCCAACAGCACGCCGGCAATCTTGGCGAGACTGTCATTGATATAGCCCTGATAATCGTAGCTCGGCGGGTTGGTCACGGCGAGAAACGATCCCATAAACACGATCAACTGACCCCATAGTGGGGCATAGGGGGGATTTTGCAGTTTCATCATCTGCATCGTGACAAGGGTCGGGAACAGGAAGGCGCAGAACACCCAGAAGTCGTCGATCTGGATCATCAGGCCAAACTTCATCACAAAGCAGAAGGCAAACAGCAGGGAAACGGCCTTCAGTAAGGTGGTGATGGATTTGATCGGCGAAGGGGTAGAGGAATAGAGCACGCAACTGATGGCGATCAGCGTCAGCGCAGAGCTACCGGCGTCCCACTGGGTGGTGATCCAATAAGCGCAACCGATCAGGATGCATAAGAAGGTGCGAAGCCCGTTGTAGGCGGCCTCAACGCTGTCGGTATGGCGCGCGAGTGAGGTAACCCGCGGTGGTTCGATATCGCTGACCTGGGTAGCGCTTTCCAGCCGTTGTAGCCAACGGGTACAGCGCAGATAGAGCCAGCAAAAGTGGCGCAGGCGCAGGAAGAAGGCCCGATGGCGATAATCGGCTGGATCCTGGGGGGCGATGGCGACCAGAATATGAGCCAGCCGGTATTTATCTGTGGTGGGGTCGCGTAATTCATTCAACACCTGCTCCAACACCGCCGCCAGATTCTCCGGACGATCTGGCCAGTTTAACAACATGCGGCGCAGGCTGGAGATGACGCTGGTGATGCGCAATTGCTGGTGCAGCATGTAGTTGAGGATATTGTTTTGCCGACGCAGCCGGTAATGGCTCCAGAAGGCCTGAATTCGCAGCAGGTTCATGGTCAGGATCTGGCCGATAACGCCCTCGTGGGAGGTACGCATCCGCAGGCTGATTTCCGGTTGCCACAGCATGGCGGCGTGTTCCAGCAGGCGTAAGTGCATGCGGCGTAGCGATACCAGCAAAGTCTCACCATCCGACGTGCTTGGCAGGATCATCATCATCAGGCCGCCGCACAGGATACCGGTGATCACCTCACAGACGCGTGCCTGGGTGATATCAAAAATTTGCTGGGTGTCGGTAATATTAACCGTGCCAAACACGATGATCGCGGCGGTATAGCCCGCCAGGGCAAAGGCGTAGGAGACATTGTTCTGGTAGTGGTTGGAAATGTAGGTGCACAGCCCCAACCAACTGGCAATCGACAGGGTGAACAACCAGGGATCGTTCAGGCAACCGGCAATCAGCAGTGAAGCCATGGCGCCGATCAGGCTGCCAAAAATGCGGCCAATGCTTTTGCTGATCACGCCGCCAACTGTCGGGAAGCTAACGACGGCGGCGGAGGTTAGTGCCCAATAGGGCTCATCCAGCTGTAGAACGAAGGCGACCCACAGAGCCAGACACATTGCCAGGGTGTTGCGTAACGCATAGCGCCACTGCCCTGCGGTGGCTTTACCCCAGGGCGAGCGCTTCCATTCAAGAAAGGGCAGGTTCACACATTAGTCCTGCTGATGAATTGAAATGGTGCAGGTGGTACCGGCTACCAGAGTCAGGTCGGCCGGAATATCGATCAGCTTGATACGTACCGGCACCCGTTGTGCCAGGCGCACCCAAGGCACGTTGGGTTTCACATCCATCAGCAAGTCACTGCTGCTGTCGGCGCTTTGGTCGTAAATGGCCCGGCCAATGCTTTCGACCACCCCTTGCAGCCGAATATTGCCGTTATACAACACGATATCCGCCTTGCGGCCCTCTCTGATATGCCTGAGCTTGGTTTCTTCGAAATAACCGAGCACATAGAACGAATGGGTGTCTACCAGCGCCACCAACGGCGTTCCTGCGGTGGCGTAGTTGCCGACGCGGGCCTGTAAGTTGGTGATGTAACCGTCGGTTGGGGCATAGATCCGTGTCTTACTGAGGTTCCATTTGGCCTGTTCCAGATTGGCCTGAGCCGCCTTATACGAGGCTTTCATGGAGGCGGCGGCCAGGTTTGACTCATCCAGATCTTCAGAGGAGATGACGTTACGGGGCAGGCTGCGGCGGCGGGCCGCTTCATGGTCGGCCTTGGCCATATCGGCCTGCGCTTTGGCTAGTGCCGCCTCGGCATTGTCCAACGCAATTTGGTAAGGCACGGGATCAATGCTGAAAATCAAGCTGCCCGCAGAAACGAACTGGTTATCATGAACTAGTATCTTCTCTAATCTGCCAGAGACTTCCGGGGTAATATTGACCAGCTCAGCCCGCACCTTACCGTCGCGTGTCCAAGGGGATTGCATGTAGTAATTCCATAACCACCAGCCGGCACAAAGCGCGATGGCGCAAACAATAACCGTCGAAAAATACTTTAATGTCTTATGCTTCATGAGCTACCAACTCGCTAGGAGCCACAGGGAACCGCTGACGGTAATGACGAAGATGGACAGATCCATCAGCATAGGGTGCCAGATATCACCGGAGTACATCCAGTCGCGTAGCAAATGATGCACCAGCAGCCAGAAGACTAAACCGAGTAAGAAAGCTTTAAATAGAGGTGGGAAATAAAGCGATGCACCCAGCACCAGATCGGGCAGTGGTGACGCAGTATGGAGCCAAGTCGTATTCACGTTAGCAATCCCGATGAGTGAATATGAAGAATGTTTGCATAGAGGATAACCAATTACCGATAAAAATGTGTCTATTTTTGCGATTTGGATTATATACATTTGTGTTTTTAATGTTAATTAACCAAAATGGGCTACACTTTGGGGAGTAATGTTAGCATGCTAACTATAAGGAGGGGGAAGTGGAATCAACGTTAGGTTCAGATTTAGCACGATTAGTTCGTGTTTGGCGTGCGCTGATCGATCATCGGCTAAAGCCGTTGGAGCTTACACAAACGCATTGGGTGACATTGCACAATATCAATCGATTACCGCCAGAACAGTCGCAAATCCAATTGGCAAAAGCGATAGGTATTGAGCAGCCTTCATTGGTTCGTACTTTGGATCAACTGGAAGAAAAAGGGTTGATCACCCGACACACCTGCGCTAACGATCGCCGTGCCAAGCGCATCAAATTGACCGAGGCGGCAGAGCCGATTATTCGTGAAGTGGATAGTGTGATCACGTCGACCAGAGGCGAAATTCTCAGCGGTATCTCGGCAGAAGAAGTAAGACTTTTAGTTGGTCTGATTAGCAAGCTGGAACAGAACATCATCGAACTGCAAGAAAAACAATAAATCCAGCGCCTTTATTATTATGCTTAGTCACAGCAACAAACAGAAACCGGAGGCCCAGGGGCCTCCGGTTTTGCATTCAGGCAAGGACGTTACAGTGGAGAAACGGTAACGGTACTGCCATTTTGCGCCATACGAACGCGCTGGCCTGGGCTGAATTTAGTCGACCCGGCTTTCTGTACCACTACGATATTTTCTTTATTATCGGTTTTGATTTCCAGCTCCCAAGCGTTGCTACGGCTAGCTGCGCTACCGACGCTGTCGCCTACCACACCACCGGCTACGGCGCCCGCTGCGGTTGCCAGGCTACGGCCTGTGCCGCCACCAATGGTATTCCCCAGGAATCCACCCAGGACTGCGCCGCCGATAGTGCCAAGCATGCTTGAGCCTTCACCGCCCTGAATTTGCACCGGGCGTACGGACACCAAGGTCCCAAAGGTCACGGTTTGTACCTGTTTGGCCTGAGAGGCGGAATAGACATCACCGGACGCGGTTTGGTTTGCACAGCCCGCCAGTGTGACTGAGGCGAGAGCGACAACAAGAAGACGCTTGATCATATAAAGCTCCTGCAGTTGGTAATCCAGATCTGGGAGATAGGCCCAAACCAAGTTCTATAAATCTTACAGCAATTATGGTTGAATCGGTTTGATATCACCCATGTGTTGCCTTCTGTATACAGCTTAGCTTTTCTCTGTTCAACCAATAATAAACGGTGGTTTAACTTTGTGACAGAACTGAAAACAAATAACCGGCGCTTTATTCTCCCCTGAATTGTTTATTATGTAACCAGTGCTCGACATAAAATAAACAACTTCGCTCACAGGCTGTAAAAAAGACATCATAATTCATGGCGTTAATCGCACAATTCTGGTCTATTTAAAGGGTGAAAACGGTTGCAACCTGGAAAGGGTAAAGGATAGTGCTGATGAAGTCAGGCCGCTATATTGGTGTTATGTCTGGCACCAGTCTGGATGGGATCGACGTGGTGCTTGCCGCGATCGATGAACGTATGGTGGCGCAACAGGCAAGCTATAGCCACCCAATGCCGATCCAACTGAAAAAAGATATTCTGGGGATGTGCCAAGGGCAGCAGACCACGCTTTCTGCCGTAGGACGGTTGGATGCCCAGTTGGGCACGCTGTTCGGTGAAGCGGTGCTGGGGCTGTTAAAGCAAACCGGTATTCCTGCCCATGAAATCACCGCCATTGGCTGTCATGGCCAAACGGTGTGGCATGAACCGGAGGGCGAGACGCGCTTTTCGATGCAGCTTGGGGACAATAACCGGGTGGCGACATTGACCAATATCACTACCGTAGGGGATTTTCGCCGCCGTGATATGGCCTATGGTGGCCAAGGCGCGCCCTTGGTTCCCGCGTTTCATCAGGCTTTGTTGGCTCACCCGACCGAGCGCCGTATGGTGCTGAATATTGGCGGCATCGCCAACCTGTCACTGCTACTGCCCGGCGCACCGGTGCGCGGTTTTGATACCGGGCCGGGGAATATGCTGCTGGATGCGTGGGTATGGCGCCACCGCTCAAAACCTTTTGATAAAGACGGCCTTTGGGCGATGGAAGGGCGCGTCTGCTTACCGCTATTGCAACAGATGTTGGCCGATCCTTATTTCGCCTTACCGGCACCGAAAAGTACCGGTCGGGAATATTTCAATATCAGTTGGCTGGAAAAACAGCTGGCGACGTTGCCGGGGTTAACTCCGGTGGATGTGATGAGCACGCTGGTGGAGCTGACCGCCACCACCATCTGCGAGCAGGTGATGCTGGCTGGGGGCTGTGAGCGTCTGCTGGTCTGCGGTGGTGGTGCCCGTAATCCACTGCTGATGGCGCGAATGTCCGCTTTACTGCCGGGGACCGAGGTGGCTACCACCGATCACTTTGGCGTCAGTGGGGATGACATGGAGGCGTTAGCCTTCGCCTGGCTGGCATTCCGGACCATTTCCGGTCTGCCGGGAAATCTGCCTTCGGTTACCGGTGCCAGTTGTGAAACTCTGCTGGGTGGGATTTATCCGGTTTTGCCGTTGGGCTACCGCTAGCTCTGTTAGGATAAAGAAAGGGTTAATATCTTAAGGAGCACCAGATGAAAAAAATAGCGATGGTTGTCGGGGTTCTCGTGTTGGCGGGTTGCAGTTACGTAGTCCCGCAAAAAAGCGAAACGCTGCACTATCAATGCGGAACGACGCCGCTCACCGTAGAGCTCAATGGTGAAGAGAGCACGGTCAGCTTCCTGATGGATGGCGAACAGCTGAAGCTGAAACAGGTGCTGGCGGCGTCCGGTGCTAAATACAGCGACGGTAAATACACCTTCTGGTCGAAAGGGCCAAACGCCTTTATCGAGCGCAATGATAAAGTGATCATGAGCGACTGCGTGCTGGCTCAAGACGCGAACCACGCTTAATACCGCGCCACTGAAGCCTGAGGCAGGTGGGAGTTGTGCAGGTTAGCCGACCGTTGAGCGCAAGGATGCGCGATACGAGCCTCCATGGATGGATTTACGGCGTGTCGGCGTTCTGCATGACTCTCACCTGTTGCATTATCGGGGGAGCTATTTGCTAGCAGAATGATTGAGATCCTGCTGCTACAGGCGCAGAATATGACAACGAATTTACCGCTTGGTTGCTAATCCAGATGACTGATAATAATGAGTTTGATGTGGCGGATCTGCGCCGTGAATATACCCGTGGCGGTCTGCGCCGTAACGATCTGACCGCCAACCCCCTGGATTTGTTCGAACGCTGGCTCAAACAGGCTTGTGAGGCGCGTCTGGCCGATCCTACCGCCATGTGCGTCGCTACCGTGGACGAGCAGGGGCAGCCTTTCCAACGCATCGTGTTGCTAAAGCACTTCGATGACCAGGGCTTGGTGTTTTATACCAACCTGGGCAGCCGCAAAGCGCAACAACTGGCGCAAAACCCGCATATCAGCCTGCTGTTCCCGTGGCATATGCTGGATCGCCAGGTGATCTTCCTCGGCAAGGCCGAGCGGCTGTCAACGCTGGAAGTGATGAAGTATTTCAACAGCCGGCCCAAAGACAGCCAGATCGGCGCTTGGGTGTCGCAACAGTCAACGCGCATTTCTGCCCGTGGCATCCTCGAAAGCAAGTTCCTCGAACTGAAGCAAAAGTTCCAGCAAGGGGAAGTGCCATTGCCCAGTTTCTGGGGTGGTTTCCGCGTCAGATTCGACTCCGTTGAGTTCTGGCAAGGGGGCGCGCACCGCTTGCACGACCGTTTCCTGTATCAACGCGAGGGAAATGACTGGAAAATTGACCGACTGGCACCCTGATAGACGGAAAATCCCCCTTAAGCGCTGGCACTGATGCCGCTGGCGCTTTATTCTATGCGCTACCCCGAATTTTGTGATTTTCGCCAATGGGCGAAGGCCGTGTACCGGCAAAGGTGCATTCGTTTATACATGGAGAAATTGATGGCTAGCATCAACCTGATTCAACAACTGCAAGAGCGGGGCCTGGTGGCTCAAGTGACGGACGAGGAAGCGTTAGCAGAGCGACTGGCGCAAGGGCCAATTGCACTGTATTGCGGCTTCGATCCGACCGCTGACAGCTTGCATTTGGGCCATCTGGTGCCTCTGCTGTGCCTGAAGCGTTTCCAACTGGCCGGCCATACGCCGGTAGCGTTGGTAGGTGGCGCGACCGGTATGATCGGCGACCCAAGCTTTAAAGCCGCCGAACGCAAACTCAACACCACGGAAACGGTCAACGAATGGGTCGAGAAAATCCGCAAGCAGGTTTCTCCGTTCCTCGATTTCGACTGTGGCAGCAACAGCGCCATTGCGGCCAACAACTACGATTGGTTTGGCGGCATGAACGTGCTGACCTTCCTGCGTGACATCGGTAAACACTTCTCGGTTAACCAGATGATCAACAAGGAAGCGGTCAAGCAGCGCCTGAACCGTGATGATTCCGGGATCTCCTTCACCGAGTTTTCCTACAACCTGCTGCAAGGGTTCGACTTCTCCGAGCTGTATAACCGCCATCAGGTGGAGCTGCAGATCGGGGGTTCAGACCAGTGGGGCAACATCACCTCGGGTATCGACCTGACTCGCCGCATGCATCAGAAACAGGTGTTTGGCCTGACGGTGCCGTTGATCACCAAGTCAGACGGTACCAAGTTTGGTAAAACCGAAGGCGGTGCGGTATGGCTGGCTCCGGAAAAAACCAGCCCGTACAAATTCTACCAGTTCTGGATCAACACCGCGGATGCGGACGTTTATCGCTTCCTGAAGTTCTTCACCTTCCTGAGCATTGAAGAGATTAATGCGCTAGAAGAAGAAGACAAGAACAGCGGCAAAGCGCCGCGCGCCCAGTATGTGCTGGCAGAGGAAGTGACCGGTATGGTGCATGGCGCTGAGGGCTTGGCCGCGGCGAAACGTATCACCCAGAGCCTGTTCTCTGGCGCACTGCATGATATGACCGAGGCGGACTTTGCGCAGTTGGCTCAGGATGGCATGCCAACCATCAAGCTGGAGAACGATGCCGATCTGCAACAGGCATTGGTTAATGCGGAGCTGGTTCCTTCTCGTGGCCAGGCTCGCACCATGATCGGTTCCAACGCAGTGACCGTCAACGGTGAGAAGCAATCCAACCCAGAATATCTGTTTACCGATAGCGATCGCTTGTTTGGCCGTTACACGCTGCTGCGTCGTGGCAAAAAGCATTACTGCCTGGTTGACTGGAAATAATCTGTTTTGATGCTGACAAGGGGCCCAATGTGGCCCCTTTCTTTTATTCTGGGTTTACAGGCCTTCGGCACTTAACGTTGCTGCCACCGCAGGGCGAGCCGCTACGCGATCGAAATAAGCCGTCAGGTGTGCATGCTTCGTGAGATCAAACTGTAACGCCTTCGCCCAACGCAACACGGTGAACAGATACGCGTCCGCCACGCTGAAACGCTGGCCCAACAGGTAATGCTGCTTTTCCAGTACCGAGTCCAGATAGCTGAACTGGCTAGCCAGCTTATCGCGGGCAATCGCTTTATATTCGTCCGGCGTTTTCGGGTTAAACAGCGGGCTGAAGCCTTTATGCAACTCGGTGGCCACGTAGTTCAGCCATTCGATCGCATGATAGCGAGAAAGCGTACCAGCGGCCGGGATCAGGTTACGATCCGGTACACGATCCGCCAGGTATTGCACAATCGCCACGCCTTCGGTCAGCAGGCTGCCATCGTCAAGTACCAACGCCGGGACTTGCCCCTTCGGGTTGATCGCCAGATAGTCGGCACCACTTTCGGTTTTCTTGTGAGCTAAATCGACTTTCTCTGCGGTGAAATCCAACCCGGCCTCACGTAATACGATGTGAGGGGACAGGGAACAGGCGCCAGCTTTATAGAACAATTTCATCGAAAACTCCTTGATGGTGATGAAGGACAGGCAGGTTTAACCTACCATCCTAGTCCTAGGCCAGAAAAATTACAGCGGTTTTACCAACAATATTTTATTACTTCACCAAAGTGAGCGCTGGCATCTGCGCCAGTAAATCGGCGATTTGCTGTTGCAATGCCTGTGGCGCGATTTGCATTGGGGAGCGAAGCTCGTTTTTTATCAGCCCTTGCTGAGACAGCGCCGCTTTAACCGGGCCTGGGTTCGGGTAGCTGAACATCTGTTGGATCATCGGCAGCAGGGTATAGAAATTGCTGCGTGCGGCGGCCAGATCGCCTTGCACGACTTGTTCAACCAGAGCAACAAAGCGTTCCGGGTGCAGGTGTGCCGCAGCGGAAATCGCGCCACTTCCTCCCAAACATAGCGTGGTCAGGATCAGATGGTCTTCACCGGTCAGCACGTCGATCTCTCCGTCCTGGATCAGCGCCATGGTGGCCTCGGGGCAGCCGCCACAATCTTTGATCGCCTTGATTTGCGGGTGGCGGGCGAGTTGCCGCAGCGTTGCCAGCTCAAAGGTTGCTCCGGTGCGATAAGGCACGTTATACAAAATCACCGGGACGCGAGAGGCATCGGCAAGGCGGGTAAAATACTCCACCAGGCCCGCCTGCGAAGGGCGAATATAGTATGGGGCGGGGATCAGCACACCGGCGATATCGCGCTGGTTGATGGCTTGCTGCATCTGCAAGGTGCTAGCCATGTTATTTCCGGAAAGGCCCATGACCACCTGGCAGGCTGGCACCACCTCGAGAACGGTATCCAGCACCGCCAACTGTTCTTCTTTGCTCAGGGCCGCGGCTTCGCCGGTTGAACCGCAGACCACCACGCCAGCGACGCCTTTGGCGATCAGATGCTGAGCCAGCCTTTTGACTGCCGGGAAATCCACGTCGTCATGATTGAATGGGGTAACCAGTGCTACCCAAATACCGGAAAATGAAGCCATGTAAAACTCCTGCTGCGTGACCGACTAGGAGTCAGATGAGAAAACCAGAGAGGAGTATCGCGTTGCACACCATCCAGTCAGCTCATCTGACGGGACAGCGCGCCCCGGTCAAATGAGCGGCTGTTTCTTCGAAGTAAGCGCCAAAGCTTCACCCACGGTCAACGCGGTTTGCTGCGGTGTTGCCTGATGGATGAAAGGGGCCATGGCGATCTCGTAACCAGTGAATGTCACCCGATAGTGGACAGGTCACGGTTAGCTGTCAATGGATAACTAGATGATAATAGGGATATTAATAATGGCAGGGTGCATATGAATCTGGCTTATCAAACAGAAACCCCGCCGAAGCGGGGTCTGTGATCAACGATGTGGGCGCGTGCTGATGGAGGCAGTCCAACTGAAGGTGGCACCTGTTGGCTGTGCCCGGTTGGCTTTGCGTTCTGCGCGGGTCGCTTTGGCAATCTTTTCACGCGCGGCCATAATGCGATCGATGGCTTCGTCTTTAATTCTATTATGTTCGGAGTTGGTCAACTGGCGCTCGAGGTTTTTGCTTGCTCTGTCCAGATCGGTTTTTACTTCACGTTGTTCGCTTTCTGTCATCTCTTTCAGCGTTAGTCTCTTCATTTTGGCAACCTGTGTTGTGAAGTTGACTTTCAGTGTACAGCATTTATGGCAAAGATATTGTTCTGAAGTTATCAATGAGCCTATCAAACTTCTTCCAGTAGTTCGCTGAGAAAGCGGCGCATGCGTTCGGTGCGTAATGCCGCCATCCTTCGGCCTGCCGCAGTCTGAAACCCTTCCTGTAGTTTGAACAGCTTGGTTTCGAAGTGATCCAGAGTGAATCGCTTGTCATCATACTGGCGCTGTTGCGCCAGCGGGTCGGTGGCATCGTATAGGGCACTACGCATGCGGCCACCGATGTAGAAGCAGCGGGCAACGCCGATCATACCAATCGCATCCAGCCTGTCGGCATCCTGCAGGATTTTGGCCTCCAGCGTTTGCGGCGGAATAGCGGCAGAAAAGCTGTGAGCCTCGATCGCGTGCGCAGTCTTGTTGATATCGTCAATTGACCAACCAAGGGTTGCCAGCGCGATGCCAGCTTTTTCTGCCGCCATGCGGGAAGCCAGATGGCGCTGAGGGGAGTTTTTCTCTACCGCAACGCAGTCATGCAGCAACACGGCGGCACACAGAATTTGCTGGTCTCCCCCTTCATCCTGGCTGATTTGGCGACAATTTTTCCACACGCGGTGCAGGTGGGCTACATCGTGCGAGCCATCATCGCCCTCTAGCGTCAGCGGCAGCAATTCCTGGGCTAATGCCTGAAATGGAGAGAAGGGTTGTAACAGCTCTGGGGAGACAGTTGGAGAATGCACAAATCGATCCTTATCAATAGGCTGGAAGTGAGGAGGGATTACTCGTTGCGAAGGTTGCCGTATTTGTTGTCGTACTCGCGCCGATAGCCGCGTGCCTTATTGCGATCGCGTATCCATAGATAGCCGCAAACCAGGGCCACCAGCGTTGAAAATGAAACATTACGCATATCCCGGTCATAATAAAACACCAACAATGCATCCAGCGCCGCCACCAGGGCAATCCACTTATACATGTGCGACTGCCGCCGCGTTGCGGCGTTAAGGCGTTTCAACTGTCTGGCTTCATGCAAAACCGGCTTTTGCTGCATAGTCACTCATCATCAATCAGTCCAGTTGCTAAATTAGCAGATTATTCCCGACAGCGTCATAGCGGATAATGGCTGTTATGTCACTTTTTGCATCGGTTTAAAAATCATGCGCTGACGGATTGAAATCGGCCAAAAACATGATAGGTTATTTATTCACTATTTACGGTTTTATATTCAGTGGGTGGCGATGATTGTCAGAACCTGGCACGGCTGCGTGCCGCTACAACATCGGCAAGGATTTGCCGATCATTTACATGTCACAGGCGTCAAGCATGCTAAAGAGATTGCGGGCAACCGTGGGGCTTTTGTCAGGCAAGAAGTGCAGGGAGAGTATGCGCATTTCTTTCTGGCAACCTATTGGACCTCGCTGGAGGCCATCAAGTTTTTCGCCGGTGAAGCCTATCAGGTGGCGGTCACTTATCCGGATGATGAAGCCTTCGCGCTGATCTCCGATCCTTACGTGTTTCACCATCAGGTTGATGAAATCGTAGAGCTTTAACCTCGGATTCAACGTTATGCAGGGGATTACGATGAACAGCAAAACAGTACGCCCAGAAGAGATCGTGCAACAGCAGCTTGATGCCTACAATGCCCGTGATATCGACGCCTTTATGGCCTGCTGGGCCGATGATGCGCTGTATTATCAGCATCCGGATACGCTGCTTGCCCGTGGTAAAGGTGAAATCCGTGAGCGTCATCTTGCCCGATTCCAAGAGCCTAGCCTATACGGTGAGCGAATCAAACGTATGGTGGTGGAGAATTTGGTGATCGACCAAGAGGTGGTCACGCGCAATTTTCCGCAGGGACGCGGGAAGATGGACGTTATTGCCATCTATGAGATTGAGCAAGGGAAGATCGCCAAGGCCTGGTTTAAGATTGGGCCTTGTGAACTGGATGAGGGCGCATTATAGCGCCCCCCTGATTTACAGTGCCAAAATGGCTTCGATCTCGACGTTGAGATCGGGCGAAAACAGGGCGCTGACGGCAACCAAAGAACTGGCAGGGAGCGCACCGTCCAGATAGTCGAACAGGACGTCACGGATGGCGGCCAGGTCGGCTATCTCGGTCAGAAAAACGGTGATTTTGATCAGTGATTTAAGATTGGTGCCTTCGCTGGCAGCCACGGCCGCCAGTTGTTCCAGTATGGCGCGAGCCTGGTCTTGTACCGCTTGCCCCTGGGCTTCGGTGGCAAAGGCGGTCAGGCCAGAAACGTACAGCGTATCGGCGTGGCGTACCGCGTGCACATAGGGCCCACCCGGCTTAGGTAATTTTGCATAGTTGGTACGTTTGAGTAATGACATGATGACCCCACGAGATGACCAAGAGCACGCACTTATCAGTGCGTGCAGCCGAAAGTTTTGCATGATGCTGCCTGGTAATACTATCATCCCAAGCAGTCGTTCACGCAATAAGGGTGCATAAGGGTGATCAACCAGGCATTTATTCCTTATCTGCAACGTTGGCAACTTGAGCCAGACGGGCAAGCGTTTGAAACCCATAGCAGCCTGTTGATGCCGGTACGCTATCAAATGATGCCTGCAATGCTGAAAATTGCCCGCGAACAGGAAGAAAAATTTGGCGGCCAGCTGATGTGCTGGTGGCGTGGAGAAGGTGCTGCGCGGGTGCTGGCCTGGCATGATGACGGCATTTTGCTGGAAAGGGCCATGGGGCCTTTATCATTGGCACAGCTGGTACGCAACGGTGAAGACCAACGGGCAACCGCTATTCTGTGCAAGGTCATTGCTCGATTGCATGCGCCACGAGATGAACCTTACCCTGAACTGATCCCCTTGCATCAGTGGTTTAATGCCCTATGGCCCGCAGCGCAGGCTCACGGAGGCATGCTGCGCTTGAGTGCCACCGCTGCGGCAGAACTGTTGACCAGCCCGCGGGATCAAGGGGTGTTGCATGGGGATATTCACCATGACAACGTGCTGGATTTTGCCGAACGCGGCTGGCTAGTGATCGATCCCAAGCGTCTGTATGGCGAGCGAGGATTTGATTACGCCAATATCTTCTGCAACCCCAATTACGGTGTCGCCACCGATCCCGATATCTTCCATAGTCGCGTTGAACAGGTTTGCTCGCTGGCTGGCTTGGAACGTTGCCGTCTGCTGCAGTGGATCCTGGCCTGGGCGGGACTTTCCGCGGCCTGGTTTTTGGAAGATGGTGAGCAAGCGGATATCGATTTTCGCGTAGCAGAACTGGCAGCGCGTGCCTTGGGTATCGCGCTGCCGCAGGGTGATAGCGGATTTATCCTGCCAATCGTTGAGAGCCAATAGCGGGATTCAAGGCATTTTGCGCCGTGGTAATGAGAAGATAGCGTATGCCAGTACACCGCCAATCAGCCCCCAGAACGCAGCCCCCACGTTTAACAACGTCAGCCCGGAAGCGGTGATCAGAAAGGTGATCACCGCGGCGTCCCGCTGTTTATCATCCTGGAACGCGCGTTGCAAACTACCTGCAATGGTGCCTAATAACGCCAGCCCGGCGATGGTATGGATCAAGGTTACCGGCAGGGCGCTGAACAGCATGCCAATGGTACCCCCGAACACCCCAGCTAACAGATAAAAACCACCGGCGGCCACGGCGGCCATATAACGGCGCTTGGGATCGGGATGAACATCCGGCCCCATACAGATGGCGGCGGTGATGGCCGCAATACACACCGTAAAGCCGCCAAAGGGGGCCAGCACCAAAGCCGTCAGGGCAGTCCAACTGATTAATGGTGAAGTGGGGACGTCATACCCGCCAGCCTTGAGAGTGGCGATGCCAGGCGCGTTCTGCGAGGCCATCGTCACGACAAAGAAAGGAATACCTATGCCCAGCAGCGTCGACAGCGTGAAGTGCGGAGCGATAAATTCCGGCTTGGCGAAGGACAGCGTTTGTTGGGTGAAATGAATGTTACCCTGTAACGCTGCGATGATCAGCCCGGCCAGCAACGTCAGAACGATCCCGTAACGCGGCAGATAGCGGCGAGTGAACAGATACACCAGGCACATACCGGCGCTGAGAGAAAAGTTGATCTGCAAGGAAGCAAAGGCGTCCAACCCGAAGCGGAGCAATATTCCGGCCAGCATCGCTGCCGATATGGCCTGCGGGATATGATTCATCAACCTGGCAAACAGGCCGGTGACACCACACAGCAGGATTAGCCCACTGGCGAAAATAAATACCCCGATGGCCTCATTGAGCGGGGTACCGGGCAAGCTGGTGACCAGCAACGCGGCACCAGGCGTCGACCAGGCGGTGAGGATTGGCGTACGGTAATAGAGCGAGAGCCCCAACGAAGTGATACCCATGCCTAGACCAAGCATGCTCAACCAGCCGCCAATTTGTATCGGGCTTGCCCCCGCAGCAGCAGCGGCCTGGAAGATAATCGCTGCAGAACTGGTATAGCCTACCAGCACGGCGACAAAACCGGCAACGATGGCAGAAAAGGAGATATCACGTAATGAGAGTGCAGGACGCATAACCGCTCCTAGTAGTGTGCGTTATAACGGTCGAATTGACGGAGCATAGCATCGTGCGTTATAACGCACAAGGGGCTATAATCGCCGCAGGTTTTTCAGGAGAATAGCTATGCAGGATCTTGCCAGCCATTTGGCGCAAACGCTGAAGTCATTACGTACGCAACGCGGTTGGAGCCTTAATCAGGCTGCCGAAAATACCGGCGTCAGCAAGGCGATGCTGGGGCAGATCGAACGGGGTGAGTCCAGCCCAACGGTGGCGACCTTATGGAAAATTGCTACCGGGTTTAACGTGGCTTTCTCTGCCTTTCTGGAAACGGCGCCGTTGCAGCCGGCGGCTATGTTGCATCGTTATGGCGAGTTGCCAATCTTCAATCAAGACAATGCCGACATGCGTGTGGTGCCGCTTTTCCCGTTCGACCACCAACTGGGTTTTGATATGTTTGTCATCGATTTAGCCCCTGGTGCGCTCAGTGAATCCTCGGCTCATGAGCCGGGCGTGATTGAACATGTCATTGTCATCAGTGGCCAACTTGAACTGGCGATTAACGGTGAGTGGCATAGCCTTGCCAGCGGCGAAGCCATGCGTTTCCAGGCGGATTGCCCACATGCGTATCATAATGCCAGCGCAGAGCCGGTACGTATTCACGACTTGATCCATTACCCCCTGGTTTAAACCGGATTTAATCGCAGCAGTGAATTTTGACGTGCTAAAAGGGTGCTCGCGGATCGCCTCCCAGCAAGTTACGGATGGGGCGAACCCCATCCGTGGGATCGCCTTACCGCTGTTTCAGGCAAGACAGAATGGCGGCAATTTCCGTTGTTCCTTGCCTGACGCGTAATTGACACAGCGAATCACGTGTTATCCAGATGACTGCGATCAGCGTCACACAGATAACGATCAGGCATAAAACCAGCAGTTTTTGCGGCATTCTTAACCTCCTTGTCCCTTGATTTCGGGAATTTTAGAGGATAATCTCACCTCGTTAGGGAGTGAGATCGGCCTCGGATTGATGTAAATCGGTCCGGGGCTTTTCTCTTTCCATCCTTTACCAAATGCTCCAGACGGAAAGATCCAGAGCACCCACCTGCAGTCTACTTAATACCCTCGCTGTTGAATGCACGCGATTGTTCAGATAACGAAGCGTTTCGCAATTTTTCTGTGCATCATAAAAAACGCCGAAGCTAGGCTCCGGCGTTTTTGAGGTCAGGTTACAGCAGAGATTAGAGAGCAGCAGCTTTCGCTTTTGCTGCCGTATCTTCTGCGGTATCCAGCGTCATGCGATACAGCTTCGGTGCGGTCAGCATCATCAGCACGGCGATCACTGCCGTGGCGATACCAATCTGCATAAACACGTGGCTATAGATAGCCAAAGAAGCATGCGCATCGTTAATGTCGCTTGGGACGGCAGTCAGACCCGCTACCTTACCGGCGATCAACGCGGCGGCGGCGGTGGTCAGGAACCATGAGCCCATGATAAAGCCCATCAGGCGCTGTGGTACCAACTGGGCGACCATGGCCAGACCCAGACCAGAGATCATCAACTCACCGATACTCTGCAGCGCATAGCTCAAGATTAGCCAGTTAACGGACACGATGCCTTGGTCGTTGGCGAAGCTTGCGCCCCACGGCAGCACCAGGAATGCACCGGAACACAAGATCATGCCGAAGGCAAACTTGTGCGGCATTGGCAGACGATCGCCCATCTTGTTATACAGCGCGGCGAGAATAGGGCTGGCCATCATGATCCAGAACGGGTTCAGTGCCTGATACTGCTCTGGTTCAAAAGCGATCCCCAGAATATTGTGCTCAACGTTGTGGATAGCAAAGAAGTTCAGTGAGGTTGGCATCTGGCTGTACAACACGAAGAACACCACCGCTTCGAGCATCAGCAGGAAGGCCACGATCATTTTACGACGAGCAGCGCCGTGTAAGGCGAAGGTTTCCTTGGCGAACACGATGACGATACCCACAGAGATGATAGCCAGTGCCCAGCGTGCGATAATCTGGTTGTGCAGTAACCAGCTGGAAATGGCGATCAACGCCACAACACCAACGATCACCATCAGCAGTTTTTTGACCTGCAGGGGCTTAAAGTCAGGTTTTGAACCGTATTGCTTAACCCAGCCGTGGCACATCATGAAGTTGACCAGGGTGATCAGCATCCCCACCACGCTCAGTGAGAAGGCGACGCTCCAGCCATATTTGGCTGCTAGCCATGGGGTTGCCAGCATGGAGAAGAATGATCCGATGTTGACGGACATATAGTACATGGTAAATGCACCGTCCAAACGCGGATCGTCTTTCTCATAGCAGGTAGACAGCAGGGAAGAAGGGTTGGCTTTAAACAGACCGCTACCCACGGCGATGGTGGCCATCCCCAGATAAACCCAGAAGATATCATGACCAGAATAGGCCACCATGGCGTAGCCGGCGGCCAGCACAATGGCCCCCAATACGATCACCCGCTTGGAGCCAAGAACTTTATCCCCCAACCAGCCACCAATGGCCACGAAACCGTACACCAGCGCGCTGAATGAGGAGAACAGCGTAATCGAGTCGGCTTCACTCAGGCCAAGCATCTTGACCAGATAGACCGCCATGATGCCTTGCAGACCGTAGTAGCCGAAACGTTCCCAGAGTTCAATCGAGAAGATCAGGTAGAAGGCCTTAGGTTGCTTAAACGCGTTAAGGCTAATGTTTTCCGAAGAATTGTTGTTTGCAGTTGACACTGGTACCTCTGGTTTTTTCACTACCCGTATTGTCAGGACGGGAAATAGCAGAATGTGATGCAGGGCTGCACCCTTCTGCATTGTTATAGGATGAATGCCGGCGGTTAATGTTCACTATCTTTGTCAACGTGGCAAGCTTTTTGACATGTTCTGTTACATATAACATAGGCAACGCTATGCAACTATGTTGCAAATGTTATGCAGTATTAACGTTTGCCATTTTTAAATTTGCCGAGTTTTTGTTTTGATTAAAAGCTACCCTGAATTAATTTAGTTATATGTTCTGCTATTTAATTCATATCCAGTCCATATCAATGCTCATGATTGATTAGGCCTTGGTTTGTTGTGCATAAATTGGGTTATGCAAAATATCTGAAAATGAACAGATCGATAGTGAGGTTTGTAAATGAGATGTGATCGTCAAGACGTGAGGTTAACCACAATTTTTGACTAATTTTACGGTTGAAAATATCTGAAACAGCGAGTTTGTAGGGTAATCCCGGGTTCCACCAAGGTTAATGCTGCTCGACGTCACATTTTTGATAAAAAACCGGAGGGAAGAGTCGCGGACACGGATCGCCGTGTCCGGTACTCTCAATCAAGCGGATAGACCTTCTCTTTAAACTCGCATAGGTCTTCGATAATGCATGAACCGCAGCGCGGTTTACGGGCGATACAGGTATAGCGGCCATGCAGGATAAACCAGTGATGGCAGTCGACTTTAAACTCGGCGGGAACCACTTTCAGCAGCTTTTCCTCTACCTGCTCCACGTTTTTCCCAGGGGCGAAGTGGGTGCGGTTACAGACGCGGAAGATATGGGTATCAACAGCAATGGTTGGCCAACCGAAGGCCGTGTTCAACACCACATTGGCCGTTTTGCGCCCCACGCCGGGCAGGGCTTCGAGTGCAGCGCGATCTTCCGGCACTTCACCCTCATGCTTTTCCAGTAGGATACGGCAGGTTTTAATCACGTTCTCGGCTTTGCTGTTAAACAGGCCGATGGTTTTGATGTACTCCTTGACGCCGTCTACCCCTAACGCCAGCAAGGCCGCTGGCGTGTTGGCAACCGGGTAGAGCTTGGCCGTGGCCTTGTTAACGCTGACGTCGGTTGCCTGAGCGGAGAGCAGCACGGAAATCAACAGCTCAAAAGGGGTGGTATACACCAGCTCGGTGGTCGGATGCGGGTCGTTATCCCGCAAGCGGGTCAGGATCTCCAGGCGTTTCTCTTTATTCATAGCGCTTTCTCTACGTGTCCCTGTTCCATATTAGGTTCAACTGCCAAGGCCTTGGCTTTACGCGCCTTCATTTTTTCGTCAATCAGATATTTGGTTGCCAGCATCAAGCCCAGACCGATGAAGGCACCCGGTGGCAGCATGGCCAGCAGGAAAGGGGTGTCGAAATGGACAATCTCAATGCGCAACACCTTGGCCCAACTGCCCAGCAGCAGGTCAGCGCCATCAAATAGCGTACCGTTACCAATCAGCTCGCGTAGCGAGCCCAGCACAAACATGGCACTGGTGGCACCAAGGCCGATGGCCATACCGTCGATCAATGCCAGTCCTACCGGTTTTCGCGCCGCGACTGCTTCAGCCCGGCCGACCACGATGCAGTTGGTGACAATCAGCGGGATAAAAATCCCCAACGACTGATACAGGCCGAAAGCGTAGGCGTTGATCAGCATTTGCACGATACTCACCGCGGCAGCAATGATCATCACATAAATCGGAATTCGGACCTCACTCGGGATCCAACGGCGCAGGGCGGAAATAGAACCGTTGGTAATGGTCAGCACCAGCGTGGTGGCCAGCCCAAGCCCCAAGGCGTTGGTGGCAGTTGACGTTACCGCCAGCAGCGGGCACAGCCCCAATAATTGCACTAACGCAGAGTTGTTTTTCCACAACCCCTGTACGATTAACTCTTTGGCTTCACTCATTCGCTGGCTCCGCAGGCAGGCAAGGTATCCAGTTTAGGTGGCAGCGTCTCCATAAACAACGCTGTACGACGCACGGCGTTGACCACTGCTCGCGGGGTGATGGTGGCCCCAGTGAACTGATCAAACATGCCGCCGTCTTTCTTCACTGCCCAACGTTTATCATCCGGGCCGTCGATCTTTTGACCGCTGAAGAAGGTGATCCAGTCGGTGATACGTAATTCGATTTTGTCGCCCAGCCCAGGCGTTTCGTGATGTTCTATCACGCGGGTTCCCAATACCGTGCCGTTAAAATCGGCCCCGACCAGCAGTTGGATCGCCCCAGAATAACCGTCTGGCGCGGTCGTTTCCAACGCGGCTGCCACCAGTTGACCATTTTTGCGGGCCAGATACAGATGGTGCGGCGCGCCGTTGCCTAACGCCGGATCGCTGACCAGCAGGCATTCGCTCTGCATATCGTTGTCATAATGTTCCGGCGGGACGACCTGGTCCAGCAGCGCTTTTTGTTGCAACGCCGCCTGGTGGGCAATGGTGGTTTTGGTTAACTGATACACTACGGCGGTCAGGCCGGTGGTGACAGCGGCAAACACGGCCAGTGTGGTGCCATGCTTTCTCATGGAATTAAGCATAATGACTCCTCAACGGTGGCCATACACGCGTGGCTGCGTGTAGTGATCGATCAACGGTACGGTAATGTTGGCCAGCAGTACGGCAAAGGCTACCCCGTCGGGATAACCGCCATACACGCGGATCAGCCAGACCAGCAAGCCAACCAGGCCGCCGTATATCAGCCGACCTTTGGGCGTGGTAGAGGCACTGACCGGGTCGGTGGCTATAAAGAAAGCCCCGAGCATAGTGGCCCCGGAAAACAGGTGGATCAGTGGGGAAGCCTGATGGGCCGGATCTAACGTCCAGGCTAATCCTGAGCACAGGGCAATGACGGCCAACATGCTGAACGGGATTTGCCAGTGGATCAGCTTACGACCCAGCATAAACAGGCCGCCGAGCAGGAAGCCCAGGTTAATCCACTGCCAGCCGATACCGGCCAGGGTGCCGCCGAACAGCGGTTGCTGGAGTACCTGTTCGACCGAGTGGCCGCTGCGTAGGCCGGTTTTAAAACCGTCTAATGGCGTCGCTTGGCTGATGCCATCAACGCCCATCTGCAATTCGTGCAGAGTGGCTCCCTGGGCGGTGTGGCCACTGAAAATAGCTAGCAGGGTATCCGGCAGGGTCAGGGCGGTTGCGCGCAGCTCTTCCGGCGGTAACCAACTGGTCATCTGTACCGGGAAGGAGATTAGCAGCACCACGTAACCCACCATGGCCGGGTTGAAAGGGTTTTGCCCCAGTCCGCCGTATAGCTGTTTGGCGATCACAATGGCGAAGAAGGTGCCGATAACGATCATCCACCAGGGAGCCAGCGGTGGCAGGCTAATGCCCAGCAACAGCGCAGTGAGCAAGGCGGAATTATCTGCCAGCCGTGTCTTGACTGGCTGTTTACGTAGCGCAAGAATGGCGGCCTCGGCCCCGAGGGCGGTCACCATGGCCAGCGCGGTCTGAATAAGGTTGCCATAGCCAAAGAACCACACCTGTGCGGCCATGCCGGGAATGCAGGCCAGCATAACCCAAAGCATGATGCGGCTGGTGCTTTGCTGGTTATGGGTAAACGGAGAGCTGGCGATGTGTAAGCCCTTGGGGGCTGCCTGTTGTACCGGCCTGAACTTCATAGAATAACTACCATTTCTTTGCCATGTTAATCAGTGCATTCACGGTGCGGGCACCGGGGGAAATTACAGCGCTGCATTCTACCTCAATCATATGCCGGGTAATACGTGCTAATCATAAGGATATTCAGCTTTTGCGGTGAGAAAAAGCCAGGCTGGATGTAAAACGTGCAGTATGGGTTGTCATACTGATGATCGAGCTGCTATTTTTGGACTGCTTTGCGCACGGAATAACAACTTTCATATAATTAACGCAGGTTACTATCCTGAGCATTTTTGAAGTAGCGAACATCTAATAATGACTAATGAAGATATTTTATTTATTGAAGAGCTGATTGAATGGGTCGAAATTCATCTTGAGACGCGGCCCAATCTGGATGAAGTTGCGCGTATCTCCGGCTACTCCAAGTGGCACCTGCAGCGTAAGTTCAAGCGTATCACCGGTATCCAGCTCGCCACCTATATTCGCTCACGCATTCTTACCCGCGCGGCGGTCGCGCTGCGCATCAGCAACCGTACGATTATCGATATCTCCGATGAATTGGGCTTTGATTCACAGCAAACCTTTACCCGGATGTTTAAGCAACGTTTTGGCATTACGCCAAACCGCTACCGTACCATGGATAAATGGGACGTGAAGAGCCTGATGCCGCGCTTCGACTTCGAAGCCGTATATGAGGCCGGTTTTTATCCGGAGATTCAACGGTTGACGTTGCCGGATACGCACCTGGTCGGTTTTACGCGTGAGATGGAATTTGATACTGCCCAAGAGATGGCCATTTCTTCCTGTATCGCCATGAAGGGGGAAATCTTTAATGACTTCTTCAAAGGGCTGAATATGGAGTGCCACAAGGTTTACAGCATCCATTCTGACAATGAGCGCGGCGAAGGCGAGTGTTCAGTCACGCATACCATGGCGGTGGAGCCGGAATTCAAGAAGGACATCCTTTCTGGTCACAAGATTGAAGATATTCGCTTGCCAGCGCGTGAGTATATCGCTATTACCCATCAGGGGACGGCCAAAGAGTGCGTGAAATTTATCTTTTACCTGATCTCGCATGTGATGCCAGGGCTGCGTAATGAAGTACGCGGAAGCGTAGAGATGGAGGTGATCGAAGCTAAGGCGTGGAACCAGGATGCGAAACTGCGGCAGATCGATGTCAATTACACCTACCTGATTTCTATCGATTAAGTGGGGTCTTGCATTCAGCAAGACCCCATACCGCTTACTCTTTATCTACCATCGCCAGTTGCTGAGCGGCCTTTTTTGCCTTGACTCGTGCCAGTGCAGCAGCAACGGCGGCCTTGCGCGGATCTTCCGGTTCAGCCGTAGGGATGGGTTCCTCGTCAACTTGCGGTTGAGAAAGCTCAGCTTGCTGTGCGGCCTTTTTTGCCTTGACTCGGGCCAGCGCGGCGGCAACAGCGGCCTTGCGTGGATCCTCCGGTTCAGCCGTAGGGATGGGTTCCTCGTCAACTGGTGGTTGAGAAAGCTCAGCCTGCTGCGCCGCCTTTTTGGCTTTGACTCGGGCCAGCGCGGCGGCAACAGCGGCCTTGCGTGGATCCTCCGATTCAGCCGTAGGGATGGGTTCCTCGTCAACTGGTGGTTGAGAAAGCTCAGCCTGCTGCGCAGCCTTTTTCGCCTTCACGCGGGCTAATGCCGCCGCTACCGCAGCCTTACGCGGATCCTCTGAAGCTACAGTTTCCGCCACGCTTTCAGCGTCTTGTGCCTGTGCCTCTTTCTTGGCTTTGACTCGTGCCAATGCTGCAGCCACGGCCGCTTTACGTGGGTCTTCCTCTTGCACCGCTGCCGCCGCAGGCATTTCACTAGCTTGCTCGAGCTTGCGCTCTCTAGCCTGTGCTTTACGCGCTTCGCGGGCAGCAATGGCAGCGCTGTTATCCGGCTCCTGGCCGCTGATAGCAATGCCAGCAGCCTCACTGTTTTTACTGCGCACGCGAGCCAGCGCCGCCTGTACGGCATCCTGATCGCTGTCGGTCAGTTTCACCGCGGCCTTTTTATGACGCTCTTCACGTGCCAATTTCTCACGCTCTAAGCGGGCCAGCTTGGCTTCATAACGTGCTTTGGCTTCGGCGGTACGTGCCGCTTCCTGATCCAACGCGTTAATCTCGGCCTTCTCTTGGCGATAATATTGCACCAGCGGAATATTGCTGGGGCAGACGTAGGCACAGGCACCACATTCGATACAGTCGAACAGATTGTGCTTACGCGCCTTCTCGTGCTCTTCGCCACGGCTGAACCAGTAAAGCTGCTGTGGCAACAGCCCGGCAGGGCAGGCATCAACGCATAGCCCACAGCGGATACATGACTGCTCTGGCTCTTGTACGGCCATTTCGTCAACCGTCGGGGCCAACAAGCAGTTGCTGATTTTGACGATCGGCACGTCTAACGTTGGCAACGTAAAGCCCATCAGCGGGCCGCCCATTATCACCATCTGCGGGGATTGTGGTTGATAGCCGCCAAAGGCCAGCAGGTGTTGCACCGGCGTGCCGAGGCGCGCCCAGACGTTGCCCGGTTGGCTCATGGCATCACCGGTTAAGGTGACGACGCGCTCAATCAACGGTTCGCCATCGACAATCGCCCGCTTGATGGCAAAGGCGGTGCCCACGTTTTGCATCAGCACGCCGATGGTGGACGAACGCTTGCCGTGAGGCACTTCTTTACCCGTCAGAATTTTGGTTAACTGCTTGGCACCGCCGGAAGGGTATTTGGTGGGAACCACCCGCAGGGCGATCCCATCCTGCCCGCGCAAAGCGGCTTTCAGAGCGGCGATGGCTTCCGGCTTGTTATCTTCGATGCCGATCAGCGTCACCTTGGGTTGTAGCAGGTGGCGCAGGATCTGGGTGCCTTCGATAATCTGAGCGGCCTGTTCCTGCATCAGCCGGTCGTCGGCGGTGATATAGGGCTCGCATTCGGCAGCGTTGAGGATCAGGGTTTCCACCTCTTCACGGCCGCCTTGCAGCTTACTGGCCGTTGGGAAACCTGCGCCCCCCAGACCGGCAATCCCGGCCTGATGAATACGTTGGATCAGCTCTGCCGCGTCCAGTTGGCGATAATCGGCGACCGGCGTCAGTTCGCACCAGCGATCTTCACCGTCTGGATCAATAATCACGCACAGTTCCGCCAGCCCTGAAGGGTGGGCGGTAACGTGAGGTTCAATGGCGCGGATGGTGCCCGAGGTTGGCGCATGTACCGGCAAGGTGCGGCCACGGCCAAAGGTCAGCGGTTGGCCTTTCAGTACGCGGTCACCGGCTTTGACGCACAGCTCACCCTCTGGCCCGAGATGCTGTTGCAAGGGGACGATAAAAATGTCGGGTAGGGGAGCCACGCGCAGTGGCACACCGCTGGACTGGGTCTTCATTTCGGGTGGATGAATGCCACCGTCAAAATCCCAAATCCGATCTTTTTTCAAAGCGGCGAACAGATTAAACATGTTGCTCCACGGGGATCACTTGCACCGGAATGGTTTGCATATCCCACTTCCAGCTGGCGGTCGTGGTGGCGACCGGTTTCATTTCAATACAGTCGGTTGGGCAGGGCGCAACGCACAGATCACAGCCTGTACAGAGATCGGTAATGACCGTGTGCATGGCGCGGGTGGCACCCACGATGGCGTCGACCGGGCAGGCCTGAATGCACTTGGTGCAGCCGATGCAGTTGGCTTCGTCAATAAAGGCGACCTTACGTACCGGTTCGGCCACGGCGGCACCGCCGTCCAGCGGTTGTGGCTCGACGTTGAGTAACTCGGCCAGCTTGAGCATCACCTGCTCGCCACCCGGGGCGCATTTGTTGATCATCTCGCCATTGGCAACCGCTTCGGCATAGGGGCGGCAGCCAGGATAACCGCACTGGCCACATTGGCTCTGCGGCAGAATTTCGTCGATCTGTTCGGCAACCGGATCTTCTTCGACTTCAAAGCGGCGCGCGGCAAAGCCCAGCACCAGGCCAAACAGCAGCCCCAGAGCGCTTAATGCCGCCACCGCAATCCACAACGCAGTCATTAGAATCTCACCAGCCCGGTAAAGCCCATAAAGGCCAGAGACATCAGGCCAGCGGTGATCAAGGCGATGGAGGAACCGCGAAACGGCGCGGGCACATCGGCTACCGCCAGGCGTTCACGGATGGCGGCAAACAGCACCATCACCAATGAGAAGCCTGCGGCGGCACTAAAGCCATAAACCGCAGACTGCAGGAAGTTGTAGCCAAGGTTGACGTTGAGCAACGCCACGCCTAACACGGCGCAGTTGGTGGTGATCAACGGCAGGAAAATCCCCAACAGGCGATACAGCGCCGGGCTGGTTTTACGCACCACCATTTCGGTGAATTGCACCACGACGGCGATCACCAGAATAAAGGACAGCGTGCGCAGATAAACCAGATCCAACGGGATCAGGATAAAGCTGTTAATTAGCCAGGCGCAGACCGAGGCCAGCGTCATCACGAATGTGGTCGCCATGCCCATGCCGATGGCACTTTCCAGTTTCTTGGAAACGCCCATAAAGGGGCACAGGCCCAGGAATTTCACCAGGACAAAGTTGTTCACCAGTACGGTGCCAACAAACAAGAGCAGGTATTCGGTCATTGCAATGCCTAAAAAAATAAAAGCCGCCTATTATCGGTAATCGGCGGCGTAACGACAACATACTAATCGCAAGGGTATTGCGCTTTTTTGCCTGTTTTGTTGAAAATTTACACAGCAGTGCGATCAAATCGTGCCTTGCCGTGGTTACTTCTCGGTGAAGGTGCCTTTCACGCGTTGGGAGCGCTTAAAATAGGGCACCAGCAGGGCGGCCATCACCAACGGCCATAGCAGGCTACGCACGGCAAGTTCATCGGGCACGGGGGCAAAGGCGAACGCCTTGATTGCCAATAGCACGGTGATCAGCAGCCAGACCAGGAACAGCTTTGGAAAACGTTGTGAACGCTGGCAGAACAGCCACAGCAGGTACAGCGTAAAGCACCACATCACCAGCGTAGTGATCACCGATAGATACCACTGCGTGGAGAAGGCGTGAGCATTGGTGCTCAGATACTCGCGTGATTCCGGCATAAAAATGGCCATACCGTACAGAGCCAACATAAGGCTGGCACTGAGCAGGGTAACGATCAGATAGGCCATCGGGGCTAGCAGCCAACCGCCGATGCGCGAATATTCAGCTTGGGTCATACGAGATCCTGAGTGGTATTCCAACGAAGTTAGCGGCATAGCTTACTCAAATATGTGCCAATGCGCGAGGATAAGGCGGTACCAACGGCAAAATGCCAGTCAGATTGCACTGACTGGCATGACATGGCTTACAAACCTCAGCCGGTTCTTATTGTAGGGGCGCTGCATGCTGCGCCCACTTAGCGGCTGTTAACGTTCCGCACCGTTGCTGGCGATCAGCTTCTGGTACCAGAAGAAGCTCTTCTTACGCTGGCGTGCCAGATCTTTGTTGTGGTCAACGTAGATAAAGCCGTACTGCTTCTGGAAGCCGTTGAGCCAGCTCAGCAGATCGATAAACGACCATGGGTAGTAGCCGCGTACGTCGGCCCCCTGTTTGATGGCGTCTTCAATGGCACCAATGTGCTGGCGCAGATAGTCGATGCGATCGTCATCCACCACCTCACCGTCGATAATCGGATCTTTGGCTCCCAGACCGTTCTCGGTGATGTAGATAGGGATATCGCCGTAACGTGCCTTGATATTCATGATGCCTTCGGTGAGGCCCTGCGGATAAATCTCCCAGTCCCAATCGGTATACACGCCATTCGGGTTGCGGACGAACTTGAATAGCCCCTTAAAGCCGAATTCATTACCCTGCTGGTGGCCGCTGCCTTTCTCACCGGTGGTGTTGATGGTCAGATGTGACTCTTGATTATTGGCCGCGATGGTTTCACGTTTGTAATAGTTCAGGCCAATAAAGTCACAGATATTGTCGCGCAGCAGTTGCTCATCACCAGGTGCGAATTGTGGCACGCCCCACAGTGCCTGAGTCTGCGCCAGCAGTTCAGCCGGATATTCCCCTTTCAGTACCGGATCGTACAGCCAGTGGGTAAAGATCCCTTCGGCCAACTGATAGGCCGCCAGGTCTTCCGCAGATTGGCTGAGCGGGGTATGGGTTTGCAACACGTTGACGAAGCCGATTTGGCCGGCAATGCCGCTGGTGCGGAATGCGGCCACCGCTTTGGCGTGGGCCACAAAGACGTGGTGGCAGGCCTGGATCGCACGCGCCGGGCTCTGTACGCCTGGTGGGTGGCCGCCGGTGATGTAACCGAAGCCGATAAAGCACACGGTTTCATTGAAGGTAGACCACAGTTTGACACGATCGCCGTAACGCTGGTAACACAGGCGGGCATACTCTTCAAAAGCCTCCGCAGTGCTGCGTGCCTCCCAACCGCCTTCATCTTGCAATGCCTGCGGCAGATCCCAGTGGTACAAGGTGATCATTGGCTCAATGTTGTGTTCCAACAGGGCATCGATCAGATCGCTGTAGAATTTGACCCCGGCCTCATTGATGGTGCCCCGGCCCTGTGGCAGCAGGCGCGGCCAGGAGATAGAGAAGCGGTAGCTCTGCATCCCCATTTCGGCCATCAGCGCCACGTCCTCACGGAAGCGGTGATAGTGATCGACGGCAACATCGCCGTTAGTGCCTTGGTAAGTGGTACCTGGCAGGTGGGAGAAGGTATCCCAGATGGATGGGCCTTTGCCGTCGGCATCGTGTGCGCCTTCAACCTGATACGCCGCGCTAGCCGCGCCCCAGAGGAACTCTTTCGGGAAAGCAGACATAACTATTCTCTCTATACGTTAAATATTGAGTCTAGTTTAGGTCGAGTTGAAATGAGTTTGCAACCGGTTTCTGAAACCGGTTGCAGTTTTTGCGGGCGCGTTTAGCGACGGTTGATTTGGTAGTAGGTTTCATTCCAGCGGATTTCGTTCTTGAACGCTGGCAGGGTGGTGTCGTTATCGATCAGCAGGAATTCGATGTTGTGCATTTCGGCATACAGACGCAGGTAGTCTGCGTTCAGTGACTGCGAGAACACCGTGTGGTGTGCGCCACCTGCCAGGATCCAGGCTTCCGCCGCCGTAGCCAGGGAAGGTTGAGCACGCCAGATCGCCCGCGCCACCGGCAGTTTAGGTAACGGTTTAGGCTGCTCAATGGTATCAACCTGATTGACCAGAAGGCGGAAACGATCGCCCATATCGATCAGGCTGGCATTCACCGCCGGGCCTGCCGGGGTAGAGAAGATCAGGCGGGCCGGGTCGGCCTTGCCACCGATGCCAAGATATTGAATATCAAGCAGTGGCTTCTGTTCTTTGGCAATGGAAGGGCAGACTTCCAGCATATGGGAACCCACCACCAGATCGTTGCCCGGCTGGAAGTTGTAGGTGTAATCCTCCATAAACGAGGTGCCGCCGTTTAAGCCGCTGCCCATCACTTTCATAATGCGCAGCAGGGCCGCGGTTTTCCAGTCGCCCTCACCGGCAAAGCCGTAGCCTTGTTGCATCAGGCGCTGCACCGCTAAACCTGGCAACTGCTTCATGCCGTGCAGCGTTTCAAAGTTGGTGGTGAAGGCGTGGAACTTGCCCTGTTCGAGAAAACGTTTCATACCCAGTTCGATAGCCGCGGCATCGATCAGGTTCTGCCGTTTGGCCCCGTTAACTTTTGCTACGTCGCTCAGCTCATAGCTGGCTTCGTACTCCTCGACCAGGGTATCGATATCGCCCTTGCTCACTTCATCGATTACGCTGACCAAATCGCCGATGCCGTAAGCATCCACGGAGTAGCCAAACTGGATCTGCGCGGCCACTTTATCGCCATCGGTCACGGCGACCTGGCGCATGTTGTCACCAAAACGCGCCACTTTCAGCTGCTGGCTTTCCTGTTTGGCACAGGCAACACGCATCCATTGAGCGATACGTTCCTGGGCATTTTTGTCTTGCCAGTGGCCTGCGATCACGCTGTGCTGCTGGCGCATACGAGCACCGATAAACCCGAACTCACGGCCACCGTGGGCGGTCTGGTTCAGGTTCATAAAGTCCATATCCATGCTGTCCCAGGGAACCTCGGCATTAAATTGGGTATGGAACTGGAGCAGCGGCTTATCGAGGATCGACAGGCCGGCAATCCACATTTTTGCCGGTGAGAAGGTGTGCAGCCAGGTGATGATGCCGACACAGTCCTGGTGATAGTTGGCATCACGACAGACGGTGGTGATTTCGTCCGGCGTGGTGACCAGCGGTTTCAGCACCATCTTCACAGGTAAACCCGCGTCGCGGTTCAGGCTGTTCACGACCTGCTCGGCATTTTCCATCACCTGTTGCAGGGTTTTGGGCCCATAGAGATGCTGGCTACCGATCACGAACCACACTTCACGTTGCTTAAAGATGTTCATCAAAAACTCCTGGATCTAGAGGTTTTATTGAGCCAAGGGGGTCTGCCCGGCGTATTAATTTTTGGTGGTTGCGGCAAAGCGCGGCTCTGCGGCTTGGCACCACTGTTGATAGCGTTCATAAAGCTGTTGGTAGCGCGCGACGTTTGCCGGATCGGGCTGCAAAGTACGTTCAATACTGCAAGCCATATGCTGCTGAGCTTGCGGAACGTCGCTGAAGTGCCCGGCGGCCACTGCGGCGAAAATGGCCGCACCCAGTGCACAGCATTGGTCGGAGGCGACGATCTGTAGCGGACGATCCATCACATCGGCACAAACCTGCATAATCACCGGTGACTTGCGGGCAATCCCGCCCAAAGCCAGCACGTTATCGACGGGAATGTCCTGCTGTTCGAAGCACTCCATGATGGCACGAGCGCCAAAAGCCGTTGCGGCGATAAAGCCACCAAACAGCGTGGGCGCATCGGTGCCGAGGTTGAGATCGGTGATCACTCCTTTCAGGCGCTGGTTGGCGTAGGGGGTGCGGCGGCCATTGAACCAGTCCAATACCACGGGTAGATGGTCAAGCGACGGGTTTTTGGCCCAGGCGGCGGTCAGGGCGGCCAGCATGTCATGCTCGATTTGTTGCAGCTGTGTCTGGAGTTGCGGTTGCGTCTTGGCTGCTTCACGCAGTGGCCAGCTCAGCAGGCGGCTGAACCAGGCGTACATATCGCCAAAAGCGGATTGCCCGGCCTCCATCCCGATGGTTTGCGGCACTACGCTGCCGTCCACCTGGCCACAGATGCCGCTAATGGCACGATCGCCCACGCGCTCACGATCGGCGATCAGAATGTCGCAGGTCGACGTGCCAATCACCTTCACCAGCGTATAAGGCTGCGCACCGGCTCCGACGGCCCCCATGTGACAGTCAAACGCACCACCTGACAGCACCACGCTTTCTGACAACCCAAGCCGTGTGGCCCACTCTTTGCTCAGAGTCCCTACCGGAAGATCGGCAGTGTAAGAACCGGTAAACAGCGGATAGGGCAGATCTTCCACCAGCAACGGATCCAAGGCCGCAAAGAAGGCTTTAGGTGGTAAACCATCCCAGTCCGGATGCCATAACGTTTTATGCCCAACGCTGCAACGGCCGCGCTTTAACCGATCCGGTGCGGTAGTGCCAGAAAGCAGCGCCGGCACCCAATCGCACAGTTCTACCCAAGAGGCGGCGGCGTGGCGTACCGCTTCATCCTGGCGTGAAACGTGCAAGATCTTGGCCCAGAACCACTCAGAGGAGTAAACGCCGCCGATATAGCGCGAATAATCGGGAAAATCGCCACGGCGGCACAGTTGGTTAATCTCCTCCGCCTCCTCGATGGCGGTGTGGTCTTTCCACAGCACAAACATGGCGTTGGGATTGCTGGCAAACTCCGGCCGCAACGCCAATACGTCGCCATGTTCATCAATCGGTGCGGGAGTGGATCCGGTGGAATCTACCCCAATCCCGACCACGGCCTGCCGCTGTTCCTGGCTCATGCGCTGCACCACGGCGACGACGGCCTGTTCCATGGCTTCGATATAGTCGAGTGGATGGTGGCGAAACTGGTTCTGCGCGGCGTTACAAAAGTCACCACGCTGCCAGCGAGGGTAGTAGACCACCTCGGTATCCAGTTCGTTACCATTTTGACAGTCGACAGCCAGTACCCGCACTGAATCACTGCCGAAGTCTAATCCCAGGGCAATAGCACCTGCCGTCATGATGCGGACTCCTTACTTGTTAGGTTGAGGTTAACGATAGGAGCGGGACGGGGAGGCAGGTGAGGAATCATTGGCTGGAAGTATGCACTTTTCTGCTTGCTACAGTGATTTTGTGATGGGGGTCAAAAGTTATCACTTGGTTAAATTTGCTAAATGTATGCACATATCTGCTGTTATCTCGGGATGTGATAGCGCTCTACATTTAACTAACAAATACCGGCTAAAACTGTTTGCGTCTTACCTGAGTCTACGGCAATAAGCGAGATATAAGGCCATTGTCGTGACAGGATCTCATAATGATAACGTTTTCACGGTGGCCCGGTTTTTCTGCCGATGAAAGCAAAACAGCGGAGAGTACCATGCATAAATTCACTAAGGCGTTGGCAGTGATTGGTCTGACGGCGGTTATGTCACATTCAGCTGTCGCAGAGACCATGAAACTGGGTTTTTTGGTTAAACAGCCAGAAGAGCCCTGGTTCCAGACCGAATGGAAATTTGCCGACAAGGCGGGTAAAGACCTGGGGTTTGAAGTGATCAAGATTGCCGTGCCGGACGGCGAGAAAACCCTCAATGCCATCGACAGCCTGGCAGCCAGCGGGGCCAAGGGGTTTGTCATCTGCACCCCAGATCCGAAACTCGGCTCGGCGATTGTCGCCAAGGCGCGCAGCTACGATCTGAAAGTGATCGCGGTTGACGACCAGTTTGTTAACGCCAAAGGCAAACCGATGGAGAGCGTGCCGCTAGTGATGATGGCGGCCACCAAGATAGGTGAACGCCAAGGCGCAGAGCTGTGGAAAGAGATGAACAAGCGTGGCTGGAAAGTGGCAGAGACGGGGGTAATGGCGATCACCTCCGATGAACTGGACACTGCACGCCGCCGTACCGGTGGCTCGATGGACGCATTGAAAACCGCTGGTTTCCCAGAGCAGCAGATCTACAAGGTACCGACCAAATCCAACGATATCCCTGGGGCGTTCGATGCCGCCAACTCGATGCTGGTGCAGCATCCGGAAGTGAAAAACTGGCTGATCGTCGGGATGAACGACAACACCGTGCTGGGCGGCGTGCGAGCCACCGAAGGCCAGGGCTTTAAAGCGCCTAACGTGATCGGCATTGGTATCAACGGCGTTGACGCGGTAAGCGAGCTTTCCAAGAAACAGGCTACCGGCTTCTACGGTTCACTGCTGCCAAGCCCGGATATTCATGGCTATAAGAGCATTCAGATGCTGCATGACTGGGTAGAGAAAGGCGTGGAGCCAGAGAAATTCACCGAAGTGACTGACGTGGTGCTGATCACCCGCGACAACTTCCAGGTGGAACTGCAGAAAAAAGGTCTGATGTAAGGGGCGAGCCGCCTGCATCAAGCGGGCGGCCATTTATCGCATAGCATTGAGGAAAGCACTATGACTGCCGTCACGCCCTATCTGGCTTTCAAAGGCATCGGTAAAAGCTTCCCTGGCGTCAAAGCGCTGGATGATATCAGTTTCAACTGTCAGGCCGGACAGATCCACGCGCTGATGGGGGAAAACGGCGCCGGGAAATCGACGCTGCTGAAAATTCTCAGCGGTAATTACGCCCCAAGCAAAGGGGAGATCCATCTCCAGGGGCAAGCGGTGCAGTTTGCCAATACTACCGACGCGTTAAACGCCGGGGTGGCGATTATCTACCAGGAACTGCACCTGGTGCCGGAAATGACCGTGGCAGAGAACATCTACCTTGGCCAGTTGCCGACCAAACATGGCCTGGTGGATCGCAAACTGCTGCGTTATGAGTCCCGCTTACAGCTGGAACACCTCGGGTTGGACATCGATCCGGATACCCCGTTGAAGTATCTGTCGATTGGCCAGTGGCAGATGGTGGAGATTGCCAAGGCCCTGGCGCGTAACGCCAAAGTGATTGCGTTTGATGAGCCAACCAGTTCGCTGTCGGCACGTGAAATTGAGCAACTGTTCCGGGTGATCCGCGAGTTGCGGTCCGAAGGGCGAGTGATCCTGTATGTCTCGCATCGTATGGAGGAAATCTTTGCGCTGAGCGATGCCATTACCGTGTTTAAGGATGGCCGCTATGTACGCACCTTCGACGATATGCAGCAGGTGAACAATGAAGTGCTGGTGCAAGCGATGGTGGGGCGGGATCTCGGTGATGTCTATGGCTATCAGCCACGCGAACTGGGAGAAATGCGGTTGCAGCTTACCGATTTGCAGGCCACCGGGGTGAAAACGCCTATCAGCCTTAACGTACGCGCTGGAGAAATTGTTGGCCTGTTTGGCTTGGTAGGCGCAGGGCGTAGCGAATTGATGAAAGGAATTTTTGGCGCTACGCGGGTAACTGCGGGCCAATTGATGCTGGATGGCAAGCGGCTCGATGTTCGTTCACCGATCGACGCTATCCGTGCGGGCGTGATGCTGTGCCCGGAAGATCGTAAGGCCGACGGCATCATTCCTGTGCACTCGGTACGCGACAATATCAACATTAGCGCGCGCCGCAAAAGCATCAAGGCGGGCTGCCTGATCGATAACGCCTGGGAAACCAGCAATGCCGATCACCATATCCGCGCGCTGAATATCAAAACCCCCAGCGCCGAACAGCTGATCATGAACCTCTCCGGTGGCAACCAACAGAAGGCGATCCTGGGCCGCTGGTTGTCGGAAGAGATGAAGGTGATCCTGCTGGATGAGCCGACACGCGGCATTGACGTTGGCGCAAAACACGAAATCTACCACGTGATTTATCAACTGGCGCAGCAGGGCATTGCGGTGCTGTTCGCCTCCAGCGATTTGCCCGAAGTGCTGGGGCTGGCAGATCGCATCATCGTGATGCGTGAAGGGGCAATCTCTGGCGAGTTGACCCATAGCGAGGCCACTGAGGAAAAAGCCCTCAGCCTGGCGATGTTACGTACCCCCGATATTGCAGCGGCGATGGCCTGATTGTGAAGGAGCAAGAGATGTCGAGCATGACAACCAATTCTGTGAAAAACCGCGGCGGCCTTGGGTTGGCGCGTATCTGGGACAGCTATGGCATGCTGGTGGTATTTGCCGTGCTGTTTGTTGCCTGCGTCGTGTTTGTGCCGAATTTTGGCAGCTTTATCAATATGAAGGGTCTGGGGCTGGCGATCTCCATGTCTGGTATGGTGGCGTGCGGCATGCTGTTTTGCCTGGCCTCGGGCGATTTTGACCTGTCGGTGGCGTCGGTTATCGCCTGTGCGGGTGTCACCGCGGCGGTGGTCATCAACATGACGGAGAGCTTGTGGATCGGCGTGGCTGCCGGTTTGCTGTTGGGCGTGCTCTCTGGGCTGATCAATGGTTTTGTGATCGCCCGGCTGAAGATTAACGCGCTGATCACCACCTTGGCCACCATGCAGATCTTCCGCGGCCTGGCCTATATCATTTCCGATGGGAAAGCGGTGGGGATCGAAGACGAGCGTTTCTTTGCGCTCGGCTATGCCAACTGGTGGGGGCTGCCTGCACCGATTTGGATCACCATTGGCTGCCTGATCCTGTTTGGTTTCCTGCTCAATAAAACCACCTTTGGCCGTAATACTCTGGCTATCGGTGGTAACGAGGAGGCGGCTCGGCTGGCTGGGGTGCCGGTGGTGCGTACCAAGATCATCATCTTTGTGCTTTCCGGGCTGGTATCTGCCGCTGCGGGCATCATTCTGGCTTCGCGTATGACCAGCGGCCAGCCGATGACCTCCATCGGCTATGAGCTGATCGTGATTTCCGCCTGCGTGCTGGGTGGCGTTTCGCTCAAAGGGGGGATTGGCAAAATTTCCTATGTTATTGCCGGGATCCTGATCCTGGGCACGGTAGAGAACGCCATGAACCTGCTGAATATCTCACCGTTCTCGCAGTATGTGGTGCGCGGCGTGATCCTGCTGGCCGCGGTGATTTTTGACCGCTACAAGCAACAAGCGAAGAGCAGGGCGTGAAGGCCCATCACAATTTTGCGATTGCTATGAGCAGCATTTTGCCGAATGGGTAAACTTGCTATAGGTGCGATAGTGTTTTGTCGTTATTCAGCAATCTCTATTTCCCCCTCACCCCAACCCTCTCCCTCAGGGAGAGGGAACTGCACGGAGCGCGTGGTTGACCCGTGCAACTTCGGAAAGTAGGGAGTAAGAGGAAAGGCAGGTATTACACAGAAAAATCAACGAACTTTCTCCCACAGGGAATGGGAGCTGCACGGAGCGCGTGGTTGACCCGTGCAACTTAGGAAAGTAGGGAGCAAGAGGAAATATAGGTTTTACACAGAAAAATCAATGAACTCGATCGGTCCCCTCTCCCTGTGGGAGAGGGTTAGGGTGAGGGGAACAGGCCACTCATTTTGCCAAGTTTTGGGATAAAGAAACGACACTTTTGGAGGCCAGATGTATCATCGCATGGTTCAGGAACCCCAACCGAACCCGTTGTTGCCGGGTTACACCTTTAACGCCTACCTGGTTGCCGGGCTGACGCCCATAATGGCGGACGGACCACTGGATTTCTTTATCGACCGCCCCGGCGGCATGAAGGGTTACATCCTCAATCTGACCATTAAAGGCCGGGGCAAAGTGTTTGACGGTGAGGAGACGCTTTACTGTAACCCCGGCGATCTACTGCTGTTTCCGCCCAAGGCTGCACATAACTATGGCCGATCACCGGATAGTGACTGCTGGTATCACCGCTGGGTTTATTTCCGCCCGCGGGCCTATTGGGCCGACTGGCTGGAATGGCACAGCAAGGCGCATCAGGTAGGGCGTCTGACCTTGCCCAACAACCAGTTGCTGACCGAGTTTGACCGGCTGTTTGCCAACATTGAGCAGACCCAACGCTCCGGCCGCCGTTTTGCCGAAGAAATTGGCATGAACCTGCTGGAACGACTGTTGCTCCGCGCGATGGAGGAGGATCCCCTCAGCCCACAGAAGATTATGGACCCACGGGTGATTGAGGCCTGCCAGTTTATTACCGGCAATCTGGCAGGGGAGCTGCGTATCGATGAAGTGGCCCGCCACGTTTGTCTTTCGCCTTCGCGGCTGGCACATCTGTTCCGTGACCAGGTCGGGATAAATATCCTGCGCTGGCGTGAAGATCAGCGGGTGATCCGCGCCAAACTGCTGCTGCAAACCACTCAGGAGTCGATTGCCACTATTGGCCGGGTAGTTGGCTATGACGATCAGCTCTATTTTTCCCGGGTGTTTCGCAAGCGGGTTGGCGTCAGCCCCAGCGATTTTCGCCGCCGTAGCCTGGAGATCAACTACCCGGTGAACCATTCCCGGGATCGGCCACTGATTGCCGTATCTCGTTAATCGGCCTGAGGATACGACCGTTGTTGGGGGCGCCGCGTGCTGCGCCCGATTTACCGCATGCCATGCCCGCTTAGCCATATTGCCAGTTTGTTATCAATCTGCATTTAGCTCTTGTTCCAGCCCGCATCATGGTGTCAAATCGAATCAATCGCTACTTCATCTTTTTCTCGCGGCAACACTCAGGAGCGGGTTTCTCACTCCAACTTACACGGACGTAGCAATTCAACCGCCTGGAATTGATGCGTATATCGCCCTGTATGAGGAAACAAGATGTCTGAAACAATCCGCGTTGGCCTGGTGGGCTATGGTTACGCCAGCAAGACCTTTCATGCTCCGCTGATCGCGGGAACCCCTGGCATGGAGTTGGCCGCTGTTTCCAGCAGCGACGCCGGTAAAGTCCACGCCGACTGGCCGATGATGACGGTGGTCAGCGACCCGCAGGCGCTGTTTAACGATCCCTCGATTGACCTGATTGTCATTCCAACACCGAACGATACCCACTTCCCATTGGCACAACAGGCGATGGCGGCGGGCAAGCATGTGGTGGTGGATAAACCGTTTACCGTGACACTGTCACAGGCGCAGCAGCTACAACAGCAGGCAGAGCAGAGTGGACAACTGCTTTCGGTGTTTCACAACCGCCGCTGGGACAGCGATTTCCTCACCTTAAAAGCTTTGCTGAAAGACGGCGCTTTAGGAGAAGTGGTCTATTTTGAATCCCATTTCGATCGTTTCCGCCCGGAAGTCCGCCAGCGCTGGCGTGAGCAAGGTGGGGCTGGCAGCGGTATTTGGTACGATCTGGGGCCGCATCTGATCGACCAGGCGTTGCAGCTGTTTGGCAAGCCACAAACGCTGTTTGTCGATCTCGGCGAGCTACGTCCGGGTTCACAATCGGTAGATTACTTCCATGCGGTGCTTAATTACGGCCATCGGCGTGTGGTGCTGCATGGCACGGTACTGGCAGCGGCAGAAACCGCCCGTTACATTGTGCACGGTACACAGGGCAGCTTTATCAAGTATGGTCTGGATCCTCAGGAAGACCGCCTGAAAGCCGGTGAGCGTTTGCCGCAGGCCGACTGGGGTTACGATATGCGCGACGGAGTGGTGACGTTGTCATGTGACGGTATGGTGGCGGAACAGCCGCTGTTGACCATTCCGGGCAATTACCCAGCCTATTACGCCGCCATTCGCGACGCAATTTCCGGTGTCGGTACCAACCCGGTTCCGGCCAGCGAGGCGATACAGGTCATGGAAATGATCGAGCTGGGCATTGAGTCAGCCAAACAGCAAAAAGCGCTATCGGTCAGCTAATATCAATAATAACAGTAGGGTTCAGAGCGCTTCTGAACCCTTTTTTACGCATTAATAGCAAGGAATTTTGCAGGATGTCCTGGTTACAACGTCTACGTATCGACAAGTTTTTACTGGTACTGCTGATGGTGGTGCTGTTGGCCTCATTGTTGCCCTGTGAAGGGATTTGGCAGACCTTCTTCGAACATTTAACCACCGCCGCAATAGCCCTGTTGTTCTTCATGCATGGGGCGAAACTCTCCCGTGAGGCGATCGTTGCCGGAATGAGCCACTGGAAGCTGCACCTGGTGGTGTTTCTCAGTACCTTTGCGCTCTTCCCGCTGCTAGGGTTGTCGATGAACCTGCTGGTGCCGGGCTTAATGACGCCCACCGTTTATCTGGGGTTCCTCTATCTGTGTGCTCTGCCTGCCACGGTGCAATCGGCAATCGCTTTCACCTCCGCAGCTGGAGGGAACGTGGCGGCGGCGATCTGCAGCGCTTCGGCATCCAGCATTCTTGGGGTATTCCTGTCTCCGCTGCTGGTGGGGGCATTGATGCATACGCAAGGAGGCAATACTGATGTGTTGCATGCCATCGGCTCGATTATTCTGCAACTGATGGTGCCGTTTGTTATTGGCCATCTGGCACGCCCGCTGATTGGCAAATGGATCGATCGCCATCGCAAACTGATTAACCTCACCGACCGTTCCTCGATCCTGCTGGTGGTCTATACCGCGTTCAGCGCGGCGGTGGTTGAGGGGATTTGGCACACCATTGACGGCTGGTCGCTGCTGACGATCCTGGTGATGTCGCTGGTGCTGTTGGCGGTGGTACTGATTATCAACACCTATGCTGCACGTTGGCTGGGCTTTGATACCGCCGATGAGATCACTATCGTGTTTTGTGGTTCGAAAAAGAGCCTGGCCAACGGCATTCCGATGGCTAACGTGCTATTTCCGGCCGCTGCCGTTGGGGCTATGGTATTACCCTTGATGATTTTCCATCAGGTACAGTTGATGGTATGTGCAGTACTGGCACAGCGCTATGCGCGTAAAACAGCACAGCAACGCGAAGTTGCCGTAACTAAATAAAAGACAAGGACGTAGCATGAGCAAGGTAGTCGAGATTTTGCAATATCGTTTACAAGCGGGCAGTGGCAAGCGTTTTCACCACCTCATGCAGCATGATAGCGTGCCGCTGCATAATGCCGCAGGGATCACCGTGCTGGAGCACGGTGTCTCGCTACACGATCCTGATGCCTACTACCTGATGCGGCGGTTTGACGGCATGGCGGAAATGGAACAGGTATTGCAGGCCTTCTACCGCAGCCAAGCCTGGTTGGAGGGGCCACGTACCGAGATTGTGGCCTTGATCGAGGAGAGCCACCGGGTGGTGCTGCCGTATCAGCCCTGACCTGCCGTGGGTTGTGGGCTAAACGGGATTGTCCGGTCGGGGGAGGTGGCACTGGTTGATATCGGATCGGTGCCATCTCCAACTGGCAAACGGATTGTAAACTTTGGATAAATCTCTTATTTTCTTGCATGAGCTTTGCGATACCTGCAAAGCCATTATCTGATTTAATGGTATTCCACTATTGTCATCAGTAAATAAAATGAAGGCAGGGTATTTACTATTTTGGCCTCATTTTAATTCGACTGAAGCAGTTAATGATAATGGTGAATTTACTATGATAGAAACGAGGGTTTACTTTTCGTTAGCCTGTTTGTGCGCGCTGTCTGTGGCGAATATTTATTATAACCAACCGTTGCTGGAGTTGTTTTCCAGGGAATTCAGCGCTGATGCCAAGACGGTAGGCTCAATTGCGATGGTTGTTCAGTTATCTTATGCCGCAGGATTGGTCTTTTTTGTCCCCTTGGGCGATCGCGTTGTGCGGCGAAGGCTGCTGGGCATTTTGTTGGGGATTAATGCTGTTGCTTCACTGTTCGCCGCTATGGCTCAAGATATTGCACAACTGCTGATAAGTAATGTCGCCATTGGTATGACCGCAGTGGGTGCACAAATAATTATTCCTATGGCGACTTTGTTGGCGCCCCAGGAACAACGGGGACGGGCTGTCGGAATAGTGATGAGTGGACTGATGGCCGGAGTGCTGTTTGCTCGTATCCTTTCCGGGACTATTGGTGAGCATTGGGGATGGCGTGTCATGTACATCGTGGCAGCAGCCATCAATGTGATAATGATAGTGATAATCTATCGTTTACTGCCTCATAACTGCCCATCAAAAAATCCGATGCCTTACCGACAGTTAATCGTATCGCTTTTAGCCTATTTCCGGCAAGAGAGCGAGTTACGCAAAGCCTGTCTTTCTGGAGCGTTAATGTTTGGTTCTTTCAGTGCATTATGGGGGGCCCTGGCTTTGCTTCTGTCTCGTCCTCCCTATCATTTCGGTAGTGATATTGTTGGTGCTTTCGGTTTTGCAGGAATCGCAGGGATCCTGATGACGCCGATTATCGGTAATTTGGCGGACAGGTATACTCCACAGGCGATTGTTATATTAGGCAGCCTCTGCGCTATAGTCGGTTTTTTACTGCTGGCAATGTCAGGACACTACTTGACCGCACTCATCATCAGCGTCATTTTTCTAGATGTTGGAGGACGGGCAGGCCTAGTTGGCAATCAGTTACGTGCTCTGGCACTGTCGGAAACCGCCCGCAGTAGGCTCAATACTGTCTTTATGTTTTGCTATTTTCTCGGCGGAGCCTTAGGCACACGCATAGGTGCAGAGCTAAGCCTGCGATTTGGATGGTTTGGCATTGCGTTGCTTGGCGTTATCACCTCCCTGATCGTCATATTCTTCAACTTCAAAGGGATGCTGTCTTTGTTCCGGCGACCGTCTCCCCCTTCGTTATAATATGAGAATTATTCCTAAGGTTTCCCCAATTCGTTGGCCAGGTGTTTATATAGCGCCTGAAGAAACACTGTCAACCTAGGGGAAACTTTTGGTTCGGCACGTAAGAGGTGGATTTCCTGAGTCTGCTGTTGAGGATCATCAAAGACTTTCACGAGTCGCCCTGCGTTAATATCAGTACCGACCACCCAGTTAGGCAGGAATGCAATACCTAATCCATGGACAGCCGAAATGCGCAGTGCGTCAAAATCATTGCAGCGTAAATAGATATGGTGCTTCCTCTCTGGATCCTGATAGATCACTCTCCGCCAACATATCGAATAGGGATCCTGAAATTTATCTAGCAGATGATGCCCTTCAAGTTCATCAAGCCCGCTTGGATGACCATGGTTCTGCAGATAAAACGGGCTTGCACATGCTATCCAATACTGGTCCGCAATATGAGTGGCATACAGTGCGCTATCTTTTAGGGGACCAATTCTGATGACGGCATCAAGTCGTTCGATCGATGGATTGGCCAACCGTTCCGTCAAATCCAGCGCAAGATCAATATCAGGGAAATTTTTCTTGAACTCAGACAGCCATGGGAATATATGAAGTTTGGCGAAGGTGGGCAAACAGCTAACACGTAAAATTCCTTTTAGCCCTGTGTTCATTGAGCCTATTTCACTATACATATCACTGAGAGCATCAAGGATTTTTATTGATCGAAGATATAAGGCCTCTCCGGCATCGGTAAGCATCAGTCCACGGGGAGAACGGATAAATAACTTTATCCTCATCACATCTTCAAGCCTGTTTATTTTGCGCATGATCGAGGATGGGTTCACCCCGTGCCTGCGTGCAACAGAAGAAAATGAACCATTTCTGGCAATATCAATAAATAGCGATAAGTTTTCCGTATATCTGTACAAGTCCATATGCACACCATTTATAACTTTCGTTTCTGACGTTTATGCTGTTGAGGACAAATGATGAGTTCAAAAATCAACCATAACACATTTTATTCTGGGGCTATAGTCTGATACTTTTAGAGTGAAAATTCAGGTTTACTGAGTTTTACGTTATGAGATGAAAATATCCAGAACCGCCAGGGCAAGGTCCTGAGAGCAGACCCAACGGGCAAGGCCGCTGAGTCTGCAACAGGGGATTAGCCAAGTACTTTCGCGCGTAACGCCTGTTTTTCCTGCTCGCTGAGGAAGGCCATCTTCAGGCCGTTTTCCTGCGCGGTGCGGATTTCCTGCGGCGTTAATCCCGCCTGTGGAGCCGCTACGCGATATTCGTGCTCAATCTCAATGCCTTGCACGGCCGGATCGTCGGTATTGATTGAGGCCACCACGCCATGGCGCAGGAAGGTGGCCAGCGGATGTTGTGCCAACGAAGCTACAGTGCTGGTTTGTATATTCGAGGTCAGGCACGATTCAATGCCGATGGCATGCTGCGCCAGGTAATCCATCAGTGCCGGATCTTCTACCGCTTTAACCCCGTGTCCGATGCGCTCTGCACCCAACTCACGGATCGCCTGCCAGATGCTTTCTGGGCCAGCGGCTTCACCGGCATGAACGGTAATGCGCAGGCCTGCGTCACGAGCACGGTTGAAATGGCTGAGGAACAGGCTGCCAGGGAAGCCCAGCTCATCACCGGCCAGATCCAACGCGGTAATGCCGTCGCGGTGGGCCAGCAAAGCGTCTAGCTCTTGCAGGCAGGCCGCTTCGCCGAAAGTACGGCTCATGATGCCAATCAGGCGCACGTCAATATCGCGGTCGCTGCAACCAGAGCGAATGCCATCAATCACCGCTTCCACCACGCCAGCCACCGGTAACTGGTGCTTCATCGCCATGTAGTATGGGGAGAAACGCAGTTCGGCGTAGTGCAATCCAGCGTTTGCTGCATCTTCCACGTTTTCATAGGCCACGCGACGGCAGGCATCCAGATCGCCCAGCACCGCTACGCCCCAGTCCAGCTTTTGTAAAAAGCTCATCAGATCGGGTTCAGTCTGGGTGATTTGCACATGGGGAAGCAGGGCAGCCAGCTCGTTGGCAGGCAGGGCTAGATTGAACTGGCTGCCCAGTTCAAGAATGGTTTGCGCGCGGATGTTACCGTCCAGGTGACGGTGAATATCGGTAAGGGGCAAGCGGGAGTCAATCATGGCGGCACTCATTATTTTTGTATAGGTAAAGTGCAGATCAGTATAAAAACAAACGAATGAAAATAGCTATTGAGTTGCATAAAAAAGTGATTGTAGTCACATTAAATCGTAAGTTCGCACTTCAGGATAAGAGGAAGATGTATAAGGCGGGTAAGCAGAGGCATGCTTTCAGGTCATTAGTCGATGAAATCAGGTCAATCGCAATGGTTCTGGTTTTAACGGGTAGCATGACAATGCTGAGGGGAGTTGGCACTCAATGAAAAACCAGGGGCACTACGCCCCTGGCGATATAACTTATTTTGCATCCAGGACAAATTGCAACGCGGCGATCAGCTTATCCATCCCGGCCTCAACCTTGCTGCGTGGGCAGCCGACGTTCAAGCGCAGGAAACCACGGCCCTCTTCGCCATAGGTAAAGCCAGGCATGATGGCGACTTTCTCACGTTCGATCAGCACCTGCTGCAATTCGCGGTCGTCAATGCCTAACGGGCGTATATCGATCCACGCCAGATAGGTGGCCTGCGGTGGCTGCCAGTTTAGCTGTGGCAACGCCTGATTGAGCCGTTCTGCAACGTAGGTCAGGTTATCTTGCAGGTAGTCGCGCAGTGCGTCTAGCCAAGGCTCGCCGTGGCGATAGGCGGCAATATGGGCTGCAACCGCCAGCACCGCCGGAGAGGATAATCCATCGCGGCTTTTCAGCGCCTGAACATAGCTATCCCGCGCACTATCATCGCTGATAATGCCATAGGCCCCGGTGAGCGCCGGAATGTTGAAGGTTTTAGAGCCGGAAGTCAGCAATGCCCACGGGGTGGTGGCCACCTGGCTCCATGGCGTATGACGATGTTCCCCCCAAACCATATCCATATGGATCTCATCGCTGATCACCTTCACGTCATGGCGTTCGCACAGCTCTGCCATCTGCTCCAGTTCCTGCTGTGTCCACACCTTGCCGGTGGGGTTCTGCGGGCTGCATAACAGCAGGATCTTGGTTTGCGGCCGTGCTAGCAGGGCTTCCAGATGCGCCATATCGCATTGCCAATCGTTATCCACTTTGTGTAGCGGGCAAGGTAACACCTGGCGTTGATTACCCAGGATCACCTTATAGAACGCATCATAGGCTGGCGTATGGGTGACCACATATTCTCCCGGAGCCGACCAGATACGCACCAGCTGCGCCACCATGTAAATCACCGAAGGGCCATAGACCGCCTTGGTCGTATCGATGGGGGCATTGAAGCGCTGTTGATACCAATGCCGTACCGCACCAAGAAAGTCTTCATGCTGCCAGCGGCTATAGCCCAACACGCCGTGTTGCAGGCGCTGTTGCAGGGCTTCAAGAATGCAGGGGGCGGTGGCGAAATCCATATCGGAGATGGTGAAAGGCAGCAGATCTGCGGTACCAAACCGGTCGGCGATGTAGTCCCACTGGGTGCACCAGGTACCGTGACGATCTACCGGGGTAGAAAAATCAAACATGTGAAACTCCGAACAAGGGCGCAGCAGGCTGCGCCCGGGGGGAAGGTTATGCGTTGGCCATCAGTGATTCTAACTCATCTTTCACCGATTGCACCTGCGGGCCAATGACCACTTGCAGGTTATGGTCATTAAGGTGCACCACGCCAATAGCCCGGTTGGCTTTCAGCACCGCGTCATCCACCTTGCTCATATCGTTAACCGACATACGCAGGCGGGTAATGCAGTTATCCAGCGAAACGATATTCTCTTTACCGCCCAACGCCGCCAGGATAGCTGGCACGTTATAGCCGGATTTACCCACGGCACCGACAGGGGCGCTCTGTGTCGCGGTGGTTTCCGTCTCACGGCCCGGCGTTTTAATGTTCCAGCGCTGGATGGCGAAGCGGAAGATCGCATAGTAGGCAACGAACCAGATGGCGGCCACCAACGGCACCAGGTACCACTTGGTTGCGGTGCCGTGCAGGATGCCAAACACCACGAAATCGATAATGTTGCCGTCGGTGTTACCGATAGTGACGCCCAGTAAGGCCATCACGGTGAAGCCCAGACCGGTCAGGATCGCGTGGATCAGGTACAGGAACGGAGCCACAAACAGGAACAGGAATTCGATTGGTTCGGTGGTACCGCCGACGACACAAGCCACGACACCGGAAATCAGCAGCCCTTTGATCTTGTGACGGTTCTCCGGTTTGGCACAGTGGTACATGGCTAACGCTGCACCCGGCAGGCCGCCGAGGAAGGCAGGCATTTTACCCTGGGAGAGGAAGCGGGTAGCGCTTTCGGCAAAGCCGTGGGTGGTTGGGCAAGAGAGCTGCGCCTGGAAGATGGTCAAGGCACCGCTGACTTCACGGCCGCAGACGTCCAGCGTACCACCCGCTTCAGTAAAGCGGATCAGTGCCACCAGAATATGGTGCAGCCCGAACGGCAGCAACAGACGTTCGCCGGAGCCGAAAATCATCGGCCCAAACATGCCAGCGCCGTTAATCATACGGCCCAACCCGTTAATACCGGCAGCGAACCAAGGCCAGATCAGCGGGATAATCAGGCCGCACAGGCCCAGTACCACGGTAGTGACGATTGGGACGAAGCGGGTACCGCCGAAGAACGCCAGCGCATCCGGCAGGCGGATGGTGTTGAAACGCTCGTGCAGCAGATAAACGATGATCCCGACGATCACCGCACCGAGGATACCGGTATCGATAGACTGAATGCCCAGGATGTTCTGGATGTTATTGGCTTTCAGCACCAGTGGATCGACGGTAGGCAGTACGCCTGACGTGGTCAGGTAGAAGTTGGTCGCCAGGTTCAGCACGGCAAAGCCGACAAAACCAGAGAAGGCGGCCACGCCTTTGTTCTCACGCGCCATGCCCAAAGGAATGGCAATGGCGAACATCACCGGCAGGAAGCTGAAAGCAAAGGAACCGATCTTGCTCATCCAGGTGAACAGCAGTTGGAAAGCCGGATGACCAATGAAAGGCAGCAAGGTGATCACGTCACGGCTGCTTAGTGAGCTACCGATCCCCAGCATGATGCCGCAGAATGAAAGCAGTGCAACGGGCAGCATAAATGTCTTGCCCAGGCTTTGGAAAAACTCCCAAAGCGTAATTTTTTGTTTTTTAGACGCTGGCATAACCGACGACTCCTGGCGAAAAAGCATGCAATGTTGTGTGTACCCGATTAGGTAAAAATAAGATAAAACGTTTTACCTAGTAAAAATGCGTCCCTAATCACAATTATGAACGGTGCTTTGCGGTGACAATACTTATGTGGGTAAATCGTTTTACTGCATTGAGAGATTCGGTATACCATTTGCTATCAGGGTGAAACTCGCCCTGATAGGGCATTGCAGAGGTTATTACCATCAAAAAGATCACTATCACTGACGTCGCGCAGTTGGCAGGCGTATCCGTGACCACCGTTTCCCTGGTGCTGAGCGGCAAAGGGCGTATTTCTCCCACCACCATGACCCGTGTGAATCAGGCGATCGAGCAGCTTGGCTATGTTCGCAACCGTCAGGCCGCGACGCTGCGCGGTGGCGAATCGGGGGTGGTAGGGCTGATCCTGCGTGATATCTGCGAACCGTTTTATGCCGAGATGACCGCCGGGGTGAGTGAGGTACTGGAAGCCAATGGCAAAGTGCTGTTTTTGACCCAAAGCGGGCGCGAAGGTAAAGGGCTGATGCGCTGTTTTGATATGCTTCTGGAGCACGGCGTCGACGGCATGGTGCTGGCGGGTGGGGTACGTACCGCGAAAGGGTTGAAAGAGAAAGCCGAAGCTCAAGGGGTGCCGCTGGTGTGTGCCGCGCGCTCCAATGGGCTGGAAGGTGTAGACGTGGTGCGGCCCGATAATATGCAGGCCGCAAAAATGGCCACCGAATTTCTGATCAAACGGGGTCATAGCCAGATCGCTTACCTTGGTGGACAAAGCGATTCACTCACCCGCGCCGAACGCCTGGGGGGATTCTGTGCCACTCTGGTGCAATACGGCCTGCCATTCCGCTCAGAGTGGATCGTCGAATGCGATTGTCATCAACGGGCTGCCGCTGAAGCTGCCGAAAACCTGTTGCGTCAGTATCCCAATATCAGTGCGTTGGTGTGCCATAAGGCCTCGGTGGCGTTGGGTGCCTATTTTGGTATCGTGCGCAGTGGCCGTAGTATTGGCTCGGAAGGGATGGACAGTTTTTATGGTCAACAGGTGGCGCTGATCGGTTTTGGCGATGTGCCGGAGGCCGAACTGACCGAACCCCCGCTGACCTTTATCTCCAGCTCGGCTCGAGAAGTTGGACGCAGTGCTGCTCTGCGGTTGTTACAACGTATTGGCGATGATTCATTAGCACCGCAGAATGTGATCCTGTCCCCAGAGCTGATCAAGCGCGGATCGGCCTGATCCGCAGCTATATCTCCAATCTTGCTGTTGTCCCAGTATTATAAATTCTCAGGTGTCTCTAAACAGCCTTGCTCTGATGCTTGATTAAATTAAAGCGAAATTTTGATATAACCGACACGATATGAGATTTAATTTGGGAGCAGCTATGAACAGATATGGGATATTTGGTTTCTGCATGGTGAGCTTCCTGGTCGTTTTTTCGCTGATTCGGTTATCTGAATTTGAACTTCCCGATGATGCGCACCAACGAACTATCAGCTTTGAGCATCATCAGGACATTCTGGAAGGCACATTAATCCTCCCACCTGGGAAGATATCCCCACCGCTTATCGTGCTGGTTCATGGCGATGGCGCTCAAGACCGTTGGTCTGAAGGCGGCTATATTCCGTTGGTGAATTTCCTGGTTGCCCAGGGGATCGCGGTTTATTCATGGGATAAACCCGGCGTTGGGGCAAGCAGTGGTAACTGGCTGGCACAAACCCTGTCAGATCGTGCAGATGAAGCGGCATCTGCTCTGAGAAAACTGAAACAGGAACCGGAGTTTAACCACAGCGATATAGGCTTTCTTGGCTTTTCTCAGGCGGGTTGGGTCGTGCCAAAGGCCAGCCAACAGGTAAAAGCCGACTTTGTTATTCTGGTGGGGGCGGCGATAAATTGGCGAGCTCAGGGGATTTATTATACGGGGCAACGTCTGCAATCTGAGGGCCTGTCAGCTGAAAATATCGTGAAGGCGCAAGCACGAGAAGCCACCGCTTTTGACAGGCAGTTTACGCAGGAAGCAGCCGCATCTCCCTGTATTTCTCGTTGTACCCGGGAGGACTTTGAGCGTCGAAACTCACAGGCCGATGCAAGGAAAGCTATTTCAGCGATGCAAACGCCGGTAATGATCCTGATGGGGGCGGACGATCGGAATGTCGATCCTCACGAAACGATTGCTGTCTGGAGCGAAGAACTACCGGCCAAAACACCTCGCTGCATCAGACGGGTCGCTGATGCTACCCATGGGCTATTACGGAGCGAATGGTTTGACTACCAGCTATCCTCTCAGTGGCCTTGGTGGAAGCAAGGGGGATTTCTGCTGGCCGGACAACAGGCTTACTCGCCGGGTTCCCTAAGTGCAATTTCTGCCTGGATACTTAATCAGCAATGCCATGAGTGAATCGCATTCTGATGCCACGCTGAAAGCAAAAAGTGAAAGATCCCTCCCAGGCCTTCAATACCCAGAGGCTCAAGCGCGGATCGGCTTGATCTGCTGCTCGCGTTTTTCCCGCATAAAATCGATAAAGGCGCGCAGCTTGAGCGGCATATGGCGGCCCGCCGGAAAGTAGATAAAGAACCCCGGCGCGACGTTGCTAAAGTCCTGCAGAACCTCTTGCAGTTGCCCGCTCTGCAACTCTTGGTGTACGGCAGCCCGAAAGCGTTGGGTGAGTCCTAATCCCGCTATCGCCGCGTCTTTAAGCAGCTGGTTTTCATTGAAGATCAGCCGCTCGTTGACCTCCAGCGTCAAATGCTCAGTACCGTTGCTGAAATACCAGGGTTCCAGTTTGCCACTGCCGGGAAAGCGGTAGCGCATGCAGTCATGCTGCTGTAACTCCTGCGGCGTTTCGGGCTGACCGTGTTGTGCCAGATAGCCCGGAGAAGCCACGATCACATGTTGTTGGCCATTGTCGATAGGGACGGCCACCATGTCTTTTTGCAACATGCGCTGCATGCGGATGCCCGCATCAAAATTATCCAGCACCAGATCGGCAAAACGGTCGTCGGTAAACATCTCCAGCTTAAGCTCAGGATAGCGCGCATGGAACTCCGGCAGATAGGGCATGACCAGCATCGACGCGGCCAACTGCGGCAAGGTAATACGTAATAATCCGCTTGGTTCACCACGTTGGCTGCTGGCATTTTCTGCCGCGATCTCAATCTGGCCCATCGCGGGGGCGATTTTTTCATAAAATGCCAGCCCTTCATCGCTTAGCCTGACTGAACGGCTGGTGCGGTTGAACAGGCGTACTCCCAAAAGGGCCTCTAGCGCGCGGATATTTTGTGAAACCGCAGGCGGTGTGACGCCCAGATGATTGGCCGCCTGGGTAAAGCTGCCCAATTTGGCAACGGCGTCGAAAAATGGCAGTAATTGCAGCAGTGAGCTCATCTATTAATAATTCCAACTTAATGATTCATTAAATTTTAGCCTATTTTATTTAATGATCGAAACCGTAGACTGGCCTGATTACCTTAAGAGGATCACAGTTATGGCTCAGGCATTGACACAACGGATAGAGGCAGTTAATCAGCAGGCGATCGCCGAAGGGCGGATCGTAGGTAGCGTGGTGCTGGTGGCTCAACAGGGGGCGGTGATTTACGCCGGTGCCAGCGGCTATGCCGATCGCGAGCAGCGGCAACCCATGCAGCGTAACAGCCAATTCAGGCTATCTTCGGTCTCTAAACCCTACATCACGCTGGTAGCGATGCGCATGATAGAACAGCAATTGCTGAGTCTGGATGATGCCGTGAGCCGTTGGCTACCGTGGTTTACTCCGGCGTTGCCCGATGGACGTCGGCCAGCGATCGCTATTCGCCACCTGTTAACCCACACCGCCGGGCTGGACTACCGTTTCAAGCAACCAGAGGGCGGGATCTATCAGCGGTTAGGGATCCACGATGGCCTGGAGATGTCCTCGTTAACGCTGGAGCAAAATCTGCGTCGGTTGTCGCAGGCACCATTGCAGACAGAGCCGGGGAGCGAATTCAGCTATTCACTGGCCATTGACGTATTGGGTGCGGTGCTAGAGCAGGTGGCTGGTGTGCCTTTGCCACAGCTATTCGAGCGCTGGGCTGGTCAACCGCTAGGGCTGGGGAATACCGGTTTTTATGCGTTGAACGCCGATAAGCTGGCTACGGCCTATTACAATACTGAACCGCAACCGGCAGCGATGTATGACGGCTTTCTGCTGAGGCTTCCTGAGGAGTTTGGTTTTGACGTAGAGTTTGCGCCTTCGCGAGCGCTTGACCACCACGCTTATCCTTCGGCTGGCGCGGGAATGGTTGGCGACGCTGACGATATGCTGCGCCTGGTGGAGACGCTGCGTAATGGTAGCGACGGAGTTTTGCAGCCAGAAACCGCCGCATTGATGCGACAACCCCATGTAGGAGCGCAGGCAGAAATTCAGGGGCCGGGTTGGGGCTTTGGTTTTGGTGGCGCGGTGCTGGTGGATGCCGCATTGGCAGCAACGCCGCAGAATAATGGCACTATGCAGTGGGGCGGCGTATATGGGCACAGCTGGTTTTACGATCCGGTCGCGCAGTTGAGCGTGGTAGCGCTGACCAACACCGCAATTGAGGGTATGAGCGGTTTATATCCCGTGCAGATCCGCGATGCTGTTTATGGGTAAAAATAAAGGGCCAGATATCGCCTGGCCCTAGAGTATTTTTATTGCCCTTGCAGAGTTGGCTGCTCAGGTGCCGGAGCGGCATCCTGCTGATCGGGTTCTGGAGCGCTATCTTCTTCTGGAGCGGAAGCGCCGCCCAGCATCCCGAACATACCCACGAACTCCGGCAGCGACATTTTGCTGCCGTTCAGCTCAATCTGGTTATCGGCATACTTGAAGCTGCTGCTAATCACGTTATCTTTCAGCGTGGTGATCTTGAACATCTCGCCCATTGCCGCCAGGCTTTTCACCTGCTGCTCGGCCTGCTGCTGTGCTTGTTGTGCACTGGCACCTTGCAGCTGTGCCGCTTGGGCCATGGTTTCCTGCGCCATAGCGACCGGAATAGTCAACTGCGCGTCGATTTTCTTGACCGAACGGGCAAGCTGTTGGTCCGGTGATTCGGCCGCAGCGCCAGCCTTTGAAGGATCCAGCAGATCGAGGTTAAGGGTAAAGGCGCTTTCACCCTTGGCATTTTTCCAGCTCAGCGGTGCGATGCTGATGGTTGGGTTGCCTTTCAGCAACAGCGGCAGGTTTTGCACCAGCATCTCAGCCGTTTGTTGTTGGTAGGCTTCTGGTGACAGCGTTTCTGCCTGTTGCAGCAAGGCCATGGCCTGCTGGTTGTAACGATCGGCAAACTCTTTCAGCCCTTTACCGTCCAGGTTGTCGATTTTCAGCAGCAGCTTACCCGCGCCAAAATCGGTACCCTGAATTTTCAACGCTGCCATGGTGTAGTCCAGCTGGCCTGCGAGGCTGTTGCCTTTCTCGCCGAACTGGCTGGCCAGGTTGAAGCCTTCCATCGTCATGGCGTCTTTACCGTCGATAGCCATGGTCAGTTGCTTCATGCCCAGCGCTTGCTCACCCAGGCTCAGACTGTATTGGCCCAGATGGGTGTTGCTTTTGAGCGTCAGCCCTTGCATCGTCATCTGTTCGTTCTGGCCGGACTGATTTGGGCCACTGATCACCAGGCTATCACTGCTGGCGTCCAGGACAGCGGTTTGCATATCCTTGCCGATATCCGCGTCAATTTTTGCACCGCTGAATTTCAGTGAGGACTTGTCTTTCTGGTATTCCACCGGGATCACATCGATGGAGCTGGCGACATCGCCGCTGTAAGCAATGCGTGAATCGGCGCTGAACAGCGACTTGCCTTTGGTGATTTCAAACAGGGTTTTGACTTTTGGCGTGTTTTCCAGCTCGGTATGTACCGAAGCCATGCTTGGGATCAGGTTGAATTTTTTCAACTGGGCCAGCGGGAATGGGCCGTGATCGACGGTTTCAATGAAGGCCACTTCTTCGCCGGACTTCAGCAGGGCATCGTCGGTGGTGATGTTACCATCGGCACGCAGCACAAAACGGGCTTGGCTGCTGAAAATCCCGCGTTGGTAGTTTTCATAGCTCATCTTGACCCCAGCCTTAGGCAGTAGGGTTTTCAACTGGCTATTGGCTGTGTCTACCATTTCCCCCATCCGTTGCTCGATAAGCTTGCCGGTGTACCAAGAGGCCCCAGTCCATGCTGCGCCGAGCACCACAATGACGCTGACAGCGACTAACGATTTTTTCATAGTTCTGTTCTTCCTTTGTTAAGCCGGTAGAGGGCAGGGCGACCAATTGGGTCTGCAAAAAAACGCCCGTAGGCGTTTTATTGTGTAGGTAAACTAATCATCTTAGCAACTTATTTACCTATATTTTACCGTCAATTAGGACAACTGATTATAAACGCGGGCGATACGGCCGCTCCCGGTGACGGTAACCGGGGATTCAAAGGCAGCAATAAAGCACGATTCACCTGGCTGCAAGATGACCTGTTGGCCCTGTTTCTCCAGCGTTGCTTCACCTTCAACGCAGAACACAATTGCCGCGCTGTTTTGCGCCAGTGGCTGCGGTGTGGCATCGAGATCGTGTAGCGAGAAGGCGAAGTCCTCAACGGGGATCGGGAAGAACAGTTCTTTGCCACGTTGCTCTGGCTGAGTCAGCAGGCCAGATGCCGGTTGTGGGCGGAACTGCAGGTTGGCCAACAGTTCAGGAATATCGATGAATTTTGGCGTCAGACCCGCGCGTAGCACGTTATCAGAGTTTGCCATCACTTCCAGCGCGACGCCGTTCAGATAGGCATGTGGGGTCTCGGCATACAGGAACATGGCTTCACCTGGTGCCAGTTTGACCACGTTCAACAGCAGCGGAGAGAACAGGCCGCTGTCGTCGGCATAGAAACGCGCGATAAAGCGGATGGTGTCCCAAGGCTCACCCTGCTGGTTGTTCAAAGCGGCTTTCAGCACGCCAAGCGCCAGCGTTTTTTGCTCACCGTTCATCCCCAGCAGGCTGGCAAACAGGGTCGCCAGATGGGCGGTATCCGGCTGTTGCAGGAAGGCGGCGATATCGTGATGTGCGCCGGAAAGGGGTTGTAACAGCGCAACGATATCGTCCAGTTCGCGGAAGCCATTCATCGCCAGGAACGGCGTCAGGGCAAACACCAGCTCCGGCTTGTGATTCGGATCCTTATAGTTACGCTCAGCGGCGTCAAACGGAATACCGGCGGCATTTTCTTTGGCAAAGCCCACCTCTGCGGCACTCTTGCTTGGGTGAACCTGGATGGAGAGCGGCTGGTCGGCACACAACACCTTAAACAGGAACGGCAGTTCACCAAAGCGTTGTGCCACTTCGGCACCCAGCTGTTTAGGCTGGTCGGCATCAATCACCTCACGCAGAGAACGCAGGTTCCCCGCCTGATCCGTGACCTGTGAGCTGCTTTTAGGGTGGGCACCCATCCACAGTTCGGCCATTGGTTTGCCCGTCGGGTTGGCAATGCCATACAGCTTGGTTAACGCATCAACGCTGCCCCAGGCGTAGTTTTGGATGGCATTAGTCATTTTTTGCATGATCGTATCCCTGCTTTCTCAAGAAAATTGCGCTAAGTAAACAATGTGGCGCAGGCGCATGCAAGCCAAGATGGCTAAAAATGCTCTTTAGTCTGGGCGTTAATGCGAATAGTTATTATCTGGCTATACTGAGGTGGCTCGCCAACGGGTTGTCACTCGTTGGCATACCCTTTCATTTTTAGGAATTGTGCTAAGGAGACCGTGATGGCAGGCGTTCGGATTGAAAAAGACTCAATGGGCCCCATCGAAGTACCCGCCGATCAGTTATGGGGTGCTCAGACTCAGCGTTCGTTGGAACATTTCCGTATCTCATCAGAAAAAATGCCTCCGGCGCTGATCCATGCGTTAGCGATGACCAAGCGTGCGGCAGCCAGCGTCAATATGGAGCTGGGATTGCTGCCTGCAGAGCGGGGCAAGGCGATTATCCTGGCTGCCGATGAAGTGCTGGCGGACAAGCACCCCAATGAATTCCCATTGTCGATCTGGCAAACCGGTTCCGGTACCCAGACCAACATGAACATGAATGAAGTGCTGGCCAACCGTGCCAGCGAGTTGCTGGGGGGCGAACGTGGTGAAGCGCGGCGGGTCCACCCCAACGACGACGTCAACAAAAGCCAGAGTTCCAACGACGTTTTCCCTACCGCAATGCATGTGGCGGCGGTTATCGCGGTGCGCGAGCATCTGATCCCTGAGCTGAAGGCGCTGCACCGCACGCTGCATGCCAAGGCGGAAGCTTTCCACGATATCGTTAAAATCGGTCGCACCCATCTTCAAGATGCTACGCCACTGACGCTGGGCCAGGAAATCTCCGGCTGGGCGGCGATGTTGGAATATAACCTCAAACATATCGAAGCCAGCATCCCGCATCTCAGTGAGTTGGCCTTGGGTGGCACGGCTGTAGGGACTGGGCTGAATACTCATCCCGAATACGCGGTGCGGGTGGCGAAGGCTTTGGCAGAACTGACCGGTCAGCCTTTTGTCACCGCGCCGAACAAGTTCGAAGCCCTGGCAACCTGCGATGCGCTGGTGCATGGCCACGGTGCTTTGAAGGGCTTGGCCGCCTCGTTGATGAAGATCGCCAACGATGTGCGCTGGCTGGCCTCTGGCCCACGTTGCGGCATCGGTGAAATTTCTATCCCTGAAAACGAACCAGGCAGCTCAATCATGCCGGGGAAGGTCAACCCAACGCAGTGTGAAGCCATGACCATGCTCTGTGCACAGGTGATGGGCAACGACGTGGCGGTGAACATTGGCGGCGCGTCCGGTAACTTTGAGCTGAACGTATTCCGTCCGCTGGTTATTCACAACTATCTGCAATCTATTCGTTTGCTGGCAGACGGCATGAGCGGCTTCAATGAGCACTGCGCGGTGGGGATTGAACCGAACCGCGAACGCATCGGCCAGTTGCTTAACGAGTCGCTGATGTTGGTTACCGCCTTGAATACCCATATCGGTTATGACAAGGCGGCGGAAATCGCCAAAAAGGCCCACAAGGAAGGATTAACCCTGAAAGCCTCGGCGCTGAAGTTGGGCTATCTGACCGAGCAGCAGTTTGACGAATGGGTACGGCCAGAGGAGATGGTCGGCAGCATGAGGAAATAACGCCAAAGGCCAGGCGCGGTGATAGCGCCTGGCAGCGCGGCTCAACCTTTCAGCAATGAAACCAACGCCCACGGATCCGCACGTTGGGTATAATCCGGGTTAACTTCGGCATAAATGATGTCACCGCCAGGCGCGATAACGAAGCGGGCAGGCATCGGCAATGTCCAACCACTTTCGTCGTTAAGCTTGGTCAGGTCGATACCTAAGCTGTTGGTGTACAGCTCGACAAGATCATCCGCCAACGCGAAACGTAAACCAAACTGTGCTGCCAGGCTATTGCCGCTATCCGTCAGCAAAGGAAACGTTAAGCCATGCGCTTGCTGCATTTGTAGGCCGTTAACCGGCAACTGTGGCGAGATGGCCACCAGGTTGGCACGGTCACGCAACTCAGGCAGAACGGCCTGCAGTGCCTGGAGATCCATATTGCAGTATGGGCACCATCCTCCCCGATAAAAACTGATGACCAGCGGTCCTTGCGCCAGCAATTGCCGGGAAGAGACTGGGTTACCCTGGGTATCCGGCAACGTAAACTCAGGGGCTCGATCTCCGACCGACAAGGCGTTGTTGGCCATTTCTGTACTGATAAGCTCGTCGATACCCTGACGCAAGAGTTCATGATCCGAGGGCGCAAGCTTGAAGGGCAGTTGGCCTGCTTCAAAAGCGGCCTTGAACGCGTCGAGCTGATCCTGAAGTTTCATGTTGTTCCTTAAGATGACGAATGGACAGCAACCAGTTTGCCTATTGTCGTTGTATGGGGGTAGAGTGCGGTGATCACTAATGGTTATTCCAACGGGGAATGACAGGATGGACAAGCTAGGCGACTATGCTACCTATATCAGCGTGTTTGAGGCGGGATCGTTTTCCGTTGCGGCCCGGCGGCTTAACGTTGGTCAACCGGCGGTATCCAAGGCGATTGTCCGGTTGGAACAACAGCTGAATACGTGCTTGCTACTTCGCTCCACTCACGGTTTACGGCCGACGGAAGCTGGGCAACAGCTCTATCTACGGGCCAAGCACATCTTGCATGAGGTCGCGGAAACCGAATCAGCCGTGTCAGGCGTGGCCGAGGTGTTGACCGGCCGGCTGCGGGTCGCTTCGTCTGCGGTGTTTTCCCGCATGATTGAACTGCCGGACTTGACCCGGTTTCTACACGACAACCCTGAGTTGGCAATGGATCTGCTGCTTGATGAAGGCGAGTTAGGGCTGATCGCTGAGGGGATCGATATCGCTTTGCGTATTGGTGATTTAGCTGACTCCGGCTTTACCGCCCGCAAATTGGGCTCAGCAACACAACGAGTCATCGGGGCACCGTCGTATTTTGCCAGGGCGGGGATGCCCCAAATGCCACGGGAGTTGCTACAGCATGATATGGTGATCCATCACCGTGCTGGTGGCGCTGAGGAGTGGCTGTTCACCCATGAACAACAGCAGCAACAGGTCCGATTACAGGGCCGGGTGCGCGTGAGTGCTACCGAATGCTTACGTGAAATGGTGGTGGCTGGCTTTGGTGCGACGGTAGCCTGTGAAGGGCTGTTTCGTAGCGAATTACGTGAGGGCAAGGTGGTTGCCGTCTTGCCGCAATGGCAGCTACCGCCGTTGGCGATGTGGGCGGTGTTTCCCAGTGGGCACTTCATCTCGGCCAAGGCCCGTGCCTTTGCCGACTTTATTCAACAACTGCTGCAACGAGAGTAACCCATGTCCCGCACTCAACGCATGCTCGATCTGATGCAGATCCTGCGCCGCCATCGTTACCCGGTCGCCGGGCATTCCCTGGCCGAAGAGCTGGGGATCAGTATGCGCACTTTATACCGTGATATTGCCACCTTGCAGCAACAGGGGGCGGATATTGTTGGCGAAGTGGGGATCGGTTATGTATTACGGCCGGGATTTATGCTGCCGCCGCTGATGTTCTCGCAAACTGAAATCGAGGCGCTGGTTCTGGGTATGCGCTGGGTGGAACGCCGGGGTGACAGCCAGCTTGCCGGCGCGGCGACCAATGCGTTGGCAAAAATTGCCGCCGTATTGCCTGCGGAACTGCGTGAAGAGCTGGATGCCAATACGCTGCTGATCGGCCCGGTGCCTACCGCCTATGTGGCGGATGAGACGCTGGTGACGATCCGTGAAGCCATCCGTTTGGAGCGTAAGATCAAGGTGGAGTATCGGGATTATGCCGGTAATGGCAGTGAGCGTATCTTGTGGCCGTTTGCCATGGGCTACTTTGAACAGGTGCAGATCCTGATGGCCTGGTGTGAATTGCGTGGCTCGATACGCCATTTCCGCCTTGACCGTATTGGCCGGTTAACGCTGTTGGAGCACCGTTACCCGCGCGGCCGCCGGGCATTGATGAAGCTGTGGCGTGAAAGTGAGGGTATTGCCCAATGATCCTGCTGCCATAAACTGACAGTAGGGTGCACTAGAGTGACGTTATCAGGAGCCAGCCGGTTCCCATTCAGAGGATAACGTGATGACTACCCCAAGCATGACCATGATTTATGTCGACAGCCCAGAAAAAAGCGCCGAATTTTATCGCCAACTGTTGGGCACTGAACCTGTCGAGCAGTCTCCCACCTTTGCCTTATTTATCTTCAATAACGGTTTCAAACTGGGCATGTGGTCAAAACATACCGTAGAGCCTGCGCCAGCGACGACCGGTGGCGGCACAGAGATCTGCTTTATGTGTGAACAACCACAACAGGTCGATGCACTCTATCAACAGTGGCGGGATAAAGGGTTAACTATCGTGCAATCTCCGGTCGAGCTCGACTTCGGCTACACCTTTGTTGCGACCGATCCTGATGGCCATCGTCTGCGTGTTTACAAGCTTAACGACGAGTAATTCTTTCACTGCTCGATACGCCATGTAGGGCACACATGCTGTGCCCGTTCAACAAAATACCCCGATAAACTGATTTTACGCCCGTTAATTATTCCTCAATGTCGGTATACAGATGCAGGCGTTTCACCAGCAGGCGCAGCGGCTTAGCCTCCGGCTTATATTTGTGTTTTACCGCCGTCACGTCGTAATTGAGCAGTTCACCGATCTTCGGTACCTGTGCGCCCCTCTCTGGTTGGCACAGGGCAATCAGCGGCAGCGGGCAGGGGTGCTGTACCTGTTTTTGCTGTGGTTGATACCAGACGCGCGCGATTGGCTGCACCTTTACCGGCCGTTTGATTTTCAGCATGGCGTTCTGCGGCAGGCGGCTGACGTCGTCAATTTCACGGCCCACCAACTCGGCCCACTGTTCGCGGTTGTAGGGCGGAACGGCGCGCCCGGCTTTCTGGCTTTTCTCTAATTGCGCCAGGATATCGTCGCGTTTCACCTTCTTGATGATGTGCTTGTTGGCCCAGCCAAAACGTACCGAGTCCGGGTTGGTGAGAAGGGTGATGGAGCGATAGGCGCTGAGGGTGATCAAACCGTGCAGGTGGGTGTGCACAAACTCAAAACGTTGCTCGGGGGCCAGGCCAGACTCTACGGTAATGATCTGTTCCAGCTCCGCCTTCAGCCGGTTGATCAAGGCGATCTGCTGTTGTAGCACCAGATACTCGGCTCGTTCGGTCTCAAGGCAAATGACACCGGGCAATCTTACCGCCGCCTTGCTGCTGATATGCTGGCGGTTGTGGTGGATAAACAGCCGTTGGTAGTGTTCCAGGGCAAGGTCACGGGCAGCCTGGCCCACATGTTGCTCCACGCTGATCTGTTCGATGGCGCTATGCTCCTTACCTTTCTCGATTTCTGGCAGGCTGAACACCCTTGCTGCCAGCAACCGCAACGGCTGGATTTGCTGGTGGAGTTGCGCCAATGCCTGTTCCAGCTCGCTAAAACGCGCATTCATTCTGCCGATCAGGCTGTACTTATCCATCATTACCTCGCATTTTAGTTACAACATACATTGTAGGGCAGAGTAACCAAGGTGGCAACTTCGGCCTAAGTGTAGGGGCCGCTTAGGAGCGGAAAATATCCCGCGCTTAATCCTGTCTGCATGCGGAGGTGAGGAGCACGAAACTAATCCAGCATGAACCGCTCCATTGATGCGCCCTAATCACGGTATTGCTTTACTGTCAAAAATGCGCCGCCACACCCAGCTTAGCGTGTTGGAGAAATTAGCAGATGTGGATAATTGGGTAATTTCGGGGGTGACGGACCAAACGCCATGTTCATCTTTGCCAGCAATGTCATAACGGAAAAGATAGTCGGGTTCTAATCCCATGCGTAGATCGGCAAGGATCAGACGAAGCTCACCATCGTTTCGTTGTTGCGTATGGGCAGCGAAAAATCCATGTGTGAACCACCGCAGACGTTCCAACTTTGGCTCGGATATCAACTGCTCCAGTATAACGTTGTCGCTTGGGTAAAAAGTAAATGGCATTGCTTCTCGATCTGCAACAAGGGACCGGTCACCGATCCAGTAACCTTTTGGCTCCATCACGATCACTCGCCATGCCAGGGTGTTGAACGGCAGGGGGGTTGAAAAACGAGGTGCGTTCTGTAAGTTGAGGACCGCCAGGCTTTGTGATGCCGCTCTGTCGATCAGTGCTTTGGCGCCGACACTCCACGCCAGGTAAACCGAGCTCACCAGCAAACCCGCGACCAGCCAGTTGCGTGCCGCCTTGTCTCGACCTGGCTCATTTGTTTGCTGCGAGGGTTGGTAGGTTAGCCGCCAGGCAGCAATAACCCCTGCCAGCAAGGGTACGGTATACAACGGATCAATGATGAAGATTGTCGCCCACATCACTGGCGGGGTCTTCATGGGCCAGAACAACTGGGTACCGTAGACGGTAAAAGCGTCCAGTAGAGGATGCGTTATCAAGGCAAGCCAGATCGCCAATAGCCACCGCAGCGGGGATCTTTGCACTAGGCTGCTGCGGGATTTAAGCACTAACCAGAGCAATAATCCCAACACCGTTAACAGCAAAAGTGAATGCGATGGCCCCCGGTGCCAGGTCACTTCTGTAACAACATCGCGGCTGAACAGTTTAAACCAAACCACGTCCAGATCGGGCAAAGTCCCGAGTATACCTCCAGCCAGTATCGCCATGCGCCGATGGCGTGGAGGGACGACAAGTGCAGCAACGCTGCTGCCAAGAACAATTTGTGTTAATGAGTCCATGGTAGGTTCCAACGGTCTGTTTTATCGTTCTGTTGGGCAAGCTGTGCCTTTATCCACCGGTCATGCAGCCATTGTTCCGATTTACGGCGAGCAAGCAGGGTTGCCCATTGCAAATCTCGCTCGAACAACATGGGTTTCTCATCGCTGCCGACTATGACCCAGAACCAACTCCCATCAGCAAGATTACGTGCCTTGAATTTTATACCGGTGACCTGAACTGTCTCACTACGGCCAGCGTGTGTAATACGCACCGGTTCACTGTGGGGAGCGACAGAGGCCACCTTCATGTTGACCAGCAAATCGGGCGCAGCCCTGCGCAGGAATTCTGTTGCAATCTGCTCAGAGCGTTCTCGGGATGGTAAAGGTTTTCCTGCCAGCTCTAGCGAGATGTTAGCAAAACCTTTGAGTGTTCCATCGGAGGCGAACACAGTACTAAAGTGTTCCCCCTCCAGGAAGGCATTCCGTCCGTCACGCCTCTCGTAGCGGCTAAGCACGACGGGCTTACTATCCAGAGTCACTGAACGCTGACTGGTGAGGTGATGAGTATCAGGGATGCTGGCTGAGTCATGATCAACTGCGCCAGTAGCTGCCTGCAAGGCGAACGAGGAAAAACCAGCAGTAAGCCCAATACCGATGTGGAACACCAGGACAAAGCGGTAGAGGTTCCACCAGACAGCGAGGACTGAAGTGAGCGAAGAACGTTTAGCGTTCATGATTTCCTCGGGGATGAGGTAAGTGATGCGCTTTTCATCACGCAGATACTGGCCAGTAAAAGCGCCACCGTGAGCCCCGCAAGGAGCGGGACGAAACCGGGTACCCATGACGCGATAAGCGGGCCAATACTGGCGCCGATGAACAAGACAAAGCCATTCAGTGCCATGCCAGCTGCGCGGTCAGGTGCGGCCAGATCGCCAAATCGGCTAATCATTGCCGGGACAGCCAAAGCGACACCGGTAACGAAGAGCAGGCTCCCGATGCCAATACCTATTATCGTCTGCGACAAAATCGCCTCCAGGGTGAGGCCGACAGCTGCAACCAGGTAACCCACACTTGCGACTCCCGGCATCCCGAATCTGTTTGCAAGCGGTCCAACCAGCAAGGCCATGAACATACCTGGCAATCCAGACAGGAGAAGTGTGATATGCGCGCATGAAAGCAGCACAATGGCGGGCCGCATGGCAATCTTGCCTAGTGCGATGAAACGATGGCCCAGGTGGCCATCAACGGCGGTGCGGACGGGTTCCTGGATCAGTAGCACAATGAATGGGAGCACGGCCATCAGGCCAGTTCCCGTGGCTATAAATACCCAGATCCAACCCCATTGTAGCGCCACCCAGGCAGCGAACACTTGCCCTAGGATACCCGCCACGAGAAAAGACGTAGACATGGCCCCGATGGCAATTGCCCGATGGCGTGGCAATACCGCTTCGGCAAGATAGGCCAGTGCCACAGGGGCGAAACTGGATGCAGCGAGCCCCTGCAACATCCGTAGCCCCGCCAACCAGGGCAAGGAAGGCGCAAAAACGCAGGCGAGTGTGGCAACCGACAGCGCACTCAGCCCGACCAGCATGATTAGCCGACGACCATACTGATCGGATAACGGCCCCCAGAAGGGGTAGTGACCGGGTAGCTGCGATAACTGCCAACTTTTCTTCCCTCCACCTTCACGCATAAACGAACGTTTGTGCAACCATCCCTGTCCCAACGTAATGATGCGGCCTTGTGCGTTGCAAAAATGTATTGCAATATAAAAGCAAATGGCAACAGGAAATCGCAATCATGCTCATTGGTTATGCCCGGGTTTCGACACAGGAACAGGATACTCAGTCTCAGATATCAGCACTAAAGTCAGCCGGGTGTGAACTGATATTCCAGGAAAAAGCTTCGGGAGGACGATGGGATCGACCCGAGCTACAACGTCTTTTACAGCAGCTACGCAAAGATGATCAGGTTATTGTATGGAAACTGGATCGTCTTTCCCGTTCTCTGAAGGATTTATTGCTGACGCTGGAGAAGATTGAAAACACGGGGGCTGATTTCCGCAGTATTACCGAAAATATTGACACATCAACTCCGGCAGGAAGGATGATGATGCAGATCGTTGGCTCCTTTGCTGAATTTGAACGCGCCATGCTTCGTGAACGAACAAGGAACGGGCTTGAGGCGGCACGCCAGGATGGTCGGGTTGGTGGACGACGCCCCAAATTAACACCTCAGCAGCAAAAAGAGATTGTCTCGCTCGTCACATCGGGGCAGAAAACTGGCGCTGATGCTGCACGTCTGTTCCGTGTTCACCCTTCCACCGTGGTGCGGCTTCTTGCCAGACATCGGATGACTGAGATCGGACAGACATAAATCGATTCGGAGGTATTTACAGCAGAGTATGGTTCGCCAATCTGACAGCGATGAATTATCGGCACTGCGGGCAGAAAATGCCCGATTGATTTCGTTACTTGATGCCCATGGGATCGAGTGGCGACTTAAGCGGCAGGTTTCGGTGCAAAAATTATCAACCTTATCTACTGACGACAAGGTTGCGCTGTTTCGCCGACTGTTCCGGGGGCGGGACGATGTATGGGCTCTGCGCTGGGAAAGTAAAAACAGCGGAAAGTCGGGCTATTCTCCCGCCTGTGCCAACGAATGGCAGCCAGGTATATGTGGTAAACCCCGGATAAAATGTAGCGACTGCTCTCACCGTCGGCTCATTCCCGTATCGTATCCCGTTATCTACCGGCATCTGGCTGGCGAACACACCATCGGTGTATATCCTTTGCTTGAAGATGACTTCTGTTATTTTCTGGCCGTTGATTTTGACGAAGCAGAATGGCAGGCCGATGCGTCAGCGTTCATGCAATCCTGCGATGAACTCGGTGTGCCAGCAGCACTGGAAGTATCAAGATCGCGTCAGGGGGCTCATATCTGGGTGTTTTTTGCGTCCCGCGTTCTGGCCAGGGATGCCCGCCGTCTGGGGACGGCTATTATCAGTCATACCTGTAACCGGACCCGACAGCTCCAGTTGGGCTCCTATGACCGGTTGTTTCCGAATCAGGATATTATGCCAAAAGGTGGATTCGGTAACCTGATTGCGCTGCCTCTGCAAAAAGGGCCGCGAGAGTCGGGTGGGAGTATTTTTGTTGATGCTACCCTCCAGCCTTATCCTGACCAGTGGGCTTTCCTGGCATCGGTGATACCCATGAACGCTCATGATATTGAGCCGACGATATTACGGGCTACCGGAAATACTCATCCTCTTGATGTGACCTTTATCAACGAAGAGGATTTGGCCACACCATGGAAGCCCGAAAAATCATCAGATACCAGGCTTAACCTTCCGCTACCGGATTCACTGAAGGTCACGCTTGCTAACCTGATCTACTTCGAAAAAGCACAATTACCCCAGGCGCTGGCCAACCGACTGATCCGGCTGGCAGCATTTCAGAACCCTGAGTTTTATAAAGCTCAGGCCATGCGCATGTCAGTATGGGATAAGCCCCGTGTAATAGGCTGTGCTGAGAATTATCCCCAGCATATTGCTTTGCCCCGTGGGTGTCTGGATACGGCGTTATCTTTACTGCACGACAACAGCATTGCCTGTGAAATAACAGATGAGCGGTTCGCAGGAACAGCATGTGATGTGGCTTTCCTGGGAAAACTGAGGCCAGACCAGGACGCTGCGGTTTCTGAGTTACTGCGCCATGATTGCGGTGTGCTTTGCGCGCCAACCGCTTTTGGTAAAACGGTCATTGCGGCGGCAGCTATCGCCCGTCGAAAAGTCAATACGCTTGTGCTGGTACATCGAACTGAATTGTTGAAACAATGGCAGGAGCGCCTCCGTCTGTTTCTGCAAACCAGTAACGATATTGGTGTTATCGGGGGCGGCAAAAACAAACCTGGCGGTGATATTGATATTGCGGTGATGCAGTCAATATCCAGGCATGGAGAGGTGGATCCGCTGGTTAAGAATTATGGGCAAATCATCGTTGATGAGTGCCATCATATTGGCGCGGCTTCTTTCGATGCGATACTGAAAGAGGCAAATGCCAGATATGTGCTGGGACTGACTGCAACGCCGGTTCGACGGGATGGCTTGCATCCCATCATATTTATGCACTGTGGACCCATTCGCCATACAGCAGCCCGCCCAAAAGAAAGTCCCCATAATCTGGAAGTGGCTCCCCGTACCCGTTTTACACGCGGGAATCTGCCATCTGATGCCAGAATACAGGATGTTTTCAGAGAAATAACGCTGGATCAGGAAAGAACGTCAGCTATTGCTGGCGAGGCCAGGAGCGCTTTCGGACAGGGACGTAAAGTTCTGGTGTTGACCGAACGTACCGATCACCTGGATGACATAGCGTCCGAACTGGCATTACTGAAATTATCACCATTTGTTCTTCACGGACGGTTATCGAAAAAAAAGCGTACGATGCTTATTTCCGAGCTGAATGCCCTGCCACCGGATGCGCCCCGTATTCTGCTGTCAACGGGTAAACTGGTTGGCGAAGGGTTTGACCATCCTCCACTGGATACGCTGGTTCTCGCCATGCCCGTGTCGTGGAAAGGCACACTACAGCAGTATGCTGGCCGCCTCCACAGGGAGCATTCGGGCAAAACTGATGTCAGAATAATCGACTTTGTGGATACAGGTTATCCTGCGCTGCTCAGGATGTGGGATAAACGTCAGCGGGGTTATAAGGCGATGGGGTACCGGATCGTGGCTGAAAATGATGCAGAACCCGATCCTGAAACCCCAGTCAAATTAACATTATGGTAAGACACTGATAATGGGACGGCTGAATGAAACGGATCTGGGATATTGATGAGCTGGCAGAACACTGGAGTCTGAAGTTTGAAGAAACCCGACTGCTCAAAACCAAGCCCGCCAGAAACCACCTGCCATTTGCCGTTCAGCTTAAGTTTTATCAGAACACCGGACGTTTCCCTTCGGCAATCAATGAGATCCCGGAAACGCCACTCCACTATTTAGCCGAGCAGCTGGAAGTGGATGTTTTCGGGGTTCAGGAATATGAGTGGTCCGGGCGAACCGGGGCACGGCATCGCAAGGAGATCCTTAGCTTCCTGGGCATCCGCCGGATATCAGCAACAGATAAACACGCGTTTTCAGACTGGCTGATTGCCACCCTTTATCCTCATGGCTCTGATCCTGCTGACGCCACCGAGGCTGCCATTTGGCTGGTTCCAGCAACGCCAGGTCGAATGTCCCGCCGATAAGGAGCTGGAACGGCTGGTACGTTCGTCTTTCCAACAGTTTGAACTCCATCTGAAGCCGGCGTTATTCGCAGCCGTGTTACGCAATGAACTAGCCAAGGTGGCACTGGCTGTGCCTGTACAATCCTTTGCTGTTGAAGATATTGGAGATTACGCGGGGCGTGCTTATGACTATCACCTCGAAAACCCTGAGCTTAGCAGGCTTATGCGCTGGGAAGGACTAGCTTACGACGGAGAGGTGCCGGACGAAGAACTGCGACGTGAATATTATGGTTATAAGGTTCAGGCCGTGACCGATGGGCAGCACCAGGGAGTTGTTACCCGGGCCCTTGACGCCGATCACCTGGCTTTTCTGATATTGGCTCTTGCTGGATGGTGGTCTGCAGTACCACAGGTCGCGCGTATGTTAACGGGGCCAGACAGCGCTGAAGAGCATGCCAGACGGAGAGCTTCTGTCGTAGAGGCTGCCCGGCGCCTGGCGACAGCCCCATAAAATGAATGTTGGAAAAAGCACGGGTAATACCCATTAAGCAAAATCATGACAGTAGCTTTCCTCAGTCATAATAAGCGCAGAAGGGGCGCTGCATGTGCGCCCCTTGGTTTTCCCTGAGCAGGATATTAAATACGCGCGGCTTCCGGCAATTTCTTCAGGTAGTGGCCAACCAGCAGGGCCAGCAACAGCATCACGCTGATAAAGGCAACTACGCCGCCCCAGCCAAAGTTATGCCAGAACACGCCGCCCAGCGTACCGGCAACGCTGGAACCCACGTAATAACAAAACAGATAGAGCGAAGAAGCCTGGCCTTTGGCCCGGCGTGCGCGGCGGCCAATCCAACTGCTGGCAACCGAGTGGGCGGCAAAGAAACCGGCGGTGAACAGCATCATGCCAATAAAGATCACAGTGACAGGGGCCAGGGCGGTGATCAGTATCCCGATCAGCATAATGATAATGGACGCCAGCAGCACCGGGCCGCGGCCATACTTTGAGGTCAGGGCACCCGCTTTGGGGGAACTGTAAGAACCGGTGAGATACACCACCGACAACAGGCCTACAATTGCCTGGCTAAGATGATAAGGATCGCTCAGCAGGCGGTAGCCAATGTAGTTGAACATTGTCACAAAGCTGCCCATCAGCAGGAAACCTTCGGCAAACAGCAGCGGCAGCCCCTTATCGTGCCAATGCAGCTTAAAGTTAATCAGCAACGTTCTTGGCCGCAACGAACTGGCGCGGAAGTGCTTGGAGGCGGGCAGAATGCGCCAGAACATGCAGGCCGCCGCCAGGGCGAACACCCCAATCACCGCCAGCGAGATCCGCCAGGAGAAGAAGTCGGTGAGCACCCCGGTCACCAGACGCCCACTCATTCCACCGATCGAGTTGCCGCTGATATAGAGGCCCATAGAAAAGGCCACGAAGCTCGGGTGGATCTCTTCGCTCAGATAGGTCATACCGACTGCCGCAACCCCGCTCAGCGAAAGCCCAATCAACGCCCGCATCACCAAGATGCCGTGCCAACTGGTCATGAAGGCACAAATCAGCGTACAGATCGCCGCCAACAGCAGGGCCACCACCATCACCGACTTACGGCCGATAGCATCTGACAGCGGGCCGGTAAACATCAGGCCGATGGCCAACATCCCAGTGGAGAAGGAGAGGGAAAGGCTGCTCTCCGCGGGGGAGATGCCAAAATCTTGCGAAAGCACCGGCAAGATCGGTTGCACACAGTACAGCAGTGCAAAGGTAGCCAGCCCGGCAGAGAACAGCGCCAAGGTCACACGCATAAACTGCGGTGTACCGCGTTCGATGTAGGGGAGTTTATTCAGCGTGGTGCGTTTGGTTGTTGGGGCACTGTCAGGGGCTGGCAGCGTTTTTGGCATACTGGCCGCAGAACGCGAAGCGGTTGTCACAGCGGTTCCTTACCGGGTTCGGGAGATGAAAAATACGTCTTGAATCACAAAATCATAGGGAGCCATCAGTTTTTTGTCTAATATATTAATCATCCTAATTAAGATGTTTAAAGTATGAATATCGAGCTCAGACATTTGCGTTACTTTGTCGCCGTCGCCGAAGAGTTGCATTTTGGCCGGGCTGCAGAACGGCTACGAATTTCCCAGCCGCCCCTTAGCCAACAGATCCAGGCGTTGGAAGATATGGTGGGTGCGCGTTTGTTGGCGCGCAATAACCGTAACGTCAGCCTGACCCAGGCGGGTGAGATGTTCTTGAAAGAAGCCTATCAGGTGCTTGCCCAGGTCAACCGGGCAGCAGAGAAGGCGGCGCGCCTGGAGCGTGGCGAACTGGGTGAACTGACGATTGGCTTTACCTCTTCGGCTCCGTTTATCAGCGTAGTTTCCCGTAGTTTGCGAGCCTTTCGCCAGTTATCACCGGATGTGCATATCAAAATGCGCGAGGTGAACACCAAGCAACAGCTTGAGCCGCTGCTCAACGGTGACCTTGATCTTGGGGTGATGCGCAATACCCGCTTGCCGGACGCGCTGCAGCATCAGTTGCTATTACGCGAGCCCTTACTTGCCGTGGTGCCGAATGGCCATCCGCTAACCCTAAAGGCACCAGGCACGCTGCGTTTCAGCGATTTGGCCCAGGAACCCTTTGTGTTCTTTTCCCGTGAAGTGGGCACCGCGCTGTACGACGAAATTCTGGCATTGCTGGCCAATGCCGGGATCGCGCCTTACATCACGCAAGAAGTGGGGGAAGCGATGACCATCATAGGTCTGGTCGCGGCTGGGTTAGGGATTTCCATTTTGCCGATGTCCTTTGGCCGAGTGAAGATCGATGGGGTGACGTATCTCCCTTTAGCCGAGCCGGAGGCGATGACCGAGGTCTGGTTGGTACATCATCGCAGCAGGCCGTTATCGGCAGCGGCCAAGGCGTTAATGGCGCTGATGCTCGAGCCCAAAGCTGTGTAAATAAGAGGCGTTTTTAGCGGAAAGCTCGGTGAATTTGTGCTGTTAATCACATAACGAATCAAATAGTTGACGCTGTATTCCAAAAGCCCCACCATAGCCCCTAATCTTTATTTAGAAGCGCGAAAAATAGCAGGAGCGGGTGTGTGATTGCGGATGGGCAGCCTGGGCATATTGATCAGATCAAGCAAACCAATGCAGGGGCAGTTTACCGGCTGATAGATCGGCTGGGACCGATTTCGCGCATCGAATTATCCAAACGGGCACAGCTGGCGCCAGCCAGTATCACCAAGATAGTACGTGAACTGCTCGAAGCGCATCTGGTTAAAGAAACCGAATATCAGGAAGTGGGCAGCCGTGGCCGACCGGCCGTTGGCCTGGTGCTGGACACCGAAGCCTGGCATTACCTCTCTGCACGCATCAGCCGAGGCACCATTACCCTGGCGCTGCGCGATCTCAGTAGCAAGATGGTGGTGGAAGAACTGCTGCCGTTAAAAGCCGAACATCCCGAGCCTTTATTACAGCGCATCGTTAGTGAAGTAGAGCAGTTCTTTATCCGCCACCAAAGCAAACTGGAACGTTTAACCGCCATCGCCATTACGCTACCCGGCATGATTGATACCGCCGCGGGTATTGTTCACCGCATGCCGTTTTATGACGTCAACGAAATGGCGTTGGGACCAGCGCTAGAGACACTGACGGGCTTGCCGGTTTATGTTCAGCATGATATCTGTGCCTGGACGATGGCAGAGGCGCTGTATGGCGCATCCCGTGGCAGCCATAACGTCATTCAGGTCGTCATCGATCATAACGTCGGCGCAGGGGTGATCACCAACGGACGCGTACTGCATGCGGGCAGCAGCAGCGTGGTGGAGATTGGTCACACACAGGTCGATCCATATGGTAAACGCTGCTATTGCGGCAACCATGGTTGCCTGGAAACGGTCGCCAGCATTGAAAACATGTTGGAAATTGCCCAGCAACGTCTGGGAGGTTCGATGTCCTCCATGCTACATGGCGCGCCTTTGACCGTGGAATCGCTGTGCGATGCGGCAATGGCTGGCGATCAGTTAGCCAAAGATATTATTCTTGGCGTCGGGCACAGCGTCGGGCGCATCGTGGCGATCATGGTCAACCTGTTCAACCCGGAAAAAATCCTGGTAGGTTCACCGTTGAACCGTGCCGCAGAAATCCTGCATCCGGCGATTGCTTCCTGCATTCGTCAGCAATCCTTGCCCGCTTACAGCGAGCACGTTCAGGTTGAATCCACCCAGTTCTTCAACCAAGGCACCATGCCGGGAGCCGCACTGGTGAAAGAAGCCATGTATAACGGTTCTTTGTTGGTGAAATTGCTACAAGGTTGATTTAGCTGTCTTCTTTCACGCTGTGGCGTTAACTGCACGGGATTTGGATCCAAAAGCTACACTTCCAGCATCTCCTTGGCGGGTTTGCGTTTCTGGCCGATCCTAAGAGCTTCAAGGACCAACGAGAAGGCTGGAGAAGGCTGCTTGCGACTGGGATAATACAGGTAGTAGCCGGGGAAGGGCTTGCACCATTGCTCCAGCACACGCACCAGATGACCTTCTTTAATATGTGTTCCAAATTCTTCTTCTGGCAAAAAAGCAATCCCGTGTCCTGCAAGCGCCGCAGCAACAATATGTTCAGAAGTATTGAAAATGAGCTGTCCGCTGACGCGAACATTAAGATCCCCTTCATCCTGATCAAAATCCCAGATATACAACCCCCCAGACCTGACCATACGTTGATTTATGCACCTGTGTTGCGTCAACTCATGGGGGGTTTTGGGTACAGGATAACGTGAAAAATAACTCGGAGATGCCACTGCGGCCATACGTAATTTGGGCCCGATGGGTACCGCTATCATGTCTTTATCAATGGTGTCACCCAGTCGAACGCCCGCATCAAAACGATCTGCCACGATATCGCGAAAACCATGATTCGCGTCGAACTCGATATTAATATCCGGGTACTCATGCAACAGCGGTGTCAGCTTTGGCAGCAGGGTACTGTGTAAAACATTTGGCCCGCAGGTGATGCGGACTGTACCTGCAGGCTTATCGCGCAGCTCGGTCAGCATATCCAGTTCAGCTTCAATCTCATCGATGCGATTACCTATAGCCAGTAGCAAACGCTCTCCGGCGGAAGTTGGCGATACGCTACGGGTGGTACGCGTCAGCAGACGAATTTGCATACGATCTTCAAGTGCGGAAATCGCCTGGCTGAGTGCAGGCTGCGTTACGCCCAACTGAGCTGCGGCACGGGTAAAGCTGCTTTCACGTGCGACCGTGACAAAATAGAGCAGGTCGTTCAGGTTGCGTTTCATCAGGTATGGCCCGTCTCATTAATAAGCTACAGTTATAAACCTATTAAGCATTCATTAGCTAGTAATGATGCGCCCTGAGTGTAAAATTTCCAGCAACAGATTATTAAGCGATGGCAGATAAACGCTGTTGCTCTTTTCATTTTTACTTTCCTGACGTTATTCCTGCGAATAGCGTTCGGCCGCGGTTTACCTGAAAACTGCCGGGGATTATTCGGGAGCAGCAATTTATGCCCATATTGTCGAACGATCTATCACTTCACAAAGAACGCGCGTACTGGAGCGGAGTTTTCGCCATGACGTTGTGCGTCTTTGCGCTCATTGCTTCGGAATTTATGCCTGTCAGCCTGCTGACGCCCATATCGGGAGATCTAGGCGTCAGTGAAGGGCTGGTTGGGCAGGGGATCGCTATTTCCGGCGTGTTTGCGGTACTGACGAGTCTCTCCATTTCTACACTGGCCGGAGGTCTCAATCGCAAGACATTACTGTTGAGCATGACCGCGTTGATGGCGTTTTCCGGCGCCATTATCGCGCTAGCGCCCAGTTATCTGATTTACATGGTTGGCCGTGCCCTGATTGGTATTGCTATTGGTGGGTTCTGGTCCTTATCAGCCGCTACTGCTCTTCGCCTGGTTCCGCAACACCAGGTTCCAAGTGCGCTGGCCATTTTTAACGGGGGTAACGCGTTGGCAACCGTTATAGCCGCACCACTGGGTAGTTATCTGGGCTCGGTCATCGGTTGGCGAGGCGCATTCTTTTGCCTTGTTCCGGTTGGAGTGATTGTTTTTATCTGGCAGTGGTTCAGCCTGCCTGCAATGACGGCTGATAAAAGCGATAAGCGTACCGGTGTTTTTCGTCTTTTGGCTAACCCGCTTGTGGCCATGGGGCTTGCGGCCTGCGGATTGTTCTTTATGGGCCAATTTGCTTTGTTTACTTATCTACGTCCGTTCCTTGAGAGGGTAACGCAGGTAGATATCACCACGTTGTCGCTTATTTTACTGACAATCGGAGTTGCTGGTTTTATGGGAACCCTGGTGATTAGCGCATTTCTGGCATCAGGTTTTTACCCCACACTTATTGCCATCCCTTTGCTAATGGCCGCTATTGCCGGATCACTGATCGCCTTTGGTCACAGTATCTGGATCGTTGCAACACTGCTTGGTTTATGGGGCTTAATCGCCACAGCTGCGCCCACCGGTTGGTGGACGTGGATCGCCAGAACATTGCCGGAGGATGCGGAAGCTGGCGGTGGCCTGATGGTTGCCATAGTACAACTGTCCATCGCATTGGGCTCCACAATCGGCGGGTTAGCATTTGACCATAGCGGTTATCAAAGCACCTTCACCATCAGCGGCATTTTGTTAGTGATAGCAGCCGCCCTGGCGTTATTGACGTCACGTAAAGATATCCACCAAACCCAATGAGGAATTCTCTGATGAGAAAATTTACCATGCTGTTAGGGCTGTTAATCAGTTCATTTGCGGCAGTTGGCGCCGATATGTCTAACGGAGCCGATAATTTTTACAAAAGCGATAAAGTCACCCAGCAAAAGGTGACCTTTAAAAACCAGTATCAGATGAATGTGGTCGGCAATCTGTTTATACCGAAAGGGATGGATCAGAATGCGCAAAACCCGGCGATTGTCATTGGCCATCCGATGGGGGCGGTAAAAGAACAAAGCTCAAATCTGTATGCCCAGAAACTGGCAGAACAAGGGTTTGTGACGTTGGCAATTGATCTTTCCTTCTGGGGAGAAAGTGAAGGAAAACCCGGCCATCTTATTTCTCCGGAAATTTATGCGGATGATTTCAGTGCCGCAGTCGATTATCTGAATACTCAACCTTACGTTAATCCGGAGAAAATTGGCGTACTGGGTATTTGCGGTAGCGGGAGTTTCGTTATCAGTGCTGCCAAAATTGACCCGAGAATGAAGGCCGTGGCTACGGTTAGTATGTATGACATGGGGGCGGCTTTCCGCCATGGTCTTCATCATTCCGTTACGCCTGAACAGCGTAAAGCATTCATTAAATCTGCAATAGAACAACGAGCTGTTGAGTTTAATGGCGGAGACATTGCTTATATCCCAGGTACCGTTAACCAGCTTGATGATTCTACGCCAGCAATTCAACGAGAATTCTTCGATTTCTATCGCACACTGCGAGGAAGTTATACACCACAAGGTGAGAAAGAGGAGCTGACAACAAAACCGATGTTGAGCAGCATTGGGAAGTTCATGAATTTCTATCCGTTCAACGATATTGAAACGATCTCGCCACGCGCGATGCTGTTCATCACCGGCGATCGGGCGCATTCGAAAGAATTTAGTGAAGATGCTTACAAACGTGCCGGACAGCCAAAGGAGTTGTACATAGTGCCAGGGGCAGGCCATGTCGATCTGTATGACCGTAGCGACATGATCCCTTTTGCCAAGCTGACGTCGTTCTTTAAGGCTAACCTCAAATAATGTCCAAAGCCGCACCCTGATGGGTGTGGCTACTCTTTTCTGGGTTACCGTATGGAATATCAGAGCACTTTAATACCGGGTCTGCTGCTGGCTTGTACCTTTGCAGGTCATGCCGACATGAACATTAATCCGTCCCTAAAGGAGAGCCCGATGACGGTTAAAATGAACATTGATGACCAACAATTTGAGGTCATACTTCACGACAATCCAGCGGCTAAACCATTTGTTAATACTTTACCATTGCAACTTGGCATGGAAGAGTTGAATGGAAATGAGATATTTGCCGACCTTCCTCATAAGTTGCCTTCAAACCCTGTACGGCCAGGGACCATTCATGCAGGCGATCTCATGTTGTACGGTACGCAAACGTTGGTGTTGTTCTATGCATCATTTGAGTCTTCCTACCGCTATACCCCCATCGGGAAAGTTATTCATCCAGAAAACCTTCCCGCTATGGTGGACAAAAAGAAAATAGGGGTCAGGTTCAACGACGATTAAAACAACGGTAGTTAGAACCCCGAGTCATGCCGATACGAGGCATTTGGCGACACAAAAAACTGGGTACGCTTTCGTTCCATTGACCTTGATACCCCTTATCAGTGTTTCTTATTATTTACCGCCAAAAGATTGAGCTACCTCAAGCCCCCGTTGAGTTGCATCCCCTAGACTTTTCCCGTAGGACGACTCTCGTCGTGATTTACGGCGATTTTTTAGGTTAACGAGGCATTTCAAGGCAATCTATTCATGTTAAAGCGTTTATTTGTTACAGGCACGGATACCGACGTAGGTAAGACAGTGGTTTCCCGCGGTTTATTGCAGGCTTTCGCCGCGCAAGGTCGCTCAGTGGCGGGTTATAAGCCCATTGCGGCACGCTGCCAGGAAACCAGTGAAGGCATCCGCAATCGAGACGCTTTAGTTTTACAGGCCTCTTCCTCACTGCCGCTGTCCTATGACGAAATCAATCCGATCACCTGTCTGGATGAGGTGTTTCATGCCCATGCAACTCAGGATATTGATTACGGACTGATGAGCCGTGGTTTGCATCATCTTGCCGCCAAGGCCGACACGGTAGTGGTAGAGGGTAGCGGCGGCTGGCGGGTATTGATGAACGATCTCCGTCCTTATGCCGAGTGGGTGGTACAGGAACAACTGCCGGTTATCCTGGTGGTCGGGATCAAACTGGGCTGTGTCAGCCATGCGCTATTGACCGCACAGGCAATTATTAACGATGGCTTACCATTGCTGGGCTGGGTGGCTAATCGAATCAACCCCGGTTTAGCCCACTATGCAGAAACTATCGATGCGATGCAGCAGCGTATTCCGGCTCCATTGCTGGGTGAGATCCCATATCTGCCGCGTGCGGAACAACGTGAGCTGGCACAATATCTGGACGTTTCGCAGCTGGTTGACCGTTACGCATTGTGATAAACCGACTGTGGGCGTAGCCCGCGAGCAATGGTAGTGGCGATAACGCAAGCCAACAGAATGCCTGGCAGCAGGGTATATTCCCCGGTCATCTCAAACACCATTAATGCCGCCATAATGGGCGCATGTGTGGTGGCAGCCAGCAATGTCGCCATACCGGTCAGTGCCAGCAGAATGGGCACTGCAGTACCCAACTCTGGCCATAGGCCAAACATCTGGCCCACTACCGAGCCCAATGCGGCCCCCACGAATAACGTCGGTGTGAACACGCCACCAGGTGCGCCTGATCCACTACTGGCCAACAGGGCTAACAGTTTGCAAATCAGGATCGCACTGACCAGTAGCATCCCCGGTGGTGCCGAGAGTAGAGACTGCACCACGCTATAGCCATTTCCCCAGACTTCGGGATACAACAAGGAAAGCAACCCGACGATCAGCCCGCCAAGCGCCAGCTGTAATGGCGGTATGAGGTTGAGCGAGCGAAATGCCCGGCCGCTGGCCGCCATTGCCCACAGAAACAGCGGGCCACAAACTCCTGCCAGTATGCCCACCAAAGCCATTAACAGATACTGCACCGGCCAGGGAGCAGCAAGCGGCTCCACGATGTAGAGCGGAGCCTGGCCACCGTTCAGCAGATTGGTCATCAGCAGCGCGCTTACGGCGGCGATCACTACTGGGCCAAGCGAGGCCAGCATCAGCGAACCAAACAGGATTTCCGCGATAAACAGGCTACCCGCCAACGGGGCATGGTAGGCGCTAGCCATCCCGGCTGCGGCAGCGCAAGCCACCCACAATTTCCATTCTTTCGCCGGGGTAAAGCGCTGGGCAAATACTGAACCCACCAACGCCCCCAGCAGGATCATCGCCCCCTCGCGGCCAATGGTGCTACCGCTGGAAACCACCAACAGCGAGGCCAGGCATTTTATCAGGCTGGCGTTAACGGCCAATCGACCGTCACCGGCTTCAATCGCTTCCATATAATCTGTTGGAGCGATGGGTTTTTGATGTTGGTAACGCTGGTAGATCCACAACAAAAAGCCAGCGGCCAATCCACCCAATGCTGGCGTCAACGCTCTCCGCCATCCGGGCAGTGCAGCGGCAGCGGCCACCAAACTGCCTTCATCGTGATCCAGCAACAACCATTCAAGCCCGAACATGGCACGGTGAAATAACCACACGGCCAGCGCAGCACAAATGCCGAGCAGGACGGCAATAAACAGATGGCGCAGCAGGGCGCGATAGTGGTGCAGAGGGACCAATTGATTCATATGTCGGCAGATGATGAAGAATAAGAGGTTCAGGTGGGCATTGTGCTTGTCTACCCACCTGAAAACCAGAGAATCTTTATCAGAACCCTGGCGTTGTGGCTACCGTATCAACCGCCCGGGGGCGTGGCAGGCTGATATTTACCGCTCATGCCTTCCAGCAGCGCGACCAGATCCTTGATATCGCTTTCTGGTAGGGTAACGCCGACCTGATAGGTCAGCATATCCTTGACCGCCTGATGCAGCGAAGTCACGCTGCCGTCGTGGAAGTAAGGGGCGGTTTGGGCGATGTTTCGTAACGTCGGGGTTTTGAAGCGATGACGATCGCTATCATTTTTAGTGACATTGTAACGTCCAAGGTCGGCTTCGGTGGGGTTACCGCGAGCGGTAAAGTAATCTGCTTTCAGCCCCATTACCTCATAGGATTGGCCCCCAAGGTTGACCCCGGTATGGCAGGTGCCACATTTGTTTTGCTGGAACAGTTGATAGCCGTGTTTTTGCTGCGCGGTCAGGGCGTTGCTATCGCCTTTCAGGTAACGGTCAAACGGGCTATCTGGCGTGATCAGCGTCTTTTCGAACTCGGCAATGGCGTCGGTAATGTTATCGCCGGTGAAGCCGTTCGCATAGACGCGCCGGAAATCGGCCTTCAGCAAGGCGTCCTGATCCAGTTTAGCGATGATTTCATCCCAGGATTCGGAGGCCATCTCGATCGGGTTCATCGGCGGGCCACCAGCCTGGGCCTGTAAATCTGCCGCTCGACCATCCCAGAACTGCGCCATATTGAAGGCCGCATTAAACACCGTCGGTGCGTTGATTGGCCCAACCTGATCGCCAACCCCCAACGATGAGACGCGACCGTCCACGCCACCTTCGCCCAGCTTATGGCAGTGGGCACATGAGATGCTGTTATCTTTCGATAGGCGCGGATCGTGGAACAACCGGAAGCCCAGCGCCACTTTTTGAGGATCGGTAGGTAGCGAGGATGGCACCGGCTGTAAGGCGGCACCACGTAGTTCGGCTGGCGTTTCTGGCAAAGTGTAGAACTGTTCGCGTTGTTGACGGACCCAGCTCAGTAGTTCATTACGATCGCCGTCGCTGACGTTTCCGGCCCAGTGGACCATCTTATACAGTGGCGGTGGCATCTCCTGGTTTTGCAGCACGGCTTCCAGCTTGGCCAGATCGACTTCAGGTACCGCGGTTTTTTGTTGCAGAGCAGTGCGGGTAGCATCGAGGTTAAAATGCTGATTTCCACTGAGGATATCCTGCGCCATAATTTGTTTGGCGATCGGCAACTCGGCATAGAAGGGAAGCTGAGCCGAGTTGGAGTGGCAATAGTCGCAGCCATTGCGGGTTAACAGGGTATCGATTTGATTGCTGGCAACGACGGGGTTACGCTGTTGATCGTAATGGTAGACATAGCCGACGGTCCCCAAATAGCCGACGACGGCGGTAACGGCACATCCCAGAATAATTTTTTTAATCATGTTCTCGCTCCATTGAGTTGACTGCCAAAAAACCCTACATATAAAGAGGTAATAAAAGGGGCAATCGGATTGTCACGGGCTGGGGCGGTTGGCAACTTGATTAAAATCAATCACCATCATTGGTGTACGCTATCGTTCGGATAGGTTTTAACGATGAAGCAGGCATGGCGAGGCTCTCAGGCCATTTCTAAGAAATACCTTATTATTCAATTAGGTGACTATTTATAGGTGACGTTGTCACAATTTGTTCGATTAGTGCGTTGTTGCGGGATTTTGGTGCACAACATCCCCAGACAAACTACAGAATATGCCTTGGCTGTTATAATCCGGGGAAAATAAAAGACATAGGGACACAGGGTAAACTGATGACCACTAACACTTCTTCGAGCACTGCCCAAGTAGCCCATCGGCCGTTGATCCTGATTGCCTGCATGCTGGCAATGTTCATGTCTGCCATTGAAGCGACCATTGTTGCCACCGCGATGCCGACGATTATTGGCGATCTGGGTGGTTTTTCGTTGCTGGGCTGGGTGTTTTCGGTCTATTTGCTGGCACAGGCCATTACCATCCCGATCTACGGGCGTTTGGCAGATTTATACGGCCGGAAACCGATCTTTTTCTTTGGTGCCACGCTGTTCCTGTTGGGGTCGGTCCTGTGCGGTTTCTCATCGAATATGTATTGGCTGATTGCCTTCCGCCTGCTGCAAGGGCTGGGCGCCGGGGCGATCATGCCGATCGCTACCACCGTGATCGGTGATATTTACAGCGCCACCGAACGGCCAAAAGTGATGGGGTATCTTTCTAGCGTCTGGGGTGTTTCGGCCATTCTTGGCCCGCTACTGGGCGCGTTTATCGTGCAGCACACGTCTTGGGCTTTGGTATTCTGGGTCAACCTGCCCATTGGCCTGCTGGCGATGTATTTCCTGGGGCGCTACTTGCCTGACCTCAAACAGGGGCGCAAACATGCGCTGGATCTGGCGGGAACGGCTTGGCTGACGATCTTTGTCGCTGCATTGCTGCTTTCACTCTTGCAGGCGGAAATGCTGGGATGGTGGGTCATACCGTTGCTGGCGTTGGCGTTAGTGGCGCTTAACCTGTTAATTCGTCAGGAGCGCCGTGCTCCTGAACCGTTGTTCCCACTGGCCCTGTGGCAAAATCGCGTAATTGTGGCCGGCAATATTGGCGGAGTGGTGATCGGTGCTGCCATGATGGGCATCAGCGCCTTCCTGCCAACCTTTATCCAAGGCGTGAAGGGCGGAACTCCGCTGGAAGCCGGAACCACATTAGCCTTGATGTCGATTGGCTGGCCGCTGGCCAGTATGCTGAGCGGGCGTTTGATGTTGCTGACTTCTTATCGCACCACAGCTCTGCTTGGCGCGCTGCTGTTGGCGGCAGGTGGCTTTATCCTGCTGCTGCTACAGCCTTCGGGTGGGTTACTGTGGGGGCGGGTTGCGGCGTTTATCATCGGGGTCGGTATGGGGTTGTGCAATACCACCTTCCTGGTCTCGGTACAGAATGCGGCACATTACAGTATTCGCGGTATCGCAACCGCCTGCACGGTATTCACCAGGATGGTCGGCTCGGCAATCGGCACCGCCATTCTGGGGGCCACGTTGAATATCAACCTGCATCTGCGCCTGCCACACACGGTTGATCCGGTGCAGCAGTTGATGGAGCCAGAGGTTCGCAACACCATGCGGCCAGAGGCGCTGGCGGATCTCATTGGGCATGTCGCCGCCTCAATGCATTGGGTATTCCTGGTCTCGGCGTTGATATCGCTGTTTGCCTTGGGGGCGGCTATGCTGATCCCGGCGCGTCATCGGCCACAGGGCGAAGGTGAAGAGGTTAAACAGGCTTAATAAAGAAGAGGGGCGCAGTAACGAACTGCGCCCTGGAGCCGGTTACTGCGGGGCTTGGGTATCCTGGCTGGTGCCAGTTTGCGCCGCGTCGCCACTGTCGTCGCCGTTAATCAGGCGGGTATACACGATTTTCTGCGTGTCTTGACCACAATGGCCGACCACCTGTCCACCGGCAAGGTTCGCCTGATCGTTAGGCACGATCTCCAGCTTGAAGCCGGATTCCGGTACGCCGTTATTGACAATCTTCTGGGCAATATCCGCCTTTATGCTCTCACATGAGGCAAAAGCGGCCAGCGGCGCGGTGGCTAACAGCAGTACACCTACTACAAGCGCTTTTTTCATCATTGGATCCTTATTTGAGACGAATGTTCTTTGTCAGGATAGCAGCATCAGGTTGAATAGTTTACCCTTGCTCGCTATTACTGCGTGACTGGACGGCCAGTGGTGCGATCCAGACACTTACGGGTTGACGATTCCCAATAGGCATTGACGTTGTAGCTGTTATCACAACGATCTTCGTCATCAATAGCACGGTCAACCTTGTCAAACTCCTTCTCGACACGGGTATTGACCTTACTGCGCAGCGACTTGGTTTCGTTCCACTGCTCTTTGCTTTGGCGAGCCTGTTCGTTGCTCATGGCTGCGCCGCCGCTGCCGTCAACCGTGACGCAGGTGCTGCCTTGGGTGCAAGAGGCAGCGAAGGCAGGAGCTTGCCAGGCACCGGCCAGCAATAACATGGCAACCGGTAACATCAGGCGCGGAAGGGAAAGTAATTTCATCGTTTCATCCTTATAAGTGAGTGTTGCATCCACCAGCAACACTGGCTGTAGCATAGGTTAAATATATCACCGTGCTGTTATATTGCACCAGCGCATCGCCTTGTTCGTTTAATTTACTGAGAGAATAGCGGTAATGTTAAAAACCACTTTATTGTTTTTTGCCACCGCGCTGGCCGAAATCATTGGCTGTTTCTTGCCTTATCTGTGGCTAAAGAAAAACGCCAGCGCCTGGCTGTTGCTGCCTGCGGCCCTCAGCCTGATGCTGTTTGTCTGGTTGTTGACGCTGCATCCTTCGGCCAGTGGGAGAGTCTATGCTGCCTATGGCGGCGTCTATGTGGCAACGGCGCTGCTTTGGCTACGAGTGGTAGATGGTGTGAAGTTGTCGACTATGGATTGGTTGGGTGCTGGGGTGGCACTGCTGGGGATGCTGATTATCGTTTCCGGCTGGCGCACTGCGTAGGGGCGCCGCATGCTGCGCCCGCTTGAATGGCAGGGCTGATGCCCTGCCACAGAGTAAGACCATTAACCGCGATGAATGCTCAACCCGGCAAAGGACTGGCTGACCGGCATCATTTCCAAGGTATTTATATTGACGCGGGAAGGCAGCGTTGCCACCCAGAATACCGCTTCGGCAACATCATCCGGCGTCAGGGCATCTACCCCTTGATAGGTTTTATCTACCTTGCCGTCATCCCCTTTGAAACGCACGTTGGAGAACTCGGTGCCACCAACCATGCCTGGCTCAATATCGGTAACGCGGATATGAGTGCCGTGCAGATCGGCGCGCAGACCCAGGCTGAACTGTTTAACGAAGGCCTTGGTTGCGCCGTAAACGTTACCACCGGCATAAGGCCAGTTGGCGGCGGTGGAGCCGATATTGATCACATGGCCAATGTTACGTTCCACCATGGCTGGCAGCAGCGCGCGGGTCATGTTGACCAACCCTTTGGTGTTGGTATCGATCATGGTTTCCCAATCGTCCGCATTAGCCTTGTGCGCAGGCTCCAGGCCTAACGCCAGACCGGCGTTATTCACCAGCACGTCGACGTTGCGCAGCGCTGCGGGTAACTCTTCGATGGCCTGCTGGATCGCCGCACGGTTGCGGACATCCAAACGCACGATATGCAGTGCCTCACCTAATTCTGCCTGCAGCGCCTCCAGGCGCTCCACACGGCGGCCAGTGGCAATCACCTGATGGCCTTCACCGACAAATTTGCGGGCAATTGCTTCACCAAAACCGGAGGTAGCGCCCGTGACAAAAATAATCATGCTGCTGTTCCTTAACTGTTTTTAGCCTGCATCCACTCTAACGCGGTTGCGTTAACCCTGCAATTTTAACCGGTGATGGCCGGCACGTGGTAAACCACACAGTCGTATTTGATATTCTCGCGGCGGCCCTGCACGGTGCCACCCAGCGATTCAGCAATGCGGCGGCTTGGCGTGTTCTGCTCGGCGACCGGGTAAATGAAATACGGCGGGTGGTAGCGTTCGCTGGCCCAGGTAGCCATGGCATGCACGATTTCGCGCCCATAACCCAGGCCATGCAGACTTTCTTTCACCCAGATGCCTAGTTCAGGTGTCTGGTTGTGCAGATTATGCACGCCACCCAAGCCAACGAATTGCTTGCTGTCACGCAGCCGTGCCACAAAGATGACTTCTTCTCCTTCGCGGATCAACGGCAGCCAGCCTTCCCAGACGTTGGCAAACGCCTCGGGAGACTCTTCTGGTTCAAAGGTCATAAAACGCGTTAGCGTAGGGGTGATCGCCTGGTAAACATCATCGGCGTCTGCTGCGGTAAAGGGGGCAATCAACAACCGATCGGTATTCACACGGCACTGAGTAAGGTCACTGTGCATCATTATTATTACCTCGCTTTTCAGGCCTAAAACGGCAAAAATCCGCTCCCGTTAAAACGGGGCGGATCATCGATATTACGTTGATTAGCGGCAGATGCGACTTATTTTTTTACCAGGTGAGGTGCGAGGAGCAAAAGGTCGGCCGCAGAGAGACGATCTGGCGCGGTTGAAGCCTGGTGCCAGTACGGATAAATCAGCGGCGGACGGCTCACTTCTTCCAAGCGCTGCAGCTCTTCTTCGTTGAGGATCAGGTTGGCGGCGTGCAGGTTATCTTTGAGCTGTTCCGCGTTCCGGGCTCCTATGACCACCGAGGTTATCGTTGGGCGGGCCAACAGCCAGGCCAGCGCGATTTGTGCCGCAGAGATACCACGGGAGTGGGCGATATCCACCAGCACTTCGACAATATCAAACAGCGCATCTTGATCACGCACCGGCGGCTCACCCCAGTTGGCCAGATGGCGCGTGCCTTCCGGTGTGGGTTGATTACGGCGGTATTTGCCCGAGAGCAGGCCACCGGCCAATGGGCTCCAGACCAATACCCCAAGCCCTTGATCCTGAGCAACAGGCAGCAGTTCATATTCCGCTTCGCGCGCCTGCAGGCTGTAATGGATCTGTTGGCTGACCGGGCGCACCAATCCCAGTTGTTCGGCGCTGCCCAGGTGTTTCATCAGGTGCCAACCGGAGAAGTTGGACAAACCAGTGTAGCGCACCTTGCCGCTGCTCACCAGATCCTCCAGCGCCCGCAGCGTTTCCTCTACCGGGGTGATGCCGTCCCACTCGTGTAGCTGATAGAGATCGAGATAGTCGGTATTCAGGCGTTTCAGGCTGGCTTCGCAGGCGCGGATTAGGTGGTGGCGTGACAGACCGGCATCGTTAGGGCCGCTGCCCATGGGGAAACGGGCCTTGCTGGCTACCAGCACTTCGTGGCGTTTACTGCCCAATGCCTGGCCGAGGATCTCCTCCGATTGGCCTCCTGAATACACATCGGCGGTATCGAACAGGTTGATCCCGGCGTCAATGCACATGGCGATTTGATTGCGCGCCTCGTTAACGTCTGTCGCGCCGGTTTTGGCGAACTTGCCTTGTCCTCCAAAGGTCATGGTACCTAAACTTAGTGCCGAAACTTTAAGGCCGGACCGGCCAAGTTGACGGTATTGCATCGTTTAACTCCTTACTTTGGTTGCCATAGATTTTTCAGACGTAGAGGCGCTTTTCCTCTGGCGAATTTCATTGCCCGCCTCTGCGCCCAGCGTAAAGCTATCTAGCACCGCCACCAGGGCGATCACGCCAATCACGATAAAGGCCAATTGGAAGTCGGCCAGCGACACCACGCCCTGTTGCTGTGGCATCAGCATCTCCGCCAACCGCAGTGCCAGCGCGCCGATGGCGATACCCAGACCGCTACCCATCTGCTGGGCCATATTGAACAGCGTGTTGGCACCGCTCATGCGTGGTTGCGGCACTTCGGAAAACGCCAGCGTATTCAGTGCGGTGAACTGCATCGAACGTGTCAAACCACTGACAAACAGCAGCGCCAGGATCAGCCAGGTGGGGGTCTGCGGGGTCAGCAGCGCGCAAGCAAAAATGGTGGCGGCATTGAGTAAGCCGTTGACCACCAGCGTGGTACGAAAGCGGAACCGGTAGAGGATGGGTGAGGTGAATGGCTTCATCACCAGATTACCGGCAAACACTGCCAGTACCAGCAACCCCGCATCGAAGGCATTCAGCCCAAAGCCGATTTGGAACAGCAAGGGCAGCAGGAACGGCACGGCACCGATGGCGATGCGAAAGAGAGTGCCGCCCTTAATGGTGACAGCGTAACTTTTTATCCGCATCGCCCAGAGATCCATTAAGGGATAGGCGTGGCGTTTGGCATGACGTATCGCCAGGCTTCCCAGCGCCAAGCTACCAGCCAGACATAACAGAGGCACCAGCCAGGAAAGTTGCGGACTGTTGATCAGATCCAGCCCAAACATCAGCCCAAAGCAGGCGACTCCGGTGAGTGCAAAACCTAATCCATCAAAGGGAACGCCTTTCTGCGCGGGTTCATGAGGGATCAAACGCCAGGCGAAGAACAGGGCCAACAGGCCAAGCGGCACGTTGAGGATAAAAATCCAGTGCCAGGAAGCGTAGGTGGTGATGAAACCGCCAACCGGAGGCCCCAGGACCGGGGCGGCTAACCCCGGCCAGGTGATAGTGGCAATGGCGTTGATCAGATCGGGTTTGGCGGTATTACGTAGCACCACCAGGCGGCCAACCGGCACCATCAGCGCACCGCCAAAGCCTTGCAGGATACGAGCCGCGGTAAACTGCGGCAAGGTGGTACTGAGGGCGCATAGCACCGAGGCCAGGGTAAAAATAACGATGGCGGCGGTGAAAATATTGCGGGCACCAAAGCGGTTGGCGATCCAGCCGCTGGCGGGGATAAACACCGTCAGGGTAAGAATATAGGCCGAAACCCCGATGTTCATATCTACCGGCTGTACGCCAAAGGCCGCCGCCATTTGCGGCATCGCGGTAACGATCACCGTGCCGTCCAGGTTCTCCATAAAGAATGCCCCGGCAACCAGCAGGGGGAGCGCGCTAGCGCGGGAGAACCAACTCATGGACGGCTCCGGCTGGAGCACGGTAAATACGCATGCATAACAGAAATCCCGTTTCAAAAATCACCACGTCGGATTTTTGAGCATAACGCATCGTAGGGAGGTTAAAAAGAAGTTAATGGTGTGATTATTAGCGGGCACAGCAAGTGTGCCCATCTAGATGCATAGTGTGTCCGCGAGCGTGTGGTAATTACCAGGATAAATGGATGATGCCGTCGATAAACTCGGCTTTGAAACTACTCAGGTCGGCCACGGTGGCCTTGATTTGCGGGGAGGAAATCGGCACGCCGTTACCAATGACGATGACTTGCCCACCGGCGGCAAGGGCGGAGTTCACGCCAGAAATCGCATCCTCAAAAATCACGCATTTCTGCACCGGCAGGCCAAATCCGGCTGCCGCCATCAGATAGGGTTCTGGATGGGGTTTGCCGTGCACGATATACTCCGAAGTGATCATCATGTGCGGCCGTGGGATGCCTGCGCTGATCATGCTTTGCATCGACACTTTCTTGGCGCCGGAGGTGACAATTGCCCAACATTGCGGCGGCAACTGGCGTACCAGCTCAACGGCACCGGTAATGGCGCCAACCTGGCTGAGAGCCTCGATGGCGAGCGTTTTGACTTCATCAACGCACTGTGGATTGTCAAAGTAAGGGGAGACGATCCGCAGCGTTTCCTCGATGGTGCGCCCGTGAATATTGGCTAGGACATAGTCCACATCCAGATGATGCCGGTTGGCCCATTCAGCCCACAATGTCTCTATACAGGCTCCTGAATCCACCAGGGTGCCGTCCAGGTCAAACAGTACTGCCTTGCAAGCGATAGCGTTCATAAGTCCCTAATGATTTAAAGCTTCGGTTTCCCAATAACAACAGAGTGGCGATAAGGTCTTGTTGACGGAAATCAAGTGATGGTATGAACCACCGCCGGAAAGTGAAAAAATGCGGCCCCGGTGTGCCTTACCGAATTAACTATCTGCCTGACACTTACGTCAATCATCTAGCCTGGCGGCGTTGTTGCCGCCATAAGAAATCGATATTGGACGAATAATCGGTCGCTCGGTTTAATAGTGCAAACAATTAAAACCAACCTTTGGAAACGAGTATGTTCACCATTAAAATTGACGATCTTACCCACCATGCCGTGCAAACATTAGTGGCTTATCATATTTCTGGCATGCTGGAGCAATCCCCACCAGAGAGCAGCCATGCGTTAAACGTACAAAAACTTCGTGACCCTGCCGTGACATTTTGGTCTGCATGGGAAGGGGATCAATTAGCCGGGATTGGCGCGTTGAAAATGTTGGATGCAAAGCATGGCGAGCTGAAATCAATGCGCACGGCGGAGGCGTTTTTACGTCGTGGCGTAGCGAATCAATTCTTGCTGCACATCCTGCAAGTCGCGCGTGCACGGGGCATTTCGCGGCTCAGCTTGGAAACGGGGACACAACCGGGATTTGCTGCCTGTCATCAGCTTTACCGCAAGCATGGCTTTGTGGATTGCGAACCGTTTGCAGCGTACCAGCCTGATCCAAACAGCAGATTTATGACACTTGTTTTGTAGTTGAGAAAGGTACGGAACTCAGATATTTCATTTTATCTCTTTATTAAAGAAATGATTGGCAATGTTTTGAAATCTTTTTATTACACTCATGGAGTGGGTAGCATAAACTCATATAAAGTCAATGTGAGCGTTTAGCTTTATTAATTGGTGCATGGGCAATGAATTGTCAAAATTCCAACCTGTTGCATCAATTATGTTTTTTATCCTGACATAACCCTCTTTTATCCATTACGCCAGTTTAGCCCGGTCTTAGACACTCACTCGTGGTCAAAAAATAATCACCCGACCTTGCATTCAGGTCATGGCGGTATAAATTAATATCATTACCGCCATCAAAACGGTAATAGACCCACGAGCTAATCATGCTCGTAACAGCAGTGGCTATAGCACGACATAATAATAGAGGATAATCACGATGAAACTTCGAGTACTCTCTCTGATGGTGCCTGCTTTGCTGATGGTTGGCAACGCAGGCGCCGCTGAAATCTACAACAAAGACGGTAATAAACTGGATTTGTACGGTTTAGTTGATGGCCTGCACTATTTCTCTGATAACAATAGCGTTGATGGCGACCAGTCCTATATACGTATGGGTTTGCGTGGTGAAACGCAGATTAACGATCGGCTCACTGGCTATGGCACGTGGGAATACCAGGTCAACGTCAACACCCCGGAAAGCGAAAACAATGCCTTCACCCGTTATGGTTTCGCAGGGTTGAAAGCTGTTGATTATGGCTCCTTCGACTATGGCCGTAACAATGGTGTCCTGTATGACGTGGCGGCTTATACCGACATGCAGCCAGAATTTGACGGTTCCACCTATGGGGCCGACCAGTTCATGTTCCAACGCTCAAACGGTCTGGCAACCTATCGTAACAATGACTTCTTTGGCCTGTTCGATGGCCTGCATTTTGCTGTGCAATACCAGGGTAAAAACGGCAGTGCGGAAGAAACTAATAATGGTCGCGACGTTCTGGGTCAGAACGGTGATGGTTATGGTATGTCGGTGAACTATGATATTGGCTACGGCATTAGTGCCGCGGGTGCCTTCTTTAATTCCAAACGTACCAGCGAGCAAAATGGCGGTGGCGCATATAGCGGCATCATGGGGCGTGGCGACCATGCAGAAGGTTATTCAGGCGGCCTGAAATATGACGACAGCAATACCTATGTGGCCGTTATGTTTACCCAGTCCTATAATGCAGCGCGCTTCGGCAGTTCAGACAGTGAGGCTTATGGCTACGCCAATAAAGCGCAAAGTTTTGAGGCTTATGCACATTATCTGTTTGATTTCGGCCTGCGCCCATTTGTGGGCTATAACCAAACCAACGGCAAGAACCTCGGGCAAGCTGCCAACGGCAATACTTACGGTAGTGAAAACCTGGTCAAGTTTGTTGACTTGGGCGCAACCTATTACCTTAACAAAAACATGTCCACCTATGTGGATTATAAAATCAACCTGTTGGATGAAAACGACTTCACCAAATCGGCCGGAATTAATACCGACGACGTGGTTGCTGTCGGTCTGGTTTATCAGTTCTGATGACAGCGAAATAAGTCAGCTTACGATAACGCGGCCCTCTGGCCGCGTTTTTTCTTTGTTCTCCCCCCGCAGAGCCTGTTTAGCAATTTTCAGTTATTTTTGCTCAAACGACCATCTGAGCCTAAGCTAGGCTATGTTGCTGAATTTGCAGCTTCTATCCAAGTGGACACAGCGTCCCTAGATTAAGACATGGAGGAGTTTCAATTTGATGCGTTTATCAACCCTGGTACTGGCGATTGGCGTTGCGCTAAGCACGCCCGCGCTGGCAGAAACGAACACCCAGACTAAGGAGGCGAAAGTGGCCGGAGAAGTTAAGCAGGATAAGCAGGGAGAAAACCCGTTCTTTGCCACCAGTCAGTTACCCTTCCAAGCTCCTCGCTTTGATGTCATCAGCGAAAGCGATTATGCCCCGGCCATCGCCGCCGGTATCCAGCAGAAACTGGCAGAAGTCGAAAAGATCGCCAATAACCCGGCAGAACCTACGTTTGACAATACCTTTGTGGCGCTGGAAAAAAGCGGCGCACTGCTGACGCGCACCATGAGCGTGTTTGGGGCGATGACCTCCGCCAACACCAGCGACGCGCTGCAAAAGCTGGATGAAGAAACCTCACCGAAGCTGGCGGCGTTAGACGATGCCATCATGCTGAACAGCAAGCTGTTTGCGCGCATCAAGGCGATTTACGATCGGCGTGATAGCCTCAACTTGGACCCCGAGTCCCTGCGGCTGGTAGAGGTTACCTACAAGAACTATGTGCTGGCCGGGGCCAATCTTTCTGACGCGGATAAAACCCAACTGAAAGCATTGAACCAGGAAGCGGCGACGCTGAGCACCCAGTTCACCAATAAATTACTGGCTGCCAGTAAAAACGGTGCGTTGGCGATCGGTGATAAAACCCTGCTAGCCGGGCTTTCAGAGGGCGAGTTGGCAGCAGCAGCGCAGGCGGCCAGTGAACGTAAGCTGGATAAGCAATGGCTGTTGGTGTTGCAGAACACCACGCAACAGCCTGATTTGCAAAACCTGCAAGATCGCGATACTCGCCAAAAGTTGTTCGACGCTTCGATCAACCGCGCAGAGAAAAATGACGCCAACGATACCCGCCAAACCCTGGCGCGGTTAGCTAAAGTGCGGGCCGAGCAGGCCAAACTGCTGGGTTTCCCGAACTATGCCGCCTGGAAGTTGCAAAATCAGATGGCGAAAACCCCGGATGCGGCGTTGGCGTTTATGCGTAATATCGTGCCTGCCGCCACGGCCCGGGCAGAGCGTGAGGCCAAAGACATTCAGGCAGTGATCGATCGGCAAAACGGCGGCTTTAAGCTGGCCGCCTGGGATTGGCAGTTTTATGCCGAGCAGGTGCGTAAAGAGAAGTACGATCTGGATGAATCACAGATCAAGCCTTACTTTGAGATGAACAACGTGCTGCATAACGGCGTATTCTACGCCGCCAATTTGCTGTACGGCATCAGCTTTAAAGAGCGCAAAGATATCCCGGTTTATCATCCGGACGTGCGGGTATACGAGGTATTTGATAAAGACGGCCAGTCTCTGGCGCTGTTCTACACCGATTTCTTTAAGCGTGACAACAAGGGCGGCGGCGCCTGGATGAGCAACTTCGTTGAGCAGTCCAAACTCAACGGTACCAAGCCGGTGATTTACAACGTCTCCAACTTCACCAAACCCGCAGCGGGCCAACCGGCGTTGCTGTCCTATGATGACGTGATCACCATGTTCCACGAGTTTGGCCATGCGCTGCACGGCATGTTTGCCGATCAGCAATACCCAAGCCTGTCTGGCACCAACACTGCCCGCGATTTTGTCGAGTTCCCGTCGCAGTTTAACGAGCACTGGGCCAGCGATCCGCAGGTATTCGCCCACTTTGCCAAGCATTACCAAACGGGTGACGCGATGCCGCAGGCGTTGGTCGATAAAATCAACAAGGCCGACAAGTTCAACAAGGGCTACGCCATGACCGAGCTGTTGGCCGCCGCGCTGCTGGATATGCATTGGCACATGCTGGGCGCCGATCAACCGCAGCAGGACGTGGACAAGTTCGAGGCCGCATCGCTGCGCCAGGACAAGATCGATCTCAGCTATGTGCCACCACGCTATCGCTCCAGCTATTTCCAGCATATCTGGGGCAACGGCTATGCTGCCGGTTATTACGCCTATCTGTGGACGGAGATGTTGGCAGATGACGCCTTCCAATGGTTCAGCGATAACGGTGGATTAACGGCAGAGAATGGCCAGCGTTTCCGTGAGCAGGTGTTGTCACAGGGCAACAGTCAGGATCTGGAAAAGCTGTACGTTAAATGGCGTGGGCAGGAGCCGAGCATTGAACCGATGCTGATCAACCGCGGGCTGAAGGATAAGTAACTACCGTTTAACGCTCTCCGAGAGCAGGTGACTGCTCTCGGATGGTTATAATCGATGCCATGAAAGAGAATTGTGTGAGGCCGATCGTTTTTCTATGTAACCGAAATTAACCACAGTGAGATTAATCCTTGTAATTAACAAGGTTACCAACACGTGTTGGTTTAAATAATCCCAAAATCCATCCCCTTGTTTTAATGAGTTTATCTTCAGCACGAAATTTCGCCCCCGCCAAAAAACCATAAGAAAAAACGTTTTAAATCTGGGTTAACATGATTAACGTCACAAATTAATCGCTGAAAACGGCGCTGCGACAAGTTACGATCATAATCTCAACTCCGATAGTTACCGCTTTACTGTTGTCGGGTTCCGATTTAAAACAAACACCTGTTCAAAAACAAACAAGTGTTAATTATGACCAACCGGGAAAAACAGATACTGCAACTCCTTCGGCGGGACCCGTTGATTCAACAACACGAAATCGCCGATATTCTAGGTATTAGCCGTTCTGGTGTAGCAGGACACATCATGAATTTGATGAATAAAGGTTATATTAAAGGTAAAGGCTATATTCTCTCCGAACACCGTTATGTGGTCACCGTTGGCTCGGTAAATATGGACGTTTGTGGTTATGCCAATACGCAGTTGGTTTATGAAGACTCCAATCCAGGGAAAATAAAATGCACCCCAGGTGGTGTTGGGAGAAATATATCGCAGAATATTGCGTTATTAGGGGCCGAATGCCACCTGGTTTCGGTGGTTGGCGACGATTTCTACGGCACGACGCTGCTGGAACAGGCAAAACTGGCGGGTGTTAACGTGGATAATTGCCACCGATTGCATGGTGAAAACACCTCGACCTACGTTTCGTTGCTGGATGGCAATGGTGAAATGCTGGTCGCTATCAACGACATGCGCATCCTGGAAAAATTGACCCCGGCGCTGTTATCCCATTCCAAGGATTTAATTCAGCACTGTGGCGTATTGGTGCTGGACTGCAACCTGACCGAAGACGCGCTGGCCTGGTTATTTAGCAATGCCGGTAATGTACCGGTATTTGTCGATACGGTTTCTGCTTTTAAAGCGCCAAAAATCAAAAACTGGCTCTCGCATATCCATACGTTGAAGCCGAATCGGATTGAGGCGGAAATCCTCAGCGGGATGAAAATATCCCAGGCGAGCGACGCACCGGTGGTGGCCCAATGGTTCCACCAGCAAGGTGTGCAGCGTTTGGCCCTGAGTATGGGTAGCCACGGCGTTTATTTCAGCGAGGTGGATGGTCAGCACGGTTGGTCGGCGCCGCTGCCGACTCAGGTAGTCAACGTCACCGGAGCCGGGGATGCCATGATGGCGGGGCTGGTGAGTTGCTGGTTGGAGGATTTCCCACTCGATCACAGTATTCGTTTTGCCCAGGGCTGTTCGGCAATGACCCTGGCCTCTGAGTTCACCAATAACCCGAACCTGTCACAAGGCAGCGTTCAAAAACTTTTGGAATTACAATCATGCAAAATAGCCTAATCACCCATCAATACCTGGATATCGCTCCTGAAGTGGCGCTTGCCCTGGCCGAAAACCGGCCGGTGGTGGCGTTGGAATCGACGATCATTTCCCACGGCATGCCTTACCCGCAAAACGTTGAAACCGCCTTGCAGGTAGAGGAAAAGATCCGTGCCAACGGGGCGGTGCCAGCGACCATTGCGGTGATCAATGGGCGGATGAAGGCGGGGCTATCCCATGATGAGATAGAAACGCTGGGCCGCGAAGGGCACCGGGTCGCCAAAGTGAGCCGCCGCGACTTGCCGTTTGTTATTGCCAGTGGCAAAAACGGCGCAACCACCGTGGCTTCTACCATGATCATTGCCGAACTGGCCGGGATCAGCGTATTTGCCACTGGCGGGATTGGCGGCGTGCACCGTGGCGCGCAGCAGACGTTTGATATTTCTGCCGATTTACAGGAGTTGGCACAAACCAACGTGGCGGTGATTTGCGCCGGTGCCAAATCGATCCTGGATCTCGGTTTAACCACCGAATATCTGGAAACCCACGGCGTGCCTTTGGTGGGGTACGGCACCGACAGCCTGCCCGCATTTTTCAGCCGTACCAGCCCTTATTCCGTTAGCGTACGCCTGGATACGCCGCAGGAAATCGCGCGGGCAATGGCCGCCAAGTGGGCGGCTGGCTTGCAGGGCGGGATGGTGATTGCCAACCCAATCCCAGAGCAGTACGCAATGCCTGAAGAGAAGATCAACCAGGCCATTGAGCAGGCTGTTCAAGAGTCCGTGGAGCAGGGTGTTTCCGGCAAGGATAGTACGCCATTCTTGCTAGCCAGAGTCGCTGAATTGACCGGCGGCGACAGCCTGCAGGCCAATATTCAGCTGGTGTTTAATAATGCCGAATTGGCAGCCAAGATCGCGGGTCATTATCAGCGAAATTGCGCTTAACGCTTAAATTAGCACTCTACGTTTGTCCTTGATAAATCACTTCTGCCTCGGCAGGCGGCAGGCTATTGCCGTTTGCCGAGTAAAGAAGGAAATAAACAAAATAGAAGGGGGCCTTATGGAGTTGTTGCGCAGTTTGGCAGGTATGTCGATCCTGTTATTAATCGGCTTTGTGTTTTCTGTCAATAAAAGAAAAATAAGCTTGCGCACGGTCGGTGCGGCATTATTACTGCAGGTGTTGCTTGGCGCTATTATGCTGTATGTCCCCGCAGGCAAATGGCTAATTAACGCCATTGCCAGCGGTGTCAATCGCGTGATCTCGTACAGCGATGCGGGGAGCGCATTTATTTTTGGCGGCCTGGTAGGGCCGAAAATGAATGAGCTTTTCGATGGGGCAGGTTTTGTGTTCGCTTTTCACGTGCTACCCGCCATCATCTTTATCACCTCGTTGATTTCTATTTTATATTACCTTGGGGTAATGAAGTGGGTGATCAATATTCTTGGATATGTCTTCCAGCGGCTTATGAATATCAGCAAGGTGGAGTCCTTCGCCGCAGTGACTACCATTTTCCTGGGGCAGAATGAGTTGCCTGCGGTGTTGAAGCCGTTTGTTAAACACATGAACCGCAATGAACTGTTCACGGTGATCTGTAGCGGTATGGCCTCGATTGCCGGTTCGATGCTGGTCGGTTATGCCGGTTTGGGCGTTCCCATCGAGTATCTGTTGGCGGCTTCCCTGATGGCTATCCCGGGGGGGATCCTGTTTGCCCGTTTGCTCAGCCCGGCGACGGAGCCTTCCCGCGTTGAGTTCAGCGAAATGTCATTCAGTGATAAACGGCCTGCCAGCATTATCGAAGCGGCGGCCAACGGCGCGATGTTGGGGCTGAAAATTGCAGTGGGTGTTGCCACGGTAGTGATGGCCTTCGTTGCGCTGATCGCGTTGATCAACGGCATCATCGGCGGCGTGGGCGGCCTGTTTGGCGTTGAAAGCGTCAGCCTGCAAAGCCTACTGGGCTATCTGTTTGCTCCGTTAGCCTACATCATGGGCGTGAGCTGGGAACATGCCGATCTGGCGGGGGGGCTGATTGGCCAGAAACTGGCAATTAACGAGTTTGTTGCCTATCTCAGTTTCTCTCCTTACCTGAAAGAAAGCGCGATGCTGCTCGATCCGAAAACCATCGCGGTGATCTCATTCGCACTGTGCGGTTTTGCCAATTTTGGTTCGATTGCCGTGGTAGTGGGGGCATTCAGTGCGGTGGTGCCGGAAAGGGCCTCGGAAATTGCCCAGTTAGGATTCCGGGCCCTGTTGGCTGCGACGCTGTCCAACCTGATGAGCGCCACTATTGCCGGGTTGTTTATCGGGTTAGGGGGGATTTGAAGAGCCGGGGCAATTTCAGGCTAATCCGTCCTCGATTGCCCCTCACCCCAACCCTCTCCCGAAGGGCGAGGGAGCTGCACGGCTTTTTTGATGAGGTTGTGCTGCTTCGGAAAGTAGGGAATAAAAACAAGAAAGGCAAGGTTTTACTCAAGACAATCAACGAACTCGATCGGTTCCCTCTCCCTTTGGGCGAGGGAGCTGCCCGGCTTTTTTGATGGGGTTGTGCTGCTTCGGAAAGTAGGGAATAAAAACAAGAAAGGCACGGTTTTACTCAAGACAATGAACGAACTCGATCGGTTCCCGTAGGGCGAGGGAGCTGTACGGCTTTTTTGATGAGGTTGTGCTGCTTCGGAAAGTAGGGAATAAAAACATGAAAGGCAAGGTGTTACGCAAGACAATCAACGAACTCGATCGGTTCCCTCTCCCTTTGGACGAGGGAGCAGTCCGGCTTTTTTGATGGGGTTGTGCTACTTCGGAAAGTAGGGAATAAAATAAGAAAGACAAGGTGTTACGCAAGACAATCAACGAACTCGATCGGTTCCCTCTCCTTTTGGACGAGGGAGCAGTCCGGTTTTTTTTGATGGGGTTGTGCTGCTTTGGAAAGTAGGGAATAAAAACAAGAACGGCAAGGTTTTACGCAAGACAATCAACGAACTCGATCGGTTCCCTCTCCCTTTGGGAGAGGGTTAGGGTGAGGGGCATCACTACTCCAGCAACCCACGTTGGCGTAGCGTGAATCGGGTCGCTTCGTTCAGATCGTAGCTGGCCAGTTCTTCCTTTCGCACCCAGGTATATTCTTCAAACTCGTCATTAAGCGTGATGGTGCGGTTGGACGCGTGGCAGTCAAAAATCAGGTAAATCATATAGATTTGTTCTTTGCTGCCGTCTTCGTAGGTCTTCACCCGCACGTCATCGCGAAACGTCCAAGGTTGAATGCGGTCCAGCACCAGATCGCTACCCAGTTCTTCACTTACTTCGCGACGCAACGCCTGCTCGATGGTTTCTCCTGGCTCGGTACCGCCGCCGGATAACGCCCATTGACCAGGGAACACCCCTTTATGGGCCGCCATTTTGCATAGCAGATAGGCGTTATCGTTTTCAATTAACGGGCAAACAATAATACGTTGACGCATCGTAACTCCATGTTTCAAGGGCATCAGATTGGTGCAACGCATTATACTCCAGTCACCAAGTGGGAGTTTTAAATTCTCATCTTCCAGCTTTGAGCGGTAAAGGGGATGAGAACCCGATCCTCATCCCGAAGGCTTACAGTTTGGCCCGGTACTCGTCTTCCAACCGGCTCATTGAGGCCCAGAACGGGCTTGGTGTCCGCTCCAGCAGGCGATCGGCCAGCAGATCCAGATGGGTATGCCAGCCGCTGGCGACGCTGAGCAGGGTATCGCGGTTGGCCAGGCGGCGATGGGTAAGGGTCAACAGCACCTTATCCTCTTGCTCGGTCAGTTCAATAGTGACTTCAGAAGGGCGGGCTTCCCCTGTTTCTGCCCAGGTAAAGCTCACCAGGCGCGGTGGCAGAATGCAGGTGATATGACCCATCTGGGCGATTTTACCGGCACAGGATTTGTATTTTGCCGGCGGTTTTTCATCCTCACCGGCCAAATCGGCATTGCAGAACAGTAGCTCGATCTTGGCCCCGACCTGCATGGGCATCTCACCGGCGGCCAGCCAGCTGGCACGTTTATCCGATTCGATCAGGTAGGCCCAGACGCGTTTGAGCGGGCCGGGCAGCAGCCGCTGGATCCGCAGCGTACCGGTTTCAATAATCATACCGTAGTCGTTCATGGGTTCACTCCGTCGGAGGATGCGAGTCGGCCTGCAGCAGCGCTTGTTCTAGCGCGTCCAGCCGCTCATTCCAGAAATGTTCGTAGGTTTGCAGCCACTGCATGGCCTGCACCATTGGCTCGGGAGCGAGCCGGCAGATATGGTTTCTTCCCTGCACGGTGCGTTGCACCAGCCCGGCAAGCTCCAGCGCTTTGATATGCTTGGACGCTCCGGCAAACGACATCTCGAACGGCGCAGCCAGTTCACCGATGCTGTGTTCGCCTTCGGCCAATGTACGCAGGATGGCGCGCCTTGTCGGGTCGGCCAGCGCGTGGAAAATGGCGTCCAGCGGTGAGGAAGATAATTTAACCATATGGTTAAATATAGAACGTCAGCGTCAATACTCAACCAGGTTGTTGAATATTTTTTAACCTTGTCACATTAAAAGTGTGGGTAAGGTAATTACTCCGGGGAACGATCGAGCATAGTAAGGGCGAGTTTCACCGCCTTTTCCAGCCGGGCACGGCTCACGCCATCCCGAGCCTGAACGGACAAACCATGCAGGAACGCCGCAAAATAATCGCCAAGGCTCTCTGCATCGGTGTTGGCGGGGAGTTCTCCGGCCTGTACCGCATCCTGCAACCTGGCGATAATACCTTGAGTGCGCTGTTGGCGGTGTTCCATCAACCAGCGCATGACGCCCTGATTATCTTCACTGACGCTGGTCGCAGAAGAGACCACCATGCACCCTTGAGGAAGTTCACCGTGGCTGTAGAGGGCAACAGCGTCGTTCAACATCTGTTTGATGGCTTCACGCACGCTAGCCTGTTCTTCGAAAGCACGCTCGGCAAAGCCACCTTCGTGTGCTTCGTAGTGTGTTATCGCTTCACGAAACAGTAATTCTTTCGAGCCGAAGGCCTTGTAGATCCGGGCCGAGGCAATGCCCAGTTCGGCCACCAGGTCGGACATTGAGGTGCCTTCAAATCCCTGTCGCCAAAATAAGTCCCGTGCTTGCAATAGGGCCTGTTCACGATCGAACTCTCTGGGTCTACCTGCCATCGTCATCTTCTCCGGTGATTTTGCTGCGGAGTACAGGATCGCTTAAATAGCGGATAACGCCAACGAATTTCAAAATCCGCTTGCCGATGATTCGATTTAAGTCTATTGTTTGTCAATCGACAAACAATAGGAAAGACAATGAAAACGATTAAAGGCCCCAGCCTGCACCTTGCTCAATTTAGTGATGCAGCTCCACCGTTCAATAGCCTGCCAGCGATTGCCGCCTGGGCAAAAGAGACGGGTTTTAAAGCTTTGCAGATCCCTGCGTGGGATAGCCGTTTGTTTGATGTGAAAACCGCGGCGGAAAGCCAAAGTTATTGCGATGACATCACCGGCATGCTAGCGCAGCACGGCCTGGTGATCAGCGAGTTAACCACGCATATTTTCGGCCAACTGATGGCGGTGCATCCAGCCTATGATGCGTTATGCGACAGTTTTGTGCCGGAGGGACTACGTGGCGATCCGCAAGGGCGAACGCTTTGGGCCAAAGAAAACCTGCTGTTGGCGGCAAAAGCGTCCACACGCCTAGGCCTGACTGAAATGGGTACCTTCTCCGGTTCGCTGGCTTGGCCCTACCTGTTTCCATTTCCGCAACGGCCAGCAGGGCTGATTGAAACGGCCTTCGATGAGCTGGCCAAACGGTGGTTACCCGTGCTCGATGCCTGTGATGAGCAGGGCATCAACCTGTGTTATGAGATCCACCCCAGCGAAGATCTGCATGATGGCATTACCTTTGAAATGTTCCATCAGCGCGTTGCGGCTCATCCACGCTGCCAAATGCTGTTCGATCCCAGCCATTTCGTGCTGCAACAGCTCAACTATCTGGAATTTATCGATATCTATAAAGATCACATCCGTATGTTTCACGTCAAGGACGCAGAGTTTAATCCGAGTGGTCGGCAGGGGATTTACGGCGGCTATCAGTCCTGGGCGGATCGTGCAGGGCGGTTCCGTTCATTAGGGGATGGGCAAGTGGACTTTAAAGGCATCTTCTCCAAATTGACGCAGTACGATTATGCCGGTTGGGCCACGCTTGAATGGGAATGCTGCCTGAAGCATCCACAAACCGGAGCCGAAGAAGGCGCCGCGTTTATCCGCAACCATATTATTCCGGTCACGGATAAAGTGTTCGATGACTTTGCCGGTGCGCCGGTCAACCAACAACAAATCAAAGCCTTGCTGGGCATTCGCTAACCTCTGGAGCACCTTATGACTATGCTGACTCACGGGCCATTATCCAATGGGCTCGAGGCCGAACACGTCTATATTAAAATCAACGGCCAGCGTATTCACTGCGCCATCGCCGGTAGTGGGCAACCGGTGCTGCTGATCCCTGGCTGGCCACAAACCTGGTACACCTGGCGTTACGTCATGCAGGCGCTAGCCAATGCGGGCTTTCAGGCTATTGCTGTAGATCCTCCTGGTATAGGGGATTCGGACAAACCCCTCGGCGGTTATGACACCGGCAGCGTTGCCGAAAAACTCCATCAGGTCATGGCGCAACTGGGGCATCAGCGCTATGCGGTGATCGGCCATGATATTGGCATGTGGTTGGGCTATGCGTTGGCCAGCGATTACCCTCAGGCGGTGAGCAGGCTGGTGCTGACCGAAGCGGTGATCCCCGGTTTGGCAGAGGCACCGCCGATCTTTGTTCCCGCCGAGGACAACATCTTCCTGTGGCATTTTATGTTTAACCAGTTAACCGACCTGCCCGAAGCCCTGACCACCGGCCGAGAGGCTGAGTATCTGGGATACATTTTCAACCGCTGGTCTTACCGGCGCGATCGCGTCGCCGCGGAAACCTACATCGCGGCTTACTCGGTGCCTGGCAACTTGCGGGCCGGTTTTGATTATTACCGGGCCATTCCTGAGACCATTCGACAAAACCAGTTGCGGGCTAAAACGCCCCTAATGATGCCGGTGATGACGATTGGCGCAGAACATGCGACCCGCGATGCTCCATTCCTTACCTTGCAGGGCAAGGCTCATCAACTCCAAGGGGAAGTGGTGCCTGGCTGTGGGCATTTCATTACCGAGGAGTGCCACGAGGAATTTATCACCCTGATCCTGCCTTTTTTACAGGAGGGGAAAGCCCATGCCGCTGGATAAGCAGATCGCGCTATTTTTGCAGCAACAGGACGATGCGCCCGCGCCATCCTCACTGGAGGAGTTACGTGCGCAGACGGCCGTTGGGTTACAGCGCTTGCAGGGGGCACCCCAGCCCGTCAAAAAAATAATGGCGTTCCACATCTCGGTTGGCGGCGGGCAAACTATTAGCGTGCGCGGTTATATTCCCCTAAATGCACCGGATGATATGCCGCTTCCGGCGATGGTGTTCGCTCACGGTGGCGGATGGTGTCTGGGCTCGCTTGACGTTTACGATGGGCCTTGCCGCGCGTTGGCCAATGCCACTGGGCGAGTGATCCTGTCTGTCGACTATCGCCTGGCTCCGGAATATCCTTTCCCGACGCCGTTGCATGACATTTATCAGGTGCTATGTTGGGCCTCGGAACAAGCAGCGCAAATCGGCATCGATCCCCAGCGGATTGCGCTTGGCGGGGATAGTGCGGGTGGGAACCTCGCGGCAGCGGCAGCTCTGATGGCCAGAGATCGGCCAGGGCCAGCCGTAGAACATCAATACCTGCTTTACCCTGCATTGGATAGCGGGATGGCGATGCCAAGCTTTGACGCATATGGTGAAGGTTACTACCTGACGCAGGAGATCATGGGGTGGTGCTGGGCAAACTACCTTGGGCCTGATACCGACCCTCAGGAGCCTTATGCTTCTCCTTGGCATGCGTCAACGCTGGCAGACTTACCACCAGCGACGATCCTGGTATGCGAATACGATCCGCTGCGGGATGAAGGTGAACGCTATGCACAGCGATTGCAAGAAGCTGGCGTTAACGTGAATTGCCAGCGTTTGCCTGGGATGGTGCACGCTTGCATGCATATGACTGGTTTGACCCCGGCGGCCCAGGTTCTGTTTACTGCGTTGGAGGCATTGCCTTAATTTGTTGCCCGCCAAGGAAGGCGGGTCAGTAGACCTGTTTGTGTTGTTTTGCACTATCCTTGTTACGTAAGACTCACCTTGTCCGATCAAACAGTTAAGGAAGATGCAATGTCCGCCGAAGGTAGTAACAAGAGCAGCCTGACACTGATGGCAGGTGGTGCATTGGGCGTGGTATTTGGCGATATTGGTACCAGCCCGCTGTATACTCTGAAAACCGTGCTGTTCCTGTCTGGGGATGCACCAACACCAGCGGTGATCCTCGGGTTGCTGTCGCTGATTTTCTGGACCTTGGTGATCGTCACCTCGGTAAAATACGCCACTTTTGCCATGCGTATCGATAACAACGGTGAAGGCGGTATCCTGGCGCTGATGTCGTTGCTGGTCAGCAAAAAGAGCACTCGGCCGGTGGTGGTATTTGCCGGGCTGTTTGGCGCGGCACTCATCTACGGCGATGGGGCCATTACCCCGGCGATTTCGGTGCTTTCCGCGCTGGAAGGGTTGAACATCGTCTTGCCTCAGTCGAAGCCTTATATCCTGCCCGCAACCGTGGTGATCCTGGTGAGTCTGTTTGCTATTCAGGCGCTGGGCACGGCCCGCATCGGTAAAGTATTCGGGCCGATTATGGCGCTATGGTTCGCGGTGATTGCTGCGCTGGGGATTTGGGGCATTATCCAATATCCGGCGGTGTTGATGGCGATCAACCCGGTGTATGGCTTTGAGTTTCTGTTCTCCAACGGGATGGTCAGCTTTCTGGTGCTCGGCGGGGTATTCCTCTGCGTGACCGGTGCGGAAGCGCTATATGCCGATATGGGGCACTTTGGTAAAAAGCCTATCTGGCTGGCCTGGTTTGGTATCGTGTTCCCCAGCCTGCTACTGAACTATGCGGGGCAGGCGGCTTTGATCTTGTCCGGTGCAGATGTGACACAAAACATCTTCTTCCGCCTGTGCCCACCCGTACTGCAGATCCCGCTGGTGATTTTGGCCACGCTAGCCACCATTATTGCCAGCCAGGCCATTATCAGTGGTGCGTTTTCCATGACGCGTCAGGCCATCCAACTGGGGTGGTTACCGCGTTTACGGGTTAAACAAACCACCGAAGAGAGCTACGGGCAGATCTACATTGGCGCGATCAACTGGTTATTGATGGCGGTAACGGTGTTCCTGGCGGTATTTTTCAAATCCTCCGATAATCTGGCGGCGGCTTACGGGATCGCCGTTTCCCTGACCATGATCATGACTACGGGGTTGTTGTTTGTCGCCATGCGCGAAGTGTGGCAATGGAGCCTGGCAACCAGCCTGATACTGGCAGGAGGCTTCTTCGTCGTCGATCTCAGTTTCCTGGTTGCCAACATGAGCAAGGTGTTGGAAGGCGGCTATATGCCGCTGTTACTGGCTGCTGCGGTGTATGCCGTGATGCTGATTTGGCACCGTGGCGTGGTGTCTGCTTCGCAAACCCTGGACGAGAAAGTGGTGCCGGTGGCCACCTTTATGAAGGAGATTGAACAAAAGGCTATTCCACGGGTACCGGGCACGGCTATCTTCCTGACGCGCTCCCAGGGAGGCACGCCGCCGGTAATGAAATGGCACGTCAAACGCAATGGTTCGCTGCATACCGACTTGCTGGCATTGAGTATCGAAGTGCAAAACGTACCGCGAGTGGCCAACGAAGAACGGTTAACCATGACCGAACTGGCACCCGACTTCTGGCGTGGCGTCGCTCATTATGGTTTTATGGAGCGGCCAAACATTCCTCAGCTGTTACGTCATCTGGAAGCGCAGCAATGCGGCTTTAATCTTAACGACGTAACCTACTATCTGGGGCATGAAACCATTGTCAAACGTGAAGGCCGTGGCGCGATGCCGGCGTGGCAGCGTAGTCTCTTTGCACTGATGGTGCGTAACGGCATGCATGTGACCGATTATTATTATCTACCCAGCGATCAGGTGGTCGAAATCAGCCGTCGCGTACCGGTTTAAACCCACCCTAAAAGATAAAAGGATCCAGGGAAGTGCAAGGTGTGCCAGAACAGTTTCCGTTTGAGAAAGATCGCGCCCAGTTCCGGCATTTGCCGCAGTTGCCGGGCGTGGAGCTTTATCAGGCCCATATCGATCGCTATGCGTTTGAGCCGCACGCCCATGATGCGTTTGGCATCGGCACGGTGGCAACCGGGGCGGAGCGCTTTCGCTACCGTGGGGCACAATATTTAGCCGCTCCGGGTGCCTTGGTGCTGATGAATCCGGACGAGCTGCATACCGGCGAAGCGGAAACGGCAGGCGGTTGGAACTATCGGATGATCTATCTGGAGACAGCGGCGCTGGAGCGGATTTCCGGTGAGAAGGGATGTTGGTTCAACGACGTGATCCACCATGATGTGGCGGCGGCCAAGCGGCTTTCGCAAACGCTGGCGGCGCTATGGCAAACCCGGGACACGCTGGCGCTCGATAGCTTGCTGCTGTCCGTCGTGGATATTTTCCGCCCTCACGTGCGTATTGCTCAGCCGCAGCAGAATGAAGCCGCTCATCGCATGGCGATAGTGAAGGAGTATCTGCGGGATAACTTTGCCTCCCCAATAACGTTGAGCGATCTGGCGGCGCTGGTCTCGCTCAGCCCGTATCATTTCCAGCGTAAATTCAAAGCGCAATTCCATGTCACCCCACATCAGATGCTGATGGCGATCCGGCTCGAAAAGGCCAAGCAGATGCTCGGGCGGGGAATGCCAGCGGCCCAGGTGGCCGTAGCTGTGGGGTTAAGCGATCAGGCACATCTTACCAAAGCGCTGGTTAATCGTTACGGTGTCACGCCTGCGCGCTACCAAAAGCAGGTGATGCGCTAAGGTGCCCACTTGGAAAACGAAATATCAACACGTTGCCAACGGTATTTCCCCCTATATTGTGCGGCTCATCTCCGGGAGGGAACCATGAAGTTGTCAAATATTTCCGCCATGTAATCCACAAAAACGCGTACCTTTGGCGTCATTTGGCGGGTACTGGGCCAGAGCATGTGAAAAGTGGTCGTTACGGGAGCCATAAAGCTGTCCAGCACCGCCTTCAGTTCCCCTGTGGCGAGCTCATCTTTCACCGAATAATCCGGCAAGCAGGCGATACCGCGTCCCTCTTTGACCATATACAACAGAACTTCGAGGCTGCTGCAGACGAGCGTCAAGGGAGCGGCCTGCAAGTGACTTCTTGCCTCCTCGTGATGAAACGGCCACTGTGCCATTTTCCCTGAACTGGGGAAGCGATAGTGAAGGCAGGCATGCCCGGACAGTTCATCCGGACTGGATGGCGTGCCGTTACGTTCGAAGTACTCAGCAGAACCGATAATACAGAGCCTGAATGAACCCAGACGACGTGATATCAACCTGGAATCGCTCAGTTCTCCCCCTCGTATCACAACGTCCATCCCGTCCTCAATGACGTCAGATAATCTGTCGGAAAAATCGAGGTCCAGCTCAATCTGCGGATAACGCTCCATAAATTGCGCAATCATCGGCAACATCAACCCTCCGGCTAACGGTAGCCCAACCCGGAGCCTTCCGCGAGGCTGCCCGGTCATGGCTGACAGCTCATCTTCTGCGGCCTGAATTTCGCTGAAAATTCGATGGCACCGCTCCAGGAAAACCTCGCCCTCAGAAGTCAGACGCACCGAGCGCGTACTTCTCTGGAAAAGGCGTACGCCCAGGCGCTCTTCCAGCCTCGATATGCTCTTGCTGACCGCGGATGATGAGATACCTTTCACCCGCCCGGTGGCGACGAAGCTTCTCGTCTGTGCCACGTGCATGAACACCTCCAGCCCGGTCATTTTTTCCATCATTTGTTTCTGTCCGATCATTACTGACAAATATGTCACTTGTGTTATGCCACTCAGCCCCATCAATGGCAAGCGGATATCCGCTTATGATTACCGCCATAACGCGACCTAACGGACGGCTTACTCAGACCGCCCCAAACAGACACAGGAGAAACATCATGAGCAGCAAAATTCGCGTAGGGATCATTGGCACAGGCGGTTGGGCAAGATACGGTCACATCCCGGCCCTGCAGTCGCTGGAAGATTTTGAGATTACGGCGCTGGCCGGGCGTAATAAAAAGACGGTTGAGAAGTATGCCGCTCAGCTCGGCATAGGTCAGGCCTATGGTGGCCCGGAAGAACTGCTGGCTAATCCTGATATAGATCTGGTTGTGGTGCTGGCACCGACGCCTGAACATGGCCGCCTGGCAAAAGCAGTCATTGAGGCAGGAAAGGATGTCTACAGCGAATGGCCTCTTTCCACCACCACAGCTGAATCAGAAGAGATCCTGGCGCTGGCGCGTGAGAAGGGGGTTAAACATATTGTCGGCCTTCAGCGTCGCTTTTCTCCCAGCTCGCGTTTCTGGCACGACCTGATAAAACAAAACTGCGTCGGTAAAATCCGTGCGGTACGTATGTCCGTAGGTGTCGATGCTTTTGGTGAAGTCATGCCGGAGTTTGCAAAATGGGCGCTGGATGCAGCCAACTTCACCGAGGTACTGTCGATATATGGCGGCCATTTCCACGATATGTTATTCCACGGTGTGGGTTTCCCGCAAAAACTGACGGCAATTACGAAAAACCAGTTTCCTGTCACCACGATTGGCGAAACCGGTGAGAAAGTACCTTATACCAGCCCGAATGAAGTAATGGTTATCGGCACGCTCACCGACGGCGGGCTGTTCTCGGTTCAGCTTGAGGGTGGTCAGAAACATCGTACCGGCCTGCAGATTGATATCACCGGCACTGAAGGCGTGCTGCGTATTACTAATGCGCGTGGTTTTGAGAATAGAAATGATAATGCGGTAGCGATAATGCGCAATGGCGTTGAGACATTTGAACATCTGACTGTCCCGGCAGAATATGCGTTTTTACCCGTTTCTCATCTTGATGCCAGTTCACAGGATGTGGCCTATCTCTACGCGGCCTATGCCCGGGACAAAGCAAGAGGCTCCAGTGAAGCGACCACTTTTGACGATGCTTTGCGTCAGCATCGTTTAATCGATCAGATTACTGAATCTTCTGAGCGTTTCTTCAACTAAGATTATGTTTCAATCGCCTGCCCACAATGGAGACATTATGGGTGGGCAAGCTTGGCCAGAGCCGAAGCATATTTAGCGCTGCCATCAATCTAAAAACAGCAACCTGGTACAATATTCTGCCCCCATGTCCCTCTATCCTGATGCCACTTGAGAATGGCTGTTGATGATGGAGTCACTATGTTTGTCGGTGTAATGTTTGCCCTGATTGCCGGGTTGATGTGGGGCCTGATATTTATTGGCCCGGTATTGGTGCCAGACTATCCAGCCGCGTTGCAGTCCACCGGGCGCTATCTGGCTTTTGGGCTTGTCGTGCTGCCGTTGGCCTGGTTGGATCGTCGCCGACTGCGTCAGTTGCTGGCAAAAGATTGGCTAGAGGCGTTAAAACTGACTGCGATCGGCAATCTACTGTATTACCTGTGCCTGGCCAGCGCGATCCAACGTACCGGAGCGCCGGTATCAACCATGATTATCGGCACGTTACCGGTGGTGATATCGGTCGCTGCCAATCTGTTTTATGGCCATCACGACGGCCGTCTCTCCTGGCGAAAATTGACTCCGGCCTTGCTGGTGATTGCCCTCGGGCTGGTGCTGGTCAACATTGCGGAACTGCAGGGCAATAGCGAGCCTATTGATGTTTGGCGTTATACCAGCGGCTTGGGATTGGCACTGTTAGCGGTGGCGTGTTGGACCTGGTTCCCTCTGCGTAACGCGCGTTGGTTACGCGATAACCCGGACAAACGGTCCACGACCTGGGCCACAGCACAGGGGATTGTGACCTTACCTTTGGCGTTGGTGGGCTATTTGCTGGTTTGCGGGCAATTGGCGCTGACACAGCCGCAGTTCGCGCTGCCGTTCGGCCCCCGGCCGCAGGTGTTTATCCCGTTGATGATCGCTATTGGCGTTTTGTGTTCCTGGCTAGGTACGTTGTGTTGGAACGAGGCGAGCCAGCGTTTACCGACGGTGCTGCTTGGGCCGCTGATCGTGTTTGAGATCCTGGCTGGATTGGCCTATACCTTTATGCTGCGCCATAGCTGGCCACCACTGCTGACGCTATGCGGTATCGCCTGTTTGATGATTGGGGTGATTTACGCCATGCGTATTAAATTGGAGCCGATGGTAATGGCGTTGGAAGAGACACGCTAACAAGGCGGGTTAATGGGCGCAGCATGCAGCGCCCCTACGAAGTGAATTGGGGGAGTGTCTGCTATCTCAAGTGCAACAATGCAGTTTGGCAAAAAATAGCTCCGAACTTGCAGAGGCCGCACATGTTTGACCGTAGGGGCGCTGCATGCTGCGCCCTTGGCCCAGTGCAAATTCAACTTTGCCATCAATCTGAGGCTACGGGTTTCCCCCGTAGCCGTTATCAATTAACGTTTACTGTGGTGGATAATCTCTTCGGCCACATTGCGCGGAGCCTCTGCGTAGTGGCTGAACTCCATGGTGTAGGTGGCACGGCCTTGCGACATGGAGCGCAGGGTGGTGGAATAACCGAACATCTCAGACAGCGGCACCTTGGCATGGATCTCTTTGCCTCCGCCACCGGGGATATCCTCCATCCCTTGCACCATACCGCGTCGTGACGACAGATCGCCCATCACGTTACCCGCGTAATCCTCCGGAGTTTCCACCTCTACCGCCATGATCGGCTCGAGGATCACCGGGCTGGCCAGGCGACAGGCCTCCTTAAACCCAAAGATCGCCGCCATACGGAATGCCTGCTCGGAGGAATCCACATCGTGGTAGGAACCGAAGGTCAGATGCACTTTGACATCGACCATCTGATAACCCGCCAGCACGCCATTATTCAGCGCCTCCAGAATGCCTTTTTTCACCGCGGGAATATATTCACCGGGGATCACGCCGCCTTTGATCTCATCAAAGAACTCAAAGCCTTTACCAGGTTCATTGGGTTCCACCGTCAACACCACGTGGCCATATTGGCCTTTACCGCCGGACTGACGTACAAATTTGCCTTCTACGTCGGTCACTTTCTGGCGGATGGTTTCGCGGTAAGAGACCTGCGGTTTGCCGGTGTTGGTTTCAACGCCAAACTCGCGCCGCATCCGGTCGACTATGATCTCCAGGTGCAATTCACCCATGCCATAGATAATGGTCTGGCCGGAGTCTTCATCGGTGCGTACACGCAGTGAAGGATCTTCCGAAGTCAGGCGTTGCAGCGCAATCCCCATTTTCTCCTGGTCGGCCTTGGTTTTTGGCTCGATGGCCTGTGCGATAACCGGCTCCGGAAACACCATGCGTTCCAACGTGATAATGGCATTGGGATCGCATAGCGTATCGCCGGTGGTCACATCCTTCAGGCCCACGCAGGCGGCAATATCCCCGGCGTGCAACTCATCGACTTCTTTACGGTCGTTGGCGTGCATCTGCACGATACGGCCAATACGCTCTTTTTTGCCTTTTACCGGGTTATAGACACTATCGCCTTTGGCCACGATGCCGGAATAGACGCGCACGAAGGTCAACTGGCCAACGAATGGGTCGGTCATCAGCTTGAATGCCAGCGCCGAGAATTTTTCATTATCATCGGCCTTGCGGGTGATAATGTTATCGCGTTCGTCATGGCCTTCCATCGGCGGTACATCCAGCGGAGAGGGCATAAGTTCGATCACCGCGTCCAGCATGCGCTGGATACCCTTGTTGCGGAATGCCGAACCGCACAGCATTGGCTGGATCTCACCGGCAACGGTACGGGCGCGCAACCCCTGAACGATCTCCTCATTGGTTAATTCGACCTGATTGAGGTATTTGTCCATCAGCGCTTCGGAGCCTTCCGCCGCAGCTTCAATCATCTTGTCGCGCCACTCTTGGGCATGCTCGAGCATTTCTGCGGGGATCGCCTCGAAGCGGTAGGTCATACCCTGAGTCGCCTCATCCCAGAAGATGGCCTGCATGCGGATCAAATCCACCACGCCAGCAAAATGGTCTTCTGCACCGATGGGGATCACCACCGGCACCGGATTGGCTTTCAGGCGCTCGATCATCATATTGCGCACGCGGAAAAAATCCGCGCCGGTGCGGTCCATTTTGTTGACGAAGGCCAAACGTGGCACTTTGTACTTATTAGCCTGACGCCACACGGTTTCAGATTGCGGTTGCACGCCGCCGACTGAGTCGTACACCATCACGGCACCGTCCAGCACGCGCATCGAACGTTCCACCTCAATGGTGAAATCGACGTGCCCGGGGGTGTCGATGATATTGATCCGGTGCTGAGGATAATTATGCTCCATGCCGTTCCAGAAGCAGGTGGTAGCGGCGGAGGTAATGGTGATCCCACGCTCCTGTTCCTGCGCCATCCAGTCCATGGTAGCGGCGCCGTCGTGGACTTCGCCCAGCTTGTGACTGACCCCGGTGTAAAACAGAATCCGCTCGGTCGTCGTGGTTTTGCCGGCATCAATGTGCGCCGAGATGCCGATATTGCGGTAGCGTTCGATGGGGGTAGTGCGTGCCATAATCAACCTTTCTTAGCCTTGTGGCGTACGGCTTTATCAGTTTACGTAAATGATATCCCTCAATGGGCTATCAGCTAGGCCGTGATCAACAACGTTCTATGGCCTTAGGGTAATCGTAGTTGATAGTATTAAGTTTATTAACCTATGACTGTGATAGGTCGTTTAAAAATCAAACATTACAGGTCACAAGGTTGTTCTGCGGCTGGCATTTGCTAGGGTGTGAAAGGGGGCAAACTGAACGGTCACACAAGAAATTTCCAGCAGGCCATATAAATAACGCTCAGGTTGCCTAAAAAATAAGCTTATTTGCTTATTGCTATAAATTTTTCAGTAGAGGAATTGATGTTTATGTGAAGTTGAGCGAGACATCCCACAAACTTCATGGTTAAATTCCGAATTCGCTCAAATAGCACATTATTTTATTGCAGAGCGAATTTTATTTACTCATGGATTAAGAGAGCAACATGAAAAAAACATATTTATCAGTACTTCTGGCTGGCGCAATGGCGTTGTCTTTCGGCGTTCAGGCTGCGGGTGAAAGCACCATTTCTTTAGGTTACGCTCAGAGCCACGTGAAGGTTGATGGCAACAACCTGAATGAGAACCCAAAGGGTTTTAACCTCAAGTATCGCTATGAAATCGATAACAATTTAGGCTTTATCACTTCATTCACCTACACCACACAGTCGTATGATTTCTATTATGGCAGTAACAAAGTGGGCGATGGTGATTTAAAATATTACTCACTGACTGCAGGCCCAGCCTATCGCTTTAATGACTATATCAGCGCCTATGGTTTAATCGGTTTTGGCCACGGCAAGGCGTCATCCAATGTCTCTATGCGGGGTTACTCTGCTAACACAGACGAAAGCAAGAGCAGCGTCGCTTACGGTGCTGGCTTACAGTTTAACGTAACCCCTAATATTGCTCTTGATGCTCACTACGAGTATTCAAAGCTGGGTGACTTTAAAGTCGGTACCTGGACCGTTGGTGCTGGCTATCGTTTCTGATAGAAATATCCTAAAGGGTTTTGAGGGAGCAGTTCTACGCCATTACACTCGGTAAAAATGGCTCGTCCTACTCGAAACATCGGAGCCGCCGCTACTCGCGTCGGTTCCGGCTTTACCCTCCTTCACATGCGTTCTTTTCAATGAACCTTTTCTGCCGTTTGGTATACGATTCTCTCTATACCCCTTCCATGATCTGTTGGCAGGCGGTTTACTATATCAAGGTTAAAATCCAGAGTTACCGTTTGCTGAAAGGACTCGTCATGTCTGCGTTTCGTGTTCTGTTTTTGCTGGCCGTTGCGGTCCAACTGCCAGCCTATGCCAAGCCTTTGGTCAAACCATCCGGCACTGCACCAGGTACCATTCAATGGCAACCTTGCAACAGCACCGCCTTTCAGCACTGGTTCAGCGATGGGCCGCCTCCGGCCGGGTTACAATGTGGCTATGTCGAAGCGCCACTGAGTGACCGGAATGCAGCACAAACCGTTCGGCTGGCTCTCACGCGGTTACCTGCGGTAGGCCCAAAAAAAGGCAGTGTGGTAATCATCGCGGATGGACCTGGCTCGCCAGGGATCAATCCAAAAATTGCCGAGCAGGGTCCTGCCTGGCGGTTGCAAAAATCTTACGACATCATTGGCTATGATCCGCGTGGTGTGGGGCAATCGACACCCAAAATTTCCTGTCAACCAACAGCCAGTGAGGAAACACCGTCACCCGATGAAAACGATATTCCCGGTGCAGAGCAACAGGCACGGGATAGGGTGGCGGCCTGTATCAAGCAGACCGGAACCGACGTGGTGCAACATATGGGCACCCACGAAGCCGTGAACGATCTTGATATCCTTCGCCGGGCGCTGGGTGAACCCGCGTTGACCGCCGTGGCGTATTCTTACGGTACCAAGGTCGCGGAGTTGTATGCTGAGCGTTTCCCTAAGAAAATCCGCGCGTTGGTACTTGATGGCGTAGTGAACCTGAAAGAAGATGATTTTAACCAACGCATCAATCAGGAGCGGGGTTTTCAGCAAAGCTTCCTGCGTTTTGCCGATGATTGCGAGAAAAACGGCTCATGCCCTTTAACCAGCGAACCTAACTGGGCGATCCAGCGGTACCACAGGATGCTGCGCAAATTGCACGATGCTCCTTTCGTTACTCCTTCGGGTTATGAAATCTCTGCCGATGACGTGATCACACTGACGCGTAACCTGTTGCCCTGGCGGGAACGTTGGCCCCAGCTGGCCACGGCCTTGCGTAAAATTGATGAGGGCAAAGCCGATGATGCGGTGACCGATCTTATCGACGAAAGCTATACCCCAGACGCTGATGATGCGCGAATGGTGATCACCTGTGCAGATATGGCGAAGCCTGATGCCGACCAGCAACTGTTACGCCGGCAGCGCCAACAAATCAATACCGCAGCCTCATTTCCCAATTACTTACCGTTGCATGAGTATCCACTCGATACCTGTGATTTCTGGCCATACCCTGGCCATGTGGAACCGCATGCTCCAGTGCTTTCTACCGCTCTCCCGTCGTTGTTGTTCATTACCCAGCGCTATGACCCCGTTACGCCATATCGTAACGCCCGTGAAATGGCTTCGAGTTTTAAAAGCCCGCTGATTACCCGCGAAGGGGATGGCCATACGCTGGCGTTGACGGGCGTAGACAGCTGTGTGGATGATGCAGTAGTCGATTATCTGTTGAGTCCAAAAAAGCCACGACGGGATAAAAGCTGCCGTTGAGCGGGGTTCTTTAAGTAATGATATGTGCCTTCACCAGGCTGACAGAAAAACTACTCAGTAGCGTTCTAAAACTACGTTCTGGGCGGGGGATACTAGGTTATGTCAGTAGGGGCAGGACTGCGATTTTTACTAAGAGTATTCTGCCCCGTGATGAAGTACAGGATCAAGCGGAATGTCTGGTGGGGATACAGATTTTTCCGTTAATAATGTGCGCATCCTGGCGGATCCACTCATTAACCTTGTAGACACTGGTTCGGTGCAGTTGTGCGAAGGTTTTAATATCTCCGTCATGTTTTCTATATATAAACTCTCTGACGCTGGTCAATGTACAGTTCTCCATGAAGTATGGCTTCCTAGGGAAGGGTATGTGGCTATCCATTATTAGGTTGGTACTGTTATAGGATAGAGCGTAACATAAAGTTTTAAATACAGGAATTAAACTTTGCTGTTATATACAATATTTTATCGATCTGTTTTTTTTAATTAGATACTCTTAGGTGATGGATAAATACACACTCAGGGTTAGCATAAAAAATAAAATTAAAATTTATTTAAAATCATGTAGTTAGAATTGTTTATTGTAATCTAACACCATGAGCTTAGAGGGTTGCATACTGAAATTGATTAATAATTTATATGGGTTTATCGATAAAAAATATTTTCCTCACCTGCTTAATTGCAATAAATAATGCACAACAGCAAAATCAAGAATAATCTTAATATATTTAGGTGGGGTTATTCTTGGATAACAATGAGCTTTCCGAGTTTATTCCTAGTTAAAAACAGGTGGAGGGGAGGCCTAACGATTTATCTAAATTTTCCATCAAGATATCGTTGATGATCAGCCCCATCGTGATTTGTTAACACCCCCATGAGTCTGGATAAAAGACTATGGATGGCGCGACCAGCAGATGACCGAACTCAATTTGGTTCATACGCAAGTCGCGCCATAGTTGGGTTAAATCAACCCAAGTTTGCCATTAATCTCCGCGATCTCGCGCCGCCATTGCTGCTGCAACTGCGGCTTTTGATGCTTGGGTTTACGCGTTATATCCTCCTCAAGCTTGTGCTCCAGAGCAACCAGAGTCGCCAGCAGGTGATCTTCATTGGTTGATATCGCAGGTTCAGCGAGCGGAGCTCGTTCAGGGGATATCACCAGCTCAGAATGACCGCCACCACCCAGGATGGTGTAGACGGGTAAAAGATCGTGCCATTCTGTCAGTTGACGATCGTCTATCAGCCAGTAGCGATTACAGCTTTGCTCCATCAGCGTCCGATCGTGGGTAACCAGCAGCACGGCTCCCGCAAACTGTTGCAATGTTGCGGCCAGCTCTTCTTTACCTTCCATATCCAGATGGTTGGTCGGTTCGTCTAGCAGCAACAGTGAGTAGTTGGCCAGAGTAAGCGCAACAAACAGTAACCGCGAACGTTCGCCGCCACTCAGCGTAGACACTTTTTGTTGATGGCGCAGGTAGGGGAAACCGGCACCGATCAGCGCCATTTTCCGTTGGTCTTCGGTCAGGGGCGCGAAATGGCTCAGAGCATCGCTTAACGAGTCCTCATCGTAGAGCTGTTGCAGACTTTGGTCGTAATAACCAATACGCACGCGAGGGTGAAAAACCGCTCCTTGGCAGCTTGCTTGCTGGTATTGCTGCCAAAGGAAGTGCAGCAATGAAGACTTACCACAGCCGTTACGGCCTACTAGCGCGATGCGATCGCCACTTTTTACCTGGAGATGATCCAGACTGAACAGCACCGGCGCCGTAGGAGCAGGGCGAATGGCTAATTGCTCCAAAGCCAGCAGTCGATCGGCAGGCAGCGCTTCACCACTGAGCCGGAGCCGCCACTGGTTGCCAGCGCTCAAGGTGGTTTGCTGGTCCTTTAATCGAACCACCTGTTTCTCCATCTGCTTGGCTTTACGCGAGAGGTCTTCGTTGTCATATACGTGACCCCAGACAGCCAGGCGTTTGGCACTTTTCTCTACGCGGTCAATTTCCTTTTGTTCAGCCTGATGGCGGTGCTCATCGGCCAAGTCTTGCTCTTGGAGTGCGATGCGCGCCTGCGAACAGGGTAAACGGAAATACTGCAGCGTTTTATCACGCAGGATCCAGGTACAGTTGGTTACGCTGTCCAGTAACCGGCCGTCGTGGGAAACTAGCACGAAGCTACCGTTCCAGCCATTGAGGAATTGCTCCAGCCACAGCAGCGTCGGCAGATCCAGATGGTTGCTGGGTTCATCCAGCAGCAGCAAGTCAGGTTGGCGGATCAGCGCCCGGGCTAACAACAACCGAGTATGCTGGCCACCGCTCAGGGTGCCGGCCGTCAGATCCCATGCCGCTCGGTCGAATCCCAGTTCGGCGAGTAACACTTCACCTTGCCAACGTTCAGGCTGGTGTTGGCCATCTGCCAGGCCTGTGAGCACTGCTTCCAACAGGGTACAGTGATACAAGGCTTCGGGCAGGTGTTGTTCCACCCGAGCCATCAGGCATTGGTGTGATGGGGTGACGGTGCCCGTGCTGGCAGGCAGATCGCCGCTGAGAATTTTAAGCAGGGTGCTTTTGCCACAGCCGTTATGGCCAATTAAACCGATGCGGTCGCCCTTTTTCAGGCTAAAGGAAACCTCAGCCAGCAGCGGGCCGAAAGCGGTATCAATACCAATAGATTGTGCAGAAAGTAATGTCGTCATGGTGCTTACTCAAGGTTACAGGCATGCAAATGCCTATCGTCAAAAAACTGCCGACGATAACCCGGTAAGCCGGAGGGAAGAACTTTGATGTGTGTAAACTTCGCTCAAGCTTAGGTTATCGGAGCACGATACCGGTAATGCTTGAGCAGCGACGATCGCCAAGGTGATGTGAAAGTATAAACAATTCACAAGACAGCATTGGGGACCTCCTTTTCATAGTTTTTGGTTGATAGGTGAACGGATTATAAAGGGGATTTGCGGTTTCTGCTACTGGCCTACCTGTTAGTGTGAGACGACTAACAGATCTCCACCGGCTCAGTAGGTAGGGGCGCTGCATGCTGCGCCCGCTTGGTGAAACAATGGGTTGGGTTACGTTTTGGGCCGATCACTCATCTTCTGCGTAGATTTCTGGGTCCTGAATATGTTCCAGCACGTCCCCAGGCTGGCAATCAAGATAGCGGCAGATAGCATCCAGCGTAGCAAAACGTATCCCTTTCACCTTGCCTTGCTTTAACAGCGAGAGGTTCTGTTCGGTGATGCCGGCGGCGGCGGCCAGGTCTTTGGATTTGACTTTGCGTGTGGCTAACAACACGTCTAGCCGGACGATGATCGACATAATGGGTTAACCTCACACGAACTGTTGATTTTCACAATGCAACTTGCTGGCCTGTTTCAGGATTTGTGCAATGACGGCAATACAGGCCGCGAGAAACAGGGCAACAATATTCCCTGTATCGATACCTAATGTCACCATCCGTTGGCCAACAGGCTCATGCATGGTTATCCAATAGCTGAGAACAGGTTGGCACACTAACTCTAAAATCGTCCAAATGGCGACGTATTGACCCATTTTACCCAAATGGTGCGCCGCAGTGCCTGAAAAGTAGGCACGTTGAGCATAGGTTTGGAACAACTTGCGTAAATGATACAACCCAAGCGCCAGTGCTAGCAGTGGCACGCTCGATAAGATAATACCACCGGCAATTTGCCACCAGGGGAAGCGGTATAAATCAACACCCAGCGCGCTGATTAAATCGTTTGAGATGGAAACATGAAATCCGTAGCCATCGTTGGCGGCGAGGCTTGGGAATAACCAATAGGAAGCATTAAACAGCAACATGGCGAGTAACAGGCACAATGTGATGGTGGCCATACGTTGGCTGAAGCGGGTAAGGCGTTCTAATGTCATAAAAACCTCAAGTCGTTGAGTGGAAGTCGCAGTGACCTTAATCCTTTTATTATCGTAAAACAATAAAAAATTATCGAAATGCGATCACATAATGATTTTTATGTTCAGAAAACGACCATGCAGCGGTTTCTTTTTGAGCAGTTAACGGTCATGGAGAGGGCACTGTAGGGGGTTAAATAAGGGTAAGTGAGGCGTTAGCTAAAATTTCTACTAACCTTCTAGGATTAATGCGCTTTTTCACTGAATAGCTTGTTATTATACTCACCGCTTATTGTTGATCAGGCGCAGTGATATTCATCGTTTCGCCTGTTGCGTTTATCGCCAACCCCATGCTGAGCATTCACCGTTATGATCAAGTCATTACAGATTTTCCTGTTCACCTTTTTGTTGTTCGGCTTACCGCTTGCCCCGTTAGCCAATGCAGCGCAGCAGAGTGCTGCTGCGGTTGAACTCAGCCCGCAGGAAATAGCGGCTTCACTGAAAAACTATCAAAAACAGCTGGATACGATTAAACAGCAGGTCTCAAAGGCGAGCTCTGATGGTCAGTTGAACAAGCTGTTTGAAGCCACGCAGGTCTTAGCCACGGACGCAGAAAAGCTGACCACCGATCTGCAACCCATGCAGGTGAAGTTGCAGGCACAGTTGGACGTGCTTGGTCCGCAGCCCGAACCTGGGGTAATGACCGAAACCGCCAGTGTGGTGCAACAACGCAATACGCTCAATAATGCCAAAAAACAGTTGGACGATGCCTTAAAGCGTTCGCAAGCCATCAGAACGGGGGCGCTCGACTTAGGGCAACAAATTACCGATCTGCGCCGCGTGGCCTTCAAATCCCAACTGGCGTTGAATAGCGGCAGTATTCTTAGTTCGCAATTCTGGTTACCAGAATCGTCTTCACAGGTTGAGGATTTAGCTCGTCTTAATGACTTTAAGCAGCAGTTGGAGCAAACCCTGGATGCCAGTTGGCAGGAGGAATGGCGCTACGGGACGATAGCTTTACTGATCCTGGCTGCGGCTTGCTGGTCTCTAGGGCGCTATTTCGTGGAACAGTTTTTTGCCTGGGTCTGTATCCGCTATTTACCCGATGGCCGCTTGCGCCGCAGTTTTATGGCATTAATGACGGTGCTGATCACGCTGTTTGCCACCACACTGGCGCTAAATCTGCTTATTTCTGCGTTTACTCGTGTTCAGCCGCTGACGTCCCAGGTTCAGGATTTCGCCGATGGATTTATGCAGTTGGGGATTTTCTGCGCGCTGATCGCGGGATTAGGCAGGGCGTACCTTTCGCTGAGCCGTCCATCATGGCGTCTGGCGCAGATGGATGATGCCATTGCGAGCGGTATGCGTTTCCTGTCGCCGTTATTGGCCGGATTGGCCATGGCTTTTGGCACCGTGGAACTGGTTAATAACGTGATTGGTGCCAGTCTTGGCAGCACGGTGCTAGGTAATGGCCTGGCTACCGCACTGATGGCATTAATCTTGTTCGCAGTCCCGGTTCGGGCACGCCGCATCCGCTTTAAGCTAGAGCAGCAGGGGATACATCTGGAAAAACGCTCGGTAATTGCCGGGATAATCCATATCGTTATTGTGGTATCGGCAACCGTGATCCTGTTATCACTGTTGATTGGCTATGTGGCTTTCGCTCGCTTCCTGACCTATCAGTTGATTTGGGCCGCTTTGGTACTGATGGCGTTCTATTTCCTGGTGATCTTTGCTACCGATTTCTGTACGGTCATCTTTTCTCCCCAAACTGCCAGCGGGCGGGCGCTGAAAAAATCGCTCCACTTTAAAGATCGCCATCTTGAGCAACTGACCGTCATCTTCACGGCGTTGTCCAAATGTTCTTTGATATTGTTGATGATTGTGGCTCTGATTAATGGCTCCTTTGGCACCACTACGCCCAACTCCTTGCTGCAAAAGATTGTTGCCATCCTGAGCGGCGAAGGCCTGAAGCGGCTGAATATCGTCCCAAGCAACCTGCTCAATGCGGTGGTTTGCCTGGCGATCGGTATCTATGTGCTGCGGGTCACGCAACGTTGGCTAAGCCATGAGCTGCTGCCAAAAACCATCAGTGATATCGGTATCCGCGCCTCGCTGGTGACCTTGTTCAGCAACGTCGGTTATGTGCTGCTGATCCTGATCACGCTGGCGACGTTGGGTATCCAATGGAATAACCTGGCCTGGATCGTGAGTGCGCTATCGGTAGGTATCGGTTTTGGCCTGCAGGAAATCGTGAAAAACTTTATCTCTGGCCTGATCCTGTTAACGGAGCGCCCGGTTAAAGTCGGGGATATGATCGGTATCGGCGGGGTTGAAGGGGATGTACGGCGAATCAATGTACGTGCCACCGAGATCCAACTGAGCGATCGCTCGACCATGATTGTGCCTAACTCTCAGCTAATCTCGCAGAACGTGCGTAACGCCACCATGGGGAATGCCCAAGGGGTAGTCACCGTCGCGTTGACTTTCCCCACCGATATCGACCCAGAGCAGGTACGCAACGTGTTGCTGAGTGCCTACCATGAACACGAATCCATTCTGGAAACGCCAGCCCCATACGTTCGCTTCAGCCAGCTTGGCCCAGACGGGATTATCCTCAGCGTAACCGGCTATGTTGCCAGCCCACGCATGGTCGGCTCTACCAAGAGCGATCTGCTGTTCAATATTTTGAAGCTCCTGCGCGCCCATAATGTCAACCTTTCCAGCCCGAAAGAGGTGGTGTTTATGAAGCAACGGGCAAAAAGTCTGGTTGATGAAGAAGAACATTCATCTTGATGGGGGAACACGGATGAATAACTCAATGGCCGATAACATCATCGGCATCTATCAACGGCATGCCGGGGCGTTTGAGCAGAAGCGGTCAACCACTCTGTTTGAGCAACCCTGGTTGGAGCGCTTCCTGAGCCTGTTACCCAACAACGGGCGGATCCTGGATATTGGCTGTGGCAACGGCATGCCGATCGCCGACTATTTTATCCGCCAGGGTTTTCAGGTGACGGGGGTGGACAGTTCGCAGCCGATGATCGACCGTTGCCTCCAACGCTTTCCGGAACAACGCTGGGCAGTGGCCGATATGAGAACCCTGGCGCTAGCGGACAAATTTGATGGGCTAATTGCCTGGGACAGTTTTTTCCATCTGACGCGCGAAGATCAGCGCCAGATGTTTAACATTTTCCGGCGACATGCTCAGAGCAAGGCTGCATTAATGTTTACCAGCGGCACCAGCAATGGCGAAGCTATCGGCACGTTCGAAGGCGAAGCCCTTTATCATTCCAGCCTGGCACCGGAGGAATACCGGCAATTATTGCAAGAGCAGGGGTTCCAGGTGGTCAGTATGGTGGCCGAAGATCCCAACTGTGGTGGGCGAACCGTCTGGCTGGCGCAACTTGGCGAATGATCCCTGCATCACATTCAGCTACAGTCCACTATAAATAGGTCATCGGCCAAGTCATGGTGTTGAAATGATGAAAGTTATGAAAATCGTGAGAACAATAGAAAAATACGTACCACCAACGTTTATCCTGGCGTTGATGGTTGCGCATAATGGGTATTTGGTACTCAGCCCGATCCTGTGGCACGGGTTGCAGCACTCTCATGATTTTGTGGAAAATTTCAGCACCTGGCAACAGGCTCTGGGCTTTCTTGATGCCATGGATATTCCACGCTTTATGATTGGCACCGTGCTGCTCTTTATGGCGGGTATGTTGCTGTTAAGGACGCGTATTGCCTGGTTTTTCTCGTTACTGCTGCTCAGTTGTATCGTCATCGTTGATATCGCTATCTATAAGCAAATCACTGTGTTGGCAGGGTATTCACTGGTCACCCTCTTGGGGATGATCATCTACTGGCGCCGTTTCGACCAACGTAAGCTGGCGAGTACCAGTTTTTTTGCCGTCACCAGCATAGCCTCATTGATTGTCTACAGTATGTTAGGAACGCTGTACATTGGCGATCAATTCACCCCCGCGGTGACCGACCTGCCTACGGCGTTTTATTTTGCCGTGGTCTGCATGTCTACGGTCGGCTTTGGCGATATCATTCCGCATACCACTGCTGCGCGGATGTTCACACTCACGGTGATTATCTTTGGCATTACGGTTTTTGCCGCTTCTCTGGCATCGGTTGCTGGCGTGCTAATCAGCCAAAATCTTCAACGTATTATCAAAGGGCGGTTCTCTCACATGGTTCGCAAAAATCATTATATTATTGTTGGTACCTCTTCATTGGCACAAAATGTCTATCAGGGATTGATTGAAAGCGGCGGTAACGTGACCATTGTTTGTGAGCCTGGTAATAAACAACACTATCCTAGTCATGCAGATGTGGTTGAAGGCGATCCTTCTGCCGTTGCGACGCTGGCATTAGCCGGGGCAGAAAAGGCGAAATATATTGTTGCCTTGACCGAAAGCGACGCGGTTAACGCTTTCATCATATTGGCAGCCAAAGAGGTGGGTGGGGCAGACACCAAAACCATCACGTTGGTCAATGAAAGCCAGAATATGAACAAGATCAAACGCGTCAAACCCGATGCCGTACTCTCACTGCAGCTGTTGGGTAGTGAGTTGCTGGTGCGCTCGCTTAATGGTGAGGTGGTTAATCACGATCTCAATATTGATGCGTTTTTCAGTAACGGTGAGGGTGATAACAAGGGCAGGTAACCGGGTTGTTCCCGCACCACCTAAGCGGTGCGGGGCTATTTCTTAGCGATCAAATCCCCATTCAGACCATTTGCTTTTGATTTTCTCCTGCAACGGCAGCGGATAATTGGTGGCAAAGCTCAATACCTGCTCCAACGGCTGGTTAACCTGCTGTTGGATCTGCAGGCAACTGTAGGCCACCAAGCCGCCGCGCCCGCGCAGTTTGGTGGCCACATCCAGGTAAATCTGTAACCCGGTACCGTCAGAGTCATATTGCGGATAGTGAAACACGCCCTGCACCGGATTATTACGTGTCGCTAATGCCCAGGTCACTTTGTTGCTGTCATCAGGGGGAATATCTTCGCCCACGATAATCAGCTTGGCGGTGGTTTTACCGATATGGTTGGTCCAGAACACTTCGGCAATCTTGTCGATAAAGGCTTTGACCGTCATGCCGGTGATTTTATGCCAGTCGTCACGTACCCGGATCACCAGCCAGTGGGAAGAGGCCTCCAGCGGGCTGAAACAGTCGATGATCGGCAGACCGGACTTTTCAAAATACACTCTGGCGGTGGCAGATAAACAGAAGCAGCCGAGCATCAACGTAGAGTCGATCGGAACACCCGGAATGCAGATCGGCAAGATAGCCTCATCACGGAAGGTGACACAGGTGATTTTCGCCAGTGGTTTCAGGCTGGACTGGTTGGAAAGGTAGCCTGGGAACTCGCCAAACGGGCCTTCTGCCACGGATTTATCCGCGCTGACGTAGCCTTCGATGATGATTTCACATTCGGCAGGCACCAGCACATCGCAGGTTTCCGCTTTCACCATCTCGATGCCGTGGCCAAGGAATGCCGAAGCATAGTTGTATTCGTCATGCCAAGCTGGCGGAGCCGCAGAAAGCAGCATGGTGACCGCCGGGGGCACCCCAAGGGCGATGACAAACGGGCAGTCTTTCCCCTGGGCCGTCCACATATTGTAGATCATGCCGTTATGCTGGAAAGGCAGCCACAGGCCGACAATATTGTTCTTCGAATAATGCGGGCCATTACCGTGTGGTACCCCGACCGAACTGGCGTGAGGCGGTTTTGGCGTTGGGTTATTCTGCGGCCGTGAACCAGCGATCATCGCCCGGCTGAATGACCAATTGGTCCAGGCGTCCTTATCTACCGTGTAAGCGTCCTCCGGTACAGGTTCACCTGGAGGGGTACGCACCATTATGGCTCCGGCCGTCTGGAAATAGCGGCCGCCGTCGCCGTCGTGCAGGATAGGAGCCGGGATTTTGGTCATATCCACCTGATCGCCCACCCATTTGTTTTGTTTGCACGGGGCGGTGGCCGGATCGACCATCACTGGCGGATGCGGCTCCTGACCGATGGCATCCAGAAAGGCATCCTGGATCTCCAGCAACTGGGCATCGTCCGGCAAGCCTAGCATCAGTGCCAGACGCTGCCAGCGTTTGCCTGGTACGCGGCTGACCGTCGGGCCCATTTCTGCCGCCCGGAAACCGGGGGCGCCCTTCACCTTGCTAAACAGCGGCATCGGGCTTTCCGTTTCGCAGGCGTGGCGCAGAATAGCGCCAATCTCCAGATACCAATCCACCTCATCGGGGATCGCCACCACTTCCCCCTTGCTGGCCAACAGTTCCAGATAGGCGCGGTACGATTTGGGGACTTTCTGCACATCAATTTTCAGTTTACGTCGCTTCATTGATTTTGATCCTGATGTGGGCCACTGAGTTCATCGGCCAGGGCGAAAGACTGGGCTACGCCGGTCAGCGTTGGGTTCCATGAGCCAGGGCGGGGGAACAACATGCTGCCCAGGCCATATACGTTCGGGTAACGGTGCATCTGACCGTTGAGGGCGGTGACCGAGGTGGCCGGATCATCCCCCATCCATAAGGTGCCAGCTTCGTGCACCAATCCCTGATTGCGAATATTGTCTGGCGGTGAAGGTTCCCAGGTGAAGCTGCCGTCCGGGTTATTGTGCTGGTACTCCAGAGGGGCATCTCCGGCAAGAGCGTACATCACGTCATAGGTGGTTTTATCCATCGCATCCCAGAATTGACGGTCGGTTTCCCTCATCTGGATATACACCTCGGCCTCACCCAGCGGGTTAGTCGTGACGTAATTCCACGAGTTTGCCGAACGTTCCCCCAGGAACTCCCCCATGGAATGCAGCATGATCACCACGTAGTCAGGATCCTGATAGGTGGCGACGGCTTCTGGTGAAGAAGCATCTGGCAGAATGCGGTACAGCACGTCGTAGCTTTCTGCGGGTTGCGGGTTATGGACCACGCTGATGTGGGTGTGCATCAGGCGGTTGGTGGTTTTATCGATGCCGGGCAGGTAATAGGCGACGGTTTGCAACTGGTTGGTCAATACCGGTAGGCTGCTGGCGGGAATACGGGCGGCCAGCCAGGAACGGATATGGCCGCACAGGTTTTTCCCCACCAGTTTATCGTCAGGGAAAGACTTGGTGAGGATAAATCCGGCTTCCAGCGTGTTGCAGGCCAAAATCACTTTGGCGTTGCCGACGCTTAGTGATCCGTCTTTAGTGATAATTTCGGTGACAACGTCACCTTCCGCAATCAGTTTTTCTACTTCGGCATTGACCACTACCTTGAGTGAGGCGTAAGCCTGCACATCATTCACCAGTACCGAAATGGGCGAGAACTTGGCCCAATCCTCTGGTGCCACTCCCTGGCCAGTTGCCATGGCCGAGTCCAAAGCGCTCGGGCTTGGCTGCGGCTTAGCCCCGCTGATATTGGCCAATTGCGAGAACAGGCGCTCACCCATAAAGCGATTCAGTGACTGGTTGCGATTGCCGGGGATGTCCAGGGAGTAGCGCCTCCCCATAAATTCGCCGGTGGGATACCACTGATTATCCAGACGCTCGATCGCCTGTGGTGGCCAGTCCGGCATTTCGCTGCTATCGGGTTGCGGTGTCCAGGCGTTCCAAAACAGCGCGCGGCCGCCGACATAAGGGATCTGCGGCATAAAGTTGAGGCTGAGTTTCATATCGGCAGAGCCATGGTAGGTCCATGGCCGGATACCCACGCTGGTGTTGAGTTTGATGTAGGCCGGTGGAATGTTCTGAATATGGTCGGGGATCAGGTAATCGCCTTTCTCCAGCACCAGAATGCGGGCCTGGGGATTATGTTGCAGCACCCGGTGGGTAAAGCTGGTGCCATAGGCACCGCCACCAATCACGATATAGTCAAAAGACTGCCCCTTGATCTGGGCAAAGTGGGAAAAGTAGATATTGTCGACTTCACTCATAGTTGGCTCCCGGAACGTGACATGCGAAAAATCATCCCCGCCCCGAACCGGCGGCGGGGCAAACGGCTATGGGTAATAGGCGCGGCTTTGAATGGCCGCCGGGGCTGAGTTGAGGGTTTGTACCGCCACGGGAGCGCAACCACCGATCAACTGCTCCAGATCTTTACGCATGGGGTGGCTGCTGGTACCCAGCACCAGCTTTACAGCCTCAGCGTGGCCGCTGTTGAGGAAATAGGTATCCATCGCCTGCAGGATGTTCCAGCGGCAACCGATCAGTTTGTTATCGTGAACGCCGTATTCGGTAATTGGCGAGATGTTGCCCGGGATCGCCTTAATGCCCAAGGTGTTGACGATGCAGGTGAAGATCGCGGTCTTGGCATCCTTTGGATCGTCCACCCGGAAGCCCCAGGTTTCCACCCACTCGGGCTGATAGACCGGAGAGTTGGTCCGCACCGGATTTTGTGAGGCCAAATTGACCTTGAAAGTGGTCTGGAATTTAGGCTCGCCAAACAGTTGCTCACCGGCGGCGATGGCGATGGGGGCATCGCAAGGCACCCAGACGCGATGATTGCCGTACAGCTTGGTTTGATCGCCGTCCTGGATAAACTCCTGATAGCCAATCGGGGCCAATTGGTCTTTACGGTGCTCAGGATAGGCGACAATGTTGAGCTCAAGCTCCTGGGTGATCGCCGCACCGCTACTGCCCCATTGCTCCGGCGGGGTATTGAGGCCAGAGGCAAACTGTCCGGCATACAATTGGAAGTTAAAGCTCACCATCGCCTTGTCACCAAACCGCGCCGGGCTAAGCCCGGTTCCCTGCAAATAAGGTTCCACACGGCTCAATGGCACCAGATAATACACGCCAACGTTGGTCAGTGAGGCGTAGTAGAACGGCATGGTGAACGGCGACGGGATGCTGGGTAAATCATTTTGCTGATTAGACATGTGCGTGGTTCCTACTGTTGTTGGGATTGAGGTTTGGCCGAGTGTGGGCAAGCCGCCGGTACCGGATAAGGCGCGGCCTTCAGCGCCGAAAGAATGTTCAGTGGGTTGAAGTACTGACGCATCAGGGTGATTTGATGCTGTTCATTGAATTGATAGCGGATCGCCCAGTCGTAGCGATAGGGCACGCGGCCGCATTTGGTCGTGCCTTGCTCGCCACCGTAGGACATTGCCTGATCGCCGCTGAAGAAGGATTTCTCGACGCCAGCGCTGCCAAAATTCACCGTCGCACCGAGCAGCGTCCAAAAACGGGTAAACCCTTCGTGGCCGTAGAACACGCCTAGATAGGGGCATTCACTGGGGCCGGAGATATCCCAGATCACCTCGTCACTCATGCAGGAGAGTGCCAACTGCAGGTTACCGCTGGAATAGGCTTGCTGCAGTTGATCCAGAGTGGCCTCATTGCTGGCACTGGCACTGGCACTGGCACTGGCACTGGCACTGGCACTGGCATCAGCACTGTCGGTTGTGGTTACAGCTGCGGCGGCCGGAGCAGCCATTAACACCTGTTTACCCAGCGGCTGGCGGTTAGCCACGCTGTACTCAAACGTAGGGGCGCAGTGGAATAATTCCTTGCCGGGGAAAGGGTTGGCGGTGATGGCCCGGAAGTCATCTCGCAGCGCGCACATCGCCACCACCGCGGCCATCAACTTGTCTGGGGCACCGGTAAATGCCGCCTGCAGATCGCCAAGTAACTGACAATAACGCTGGTTAAACCGGATGATGGCGTCACGAACTTCACCAGGTGGATAATCATTAACCTTGGCATTGCTGTCGATCAGCACGCTTTTGCCCCACGGCACCGGGAACGGGTCGCCGGTAGGGCCACTGGCCACGGTATCGCCTTTTTGATACAGCCGTTCATTGTAGATCTGGCTAAAACGGAAATAGTGGGCCAACTCATCTTCATCCACGACCCAGATATCGTTTTCTGTGCCTTCACCCTGATCGGTAATCAGTTTCATGGCGGCTATCGCGGTCTTCAGATCGCTGACTTTGAGTACGTTCCCGCCTCCGCCGTAGTAGAAAACATCCGGCGGGATCTGGCGCTGCGGATCGCCGCAGAAAATAGCCCGTTCTCCATGGGTTTCCACCGCTGCCCGCAGCCGCGATTCAACGTAAAGATAAAACTCACCGATAGTCATATCGCTGGGGACTTCATTGGCGATGGCGCGCGGGCGGACATCTTTCGGATGCTCGATCACCATGCCCTGGAAGATGCCGTTTTTGGAAAATCCGTACAGATTCACCTCAATATCATCAATATCGTAAGGCAGCCGTGCCGGATAGCTGGGCAGGAAATCGGGCGAATCGACCGCGGGCGTACCGCCGATGGCATTGAGCAGGTTGGCCGTCAGGGTGAAGTGCAGCATTTCCTCCACCACTACCGAACGCAGGGTTTCGATGATGCGCCAGTCAACGTCGTCATCCAGGGTATAGAGCATCGTCAGATAGGGGGGAATGGTGGCATGTTCCAGCTGCATGGCGTTCCGCAGCAGCTCGCGCAGTTCTGTCAGATCCTGCGCCAGGCTTTTTTCGTCGACAAACGTCACATAGCCTAGTTGGGCAAACGAGGTTTCAGCAAGCTGGAAGGTCTTGGCTTTTGCGGTCATGTTCATATCAATGTTTCCGTCCGAGTATGTGGTCGGCAGTGGCGAAGGTCAGGGCCGTCATGGTGAGCGTGGGGTTTGAGGTGCCCAGCGTTGGCATGCTGCCGCAGCCAATAACGTAAAGATTGGGGTGATCCCAGCTTTGCTGGTGCCGGTTGACTACCGAATTCTCTGGCCGCGTTCCCATCCGGTGGGTGCCTGCAATATGGCCAACGCCTGCCCAGATGTAACCGTTACCTTGCCAGGTGAAATAACCGGGGTTGTCTGACCGGTAGTGAGTGAAATCCTTGATACCCAGTTGGCTGAACAGGCTGCTGGCCACTTCGCGGCCAAACACCATGCCGCCCTGGCTGTAGTCGTCCACGTTGTAGTGGATCACTGGCCGGTAATTGCCGAGCGGATCACGCCAGCGATCGTCGATAGTGACGCGATTGGCGGCATCCGGCAGTTGTTCGGTCATCATGTCCAGGCGGATTTGCCGGGGCAGCACTTGCCCAAGCCGCTGGCGTAACTCCTTGCCATATAATCGCTCGTCATCGATCATATCCACCGTGCTGTCCACCGGTTCGTTGCGTGGCCAGCTCCAGCCCCAGTTGCCGATCTCCAGCACAAATGCGGCGCGATCGCGGCGGAATTCGCCACCCCGGTAGTTCACCAACGTTGACGTCAAACCTGGTCCACGAAATGCACCTATCGCTTCCGGCGCTAATCCCCAAGACAGGATGGCGGGGTGATCCATCAGGTTGCGCCCCAGCTCTCCGCTGGACTGACAGGCCTGTGATGCCTGTAATAACACGGCATTTTCGATAGCATTGGCGGCCAGAATAAACAGCTTGCTGTGTAAGGTGATCGGCTCAAAGTCGTGGCTGCTGTCGTTCTTCCACACCTTGCAGTCCAATGCGCTGATTTGCCCCGTCTCTGGCGAGATATGCAGACGAGAGGCAACCGCCTGGATCAGCAAATCGGCATCCGTTTCCACCAGGGTTTTTAACGCGTTGTAACGAGCCTGGATCGGGCAGATAGGAATACAGCTGGAGTTGCCCATACAGCGACGACCCACGGCTGGATTACCCACCGCACCACGCGGGGTATAACCTGCATTGGGCACACTGTTTCTGCCTTGCGGGATAGAGCGGATCTGGGCTTTGTCTGCCGTACCGGGTAATTCGGCATCGGCCAATCCGGCGATCATCCAGCTATCCAGATAGCTTTGCGGGATTTTTTGCATCGGGTACTGATAGCCTGGTGCAAAATAGATGCCGTGGTATTGCTGATCCTGCACGTCGGCGGAAACCCCAATTTCCAGTTCGGCGCGTTGATAATACGGCAGTAACTCTTCATAGCTCATCGGCCAGTCCACGCCACGGCCAAACAGCGTGGCCATGGCAAAATCCTCTGGCAGCATCCGTGGACAACTGCCGAACCAGTGCAGCGACGTGCCACCCAGCCGGCGGGTATAGTTACTTTCAAAGGGATAGGGGCCCATCTGCACGAAATACCCTTTGTGCGAAGGTTTACCGGGCGTGATGGGTTCAACGTCAGTCACTTCTGGCTGTGGTGCGTTGGGTGAATCGGGATAGGGCGCGTTAGGCGTTTTTGCCACGGCCTGCATAAAGGTTTGTACATGATCCAGGTGCTGGCCAAAGCTGTCGTTGCCCGTCCCGGCTTCGACGATCAGCACCCGGCGGCCAGCGCGGGTCAGCTGCTTGGCCATGATGCAACCGGCAAATCCTGAGCCTACGATCACCGCATCATAGGGTTGGTCTGTGGCTTGCTGCCAATCAATCTGCCGCATGATGCCCCCCGTTCAGATCCTGCAGGATGTTATGCGCAGCCCAACAGGTGAGCGCCGACATGGTTAACGTTGGGTTTGAGGTACCCATGTTGATCATGTTGCCGCAGCCCACCAGATAGAGGTTGGGGTGCTCCCAGGTGCGCTGCTCCTTATTCACCACGGAGCTTTCTGGTGAGCCACCCATGCAGTGGGTTCCGGCAAAATGCCCGGCACCGTTAAAGGTGAGGGTTCTGCCGTCTGGGCAGACGAAGGCTCCGGCATCCTCTTTTGAGTAGGACGAGTAGTTCTTGATATCGGCCTGGTCGAAGATTTTCATCGACATATCGTAAGCGCTGGCGAAACCGGCTCGGGTATAGGGCGATAAATCGTAGTGAATGACCGGGCGGTAGTTACCCATTATGTCTAGATAATTCGGATCGATGGTGACGCGGTTATCGTATTCCGGCAGCTGTTCTACCAGGATACCGAAGCGGAATTGACGTGAAACCTGGTCTTTGAGCCTTTCACGTAACTCTTTACCGTGCAGTTGCTCGTCGTCTACCAGAGTGATCACATCTTTCGACGGCGCCTGAGCTGGCCACAGCCAACCGTCGTTGCCCATTTCGAACCGATACGGTGCGTGGTGTTTACGGAAGCTGCCACCGCGCAGATCCTCGATGCCGGAGGTCGCTAATGGGCCACGTAGCGGCCACAATGGCGTTTTGTTGGTAAGCCCCCATGTCAACAGCTCTGGGTGATCCATCAGATGGCGGCCAACCAGATCGTTGCCTTTACAGGCACCGGAGGCCAGTAATAGCACCGCGTTGGCGACAGCGTGGGCGGCGAGCACATAGCGTTTGCCCCGCACCGTATGCAGGCTGTAGGAATTATCTCCCGGATAGCGATAGTGTTTTAACTGAACGCCGTTGATCGCCTTACTATGTGGGTCGATATCCAATTGGAATGCCACGCTCTGCAACACGATATCGAGCTTTTCGTGGTTGGCGGTGTTCAGCGTTTTCAGTGCATTATATTTGGCCTGAATAGGGCAGATAGGCACGCAACTGGAGTTACCCATGCAGCGGAGGCCCACTTTGTCGTTACCCACGGCACCTTTTGGGGTATAGCCCCGGCCCTGATCGTAAGCACTATTGGGAACGCTATTGCGTGAGGCGGGCGTTCCGCGCACTTTCAGGGTGTAAGATTTGCCGTCATCTTCCACCTGCATGCCATCAATGCGGCTGGCCAGCTGTTTGTCACTCCAACTTGCAGGCAGCCCGTGCATGGGGTAGACATAACCCGGTGGGAAGGTGACACCAAGATAGGATTGTTCTTCCACATTGGCGGAAACCCCGAGCTCCAACTCTGCCTTGCGGTACCACGGTTCCAGTTCCTGATAATCGATTGGCCAATCAATGCCCACGCCATACAACGACTTCAGGCGAAAATCCTCTGGTAGCATGCGCAGCGAGGTTCCGAGCCAGTGCAGGGTGGTACCCCCCAGATAGCGGGTGTAGGTCGAACTGAATGGCAGCGGCCCTCGCTGGACAAAGTAACCTTGGTCGTTCGGTGTTTTGGTAACATCGGTTTCCAGCGGCTCGCGGGCATTGGGATTATCAGGGTAGGGAGCATTGGGGATTTTGATGGTGGCGGTATAAAAGGTGTTGAGGTAATCCAGATAGCCTTGGTAATCCGTCCCCACGCCGGTACCGGCCTCGACAATCAGGCAGCGTTTTCCCGCTTGCGTCAGGGTTTTGGCAACGATGGCGCCGGAGATCCCACCCCCTACGATCACCACGTCGTACTCGGTTGTCTCTGCTTGTTCAGGAGTGATGATATTCATAGTTTCACCACCGTAGAGGAGGTTACCGGTGGTTCAGACCAGGCACCAAAGCCTTGTTGTTTGGCACCCTGTGGATGGGCATGGATCGCATCCCACACCAAGCCCTGTTGATAGCTGTTAGCACTGGGGATCTGGGTATCATTCGGGTTGTCTGGCGAATACCACTGGCCCAGGTACCACAGTTTGATAATGCTGCTCACCAACGTTGACAACTTTTCAGAACCCAGCAGTTGAGTTTCTACAAAGGACGAGTGCTGTGCAGCATCTGCCGGAAGTTCGCCGTAGGTCGCCAACAATGTGGCAAAACGTTCTGCCGCGTGCGTTTGTACCCAGTCATAATAAAAGGCGGCTTGGCCAGTACCGAGTAACTCAAAACGGTCAAAACCGGTTAATAAACGGGAAAGATCGATAAATTGCTGTAGTGCCGCATCGGATGCTAGTTGTTCATCGCTCATAAGGTGCTGCCTGTATAGGTTTTTATTATGGTGGCGTTATTACTGCCACCGGGAAAAATCAATAAAACAGGTTGCATTAGTCGTTTTATTTATTGCTGTGGATTAATAGGGCGTATTAATCCCTGAGCCTCCAGTAACGTGGATGTTCATGATTTTTCGTTCTTTAGGCGCACTAAAAAGTACGCTATTGTAAAAACAATAACGATAATTTAACCCATGTTAACCTTTTGAATTTGAACGAATAGTGTGTGCCTCGCGCAAGCAATGCCACCGCTGGTGGCGAAAAGTTACGTGAGATTCACAATGTTTACTTCCCGGGCTAATTATATTAGCGGTGAATTGCTATGCTAAATAAAATGAAATACACATAGCGTGCCAGCATTGCGCAGGCACGTGGTATCTCATTAAAATAAAAGCTCGTTCAGAATGTTACGGGTTAAAGTACGTGGTTAAGTTTTTAATTTCACTTAATCCACCACATTCTTCGGAGTGTAATAAATATGGTATGAGAGACCATATTCCGCAAGCTTAAGCATTAATAAAGTATTTAATGATATATAATTCCCCTGAGAGCAAGATGTTTTGCTGTAAAAAAACGCACAACAGCATAAAATGCCAATTATTAACATTTAGCTCCTATAGATAGAAAGATAATTCTTTACGTGCTTACTATAACGCCGCGCTCTAAGGAGGCAGGCATGCAGGTGGTGTCGGTTTTTATGAAAGGTTGTTTAATGTGTTAGATCAAGGTTTACTTCGAATTCCGTTGTAAAAATACAACTTAGGATTAGATTGATTGTGATTCTCATTAACTTTCAATAGGTGCAACATGGTGAATTGGTTTAATCGTGTCATGGATCGTCCGGATCTGGGCAAGCTGATCCTGCGCTTGGCGTTCAGCATTATGATGATATTCCATGGGTGGCATAAACTGATCGGCGGTATCGATTATATCCAGGGATTGCTGACTCAACATGGGCTACCAGGATTTATCGGTTACGGCGTTTTCCTCGGCGAGTTAGTGGCTCCACTGTTGATTATTTTGGGGATTTTTACCCGCCCGGCGGCGTTGGTGTTTTCATTTACCATGCTGGCGGCTTATCTGCTGATCGATCCCGGCAAGGCGCTGATGCTGACGAAGGTAGGGGCGTGGGGAGCAGAAGATATGGCGGTGTATTTCTTTGCCGGGCTGGCCATCGCCTTCCTTGGCAGTGGTCGCTATTCGGTAATGAAGGATCCGAACTGGCGCTGAGGTAGGCTAGACGGTATCGCTAGGGCTCACTCCGTGGCATTCCAGTGCTGAATGCCACTTCAATATTTCTCAACATTAATACTTAGCTTTTCAGCGCGAACACAATTCGCCAACTGGTATAGCTCCAGTGAAAGCCCGATTGCTCTCTCTGTAAGAACCCGTGTGAGACAGGCCGATGATACGCATTGGCATCGATTTCGTGATGTTGACGTTTAACATGCTGGTGTCCACTGGCTTCTTCAAATTGGTCAATTTTTGACAGTTTGTCGTAGAGAGTTTAGTCTGGTTCCGGATACAACCCTTAATAAAACATGGAGTAATGTCATGGAAGAGGCTGACAAAGAGGCTCGCAGGATATGAGCAGAGGAATGAACTACCAGGGAATATCGGTCATTTGCCAGGGCGATACCACCACAACAGGGGGGCGGGTACTGGAGGGAGTTCTGGGAAATCGTTACACATGTGATGGTATTCCCGTCGCGCTGAAAGGGCATAAGGTTTCGTGTCCGGCTTGCGGGAAAATCGGGGTTATTGCCGAAGGGGAAGTAAACTTAAGTTTTTATGGTGTACCAACGGCACTTGACGGCCATCGTGTGGCGTGTGGTTGCCCGGCTGGTAGCCATCGTCTAGTTGCGAGCAGTCAACCGCTTTCGGTTACCCCATCAATATCTCCGAGCTCAATGCTGATGAATAGCGGACAGGCAGCGGAGCCAGCGCAGTATGCTCAGAGTGTGAAGAAACAGACAGCAGAGCCTGAGCAGTATGCGCAGGCGGCCAAAAAGGAAAGGCAGAAGAGGGAAATTACCCTGACCATTGGGGTATTTTTCGACGGCACCGGCAATAATGCGGATAATACCGCCGCCAGCCTTGATGCCTGCTCCGGAGAGCATTTTGGGATGAACAATGCCGATGCTCAATCAGCTTATTTCCAGTGTGTTCAGCTAAAAAGCGGACACAGCGGCTTCGCGGCAGGAAGTCATCTCGGTTATTACACCAATGTGCACTGGCTCAATATTCTGTATAACCAAAAACTCACTGCCGATACGGGATACGGCCAGCGCGCAATTTATATCGAGGGGATTGGTACGGAAAGCGGGGAAGGCGACAGTACTTACGGGATGGGCACCGGCAGGGGTAACACCGGCGTGGTGAGAAAAACCGATAAGGCAGTCGCTATGCTGGTTGCTGCTATCAACGGCTATCTGGATAACCTGCCTGACGCCAGTTCCTGTATTATCAAAGAATTGCAGTTTGATATTTTCGGGTTCAGCCGGGGAGCTGCTGCGGCACGGCATTTTGCCAACCGGGTTTTCAGTCAGGAGCAGGCGATTATCGCTGCTATCAAGTCCGGTCTGGGAAGTATTGAGTTCTCAGGTACGCCCGGCGGTAAAACCCGGTTTCTGGGGATATTTGATACGGTGGCTGGCATCGGTACGCCGGTCAACGGGTTCAATCCGCACAGCGCCGATACGGGCGAGGTGAATATTGTGCTGCGCCCGGGGGTGGCAGAGAAGGTATTTCATATCACCGCACAGCACGAATGCCGGTTTAACTTTGCATTGAACAGTGTGAAGCCTGCGTGGCCGGAACTGGCTTTGCCAGGTGCGCACTCTGACATTGGTGGCGGTTACAACCCTGACGAGTACGAAGCCTATTTCATTACCCGTCCGCAGTTTGAAACCGTACCCTTTTCCACACCCGATTCGAAAACGCGAGTTTATCAGCAGGCCTGTGAGCAGCTCAGTGCGATGGATACCTGGCCAGCAATTGGCCCTTTATTGCAGGCACTGGAGATCAACATTGATACCTGGCACGACGAGCGGATGCCAGCCGATCGCTACGGCATGCCGCAAAAACGCAGCGGGGCGGCAGCTGTCATTGAGCGCCCGACGTGCAACGACTGGTCAAAGGTGGTACTGCGGGTGATGATCGATGCGGCGCAGGATGCAGGCGTGGTATTTGATCCTATTGATGACAGTGTTCCAGACTTTACAATGCCACTAGAACTAAACTACCTGTGCGAAAAAGCGATTGTGATGGGCCGCGCGGTACGTAATGGGGCATCGGCTCCCGGATTCATCAGTCAGGAAATCGAAATGCTGGCAGAGAAATATATCCATTGTTCAGCCAACTGGAACAGCGTGGTCAGAGACGGTGAGGGAATGATCGCTGGGGCAGTCAAACCGGCGAAGCTGGTGAACTTTACCAACCGTCCAGACGAGCGCTGGCAGCGGACAGTTTACAATATGGCGGGAAATAAAATATGAAAATAATCCGTTTAGCGGGGCTTCTTCCGGTACTGCTGCTGACGGCGTGCCACAGTCACAGTGCGGGCCAGCCCGAGGCTTCTGTCCAAAACGATGTGCCCACCGAGTGGAAGTTTAATTTTTTCACGCCCAAGGCGCTACCCGCACTGGTAACGTTTGTCGCCATCCTTGATGCTAACGGTATTGATTACCGGTTTAATACGCTGGACAGCACCCCGGACCTGGATAAAGTCATTGGTAATTGGAATGATAGCGATCGAGCACCCGGAGGGCACTGGAATCACATTAAACATCCCCCTAGGCATATTCTTTTTTGCTGGGACTCGGTGATTGATAAAAGAGTATATGAAACTCGCCTGACCTTGTCTGACGCCGTTGTGGAGAAAATGCGCAATCCCAGCGTGTATAAGGATTATCAGGGTAATATCGGGTATTACGACAACATACAAATTGGTCTGGCCCCGGGAGGTAAGGTTGCAGTCTGGCTACGAGGTATCGGTAGTCAGCCTAATTATCGCGTGACGCCATCAGTCTTAAAGACCGTGTCCGGGGATAAATTAGAGCTTTGCAAAGGGATAACTAGACACCCCAATGGGTATAAATATTACGGAGATACTCCTGAATTTATCAAAGGGAAAACCTATCCCTACGGTAATTGGTAGCAGACATTGTTCCTAATGGCGGGGCTTCTTCCGGTACTGCTGCTGATGGCGTGCCACGGTGCGGGCCAGCCCGAGGTTACTCTGCATTTATCTTATGTCACAGGTAATGGGAAGCTCACCTTGGGTCTTTCCTTCTTTTGAGCTATTGTCATACTGACGTAGTTGACCTCAAGGTGAGCTTCTTGCTTTTAACTACGCGTCAGAACGATCCTGCGTTTGGCGTACAGCGTTTCCGCAGACAGCTGAAACTTATATTCCGCTGCCTTCAGCTTTCGCGATTTAAGCATTTTCATCGTGACGCCACTTATTTTCCCTGACTCAATCCGTCTCTTGATTTCGCCTGTGCTCAGCATGAGTTGCTTTTGCAAAATCGATAGCAGGCTGACCTGAAAAGAAAGAGAAATCCTGACGCTAACCCTGACCCGATTGCGACGAGATATGCTGACCGACCACCGCTCCTGAATGCGAAAATCAGGCCGCCCCGATAGCTCGGCGTTATTTCGTTTCAGCGTCTCTTTATCATAGGCAAAATGTTGAACCATAACGATATCGTTCGCTATCAACCGCTGATAAAGTTCAGGATTAATTTTGCTGACGTGCAGGCGTGAAAACAGGGAGATATTCCAGGTGTAATCGCAGTGCGTACACTTACAGATACTCCAGATATCAAGCACCTTCTTTTGCGCATTTACCCGAATAGCCCCCGAGGGCGTGAAATCCCGTTTTACGCTGCATGAAGGGCAGCGTTTCGCAATGCGCTGATATCCCACGGGCGTGACGGTCCATGAAACTTTCATAGCGTACCTTTTTTAACCCATACAAAACCGGACCCGTACTGAACGGACCATGGATGTTTATGTATGAAAAATATTTATGAGATATTTTTCAGTGGGTTAAAAAAAGATTTCCAACGCTACAATCCTGCCGATGATCAAAGAGATACGTCGAGACTACCAAATCGGCATTATCGGGTAAATGAGTTCAATCAATATTTTCAGATTTCATGTAGCGCGATCAATAAAGCAGGGGGCTTTGACCTGTTGATGTGGTAAAAATGATCGACAGGTAGATTTTTTAGGTATGTGTTTGGCCATAGTGTTAACGTGAAGATTGTGAAAACGAAATCCTGTCTGATCACCATATTGGTTGTCGAGAAAGCTATGTTTGGTTCCTTGCTCGCGATGATGGGATGCTGGCCAGATTTGGCAAAGGTTGAGATAGTTGGGCACTTGAACAACCAGACATTGTTCCAATGATTTCGCGTAGTCGTAGAATCTAGGGATGACTGCGAGCAGGACCGTCAGCTTTCGGGAGTGATGTAAGACCCAGCTAACCTCAAGCTCTTACCTGGCTGTTCAGTACAAAATCTCATCCAAAGCAATCCGCTGATGCAACCGACAAAGCTTGTTCTTCATTTGCAGTTGGTCGGTAAGGATCAAACAACAGTGAGAGCTGGCCAAGGTGAGTTCTTGACTATGGCCAATGAAGACCAGTGACAGTACCAGATAGCCAGATTCCACGTACCGTCACCTAGGTGCGCATAATGTGCAACTCGTTAAGTTGAAAAGGCCGTTGCGAAAATATTTTCCCGCAGCGGCCTTTTTAGCATAACGTCATTATACGAACCAACTTATATTATTCTTATTTTGGGGAGAACATCATCCATCACTTTAACGCTTCCTTTTTCGCTGAATTTATAATGATGCCAGTTGGCTGATTTTGAAATAGCATCATCACGTATTTCTTTAGAAATAGCCAATAAATCTGTATTCACCCATGAAAATATACCTTCATCAACGAACTCACTTGAAATCAATTCAAAGTGCGTATTCTTCTTTACCGCTATATATAATGGGTATTTCCTTTCAATATTTTCAGCCAAGCTGTCAAATGATATTATTGAGAAATCATCTCTTTGTTGGCTTCTAATCAATGATGTTTTCTGTACGTTATTCTCATATTCCGACCTACGCCCATGAACCAATACGTATTTGAAATTAAAGGGATTTCTCGCCATATGCGCGGGTTCAATGAACCCTTGTAATATGTTGTTTTTTAGGTGATTTCTGTTTGATTCGTCATCAATCCATGCTCTCCATGTGTTCATTTGCTGTAGAGCCATATTAAAATCAGCATGGAAAGTTGTAGAGTTATTTTTAAAGTATTTTGAAGAGGGTTTTTCTATTTCAACCAATACTACGTTCCAGTTATCAGAACTTTTTGCAAGATACACAAAATCAGGTTTATAATCACTAGATAATGGTAGTTTTCTAAACACTGTACAGAAATGAATTCCATGATTCTGTTCAAATTCTCTTGGAATGAACATCGTATTATTTTCTAGGTAAGACTGATAAACTTGTTCTAGATCATTTTGATTAAGTAATTGTAGGTATTCGTTTTTTTTCTTGATTGCTTTTTGGCCATTCATATACATAATAATTCCATTTTAATTAGTTAGAGTAGTGCATTGTATTCCTGTGATTCTAATTATTGCCTGGGAAGACTTTCTATGACTCACCGCGAAGCGGTTCGGGGTTCTGTGACACTCGAACTTTGGTATGATAAGCCATACTAATGTTAAGGGCAACTCTGGATCATGACAGTTTTGCTGTTGAAGCACTTGAGTGAAGAACAGTAACGACGAAGAAGCTAGAACGAATCATCACAGACATACATTTTGGTGAAATCTGCACGGTTTAGTGTAGCCATACCATTTCAGATTTCACGTAGCACGATCAATAAAGCAGGGGGTTTTGACCTGTTGATGAGGTAAAAAATGATCAACAGGTTGGTTTTAGGTATCTGTTTGGCCATAGTGTTAACGTGAAGATTGCGAAAATGAAATGCAAATGAAGAACAAGCTTTGTCGGTTGTATGATTGCCTTGGATGAGATTTGGTACTGAAAAGTCAGGTAAGAGCATGGGGTTGGCTGGCCAAGTGAATTTTTGACAATGGCCAATGAAGACCAATGACAGTAGCAGATAGCCAGATTCCACGTATCGTTACCTTGGTGCGCATAATGTTCAACGCTATGTTACAAAATGGTTCTGAGTCATTCCGGTAAAATGGGTTTGATCTTTACCGGAATGGCGAAGGTTCATCTTTAATATAGAGTGCATTATGCGAATCAGTTCTTATTCTGCATTATACCCTCAAATTTTGCTTTCTTATGTGAGTCCATAGGATTAAATTTTAAACTGAGATAGCCATCTTTTTCATCTCTATCAATTATGAAATCCAGATCTAAATTGAACTCAGTATCGCTTTGTGTTTTATCTATTTTCTTTTCAATTTTAAGTAATTTATGTTCTGCAGGCTTCATAATAAATTCATATACACCTTCTTGAATTGGAATGTTTATTTTATTAGCCTTCAGCATTTTATAACCAATGTTATGCTTGTCATAAATTAACTTCAATTCATAGAAGTACTGTCCTAAATTCTCTGGTTTTTTTTCATCTTTTATATTGGGGTGCCTCTTGCTTAAGGCTTTTAAATCACTTAAATAAGCAGATAAGTTTTTCACTATAAACTCCGCTCTAACATCAACATCTTTATCAGTCAAGTTATATAGTTCAAAACTGTAAACCACATTTCCTTTAGCTTCACTAATATCCAAAAGTCTGACTGGTAACTTGCTGTTTTTTAAAGTGAATCTATCCACCCCTTCTTTTTGTTGATATATTTCTAACGAAAACCCTTGATCATACAAATCATTATACTTGATTTGATTGTATTTTTTCTCGAAGAAAAAAATTGCATTCTTGTCAACTTTTTCAATATACAGTATCATCCCACTTACAAATAAAATGATTGTCATTGCCAATACTATTATTCCCATGCTGGGTGGAACAAAATCTGCACCCAAAAAAGTTTTCCCATTTGAATCTTCTGACTTTATTTCTGGCTTTATCTTTCTGTTAATCTCTGTTATGCCTTCGACCAACGCGACAATAGATATTTTTTGTTTTGGCAAAACCCTATCTATGATTAATTTTCCATTTTCAGTTTTTATTGAACTATAGTCGCTTGATATCAATGATATCTTTATGCCACTAGGCATTGATATTTCAACGTTCTTTTCTTTATCTTTTCCTTTATTATAAATACTTCCGTTTATTGTACATGAATTATCTGAAAGACTTGTATTCTTCAAATAATTCCAGCAAGCTAAATATAGCTGTCTCTTACGAAAAACTGACAGTGCCTTGTTTATAAACAAAACGATAAAAAAAGACACTATTACTTTTATTGAGTTATTGAGTATTTCAGACATTCTTCTTCTCATAGAATCTTAATACCACTGTTTCAGATTTTATCCGCAAAGCGGTTCGGGGTTCTGTGACACTCGAACTTTGGTATGATAAGCCATACTAATGTTAAGGGCAACTCTGGATCATGACAGTTTTGCTGTTGAAGCACTTGAGTGAAGAACAGTAACGACGAAGAAGCTAGAACGAATCATCACAGACATACATTTTGGTGAAATCTGCACGGTTTAGTGTAGCCATACCATTTCAGATTTCACGTAGCACGATCAATAAAGCAGGGGGTTTTGACCTGTTGATGAGGTAAAAAATGATCAACAGGTTGGTTTTAGGTATCTGTTTGGCCATAGTGTTAACGTGAAGATTGCGAAAATGAAATCCTGCCCGATCATCATATTGATAGTTCGGTGATGATACAAAGAACAAGGAAATTTCATGGCACGCGATCATGGACTGGAAGAAATCTTACGGGAAGATCTTGAAGCTCTATCTGGCTTGACCGAAAAGCTATGTTTGGTGGTTGGGCTAGGTTTCTTGATAGAAAGCTTATCTTTACGGCTCGTGATGATGGGATGTTGGTCAGGCTTGGAAAAGGTCGAGACAGTTGGGCATTCGAACAACCAGATATTGTTACAATGATTTCGCGAGGTCGAAAATCCAGGAATGGGTGCGAGAAGGATCGTCAACTTTTTGGGATAATTTACTAGGCCGGAAACTGGTAGACTCAGTTCTCGATTTTGTTCGATCCTTGCTGGCCAACTGCAAATGAAGAACAAGCTTTGTCGGTTGTATGATTGCCTTGGATGAGATTTGGTACTGAAAAGTCAGGTAAGAGCATGGGGTTGGCTGGCCAAGTGAATTTTTGACAATGGCCAATGAAGACCAATGACAGTAGCAGATAGCCAGATTCCACGTATCGTTACCTTGGTGCGCATAATGTATATTATGTTAAATTGTATTAGCGATTACGCACCGGGTATCCCGCTAGGCTTATCTCACCTCACCTTCACGCTTTGATTGCTTGGTTTTCTAGAAGTTGGTTCATGAGTGGCGATTATTCTAGTTGATTCACAGTTGGCTTCAATCCTCGATCTGTGTTCCTTGATGAAAACGCATCTGCCAATGGCTTCCGCTCTCTTGTGACGATTGCAACCAGATCGAAGAACGCTCGGCACGGCGAACAATGCTGCCATCCGCATCACGTTGAAAACTTTTATACCTCAACAATACGGCACCATCGGCAATCTTCACCAGTTTGAACTCTTCGGCAAAGATCTCTGGCTGGCCGCTTTCCAACTTTAGCGCCGCAATGGTTTGCTGTCTGTCATAGTGCAGCCCGGAACAGCCGATCTCTTCAAAATCGTCATGCAGCAATTCTCCGACGAGATTGGCATCGTTGCGCGTTGCCGACTGATGGAGTTTAACCTCCAGTGATTGGATTACCGTTCAAAACGCCCTCCTTTTTTGATCGCGCTATGTGAAATCTGAGAACTAATGGCTATCATTACCCACCAGATTTCACCTAGCTGCGCCGAATTGACTAGCAACTCGACGCAGATTTGGTTACTAAAGGATTACGCGTTGAGCAATTTTTCAGCCGTCTCTTTCACGCTTGCCAGCAGGATTTTTACGTCCTCCAGACAAACCGTTGGGTTCAGCAGCGTTAGCTTCAGACAGGTTACGCCATCTGCTTCCGTTACCCCAACGTTGGCGCTACCTGATGCCAACAGAACATCGCCGATACGCTGGTTCAACAGCGCGATAAACGCGCGATCGTCGCTTTTCGGGCAGAAACGGAACAGTACGCTTGCCAACTGTGGCTGCATAACCAGTTCCAGATGTGGCTGTGCAGAGACATACTCAGCCACTTTCTGTGACAACGTAACGCCGTTATCAATGATTTCGGCGTACTGCTTTTTACCCAACGCTTCAAGGCCCATCCACAGTTTCAGAGCATCAAAACGACGTGTGGTTTGCAGTGATTTTGACACCAGATTCGGTACGCCCTGCTCTTCGTCAAAATCAGAGTTCAGGTACGCCGCCTGATAACGCATCAGCTCGTAATGGCGTGCGTCTTTCAGCAGGAATGCACCACAGCTGATGGTCTGGAAGAACTGCTTGTGGAAATCCAGGGTCACAGAGTCTGCAGATTCCAGGCCGTTCAGGTAGTGGCGATACTTCTCAGAAAGCAGCAGCGCTCCGCCCCATGCGGCATCAACGTGAACCCAAATATTTTCCTGTGCTGCCAGCGCGGTGATATCCTCTAACGGATCAATCGCACCTGCATCGGTGGTACCGGCGGTGGCCACAATCGCCATCACCTGCTCACCGTTGGCTTTTGCCTGCGCCAGTTTGGTTTTCAGGTCAGCGAGATCCATACGCGAGAACGCATCAGTTTTCACCTGAGTGACTGACTGGTAGCCCAGTCCCATCAACGCCATGTTTTTTTGCACGGAGAAGTGTGCGCTTTCGGAGCAGAACACTTTGATTTTGCTCAGATCACCCGTTAAACCATGCTGCTGAACGGAGTGCCCCTGACGCGCGAAGAAAGCATCACGCGCCAGCATCAGCCCCATAAGGTTACTCTGGGTGCCGCCACTGGTGAACACGCCGGCATCACCGGCGCTGTATCCTATCTGCTCACGCAGCCACTCGATGAGTTTGATCTCAATGATGGTGGCTGACGGGCTTTGATCCCAGGAGTCCATACTCTGGTTAGTGGCGTTGATCAGCACCTCTGCTGCCTGGCTAATCACCAGGCTCGGGCAGTGCAGATGCGCCACGCATTGTGCGTGATGTACAGAGAGGCTGTCCTTGAGGAAATACTCAACTGCGCGCTCAATGGCGGCCTGGTTACCCAGGCCCTGTGAGGTAAAGTTCAACTGGATGCGCTCGCGCAACTGGTCGACGGTTTTCCCCTGATACATTTCTGGCTGCTTTAACCATTCGATAACGGCTTTGCTGCTCTGCTCAATGGCATCCTGATAGGCGGCGATACTTTGCGCCGAACCGGAGAGAATTGGGTTGTTATCAGACACGATCGTTAACTCCGATTAAACCGGCTCCATGCCAGTGGCCAGCAAGGCGTTTTCAAATTTATCGAGGAAAATTTCCAGCTCAGCGTCGGTGATCAGCAGTGATGGCAACAGGCGCAGTACACAACCATGACGGCCGCCACGCTCCAGAATCAGACCGGATTCGAAGCATTTTTTCTGCAGCAATGCCGAAAGTTCACCATCCGCCGGGTAGCATCCCATGTGATCCTGTGCTTCGTTAGGCTTCACAATCTCAATGCCGATCATCAGGCCCAGGCCGCGTACGTGACCGATAACCGGATAACGTTTTTGCAGTTCGGCCAGCTTGCCTTTCAGCCACTCGCCCTGGGCGGCAACTTTATCCGCAATGGCGTTGTCTTTAAGGTGCTTAAGCGTGGTCAGACCGGTGGCCATTGCCAACTGGTTACCGCGGAATGTTCCGGTATGGTGGCCTGGCGCCCATGCGTCAAACTGTTTTTTGATGCCCAGTACGGCCAACGGCAGACCGCCACCGACAGCTTTAGACATAACAATGATGTCTGGCTCGATACCTGCGTGTTCAAATGCGAACAGCTTACCGGTGCGTGCGAAACCAGCCTGGACTTCGTCGATGATCAGCAGAATGCCATGCTCCTGCGTGACTTTACGGATGCGCTGCAGCCACTCGGCCGGAGCCGGGTTCACACCACCCTCGCCCTGCACCGCTTCGAGGATCACCGCCGCTGGTTTGCGTACGCCGCTTTCCACGTCGTTGATCAAGTTATCGAAGTAGTACGTCAGCGCTTTAACGCCTGCGTCGCCACCGATACCCAGCGGGCAGCGGTACTGATTCGGATAAGGCATAAACTGCACTTCCGGCATCATGTTGCTGACGGCTTCTTTTGGTGACAGGTTACCGGTTACGGAGAGCGCGCCGTGCGTCATACCGTGGTAGCCGCCGGAGAAACTGATGATGCTTGAACGGCCAGTTACTTTTTTGGCCAGTTTGAGCGCGGCTTCAACCGCATCAGCGCCAGACGGACCGGTGAATTGCAGGCAATATTCTTTGCCCTGGCCCGGTAATAAAGAGAGTAAATAAGAGGAAAATTCATCTTTCAGAGGAGTGGTAAGGTCCAGCGTATGTAACGGTAAGCCGCTGCTGATGACACTTTGAATGCTTTGAAGCACGTCAGGATGATTATGACCCAGCGCCAGAGTCCCGGCGCCTGCAAGACAATCAAGATATTGATTATTTTCAACATCAGTAATCCAAACGCCCTGCGCTTTGGCAATTGCCAATGGCAGTTTTCGTGGATAGCTTCTGACGTTAGACTCAAACTCGGCCTGTCTTGCTAAAAAGGTATCATTGCTTTGTGGTAATGAACTAGCACTTAAAGTATCAATACGGACTTTATCCGTCATCATATCACTCCCACAACCTCGGGTATTATTAACGCCGGGTTGAGTAAAAGGTTAAGGGGATTGCCTGTAAAAACGCGGCCAATATATATTATTTTAATGGTGTACTCAATCATTTGTTTTAGCATGCAACAGCCCCTTTAAATCTTAGTTATAACAATGACTTACAATTCTCGATGCATTAATTTTTGTTACCAATGTCGCGCAAAGCGTTACGAATGTCCAGATTGGATACAACGTCATGAAAACCATCGTTTTGATATGGTTTTATTCTTTTGTTACACGATTTTACCGTTAAGAATGTTAGGTTCTGGTCTGTAAGGCATTCTTTTTCACTGATTTGTTGCCAAATAAAATAAAAATGTCGATCCATTAAGATAAATCACTTACTATGGCGCGCTTATTTTACTATCCGTAAATAAAGAATTAATGCGCATCACACCGGTAACGCGTAAGAGGCAATACACGTTATCGACAACAGGAGGCTTTCCTGGGTTGTCATCAGAAATGTTCGCGGGCGGACATTTCGTAAGGCGAAGCGTGCTTCCCTTATGCCGAGAATGAAAATTTTCTTGCCATTTTTTATGGCGCCCTGATATGAGATTGTTATGACACGCATTTATCCACAATTCGTCGTTGCCAAATTTGGCGGCACCAGCGTTGCTGACTTTGACTCGATGAATCGCAGTGCCGGTATTGTTCTTGCTGATGACCACGTCCGGCTGGTCGTTTTGTCTGCCTCTGCAGGGGTCACAAATCTATTGGTCGAACTTTCTGAAGGGCTGGAAAGTCGTGATCGTATGGATAAAATTGATACCCTTCGCACTATCCAGTACAACATTATTTCCCGCCTGAAAGCGCCGCTGGTCATCAGCAAAGAAATCGATCAACTCCTTGAAAATATTGCCCGTCTTGCAGAGACGGCATTGGCAACGCCTTCCACTGCGCTAAGTGATGAACTGGTCAGCCATGGCGAGCTGATGTCGAGCCTGTTATTTGCCGAAGTGCTTCGTGAACGTGAGGCGCAAGCAGAATGGTTTGATGCCCGTAAAGTCATTCGAACCAACAACCTTTACGGTTGCGCCGAACCCAATATCAGCCTGGTGGAAGATCAGGCAGAAGCCCATCTGCGGCCGCGTATTGAGCAGGCGATTGTTATCACCCAGGGTTTTATCGGCAGTGATGACTACGGGAAGACCACCACGCTTGGCCGAGGTGGCAGCGACTATACCGCCTCTCTGCTAGGGGAAGCATTGCAGGCCTCACGTGTCGATATCTGGACTGATGTGGCCGGGATCTACACCACCGATCCGCGCATTGTGGCGCAGGCCCAGCGTATCGACCACATCTCCTTTTCCGAAGCCAGCGACATGGCTGCTTTTGGTGCGAAAGTGCTCCATCCGGCGACCCTGTTACCCGCAATGCGGAAAAATATCCCGGTCTTTGTGGGCTCCAGCAAAAATACCGCTGCCGGTGGAACGCTGGTTCGCCGCGAGACAGAGGATCCGCCACTTTATCGCGCCATTGCCGTTCGTCGCAAACAGACGTTGCTGAGATTGCACAGCCTGCATGCGCAACCGGCATACCTATTCTTTGCCGAAATGTTCGCGATTCTGGCAGCACATCAGGTTGATGTGGATCTGGTTACTACCTCCGAGAGCTGCATAGCGCTAGCCCTGAATTCCACGGGATCTACTTCAGGAGAAGATCACACCCTGACCACCGCGTTGCTTACAGCACTCTCTTCTCATTGCAGGGTCGAGATTGAAACCGGGCTGGCCCTGATCACGGTAATTGGCAATCAACTCCATCGTGGCGCGGGCGTATGCCGGGATACATTTGTGGGTCTGGATGAGTATGCCGTGCGCATGATTTTCCATGGCGCATCCAATGATAATATTTGCTTCCTGCTGCCAAGCGACGTTGCTGATGGTGCGGTTATTGCGCTACACCGTAGGTTATTTGAGTAAGTTAAATCGGGGCGTTTGCGCGCCCCTGAAGCCCGTCTATTTGGGCTCCTATGACGCCATAAATATCCGGACAAAACGCTCAACTGGCCATTCCTTGATGTCGGATACCTGCCCATCCCCGATCTCTATAAGCCGGAGCTGACCCGCATCATTTTCAATCATATCGATGGAGAAAAATGGAGCATCGATGAGCTGCGCGATTTCAATAACCACCTCTGGAATAATTCCGTCAGCAGAGAAAACCTTGCCATTCAATGAAAAATATCTGCGCTCACTCTCGGGGATAAAATTTTCAAAACGTCTAAGGCTGACTCCTCCTTCAATCTTCCCACGGAAGTGCTCAATGGATTTCAACACTTCGCGGATCTCATCGGCATTTGCGGCAACAGAGCCTCTGGAGGTTGTCAGTGATTTAACATAATCCTTAACAAAGTAACACGGCCACTTAAGCTGATCGGTCAGCATATCGAAATCAGCATCTGCACTGACCAATACGGTTTCCGGCGTATACTTTTGGCAAATTTCGTACCAGCCGGTGATGTAATGGCACCGAATGTAATCATCAAATGATTCAAGCATTTGCCCGCCGCTTAGCGAAACGGCTCTATGCAGTTGTTGATATTCTTCTGGGCTTAGCATCCATCCACGCCATATCACGGGGACATCTGGCTCAAAGCTGTGAGAGAACTTGTACTTTCCCATCGAGGCGTGTTCAGAGGACAGCAGCACACAGGTTAATCCATTCTGTCTGGCACAGGTAAACTCCTGCTCAAAGGTTTCATCGGCCTTGGCAGGGTTAAAGTAATCACTGGGATAAATCAGCTGCATTTAAATTGACCCTATTCCATTTAATTTACGGCACCGCGAGATCATATATTACAACAACTCGACCAGTTCAAACTCTTCTGCTACAAGCTCCATTGTGTCGCAGTAACTCCCTTCTCTTTGGAAGAACTGTTTGTGCCCTTGCCTCCAGTACCTGAGGCTGAGATCTCCCTCGCCTTCTTTTTTCGCAAGTTCGTCTGTCACATCACAGAAACGAATTATCCGCATAGCGATCGTCCTAATGACACAGACTGGAACACCTTTGCCATTTAGGATAATGCTGTAGCCGCCGATCGTTGGTGATTCTTCTTCATTTTTGAAAGATGAAAGCGAACAGCAGGTTGCGGTTTTTACCCCTTTAATAACCAGGTCTGCTAGCTCGTCTGCCATTTCGGCGGAATCGCCAAATGGCCATGCACTGGCCCCCGGATACTTTGTTTTCAGACTTTCAATGATGGTCACCATTAAATCCCCTTAAATCAATTTATTAAAAAAAAACCTCACTCCCAAGGTAGCAGACAAAATCATCTCTCCACTATTTCACACCAAGCGATTTTTTGAAGAAAGTTGCTATCTCGGTAATAATTCGTTGATGGAGCGCGACACGATCTATGCCTTTACGATCCGTACATAAATCCGGCATCGTACGGCTCATATCAGGTGAGCATGGTGATAAAAACGTGAAATGGCCAGCGTTAGGAATGACCTGTAATGAAGCCCCTGTCTCACTCGCCAATGCTATCGCGTTATCATCAGGAGATAATTCCTCATCCTTATCCCCGACAAAAATAAATAACGGTGACTTAACAGGCTTTAATCCCTCTGGTGTAAAAATGACACTTAAGGGAGCAAGCAGGACGAATGACCGAATACGCGGATCGGCAGACGGGGCTAGTTCGGGATGATCAAGCCTGATATGCCCCTTCGCTTCGCAGACATGATCGTCGTTGGGACGCTTAGCGCAGTACTCCACAAGGCGAGTAAGAGTCGGCTTGCCTCCTGCGAGTATCAAACCTGTTGTTCCACCGGCAGAAAACCCCAAAAATCCTATTCGATCTTTATCAATATGTGGTGCAAGCATCGAATCTTTGAGAGCAGCCGACAAAGCAGCAGATATCTGCAAGGGGCGTCCGTAGATCGCGCTAGTAGCCCCGACTCGGCTCGAATTCTGAAAATTATCGCCCGGATGGGTCACGCTTACGACGATGTATCCTTGCTGAGCGAGGGCTGTGGCCAGATCTTGATGTCCCCACATACTTCCCATGTTTCCATGCGAAAGCAGAATCAACGGATATAAATAGCTCCCAATTGAGACCGATTTGGACGCTGAAATCTGATAGGGACCGATGCTTGTAACCCCCGAGGGCCCAGAACTTGGGAAGAACGCCACCGTTTCCATTGGGTGATGATCAATAGGGTCGACAACTTCAAGCTTTTTGATCCCAACGCCATTAATGTTTGCGGCATTCGCACCTGTAACATATAGCGTCAGCCACAGCGCCGGACGCGGGATCCCCGACTCACCATCGACGCGGGTGAAAATTTTGAAGAAAGTCCCCGCCCGCGCCCAACCATACACTACACGCGGCGTGGCATTCATATAGATATTGCCCGTGCCGCTCGGTGAAACGATCGCGTCGCTCACCACCAGAAAAGCCAACCACCCCATCCCCAGCGTTACGGCAATATCGCGGTACGGCAGTGAAAAGTGCTTGCTGATATCCTGCCAGCCGCCGCTCAGCATTTCGCTTGGAATACTGCCGAGGAAAGCCAGTTGCAGCAGCACATAGATTATGGTGGAAAGCACCACTGACAGGATCAGTGCGATCGGGATGGTTCGCTGCGGATTTTGGACTTCGCTGGCCACTGAGATAATTGGCGTCAGCCCCAGATAGGCGAAGATGATCCCACCGGCTGAAATCGCCGCTTCCACCCCTGCGGAACCAAAGGGAGCAAAGCCTTGACTATGCAGGTTTTCAGGTTTGAAGAAGGTGAACAGCACCACGATCACCAGCACCGGCACGATAAACTTGAGTATGCTGATCAGGTTATTGGATTTGGCAAACGTTTTCACGCTGTAGTAATTCAGCGTAAAGAACAGGCACAACAAGATAAATTGCGTCAGCCAACCGATCAACGTGGGATCGCCCGAGCCAGGCTGGCTGAGCGCGGGGAACCAGGCTGCTGCATATTGCCGGGCGGCGACAACCTCGATCGAGATCAGGCTGGAGAACGCAATCAGTGTGATGAACCCCAACAGATAGCCCATCAGTTCCCCGTGGGAAAACACCGGGTAACGAATGATGCCACCGGCACGTGGAAGTGCGGCACCCAGCTCGCAATAAACAATCCCCAACAGCAGTACAGCGAGCCCGCCGATCAGCCACGAATAGATCCCCGCGGGCCCCGCGATAGAAGCAACATGGCTGGCGGCGAACAGCCAGCCAGAACCAAAAATCGCGCCCAGGCCGATAAACGTCAGATCGGTTAGCGTCAGCTGCTTTTTAAATTTTCCCTGTATGGTCATAGCATTACCTTTCGAATTATTTCATTGCCACAGGTGAATGGAGGGCTGCGCGGGTGTATTCACCGTTGACCAGGCGCAACAGGTTCAGTGGATTGCTGTCTTGCAGCGCGGGGGGCAATAGCGCTGCCGGGTAGTTTTGTAGGCAGACTGGGCGCAAAAACCGCTCGATAGCTAGCGTACCGACCGAGGTACCACGGGGATCGCTGGTCGCCGGATAAGGGCCGCCGTGCACCATGGCTTCGCAGACTTCCACGCCGGTCGGGTAGCCGTTAAACAGCACACGCCCCGCTTTGTGGATCAGTAATTGCGCCAACTCACTCGCCTCGCCAAGGTCTTCCTGTTCAGCCAGAAGCGTGGCGGTGAGTTGCCCTTGCAGGTTTTCCAGTGCGGCAAGCAGTTGCGCCCGGTCTGCGACTTCAACAACTATCGCCACGGGGCCAAAAACCTCTTCCTGCAACAGCGGATCGGCGTTAATCAACAAACTAATGTCGGCCTGATAGAGCTGAGCTACCGCAAGATGGGGTTGTTCTGCCCTGCTTCCGGCCAGATGCCGTAGCTGAGGATGTTGATCCCATCTCTGCAAGCCACTCAGATAATGATCCCGCGTACCGGCATTCAGCATGGTTTGAGGCGGGCAGGCATTAACCTGAGTTTGTAAATCGGCGATCAGCTGGCTGAAGGCCGGGCTGCGCTGGCCGATAATCAGCCCCGGTTTGGTGCAGAATTGGCCGCAACCGAGCGTGAAAGAGGCAACCAACTCTTTTGCAAGGTGCGCGCCACGCTGAGCCAACGCCTGTGGCAAGACCACCACCGGGTTGATGCTCGACATTTCGGCAAACACCGGGATGGGTTGTGGACGTTGCATCGCCAACTCAAATAATGCCCGGCCACCTTGCAATGAGCCGGTGAACCCTACCGCCTGGATCGCCGGATGTTGCACCAAATCGGCACCGATGCTGCTGCCGAACACCATATTGAAGACACCGGCAGGTATCCGCAGTTTTTGCACTGCACGTTCAATAGCCTGTGCGGTCAATTCCGCCGTGATCATATGGCCACTATGTGCCTTGAACACCACGGGGCAACCGGCGGCCAGCGCGGCGGCGGTATCACCACCGGCGGTAGAGAACGCCAGCGGGAAATTACTGGCACCAAACACCGCAACAGGACCGATGGCCACGCGATACTGGCGTAAATCGGGTCTTGGCAGCGGTGTACGCTCTGGTAATGCGCAATCAATTCTCGCCCCGTGCACGCGGCCACTGCGTAGCAGTTCGGCAAACAGTCGCATCTGCCCGCTGGTTCTAGCGCGCTCACCAATCAGACGTGGGATGGGCAGCGCGGTCTCTTGTGTGGCAAAGGCAAAAAATTCCTCCCCTAACGCATCCAGTTCATCGGCGATGGCGGCAAGAAAATCCGCTCGCTGCTCGGCACTGGTTTGGCAATAGGCGCTAAAGGCTCGGGCAGCAGCCTGTGCTGCGGCATCAACCTCTGCAATGCTGGCCTGATGGAAGCGATAACCTGTTGGCTGATTATTATCGGCCCGCAGGCTGATGAGTTCGGCGTTACCGCTAGCTATCCGCTGCCCGCCAATAAACTGTTTGCCGCTAAGGGCGTATGTGTTGTGAGTTGGCATTGGTTTCCCCTGTTCGATTACCTGTTATTGCCCGGCTAAATGCCGGGCCTCCTTGAGAGATCACAGGCCGACATCTGGCAGAGTCGGACGGTTGACCAGAGCGGTTTTGATAATCGTCGTCACCTCTTGCAGCGTTTCCCCCTGCAGTGCCAAACGCGGTGGACGGGTCACTGCGCTGCCACGGCCGACCAGTTCTTCACAGAGCTTGATGCACTGCACCAGGTCTGGGCGGGCATCCAGATGCAGCAACGGCATAAACCAGCTATACAGAGCCAGTGCTTCCTCGAAGCGCTTTTGCTTCGCCAGCCGGAACAAGGTTTCCCCTTCGCGTGGGAAAGCGTTGGACATGCCAGAGATCCACCCTTCTGCGCCCACAGCGAGGCTTTCCAGCACCACGTCGTCCAACCCGGCGAACAACACGAAACGATCGCCGACCGCATTGCGTAAATCGATAAAGCGGCGGGTATCGCCAGAAGAGTCTTTGAAACAGACGATGTTGTCGCAGTCGACCAACGTGGTGAGAATGTCAGGTGTGACATCGTTTTTATAAATCGGCGGGTTGTTGTAGACCATGATCGGCAGATCGGTGGCGGTGGCCACGCTGCGAAAATGCGCTGCGGTTTCGTGCGGTTTGGATGAGTAAACCAGCGCAGGCATCACCATCACGCCGTCAATACCGGCTTTTTCCGCTTCGCGCGCCATATTCTGTGCAAAGGCGGTAGTGAATTCGGCAATTCCGGCGATCACCGGTATTTTGCCTTGTGCGGCGTCTTTCGCCACCTCGATCACCGCCAGTTTCTCCTGCATCGTCAGCGAGGTGTTTTCACCCACGGTGCCGCAGACGACCAGGCCAGAGACACCGTCTTTGACCAGGTTTTTGATCACCGCATGGGTAGCATCAAGATCCAGAGAAAAATCGCTGCGAAATTGCGTACTGACTGCCGGAAATACCCCACTCCAGTTAATCGCTTTATTGCTCATCGTATGGGTCCCTTTTGCTTTTAAATGTTAATCGCTGGTTAATTTATGGTGAAATTCAATAACAGATTGACCGGTATTCTCGGCAGCGGCTTGACGGTTTTCACCGAATGCGAGGACGAAATTGGCATAATGAGGGGGAATTGCGCGCAGCGGAGCCTCTGACGCAGTTGCATCATAAAAGTCATAATTTCAGGTGATTAGGGAACTAATGTGGCGCGAAAATCGCGGGGGCTAGCACCGGTCATGGCCTTGAACTGGCGGCTGAAAGCGCTGTGATCGGTATAACCGCATTGCAATGCGATATCGGTAATCGGCATATCGCCAGCCAGCAGTTCTGTGGCCTTCTCTAACCGGACTTTGTGGATCATCTGGCGCGGCGTCAGGTGGAAAATACGTTTACAGTAGCGCTCAATTTGCGCCACGGAAAGGCCGGTCAGCGCCCTCAACTCTTCCATCGCGATCGGCCTGCCGTAATGCTGACGGATATAAACATCCAGCGCCGCCAATCGCTGATAGGCCGGGTGGTTAGCCTTCGCTTCCTGCAAATCATGTGAGATGCCGGCCATGCCGATAATCTTGCCCTGCTGGTCATACAGCGCCAGCTTTTGCGTCAGGCACCAGCCCGTTTCGCGGCCGCTGTATAGGTGCATTTCAAGCTGATCCTGGATTTGCACCCCTTGGTGTAACACCCGCAGATCTTGCTCGGTATAGCCTGAACCCAGCTGGGTCGGGAAAACGTCTGCCGAGGTTTTACCCAATAGCGGCGTCACTGTTTTAAAACCACAGCGTTTGGCCAAGGTGAGATTAGCCAGCAGATAGCGGGCCTGCGCATCCTTGATAAAAAACACAACATTGGGAATGGCATTAAGCAGCGGCGCAATCAATGCCAGCGAATTCAATACGCTATGTAACGAATGAGGGCGCTGCTGCACCAAACCATCACAGAACTGGGTGAGGTGTTCGACAGCAAAGCACTCTTGTGGTTGCAGCTCAACATTGCAGGGAGTGAGCGGAGGAGCCTGAAAGCTTGAGGTTAATCGCATAGCAATACCCTTTTCAGCAAGTGGCCATAATTGGCTGTTTTTAACTCACCCGGATCAGTATTAACTTTTCTGTAACTTATCAAGCGCGTTGTTTCCAATATGCGGATCACCGCATACTTTTGTCATGCCTTCGGCCGATTTCAGGCTGTCGAGCGAGATCTTGACGCTGAAAAATAATTAATATTCTGATAAATAAATACTTTTTATTATCCCCTGAATGATGGGTTCGCTCAGGCAATTTAGCACTGTGCTGATTTCGGCATGGCCTTTGCCGAAACAGGTCAAGCCGCGAGGGTGGCTTTCGGTCAGTCTTAGGTAATTGGTAACAATTAATTAACCTTGAGAGACTCCGATGATACCTGCATCCCCCTTCATCACCTTACGAGCGATCGATTCCCATACCGGCGGTGAACCCACCCGGCTGATTATCGACGGTTTTCCCGACCTGGGCAGCGGCAGTATGGCCGAGCGAAAGGCGCTTTTCGCACAACGCTATGATGACTGGCGCAGCGCCATCATTCTGGAACCCCGGGGCAACGATGTCTTGGTGGGGGCGTTACTGTGCCAGCCCTGCTCACCGCAAGCTGCGGCCGGGGTGATCTTTTTCAATAACGCCGGTTATCTGGGCATGTGCGGCCACGGCACGATTGGGCTAATTACATCCCTGGCTTACCTGGGGCGCATCAGCGCTGGCGAACACCTGATCGAAACCCCGGTTGGGACGGTGAACGCCACGCTACACGCCGATGGCAGCGTAACCATTGAGAATGTCCCCGCCTATCGCTACCGCCAGCAGGTAGCCGTGACCGTTGACGGCTATGGCGAGGTAACCGGCGATATCGCCTGGGGCGGCAACTGGTTCTTTCTCATCGGCGATCATCATTTGGCGATCGATACCCACAATCTGGAAGCGCTAACGGCCTTTAGCTGGGCGGTACGGCAGGCGCTCGAAAACTCGGGGATCTACGGTGAAGACGGAGGGATCATCGATCATATTGAGCTTTTCGCCGCCGATGAACGGGCCGATAGCCGCAATTTCGTGTTATGCCCCGGCAAGGCTTACGATCGCTCGCCCTGCGGCACCGGGACCAGCGCCAAACTCGCCTGCCTGGCAGCAGACGGAAAACTGCAGCCAGGTGAAGTATGGCGACAGGCCAGCGTGATCGGCAGTGAATTCAGCGGATATTACCAGCCTAGTGAAGGCAACCGCGTGACGCCGTTCATTCGCGGGGAGGCTTTTATCTGCGCCGATAGCCAACTCTTGCTGGATGAACGTGACGCTTTCGCCTGGGGGATACGTTAATGGCAACCGCCGATGTGATTGTCATTGGCGCGGGCATTATCGGTGCTGCCTGCGCGTGGCAGCTAGCTCAACAAGGGTTACGAGTGTTACTGGTTGACGATCGCCGCCCTGGCGCTACCGCTGCGGGCATGGGCCATTTGGTTTGTATGGATGACAACCCAGCAGAGCTGGCACTAAGTGCCTATTCCCTGCATTTGTGGCGCAGCGTGGTGGACCGTATGCCGGATAACTGTGCCTGGCGCGGCTGCGGTACGCTGTGGTTGGCGGAAAAACCGCAAGAAATGGCGATTGCCGAAGTGAAGCAGCAGCGGATGGCAGCACTTGGGGTCAACAGTGAACTCGTGGACTCACAACAAGTCGCACAGCTTGAACCCATGTTGCGGGGCGGATTGGCCGGAGGATTGCGCGTGCCGGGGGATGGCATTATTTATGCCCCTAATGCTGCACGCTGGTTGGTTGAAGATGCGGAGGATGCGGTACGGCGGGTTTACGGCGAAGTGGTCGCGTTGGAACAACACGCTGTGGTGCTGGCCAACGGGGAGCGGCTTAGCGCTCCGGTGATAACGTTAGCCTGTGGATTACACGCCGACAAGCTGTTGCCAGCCCCGCTGCTCAGAGCGAAAAAAGGCCAACTGGCGATCACCGATCGTTACCCGCAACGGGTTCGGCACCAATTGGTTGAGTTGGGCTATGGGGCAAGTGCGCATGCCTCTGATGGGACCTCGGTGGCCTTTAACGTGCAGGCTCGGCCAACCGGTCAGTTGCTGATCGGTTCCTCACGCCAGTTTGATTCGCTAGATCCGGCAATCGACATGCCATTGCTCGCCACCATGCTCAAGCGTGCCGCTGAGTTCCTGCCCGCATTGGCAACCGTGAACCTCATCCGCTGCTGGGCGGGGTTTCGGGCTGCATCGGCGGATGGTTTACCCCTGTTAGGCCCCCACCCGGCTTATCCATGGCTGTGGTTGGCCCTCGGCCATGAAGGACTGGGCGTCACCACGGCAATGGGCAGCGCCGCATTGATCGCCGCACAAATCCAACAGCAGCGCACAGCAATTGATGACACCCCTTATCGCGCCGCGCGTATGTTCACCACAGCCGAGGCCAACCAATGAAACTGATTGCCTTAACCATTGCCGGGCAGCCTTATCAGGTACAGGAAGGTATCACCGTGGCCGCCGCACTCAGTTTCAGTGGACAAGATCATTGCCGGATCTCCGTCAGCCAGCAACCACGAGCGCCGTTTTGTGGCATGGGCGTGTGCCAGGAATGCCGAGTCATCATCAATGGCATACAGCAGTTGGCGTGCCAAACCTTGTGCCAACCCGAGATGAGTATCGAAAGGAGCGGGCAGAAATGAATAACCTGCAATGCGAAGTATTGATCATTGGGGCTGGCCCTGCCGGATTGGCAGCAGCACTGGCCGCAGGCGAAAGCCGGCAACGCATAATCATGCTTGATGATAACCCTCGGCCTGGTGGGCAAATCTGGCGTGATGGGCCAGCAGTCGCCCTACCCGCGATAGCTCTGCGCTATCGGCAAGCTGTTGACGCGTTGGATAACTTCACCCTGCTCAGTGCGACAAAAGTCGTGGCACAAAGCGGGCCGCAGCAACTCCTGTATGAAAATGCTCAGGGTTGCGGGACGATCGACTATCAACGCTTAATCTTATGTTGCGGTGCGCGCGAGCTGTTACTGCCCTTCCCTGGCTGGACGCTACCGGGCGTGACAGGGGCTGGCGGTTTACAGGCGCAGATCAAAAATGGCTTATCGCTGCAAGGCGAGCGGATTATCATTGCAGGCACCGGACCGTTGCTACTGGCGGTTGCCGATAGCGTCACCAAAGCGGGTGGCAAGGTCATACTGCTGGCCGAACAAGCCCCGATGAAACGCCTGGCGAGATTCGCCAGTGGGTTGTGGCATTGGCCAGCGAAAGTACGGCAGTCATTACGCTTAATTAACCGCCGCTATCGCCCCAATAGCCATGTAGTGGAAGCGCTAGGCGAGCAGCGGCTGACCGCAGTTCGCGTCCAACAAGGGGATCTGGTTCGTACGATCGCCTGCGATCGACTTGCCTGTGGATTCGGGCTGGTGGCAAATATCGAATTAGCCATGCTATTGGGGTGCAGAATAGAGAATGCGGCCATTGCCGTTGATGCTTTACAACAAACTAGCGTGGCCAACCTGTATGCGGCGGGTGAATGTACCGGTGTGGGGGGAAGTGAACTGGCCTTGGCGGAAGGCGCGATTGCAGGGTATGCCGCCAGCGGTAATATCGCGCGAGCTAAGGCATTGCTGGCAAAACGTAGCGTATGGCAGCGTTTTGCCGCCGCAGTCAGCCAGACCTTTGTGCTAAACCCAACGCTGAAAACCCTCGGCGCTGCCGACACCTTTCTGTGCCGCTGTGAGGATGTAACGCTGGGGGAGATTGACGCCAAAACGGGCTGGGCAGCCGCCAAACTGCATAGCCGCTGCGGTATGGGGGCCTGCCAGGGGAAAATCTGCGCCACGGCGGCTCGACATCTGTTTGACTGGCCCATACCGCAGCCAAGAGTGCCTTTGACCCCGGCACGGCTTGAGACACTGGCTTTACTGGCCCCTCACCCCAACCCTCTCCCACAGGGAGAGGGAGCTGGTAAGGTGTCGTTTTCTGGTGTAGAGGTGATCTGCGATAGAGTTGATACAGAAGAGGAGTGTACTAAATAAATTGTGGCATTTTCGGTCCCCACCAAAGATTTCGTTACTCGCAAAATCCCATTTTGTGCTCCGGGCGTTGTATCAGCCTGGAGCACAGCTCTTTGCATCAAAAATGCAGACTTCAGAAACGCGGCCTGTTATTTATAGCCAGCTGGTGTTTCTCCAACCCTGTTTTGCCATGCAGGCGGTAAATGCGGCTTTCCGGCTATTTATATTAACGTCCAAGGGGTAGCTTTCAACGCCTAGTTTATTTTCATATTTATAACCACTGCTGTTACATCCATCGTCATCTTTATTGCATTTCAATGAAACCTGCTTTTCAACGCTTCTGGTAGCGACCTCATTTTTAACCGGGTACTGAGCTAATGACTCAGTATCGCAAAGGCTATTCGCCTCTTGCAGGGACAGTGTTGGCGTACCTAACGGTTCCCATGTGGCAGCACAGCCCGACAGAATAATGGCGGGAAAAACAGCAAATAAGCGTTTGTTCATAAAAGATTCTTTAGTTAAATTTAAGGAGTTATTTTATAAGTGCTCCTGATCCTGTAGGAAATTTAACCCTATTGGCACTTATCACTCATTTTCACCAACGAGGCGTTATAAACACTCTCGTCATTCGACGCGAATACGGCCAATCCCTTTACCATCGCTTTAGGCTTTAAAATCCCAGACATAAGCTTTTCATCGACGGTGTCTAGTTTAAACACTTTACCGTTAGCAGAGGACGCTTGTAAACATAACTTACTGAGATCGATATCTTTATCGGACAGATTAGTCACGGCAACGGTGAAATCCTTGGTATAGAAGACATGGCTGCCAATCGCGGCCGAACCCTGGCTTTGTTGTGTGGAATATACCGCGACAGCGTCTGAATTCCCTGCGACTGCTGGTAAACTAAACAAGCCAAATGCCAAGGCCGCGCTCAGGTAATGTGCTTTCATGATCTTTCCCTTTAATAATGTGAGTGACCAATAATAGTGTAGAGGATTTAAACGGTAGATTAACGGTCGTACTCCAACCCGTTGACCCGCAACGTTGTCCCAATGAGTTTTCGGTAACTGATTGGCCGCCCCGTATACCTCACCTCGCTCTGATAGAGGTTTGCAGCCTCCAAAAGAGCGCCAATATGAATCGTTAAAACGTTGAGGAAACGATGCAGCAGGTTACGATGATCAATCTGCCCTACCGGTATTGACTAAAATTCTAATAATAAGAGAATGATAAGATTGTGTTGGGGCTATCCCTAGTGAGTAATCAATAGAAGCCGGAGCGAATCATCGCCTGTTCTCATAGCTTTACCAAAGTTAAACAACTGGGCGTACTTCTTGCCGGTGTGCTTTCACTGGCTAGTTGCACCTCCGAACCTGCGAAATCCTTAGTCACTCCGTTGCCTTCGGTGGCAAAACAGCCACACCCGGATAAATCACGGCAAAGCCAGGAACCGGTGCGCGGCGTTTGGCTGGCAACCGTTTCCCGCCTCGATTGGCCACCAGTGACATCGCTCAACGCCAGCAGCCCAGCCATTCGCATTCAACAACAGCAGGAAGCATTGCAAGGCAAGCTGGATAAACTGAAGACGCTGGGTATCAACACCGTTTTTTTCCAGGTTAAGCCAGATGGCACTGCCCTCTGGGCATCAAAATTTTTGCCATGGTCAGATGTGCTGACAGGGAATATTGGCGACAACCCAGGCTATGATCCGCTGCAGTTTATGCTGGATGAAGCGCACAAGCGCGGTATGAAAGTCCATGCCTGGTTTAACCCCTACCGGGTGTCCGTTAACACCAAACCAGTAACCATTGATAAACTGAACCGCACATTGTCGCAGCAACCAGCCAGCGTCTATGTGCTGCACCCTGACTGGATCCGCACCGCAGGCGACCGATTTGTGCTCGACCCAGGTATCCCGGAGGTGCGGGACTGGATCACCAGCATCGTGGCGGAGGTGGTTGCCAACTATGATATTGACGGTGTGCAGTTTGATGATTACTTCTATGCTGAGTCCCCTGGATCCGTGCTTAACGACAACCAGACCTTCAAGAGGTATGGTCAACATTTTGGCTCCAAAGCGGACTGGCGGCGAGACAATACTAAACAATTGGTTGGGCAAGTTTCTCGTACTATCAAGAAGTTGAAACCCGACGTTGAATTTGGTGTCAGCCCTTCTGGCGTATGGCGTAACCACTCACACGATGTGGCAGGTTCCAATACGCGAGGTGCAGCGGCATATGATGAATCTTATGCCGACACCCGCAGTTGGGTTCAGCTTGGGTTGCTGGATTACATTGCTCCACAGCTGTATTGGCCCTTCGCGCGTGACGCGGCCCGTTATGATGTGCTCGCCAAATGGTGGGCTAATGTGGTGACCTCCACCAATACGCGTCTTTATATCGGTGTTGCACTGTATAAAGTTGGGAGCCCCTCAAAGAACGAGCCAGATTGGATGGTCAACGGTGGCGTGCTGGAGCTACAAAAGCAGCTGGATTTGAACGAGTCCGTATCGCAAATTAAAGGCACGATCCTGTTCAGAGAGGACTATCTTAATCAACCACAGACCCAGCAGGCAGTCAATTACCTGAAAAGTCGCTGGGGTAGTTGAGGAACTTGGTGGGTTTTGTCATTGATTGTGCGTTAGATCACCCACATTCACCCTACTTGCATACCCAAGCAGAGAGATTAAGGTGCCACCTTTTAAATGCAACGGCACCTTGCTACTTTTACCGAGTCGTATCAGTTGTCGCAACGTCCTTCTTTGGCAAGCTTAACTCCTGGCTTTGAGATCACTCTTTTCCCTTCCTCTTCTGTCGACTGACTGAGGCCAGCACCACCAACAAAAGCACCCATCTTTATATATTGCCTTACGAAGTAATTCTTTCCAGACTCAGTGAAGATGGACAGGTCATTTGGAGAAAACTCTGACTCCGTTGAAATCTTGTGCTTTTCCCCACCAGTTACCTGTGTGTAGAAAAACGTTTTATCTGCTGTTTCACCGATGCATTTACCATCAACATAGATATCTTTTTTTAGCGCTTTGCCAACAAAACTATCCCTGTAAATATACAAACCAGCTTTATTTTCATCCGGAGTTGTGAAGCTTTTAGCTTGTACGGACTCTTGCTCTGTTGCAAGTGGGACACTAGCACAACCACTTAGAAGTAAGGCACCCAAAATAGATACTGATAAAAATAAACTTTTTATATTCATGAAAATACATCCCTTTGAAAAATAATAATATACTTTATGATATTCAACCTATCCCCAACTGGCATAAACTTTCAATAAGAATAGTTACGGTCATTGATTACCCTTGGTGATTAATCAAGATCAAAACCAATTTTTACTGAAGTTTGTCCTAGATAAGGTGTGTCTGAATGTTGCCACAAATTAATGATAGGTCAAGATAATCAATCAGGTATGCAGTAAACTTATGATAAAGCTCAAGGTTTACGTGAGCGAATGCTTTTTAAGTAACCATAATCACCTTTCGTATAGAACAGAGCTAGCTAGGCTGCCAGTTTGATTAAGGCGATTGATCTGGTTTTTGTGATGGAAAATAACTTGGACTTGGATTAGATCAGGGGACAATATGCCCCCTGAGACTGCTGGGCTAAAAATGTAGGGGCGCTGCACATGCTGCGCCCTTCTAATTCAATTACTTCCGCAACGCCTCAAGAATGCGGTAAGCCGCCTCAACCCGCACAGGGTTAGGATAATTTTTGTTAGCCAGCATCACGATGCCGAGATCCTGTTGAGGAATGAAGGCTACATAGCTGCCAAACCCGCCGGTTGAGCCGGTTTTATGTACCCAAGAGGCGCTCGATGGTGGCGCTGGCGGAGTGATTTTTGTGACGCTCAACGCTGCCAGTGCATTTTTATTATCGCTACCCTCAACCACGGTTTTCTCTTTAACCGGCCAGTTCAGCATTTCCCAACCCAGGCCTTGATACATATCACCGGCATGCCAGTAGCGCGACTGGGCAAGCGTAATCCCCTTCTGCAGCGAGGCATCCTTCACGTTGGCAGGCGCCATGTTGGCCTGCACCCAGCTTGCCATATCCTCTATCGATGACTTCACGCCATAGGCTTCGGCATCAAACATGCCCGGAGAAACGCGAACCGCCTTCCCATCGCGATAGCCCCAGGCGTAGTGCTTATCTTCCTGCTGCGGCACGTTTATCCAGGTTTGCGATAGCTTCAACGGTTGGAACACACGTTTGGTCATCGCCTGTTCAAAACTCATGCCTGACGGTTTGACCATCAGTGCGCCAAACAGGCCAATACTGGCGTTCGAGTAAAGGCGCTTGGTGCCCGGAGCCCATTGCGGTTGCCAGGTTTGATAGTAATTCTGCAGCGATGCTTCATCGGTAACATTGTCCGGTATCTGCAGCGGTAAGCCACCGGCGGTATAGGTTGCCAGGTGCAGCAAAGTGATACCTTGCCATTGCTTGCCCGACAGCGCTGGCCAGTACTTACTCGCCGGATCGCCAAGGTTGATTTCACCGCGAGCAATGGCATCACCACCCAGCACTCCAGTGAACGTTTTACTGACCGAACCGAGCTCGAATAAGGTCTGCTTCGTGACGGGCTGCTTACCGGCAACATCTGCCAATCCCCAGGTGAAGTAGTAAGGTTGGCCCTGATAAATCACTGCCACCGCCATGCCGGGAATGCCCTGCTCTTTGATCAATGGCGCAACGGTGCGATTCACAATGTCGGCTATTTGTTTTTGCGTTTGCGGTGCGGCAAACACTGAACTTGAGGTGGCGAGGAACAGCACACAGGATAGGGATTTCTTCAACATTGCTATTTTCCATCATTGAGGGCTAAAGGTTCTATCAGACGCGCTTAGTTTGTAGAACTTGATGATCGGCGGCAAACGGTAAAATTTAGCATCTGTTAAAAGTTTTTCTATTGGCTTGGGTGATAACCATTGGCGTTAAATCAATCTCAATGAGTGCCAACGTATCACAAAAGCCAACCAATTTAAGGTATTAGCAATTGATGTGCGTCATTTAATAGCGTTATCATCAAGCCTTATATCTAGCGGATGACGGCAAATGCTCAGAAAAGATGATGTGAAACCTCGCGCCTACAAACAGGTGGATGTATTTACCACTTCGCCATTGCAGGGTAATCCCTTGGCGGTGATCCTGGAGGCAGAGGGCTTGAATGAAATGCAGATGCTTTCACTAGCTCGCTGGACCAATCTTTCGGAAACGACGTTTGTTTTCAAACCGACTAATCCGCTAGCCGATTATCAGGTGCGCATTTTTACCCCCGAAAAAGAGTTGCCCTTTGCCGGACATCCGACTTTGGGTACGGCCCATGCATTACTGGAGGCTGGGCTGGTGACCAAACAGCCGGGTGTGGTGATGCAAGAGTGCGGGGTTGGTCTGGTTGCGGTCAATATTTCACCTGAAGGAACACTGGCGTTTGCTGCACCTGCGGTAACGCTTCGAACGCTGAATACAGAGGAAAGGGAAGCGCTAATGGCAGCTTTTCAACCTGCGGTTATTGAAGCCGATACGATACCGGTGATTGCCGACATGGGTATTCGCTGGCTGGTGGTACGTATGCCAAGTGCTCAATCCTGCCTGACGATGACGCCGGATCAAGCCATGATTAAGAAGCTGCAAACTGATCATGATGTTGATGGTGTGGTGATTTATGGTGCCTATTCATCGGGTGAGCCAGCAGATTATGAAATGCGAGCGTTTCTGGTTGAAGGGGGTAAGTTGGTAGAGGACCCAGTGACTGGCAGTGCCAATGCATGCCTGGCCCGTTTGTTGAAGTCAAGTAACTTCCCCGACGGTAGCTCGACTGCACAGGGGTATCAGGTTCGACAAGGTACCCAACTACATCGCGATGGCCGGGTTAGTGTTCGCTTTATTGACGGTGAGCCTTGGATTGGTGGGCAGAGCTGCACGCTGATTAATGGTCAGTTGCACATTTAGCTGTGGCGGTAATTTACGGAGTATCGACATTGTGACCGGGTACCCTTTCCCGGTCTTAATGATTGTTCATGACGAATCACAATAGCTTAAGTAAATGTGTCGCGATCCCCCATCGGAGAGTGACGCATTTATCCCCAGCCAGGTCTAAAACAGAGTAGCTCGCGTTCGGTTGAGCATAACGGGGAAAATTGTCGATTCTTCCCTCTTTGAGCAAGGCCAGAACGCCCTGGCTGACTTGGCCATGAGCTACAATGCATATTGTCTGGTGTGGAGCTACTGCTTGTTGGTTGTGCAAAAAATTGATAACTCGCTGAGAAGCCTGCGTCAGCGACTCGCCGCCAGGGGGACAAAACTGCGCATCTCGCCCAAATAGCGACTCTGCTTCACTGGGATAGTCAGATTGTATTTGCTCCCGTGTCATCCCTTCATAGTGACCGAATGCCTGCTCTTTCAGCCCGGGTTCCGCAACCAACGGGCAGAGAAAACGATCCGCTAGTGCCTGACCCATATGCCAGGCACGACCAAGTGGGGATGCGTAGACACAGTCTGTAGGGTAAGCTGCCTCCGTTAACGCTTCAAGTAACGCTGATGTCTCGAGCACACCTCGTTTAGTCACCGGACTATCCATATGCCCCTGAATAATACCGCGCTGATTCCATTCCGTTTGCGCATGTCGTACAAGTATCACTTTCATCAAAAATTACCGTTGTTCCATCAGGCTAACGGCCAGATTCGCCAGCCAGCTGAAAATTCGCTATTATCCACATCCACTCTCCATCCGGCAGCCTGATGTCTACGATTTTCGATACTTTTATTGCCCCGCCGTGCCATGACGAGATAGAGATCCTCTATCAGGACGATCACCTGGTGCTTATCAATAAGCCCGCCGGACTGCTCAGCCTTTCGGGGAAGAATCCGCAAAATCTCGATTCGGTACATCATCGGCTGGTAAAGATATTCCCCGACTGCACCCTCGCCCATCGCCTTGATTTCGGTACTTCCGGGCTGATGGTGGTTGCACGCAATAAGGCTATCAACGCCGCCCTCTGCCAGCAGTTCAGCCAGCGCACCGTGACCAAAGTTTACAGTGCACTGCTCTGCGGACACCTGAACGACAACAACGGGGTGATAGACGCTGCGATTGCCAAAGACCCGGCGCTGTTCCCACTAATGTCGATTTGCTCAATCCACGGCAAGCCCGCTCGCTCCCACTATCGTGTTGTTGAACGCTTTTATCACGAGTTGGAAGACGGGACTTTATTGCCTTTGACGCGTGTAGAACTAACCCCGGAGACCGGGCGCCCCCATCAATTGCGTATTCACTGCCAGCAGTTGGGACACCCTATTTTGGGCTGCGATCTATATGGCGGTCTCCTGCTGCCAGGCACCGAACGGACACCGCGGCTGATGCTGCATGCCAGTGAGTTGCATTTTGTTCACCCTATTAGTGAAGAGTTAATTAAGGCCTGTAATGCCTGCCCGTTCTGAAAGTGAAAGTATCTCTCACGGTGTCGTGACCTGCACTCCGTTGATTAATTCAACGGAGTGCTTGCAAAGTTCGTTTCCAGCCACTGGGGAGAACCATGTAGGCTAAGAGCGAGGAGCGGAAGTTAGGAATGCATACTTACATCGATGTGTCTTGAATCATGTGGAGCAGATCACCTGACGTTCTTGTTTGTCGGTTAGTGTGATTTATTTCTCCAAATATTCAATACGATAACCTTATGCAAATCTATAAATAGCAATTGGTTTAATTAATGTTTCATTCCAGCTTGTAGAATAGAGGCTAACCAAATACATAAGGATTATTCTTCACATGAAAAAATCAATAATTGCTACCACTATTTTAATTGGTGCTTTTTTAAGCGGTTGCGCTGTGCAAAATGATAAAACACAGTTTCAAGGCCTGGGTTTGACATATCAGTCTGATGTCAAAAAACTGGATAATGGGGACTATCTCACTGAGGTAGAAGCAGCTCCTGCTGCAGGTCGTATACAAGGAGCTATTGGCACTGCAACTAAAAAGGCTTCTGATTTTTGTAGGGTACAAAATAAATCCATGAGTGAAGTCAAAACTGATATTGATACACACTTACTTGTTAATGGCGTTGCTCGCCTGACGTTCAAATGCGTTTAAATATTCCCAAGTTTTATTACTTTGCATAAAACTGAGAGGGCTGTTGTAAAATATGCTCTCTCTGTGCATATTCTTACGGTGACTAGATGGCAATATAGTTATCCCCTAAAAACGGCCCTTTCCCTGTTAGAGACCTTCCGATATTCACCTATTAATACCAATCCCTCCATTCTTCATTAAGGGTTAAGGGAGCGGTTTGCTTGAGCTATGAGTAACGTCCGCTCCTGGCACTGAGCGGGCGGTCAGATCTTATACAACCCAAAGCAGAAAGTGTCAGATTAAGTATAAAACGCCCTGTTTCTTCCTAGGATCACAGCGGGTAAACACAGGCTAATCGAGATCCTGGCCAACCATCATTCTGTGACCCTCGGGGGTCCCTAAGGTAAATTCACGCATGCCATGCGGTTTATCAACAGGGGGAGCCAGCATGATCGCCCCCTTGCTTAAAAACTCTTCATAAAGAGCCTGGGCATCATCGACATACAGATAGGCAAAATAGTTGTGATCGCCCGTATCTGCGGGTGACATAGCATCCGGCGAATGACCTAACATGATACGCACGCATCCCCTGGTGGCTAGTTGCCAGCCCATCCCCTCCGGCCATGCCAAGTCAAATCCCAGGACATCGCTAAAATAAGCAGAGCTTGTTTTGAGATCGCGAACTGCAATCACAAATGAACTGGACTGAAAGCTGGCAGCAGGTTTAGTCATTATGTAGTTCCACTTCAAGATTTTGTAGACCAGAGCGTAGCACAGGTTAGAGGATCTGCTTTGCCTCACTAGGCTAGGAATCACCCTCCCCACTCTGGTACATTTGATGCCTTCACGCGGGGTGCTTTTATACCAAACAACGGGATTCAGAATGTCAGAGAGTAAGCAAATTCATATAGCTGCAGCCGTCATAACCGATCGGGCTGGCCGGGTCCTTCTGGTCAGAAAACGCAACACGGAGTGGTTTATGCAACCGGGTGGAAAAATTGAATCCGGTGAGCGGCCGGAGGTGGCACTTGCTCGTGAACTGGAAGAGGAACTGAATACTTCCTTCAACCCTAATGAGATGGTCCCACTAGGGCGTTTTACGGATATCGCGGCAAACGAGCCTGGACATATGCTGATTGCTGACATGTTCAGAGTCAGCACTGAAGAGACCCACTTTCTGCCCGCGGCAGAAATCGAAGAAGTGATATGGTTTGAACCTTCTAGCAACCAGCCGGTGCAACTGGCCCCGCTTACCAAAAATCATATTCTTTCTATGCTGGAACGTTAACGGGTCATTGGTAGTATCGACCCCTTCACCATAACAACACATTAGAAAAGGATAATTTCTTGCATTCGATTACCCTGCCATTCTCCACCGAGCGCCTGCGGCTACGCCGTTTTACCCCTGACGATCTCCACTCCTATGCGGCTTACCATCGCCTGCCTGAAGTCTACCGCTACTTGTATGCTCCACCGCCAGAGCAGGCGCAAATGGAAAACCGGTTGGCAAAGGCCGTAGCCTCACGTTTCAGTGAAGATGGTGACACTTTTTATTGTGCCGTCACATTGAAGGATAGCGGCGAACTTATTGGTGAAGTGTTGCTTAAACTGGCCAGCAGAGCGGCGCTACAAGGAGAAATAGGTTATATCTTTAACCCGGTTTATGCCGGTAAAGGCTATTCGGCAGAAGCTGTACATTCGGTGCTGGAACGCGGTTTCACCGAAGTGGGTTTCCACCGCATTTTTGCCCGACTTGATGCAGCCAATCGCGGCTCTATCGGCGTGGTCGAACGTTTGGGCATGCGTAAAGAAGCGCATTTACGACAGAACGATCGCTTTGATGGTCAATGGGGCGATGAACTGATTTACGCGCTACTGAAGCAAGAATGGCCACAAAACTAATGCCGAGGGGTTACGGCGGATTTTGCTAATGCCTGGGCCCTTTTATGCGAGGAAACGGTATGTGTTGCACTAAAAAAAGTATGATTATTGTGGGCGCGGGGATTATAGGGGCCTCAATCGCTTATCATTTGGCCAGCCGCGGAATAAAAGTGACCGTTATCGATCGAGCGCAACCAGCTTCTGGTGCCACCGGCAGCGCTTTTGGCTGGATCCACACCACTGTGAGTGACGATGCCCCGGATGCACTTCTTCGCCGAGCGTCGGCGGAAGACTGGCACAGGTTAGAAAAAGAAATTCCGGAGCTTTGTATACGTTGGGTTGGTGCGCTAAGTTACGGGGCCGATTCGCCTTGCGAACAAGATGAGTCGAAAATGCTTCAGCAGTCTGATATATCCCGGCTGGAGCCAGCGATGAATGCCCCACCTTCACGGGCGTATTATGCCGTTCAGGATGGCGCAATGGATCCGACAGAGGCCACCCAAGCCCTGCTGGATAAGGCCTGCTGTCTTGGCGCGGAGTTGAGAACACAGACGCTCGTCACCGGGTTTAGGAAAGAGGGAAATAGAATAATTGGCATCGAAACAGCGGAAGGCATATTGGACGCGGATTGTGTCATTCTGGCCAGCGGGACGGGTATAACTTCGTTGCTGAGCATGATAGGGATTTCGCTCCCGATCGTGGCTTCGCCAGCCATTCTCCTCCGTTACCGCGTGACAAAGCACGTTGTTAATACCCTAATATCCGGCGATGACATTGAAGTTCGCCATGCATTTAACGGGGATCTTCTGGCGGCCGAGGATTATCCGGTTACGGGTGATACTGAAGCCGTGGCATCTGAAACCCTCACGGCGATAAAAAGCAGGCTACAAGGAACGGCATCGGCCTATCTTCTCAGTCAGTCGGTAGGACAACGACCTGTACCGCAGGACGGACATCCTGCCATTGGGTTTATTGATGATATAAAGGGCATTTACGTGGCGGTCATGCACCCTGGCGTAACCTGCGCGGCAACGGTCGGAAGGATGGTGAGTGAAGAACTGACCATCGGTAAAAACCCGGAAATTCCTGAAAGCTATCGACCTACTCGTTTAACGACTCGATCATCTGGTGCTTATTAATAACTGCTCAGCCTCCCGGGGAAAATATAACGGGCCGTGACCTGCCCCCATGATTACCCCGTGAACCTTTCTTTTCGTAGCGACCGCTACCTATTTCTTCGCCAACCAGGGGGACGATGTGCTCCAGAAAATGATATCTGCACCGAGATAGTCTTCTGCGAATTGTACAAACTCATCCTTGCTAAATGGCTTGCCCGTATTGGGGTTCCTGTAGGTCAAGGTCGGCTCTTGCACCGCCATGGCAACGAGTGCCAGCTTATTTTTGTATTTGTTGAAGAACGGATATGAGTTCTTCATTTGCGCTTTGCGGTTGGGAACAATATCTGGACCGCCAAGTCCTATATTATTGGCACTGGCGAACTCAAACAGTCGCCCCATGTAATTGTGGTCGTTGTTCCATTCGCACGGCCAGAAATTTACATATTGCACCACATGTGACTTGGTGAACACCTTGCGCGCAAAGGTGAGATTTTCCATTTCGCCTGCGAAATAGTTATCGCAGGTAAATCCCTTGGGTGGCCTTTTCTCGTCAAGGTCAATGGCTGTTTCGGGTAAGTTCACACCATAGACTCGGCCATCGAAACGCTCTGCAAGCGCTGCCAACAGAGCCTGATAACGTTGGCGTACAGCTGGATCCCACTGCTGTGCCACCCAACCCGAGCCAATCGGCTTTCCTTCGCCAGGATTGTCAAATTGTGGCGATATCCCACCACCGTACCTGGCATCATTCATCAGATAATCAGGAACGTATCGGGCATTCTGTTCGAAAAACCGATCCTGGATCTGAATGAAAAGTTTTTTCTTGGCTCCCTTGAGACGAGCCAGATCCTGCTCAATCTGCGAAAAGTTGTATTTGTTCTTCTCGGGTTCGAGTTAGCGCCAATTGTAAACGATCTGCGCACCACCAATGTCGCTACGCGCCATAATGACTGACGCCGCTTCGAGATCGCCGGAGCTGGTATAGACAAAGTTTTCTGGCATTTTAGCTAATAAAGGCAGTGTCACAGCAAGCAATGTTATTGCGACAGTGAGCCTAATGCGTATGGTCACGAGATTATCCCTTTTTGAAGGTTCGGTTTGCTGAATTTGTAGGTATTGAGCTGTAAAGTAATACTAACCTTTTGATTATTATTACGGAAGATGCCTGCACCTCCCCATCATTGTGAGCCCGGTGAGGGTTTGTCTGCAGCAGTTTAGTCATCTTTCCGCGGCTGGTGCAGCCTATCCAGCGTATCGCGAATCGGATAGTATTCCCCCACTGAAGGAATAATCAAAAGCAGCGATCCATGGACATCTCAGACTTAAGCCAAGCCCGCAGTAACACCGTCAGTAAGCTCCTCAATGCGCCTGATTTTTCGGCCCTGCTGATTGAACACGGCTGGGCGGCGTTCCCGGATCGTTTTTTAAAAGCCGTCGCTAACTCGAAGGACACCACCACGCAGACCTTGCTTGATATGCTGCCTGCGCTTTCGCTGGAACTGAAAATCCAGGTGGCGCAGCAAAGCAAGCAACCATTTATTGTCCCCTGCATGATATGGCCAGAGTTGGTCTGGCGTTGGCAGCCTTGGGAGTATGCCAGCGAAACTTTGGCATGGGAGGCGTTAACCTCAGGCTTTTCTGCGCTGATTGAGGGGCTTGTCAGCCGGCCTATGGCATCGATAGCGGATCAAGACTGTGCTGCGGACAAAGTTTACTCCGACTATTTTATGGATCCGATTGGCCCGATCCTCGATAAGCTGGATAACAACCCAGGTTGGCCAGCGTGCTGGGCAAATATTGCTATTTATCATCCGGATGAAACCGTGCGTGAAAATATGATTTTCCGGCTGGTTAATCCTTCTCAGGCCCTGTTGCAGTCACTGACCAAAGATCCTTCTCATTTGGTCAGGTGCCGGCTGGTTTCTCGCTATCATGAAGATGAAGCGTTGATGAGGGAGCTACTGGACGACGTCAATGTCTGGGTCAGAGGTGAACTGGCGGAACGCGCGATATCCAGCCATATATTGACCCAGCTTAGCCAATCAATGGATCTGTTTGTCCTGGGCAGGCTGGCTCATAACCGGCAGTTTTTCCTTAATCCAAATCCGAGCACCGCCGCTCGCGTCGTATGGCAAAAGCTGGCGCAGCATCCTTATGTTTTTACCGAGGAGTGCTTTGCCGGTATGGCAGCACTGGCGGAAGATGACATGATAGATTGGCCAATCTTTTCTCGTTGGGTGGAACAACTTGCGGTTAGGTGTCCTCAAGTGCACGATAAAATGCCGCCGTTCCGCACCTTTGGTTATTCTCAATTTCCGGCTTCTGAAACCAATTTGTACGACACTGCCAGCAGCCTGTTCCAGTTTAACCGTTCGCTGGCACTCAACCCTTTGACTCCGGTAGCGATCCTCCACTTATTCAGCCAGTGCCCATTTGAGGCGTTGAGGCAAGAGATAGCCCAGAATCCGGCCTTGCCTGCATCCTAATACGCCTGATGATAAAGTGGTGAAGTTCGCCGAAGAAGCGCAAGTAGCAAGACTGCTGACAACACCCAACAGGCTCAAAACGTAGGGGCGCTGCAATGTGCTGCGCCCGCTTAGCAAATAAAGGATATCGAATGTCGAAGTTAATTTATTATGTTGCAGCATCGATGGATGGCTACATTGCCACCCAGGATCATGAGCTTGACTGGCTGACTAATTTTATTTTAGGCGATGATGCTACACCTTATGATGACTTCTACCAGAGTATTGGTGCGGTGATTATGGGAGGCAAAACCTACAGCTGGATAATGGAAAATGCCCATGGCAACTGGCCTTATAAAGATGTTCCGGCGTTCATTTTGACAAGTCAGGATCTGGCAATACCGCAAGGCACAGGCATAAGTAAAGTGAGTGGCAATGCTAATGATATTGCCCGGCATACAAAACTGGCGGCAAAAGGTAAGGATGTTTGGGTCGTTGGAGGGGGTAAGTCCGCTGCATTTTTCGCCGATGCTGGGGAGTTAGACCAATTATATATCACAACCATTCCCGTATTTCTGGGTGAAGGGATCAAGATCCTACCCGTCAACCGTAGTGTGGTTGTGACACCTGTGACGAACAGGTTTTTACAAAGCGGTGCGTTAGAAAGCGTGTTAACTATAAGAAAATAGTTGCGATTAGTCAGCGTGGAATAAAAGGGCAGAATAGAGAAGCCGCATCAAGCGGCTTCTCTAGTGACAACAATCAGTGGTAAATCTCGGCCGTACCGCACATACGGTTGTTGCCGGAAGCGCCGATAATGCGATAGGCACTTGCCCCCGCTGCGTTAGCCTTATTCTCCAGTTCACGCTGGAGGCTGCTCAAGCTGTTGCTGCTTGAACAGGCGCTAATCACGCCGATTTTCTGCTGATTGGCAGGCGCAACATCAACCAGCGTGGCCGCCATGACAGAGAAAGAAAGCGTTGCCAACGCGAGTGCGGCGAAGGCCATTTTGACAGGTTTCATACCAGGATCTCCTTTGCTATTCAGATATGTCGGGCTGGGTAACCCGCTTTGCCAAGTACCGCAAGTAACTCGCTTGCTGCCAAAGTGCTGTCGACCTTTACCTCACCTGCCGCCGGGTTGGTTTCGATACGGGCCTGTGGGTCAACGCTCAGTAGCGCCTTGGTGACGGATTTAGCGCAGCCGCCGCAGGTCATATTGGGAACAGTGAAATGATGCATATTGATCTCCATCGGGTTGGTGTCAGATCACTATGAGGTTTGCCAGCGTGGCAAGGTCAAAGGTTTTTCTGCAAAATTTTCTCTTTCGTTACAACAGCAAAGCCCTTTTCCCCGCGTTTTAGCACACCGGACGCAACACCGAACTTTGGTGCCTTATTTGGCACTGTTGTCGCTGTGGTTGGCTCGGCTAAATCAGCCAGGATCGGGCAGTCTGGGCGATCATTACCGTGGCAGTGATCGGCCAGGAACTCGAGGGTTTCTGCCATCGCCTGCAGTTCGGCGATCTTGGCTTTTAGCCGTGCGACGTGGGAAAGCGCCATTTCTTTGACGTCGGCGCTGGCGCGGTCCCGGTCGTTCCACAGCACCAACAGCGCCGAGATTTGCTCAACAGAAAACCCAAGGTCGCGTGAGCGGCGGATAAAGCGCAGGCTATGTACGTCCGAAGAGCTGTAATGGCGGTAGCCCGCATCCGAGCGTATGGCCTTGGGGATCAAACCGATCTGTTCGTAGTAGCGGATCATTTTGGCTGAAACGCCGGAGGATTTGGCTGCTTGACCGATATTCATCGTTCACTCCTTCATAGGGCTACAGTTAGCGTTATTGTTACTGGTTAAGCTCGCTGGTCTCCCTCACCCCAACCCTCTCCCCAAGGAGAGGGAGCTGATACGGAGCTGCGGTCAGGTGTGGAGGCCAACTTACACAGCCTCGAAGCTCCGGAGCTAAGGTGAACACTTGAATCCAGTTGTAGCACGGTCGGTCCCCTCTCCCTGTGGGAGAGGGTTAGGGTGAGGGGTATCACCATGGCCCGACATGGGTCATTTACTTGCGGTGATGGGGATAATCTCCGCCCCGCTTTCCGCCGTTCTGCTAGAGGCATCAACCGTCATTGGAGCCTGGAAACGCTTAAGCCGCAGCGCGTTGCCGAGTACAAAGACGCTGGAGAGCGCCATCGCCGCCGCCGCGAAGATCGGCGAAAGCAAGGTACCGTTTAACGGATAAAGCGTGCCCGCCGCCACCGGGATCAGCACCGCGTTGTAGGCAAAGGCCCAGAACAGGTTCTGTTTGATATTGCGGATCGTCGCCTGGCTGAGTGCGATAGCGTTCGGCACCCCGCGCAGGTCACCAGACATCAGCACCACGTCGGCCGCCTCGATAGCCACATCCGTACCGGTACCGATAGCCAGCCCAACATCCGCTTCCGCCAACGCAGGGGCGTCGTTGATACCATCCCCCACAAAGGCCACTCGCGCACCATTGACCCGGAACTTTTTCAGCGCTGCAACCTTACCGTCGGGCAACACCTCTGCCGCAACTTCATCAATACCGAGCTGTTTGGCGATCGCGGCCGCCGTTGCCGCATTGTCGCCGGTGATCATCGCCACTTTGAGGCCCAGAGCGTGCAGCGCCTTAATAGCCTCTGGCGTGGTTTCCTTGATCGGATCGGCAACTGCAATCACCGCCGCCAGGCGACCGTCAATAGTGGCATAGAGCGGACTCTTACCCTGTTCGCCCAGGCGCTGGGCGGCAGACTTGAAGCTCGCTACATCAAGACCAAGCTGCGTCATGAACCGGTCTGCACCGACGGAGACCACCCTGCCATCAACCTTGGCCGTTACACCAAAACCCGGCACGGCGTCGAAGCCTTCAATGGTGGCCAGCGTGATGCCCTGCTGTTTGGCGGCCAGCACAATCGCTTCGGCGATCGGGTGCTCAGAGCGGGTTTCAACCGCCGCAACCAGAGCCAGCACTTCGCTGTACTCAAAACCTTTAGCGGGAACGAGATCGGTGAGTTCTGGACGCCCTTTGGTCAAGGTGCCGGTTTTGTCGAGGGCGATAACGCTCACGTCACGCAGCGCCTGCAAGGCTTCCCCTTTACGGAACAACACGCCAAGTTCTGCGGCGCGCCCGGTACCGACCATAATTGATGTCGGCGTAGCCAGCCCCATGGCGCACGGGCAAGCGATAATCAGCACCGCCACCGCATTCACCAACGCAAAGGTCAGCGCCGGATCCGGGCCGAAGATCAGCCAGACCAGGAACGTCAGCGCGGCGGCAGCCATCACTGCCGGGACGAACCACATGGTCACCTTATCGACCAGCGCCTGGATCGGTAGCTTGGAGCCCTGCGCTTCCTCAACCAGACGGATGATCTGCGCCAGTACGGTATTGGCCCCAACCTTGGTGACGCGGAAGCTGAAAGCACCGGTCTTGTTGATGGTGCCACCCACAACGGCAGCGCCTACGCCCTTCGATACGGGTAACGGCTCGCCGGTGATCATGCTCTCATCCACATAAGATGCCCCCTCGACGACTTCGCCATCGACAGGGATCTTCTCCCCTGGACGAACGAACACCACATCACCGGTGGTCACCTGATCGAGCGGGATCTCAACGGTCTCGCCATTGCGTTCAACGCGCGCGGTCTTGGCCTGAAGCCCGACCAGTCGTTTGATGGCCTGCGACGTTCGCCCCTTGGCGCGAGCTTCCAACGTGCGCCCAAGCAGGATCAAGGTCACGATGACCGCGGCGGCTTCGAAGTAAACGTTAGCGGTTCCCTTAGGCAGCACCTCGGGAATGAATGTCGCCACCACCGAATAGCCGTACGCCGCTGCCGTACCCACCGACACCAGCGAGTTCATATCGGGAGCCCCGCGCAACAACGCCGGGATGCCCTTGCGGAAAAAGCGCAGGCCCGGGCCGAACAGCACCAGGGTGGCGAGCACAAACTGTATATACCAGCTCGTCTGTTCACCCAACACGCCCTGCACCCAATGGTGCATAGGAGGAATTAGGTGCGAGCCCATCTCAAGGATAAAGACCGGCAAAGTGAGAATGCCCGCTATCAGCAAAGAGCGGCGTAAGCCGCGCGCTTCGTTTTCGCGGCGTTCAGTATCCTGATCGTTTACATTCGGCGTTTCGGCAGACAAACGGCGGGCCTTGTAACCCGCCTGCACAACCGCCGCTTCAAGGTCAGCGGTGGAGATAACCCCGGCGAGGTGCCGTACCCGCGCACGCTCGGTCGCCAGGTTGACGCTGGCAGAGAGGACGCCTGGAAGTTGTGTCAGCGCCTTCTCAACTCTTCCGACGCAGGATGCGCAGGTCATCTCTTCTATCGCCAGTTCGGTAGTCTCTTCACGGACGGCGTAACCGGCGCTCTCGATAGCACTAACTGCTGCTTGTGGATCGGCCACGCCGCTAAAGGTGACATCTGCCCGCTCAGTGGCAAGATTGACCATGGCCGTTTGCACGCCGGGAACGGCTTTTAGTGCGCGCTCGACACGGCCAACGCACGATGCACAGGTCATTCCTTCGACCGGCAGGCTCAGACGAGCCGCTTGATTGGAACCTGATGGGAGGGAAACGGAAGCCATGGCTCTACTCCTGGGAAGTTTCGGTAACAAAAAGCTTAAACCTTCCCACCAGGGGAAGGTCAAGGCCTGTTAGCAATCAGTTCTGTGGGGGGAAATTGGCTATGCCGCTGGCCCCATTACAATTGCGTTCCGTCTGGGTACAGACTTCCCAACCGCCGCCCAACGCCTTATAGATGCTGACAATGGCAAGCTGCTGGTTAGTCCGTGCGACGGCCAGCGCGCGCTGGCTGGCAAAGTCAGCGCGTTCGGCATCGAGCACCTCCAGATAGAGACCGTCACCTTCGGCAAACCGCACCTGGAGCAGACGAGCAGCTTCGCGATTGGCCGCAGACTCCAGCAGGCGCAGCTCAAGCGTGCTGCCCGCAGCGCCATAGGCTTTAAAGGCATCGTCCGTTTCCTGCAAGGCACGCAATACGGCCTGGTCATAGACGATCAAGGCCTGTTTGCTGCGGGCTTCACTGGCGGCGATCCGGGCGCGCGTGCGGCCGATATCCAGCAGCGACCAGCGAATAACCGGCACGATAAAACCCGATAGAGCCTCGGCACCGTTCAGCGCATCAAGACTCCCAGCCACAAAGCCGAGCGATCCCTGCACCTGGATCTCGGGATAGAGCGCGGCCGTCTCGACGCCAATCTGGGCGGTAGCCGCAGCAAGGTCCCGTTCCGCCACCGCGATGTCGGCACGCCGCGAGAGGAGCGATACGGGATCGCCCACGGCAATAGTTCGTACGGACAACGAATCATCCAACGGCACAATTGCTGGCGGCCTGAACGACTGAGGGACTGTGCCGAGGAGGATGGCCAGTGCGTTGATGCTTGCCGCCCGGCGGCGTTCCAACTCAGGCATGGCCACCTCAACGTTACGTAACAGCGCCTCGGCACGCAGTCGGTCAAACTCACTGGCGGAACCGGCGTTGACCTGCTGCTCAACCAGCTTCAGGCTTTCACGCTGGCTTTGCCTGATGTCGGTTACAGCGGCAATTTCGGCCTCGATACCGCGCAATTCGAACCAGGTAGCGGCCACCGTAGCAATGACGCTCACCTGCACTTCACGCAGTAACGCCTCGCGTGAGCCAGTTTGTGCCTGTGCAGCTTCCACCGAACGCCGCACGCGCCCAAACAGATCGAGTTCCCAAGCGGCATCGATGGCTCCACGATAGCTTTCGCGTTGACGCGGCTGGTCAGGTGAAATTTCCACTTCTCCCCAACGGCGGTTCTCATAACTAAGCGCGGGGCCGCCGCTGGGCAGGAAGCTCTGGCGATCCTCTCGCAGCATGGCCTTGGCCTCTTCCAGCCGCATGGCCGCGATGCCAATATCATGGTTCGCGGCCAATGCCTGCTGGATCAAGGCCGTTAGCGCCGGATCGTCGAAAGTACGCCACCACTCAACCTCGACGGCCCCCGTACCGAGCTCGGCAGTTGGCTCACCAAAGCTGATTGGCAGCGGCGACGATGGCGGTGCATAGTCAGGCCCCACCGCCGAGCATCCAGCCAGCAACAACAGCGCACTCAGAGGAAGTAGCACAGCTTGATAGCGATCTCTCATGGCTGGTTCCCGTTGATGCGTTGTTTTGATGTTGAGCGATAATGCTCGACGCGGGCGGCAAGACCACGCATCACCACGTAAAAGACCGGAGTCAGGAACAAGCCAAACAGCGTCACGCCGAGCATGCCAGCAAACACCGCAATGCCCATGGAGTGGCGCATTTCCGCCCCTGCGCCGCTGGCCAACACCAGTGGAACCACGCCAGCAATAAAGGCCAGCGAAGTCATCAGGATCGGTCGTAACCGCAGTCGACAAGCCTCAATAACCGCCTCAAGTGCGCTCGAACCCTGGGATTCGAGGCTGCGTGCAAACTCAACAATCAGAATGGCGTTCTTGGCAGCCAGCCCCACCAACACGATCAACCCAATCTGAACGAACACGTTGTTGTCTCCCCCCACCAACCAGACGCCCGCGATCGCACTCAGCAGACACATCGGTACGATCAGCAAGACCGCCAGGGGCAGCAGCCAACTGTTGTACTGCGCGGCGAGGATCAGATAAGCGAGCAGTACACAGAGTGGGAAGATAAACAGCGCCGAATCTCCGGCCAGCTTTTGCTGGTAGGTGAGCTCGGTCCATTCGAAGCTCATGCCTTCAGGTAGCACTTCCTGCGCCAGTTGTTCCATCAGCGCCACCGCCTGTCCGGAACTTACACCCGGCATGGCACCGCCGGAAATATCCGCCGAGGGGTAACCGTTGTAATGCATCACGCGATCCGGGCCGGAACTTGGCGTAACGGTGACAAACGCGGACAGCGGCAGCATTTCCCCGGCCGCATTGCGCACTTGCAGCCGACCAATAGCTTCAGCTTGCATGCGGTGATCCGCATCGGCCTGAGCCGTGACTTTGTAGGTGCGGCCGAAGCGGTTGAAGTCGTTGATATACAGCGAGCCGAGATACACCTGGAGTGCCTCAAAGACGTCCGCCAGACGAACGCCTTGGCTCATCGCCTGGGTGCGGTCGATACTGACGTCGAGCTGCGGTGCATTGACGTCAAGGCTGGTGAGCAGCCCGGCCACCTGCCCCGTGCCACTGGCTTTCTGCATCAGGAGCTGAGTTTGCTGAACCAGCGCATCCAGCCCGGCACCGCCACGATCTTCAACCTGCATTTTGAAACCGCCGGTAGCACCCAATCCTGGCACCGGTGGCGGCGGGAATACGCCAAGGAATCCGTCGGGGATGCTGGCGAATTTGGCCTGTAAGCGCTCGGCGATCGCCATCGCGCTGAGGTCGTCTGTCGTGCGATCTTTGAATGGGTCGAGCATCACGAACATCACGGCGGCATTTGGCACGTTAACGAAACCGTTGATTGAAAGCCCCGGGAATGCCACGACGCTTTCAACACCGGGTTCCTCCAGTGCGATCTTCGACATCTGCTTAACCACAGCCTCGGTGCGATCCAGCGATGCCGAGTTGGGAAGCTGGGCAATGCCAACCAGATAATATTTATCCTGCATGGGGACAAAGCCCGGCGGTACGGCCTTGAAGCCGAAGAAGGTCAGCGCAAGCAGCCCAGCGTAAACCACCAGGGCCAGGCCGCTGACCCGCACAACCTTGCGGACCGTGTTGCCATAGGCGTCAGGTGCGCGTTGGAAAGGCCGGACCAACCGCTCAAACCTCCGTTCAACACGACCACGCAGGCTACGAGGATCGTGAGTGATCCCCACCTTACGTGGCCGCAACAGGAGCCCGGCAAGCGCCGGGCTGAGGGTGAGCGAATTCACCGCCGACAGAAGGGTCGAGATGGCAATGGTGAGCGCAAACTGTTGATAAAACTCGCCTTGTAAACCGCTGAGGAAGGCGGTTGGGATAAACACCGCGGCCAGCACCGAGGTGATGGCGATAATCGGCCCGGTGACCTCGTCCATCGCCTTCCTGGCGGCTTGCGGAGGATCTTCACCATTTTCGATATGCCGCTCGACGTTCTCCACCACCACGATCGCATCATCGACCACGATACCAATCGACAGCACCAAACCAAACAGCGACAAGGTGTTGAGCGAGAACCCCATCAGATGCATCACGGCGAAGGTGCCGATAAGTGATACCGGCACGGCCATTAGCGGGATCAGCGACGCCCGCCAGTTGCGCAGGAACAGCACCACCACGATCACCACCAGGAAGATGGCCTCCAACAGCGTGGTAGCTACCGATTCCAGCGAGGCCCGGACAAACACCGTCGGATCATAGGCGATGCGCGAACTGAGTCCGGCCGGGAAGTTGCCTTCAAGCCGCTGCATGGTGGCTCGCACCGCCTGCGAGACGTCCAGCGCGTTGGCTCCCGGGCTTTGAATGATTTGCAGCGCCACGGCGGGCTCACCATCGAGCAGGCTACGCAAAGCGTAGGCATCAGCGCCCATCTCGATACGGGCGACATCCCGCAGGCGCGTCACCTGGCCATCCGCGCCGGTGCGAATGATGATATCGCCGAACTGCTCTTCGTCGGTCAATCGCCCGAGGGTGTTCACAGTCACCTGGAAGGCGGCGGTAGAGTTGGGAGCCTGGCCGACCGAACCCGCCGCCACCTGTACGTTCTGCTCGCGTACCGCGGCTATCACGTCGCCAGCCGTCAGCCCACGTGCCGCGATCAGGTTTGGATCGAGCCACAGCCGCATGCTGTATTCACCCGCCCCCCAGACCAGTACGTCGCTGATCCCCGGAATACGGGACAGCTCGTCGCGCACCTGCAGGTAGGCGTAATTGGAAATATACAGTGGATCGTAGCGCTTATCGGGCGATAGCAGATGCACCACCATCAGAATATCTGGCGAGGTTTTTTGCGTAACCACGCCCTGGCGTTGCACTTCTTCAGGTAAACGCGGCAACGCACGGGCGACCCGGTTTTGCACCTGAACCTGTGCCATATCGGCATTGGTTCCCTGGGCGAAAGTCACGGTCAGGATCATCCGGCCATCGGTGGCCGATTGCGACGACATGTACAACATGCCCTCTACCCCGGTGATCGCCTGTTCGAGCGGCGCGGCCACCGTTTCAGCGATCACCTTGGGGTTGGCGCCCGGGTAGGAGGCCGTCACCTGCACGGTTGGCGGCGTCACGGCCGGATACTCGCTGAGCGGTAATTGGAAGAAGGCAACGGTGCCAGCCAACACCATCAGCACCGAGAGCACGATGGCAAAGATCGGCCGATCGATGAAGAAACGTGGAAAGCTCATTGCGCGCCTCCTGAGGTTTGCGGCAGCGCAATAGGCGTACCGTCAATCGCCGCGGACTGTGGCGTAATCTGCATCCCAGGGCGAACCAATCCCTTGACGACGATGCGCTCACCCGCTTGCAGACCTTGTTCGATTACCCGCATTCCATCGGCCATCGGGCCAAGTTCGACCGGCCGGTATTCTGTTGTATCGCCTTTGCCAACGACCAGCACATAGCGGCTGCCCTGGTCGGTGCCAATCGACAGGTCAGAAATTAGTACCTTGGGCTGCGGAGTGCCGATCTCCATTTTGACCTTGGCGAACAGCCCGGGCGTTAATTGCCCATCCGGATTGTCCACCACCGCGCGTACCCGCATCGTTCCCGTACCGCGATCGGCAGCGTTGGCGAGGAAATCGACATGGCCGGACCGCGAGTAGGTTTTGTCGGCGATCAGCGCTACCATGACTTTGGTTGCCTTTGCCGACTCTGGAGTTGCATTGGTTCGGCCAGCGGCGAGAGAACGTAAATAAGTACGTTCGTCGACATCAAAATAAACATGCAGCGGATTGATCGAGACGATGGTCGTCAACGGCGTCACACCACTGGCAACATAGTTACCTTCGGTGACCAGGGTTTGGCCGACACGTCCGCTGATGGGCGCGGTGACGCGGGTGAAACTCAAATCCAGTTGCGCAGCATCCAGCGCGGCTTTGGCGGCATCAACCTGAGCTTTTCCCGCGTTTACTGCAGCTGTGGCGGTATCAAGAAACGCCCGAGCGACGACCTTTTGCGCAAACAGCTTCTCGGCGCGTGCATATTCCGCCTTGGCGAGTAACGAGGCTGCTTCAGCCTCGCGTAGGCGTGCTTTGGCAACGTTCACAGCGGCTACGAACTCCCGAGGATCAATGAGAAACAGCCGGTCTCCCTGATTAACCAAGCGCCCTTCGGGCACGCTAACCTCCTGAAGATAGCCAGAGACTCGTGGGCGGAGTTCAACCCGCTTGACCGCAGTAAGCGAGCCAGTAAATTCCACAAAAGGCGTTATCGGGCGCACGACAACTTCGGCCACCGGAACGCTAGGCGGTTTGGGAGCTGCGCCGCCGGAGGGCACCGCCTCCTCGCATCCGGAGATCATGAACGCGGCGCTTATCGCCGCAGTGAGCAGGGTTATAGCTTTGACTTGCATCGGTTTACCTTTCGCGACGATGGTCGACAGTAGGTTTGGCAGGCTGCCTTTATCCGGCTTGTCACGTTTGGAAGGTCAAGTATTTTTTACGGCGGGCAATGAGAGACCAAGTTGGAGCAGAGTTACGCTGACTGCAGCGGCTCCAACGGCCGCTGCAATAGCATTTCAGGAGGGGTGATTTTTAGCCGCTAAATGAGATTGAGGCGATAATATAAGTGAAATAGAAAGCCCCATTAATAAATAGCATCCACACTTTCAGCTTTTTGTTTCTGGCGTTGATCCACAGCCAGAATGCCGATGAAAGCGTAATAAACACCCCGATCAGCACTTCATGCCGGGGTTGCCATGGCGTCAATAATATCCCGATGGCGGGTAATATGGTGCCTTGGAAAACCATTGCGCCGGTAATATTGCCTAATGCCAGAGTATCCTTCCCTTTGCGTATCCATAGAATGCTGTTCACCTTCTCTGGCAATTCGGTCGCAATAGGAATGATAATCAATGAAAGTAGCAACACAGAAATGCCAAGCTTTTCCGATACTGCGGCCACACCGTCTATAAAGCCTAAAGCCCCTGCCACCAATACGCCCAAACCAATTAAGGTTTGCAGGATGATGGTAAATAGCGTGGTGGGCAATCCTACCCGGGATAAGAACATAACGTTATCTGCCGCGGTTCCATTGCCTTCAGCCACTAATTTTTTCGATGCGTGTAAGGTTTTTACAATGTAGGTGACGTAAAGCAAGACCAACAATACGCTGACGCCCATCCTGGCGATTTTCATCTCCACGGGAATGAACAAGGCGATTGCGGCCAATACAAAAGCCATCAGGAAGAAACGCGTATCCCGTATAAACCCCGTGGGCTCAGGGGTGATAGACCCGTTAATACCCCGCCGTCTTACCACGGCCAGCGCCATCAAAAAGATCGACAGCGTAGACAGCATCAGCGGCGCGCCCAATATCGCCCCCACGCCAATCTCTTCGTTAACATTAGCCGCCGACGTGCCGGCAACCAGGGCCAAAATGGGTACCATGGTTTCAGGTAAGGCGGTACCAATGGCGGCAAAAAGCGATCCGGTTACCCCTTCAGAGATCTTCAACCTTTCGCCAAGGTGCTCCAGGGCATTGGTGAAAATTTCAGAAGCAATCAAGATGATGACTAAGGATATCGCGAGCTGAAAAAATGACAGCGTCATCCTTTAGCCCTCAGTTTGCCCGGCTTTTTGGTGAGGTAATTTGAGAGTAAAACAGAAAAAAGGGTCATTATGGAAATACCGACTGGACGTAGCAAACCATGGTGTAATATTCCTCGTCCAATCCAAAAGAAATATTACCCCTATGGTCTCGCCAATCTGATCGACGGATGTGCCACAGCAACTTGCTGAGTATGTTGACACATCCTCCTTCTTGATGAAGGAAGGCTACTCCCCAAATGAGTGGGGCAAGCTTAGTCGAACTGTCATGGCGCTGTCAAAGTCAATGACTCTGCCGGTCTTTCACCAGGCGCAGCGTTTGATAAATCGTCATCAACCGCTGGACTAATTCCGTGTGGTTATTGGAACGAATACGCTCGGGTAACTCGTTTAACCCTGCAGACAGCTGCACCAGGCCAAAGCCATTTAGCGCCTCGGCCAACGTTTCCACCCGCTCAATCCCACGGCCTCCTTGATGCCGGATCCCCTGCTGTAACCACTGAGCCAGCAACGTTTCAGTGTCTGCCAACGCTTGCTGCATACCTGAACGCTGTTGCAGATCGGCCTGGCGTTCCATCGGGAAAGGCTCAGCCTCATCGGCGCACAGCGAGAATATCTGGGTGTCACTGGCTACGGCCAATGGCTCGATAAACAGCTTGCCTGACTCGATCTTCACCCTGCCTGAAATCAACCGTGGCGGAGTTGCTGGTGTGAGCATTGCCCTGGCCAATGCCTCGGTAGCCTGAGGGGCGGCACTATCGTAATTTAGTGACACCGTCACCAAATTGTCATCACGATCCTCTCCGCTTAAGATATCAATCTGCAGGCACTGCAAGGCCGGGTCCCAGCACCAGTCGAGCACCTCGCTAACCGGTAAGATATGCAGCTGTTCGATCGGCTGTCTGGGGCGTACAAAATCCGGCAATACCTGCTGGAGATGACGTTTCAGCGCTGCCGCATCAGGCTGCCTGAGCGGTTCCCCCAGCAGCTCCCACGCCCGGGAAGAGAGCGGCAACACGCTGGTATATTGCTTACCGCTGGCAATGTCTAACGCCCCGTTTGCCCGGCGCTTGGCGGCATTGGTGATCACCTGGCAGGCCGCCAGTTTTTTTACCGGGTGGCCGGCAATCCTGCGGCTGCCTATCGGCGTCGCCACGCCTTGTGGATCGCTATTTTTAGGCCACTGACGTTCAATGACCATCAGCGCCTGGGAGTCCGGGTCGGTGTAGATCAGATCCACCCCTTCCTGCAGCTCGTCGGCCCAATAACGCGCGCCGAGTGATACCAGTTTCAGATGTTCCAGTTGGATCTCACCTTTGACGCCCAGGCCAAGAATTTCTGCCGCCGGAAGGCGTGGTAAGGCTTGCTGCTGCGCCTGTTGGTCCATGCACCTGGCCGCGACTAACCGGGCGGAAAGCCCGCTGATGCGCTGCAAGAATTCGACCGGATGATAGCGGCTTGAACGATTATGCTGATCGGCCATCCCTTGCTGAATATCCGCCAGGCTTTCACTAACCCAGCGCCACTGAAGCTGCTGGGCATGGCGACTCACTTCCGCCATCAGCGGTTTGATGGCCGTCTCTGGTTGGCTGCTGCCGTCCGCCCACAGCTTGAGCAGCAATTTATCCAACGACGTTTGTAATAGCACCGCTTCTGACTGGTCGAATAAGGCGTTTGCCTGCGCCTTTTCGCCGTCGGGCAAGCGGATTTGCAGCGTTAACTGCTCAAAGTCTGGCTGGCTGATCTCGGCCTGCTCAAAACCCCAGACCGCCATCACAATATGTTCGCAAATCGTCTCCTGAATACAGTCACAGCGTGCATGGGCCAGGCTGTTGCGGGAGAAAAATCGCACGTCACACATCGGTAAACGCGCAGACGGAGTGGCTTGCGCCCCGCTGCCTTTGCTCAACTGCACTACGACGCTGCCTTGGATCAGCTTTTTAGCCCGGCTAATGACCGAGAGCGGGACATCACTAAGCTGTTCACTAAATCTGGCCGGTGACCAAGCCGGTGCAGATTCTTGCGGCTGAGCATCGTCAGCTTCTGGGGGCAACCCGGTAGCATGTAACGCCTGATAGGCCAGGACCAGCGTGACCCGATGGCGGCACATGCTGCTGGCCGGGCAGCTACAGGTCGCATCCCGCAAGGTTTTTCCTGGCGGAAAAGTGACTTGGTTGCCGTCGCCGAACTTGGCCTCAATACAGCCGTCGTCACGCTCTGTCAGTTCAGGCAGTTTTCCTTCGGCGACCTCTTTCTGCGCGCGCTTGACGAAGCCCGCGTTGCTTAACGCCATCAGGGCTTCCGGCGTGAGTTCGAGTAAATCGGAACGTTTAGTCATCCTTGTACCTTTTCTGCCAGCCAGGCCGCCAGTTCGCCGGGCGTCATGGCGCCAATTTGTGCGCCGACCGCGACCAGTCGGTTAGCCATGTCACGATCGTATTGTGGGTTGGCCTGGTGATCTAACGCTGCCAGCCCCAGCACTTTGGCTCCGGCCTGAATGCAGGTACGCACCCGCCGTACCAGCTCGCTCTCGCTGCCACCCTCGAAGAAATCGCTCAGCACCACCACGATCGTGCGCTGGGGATTGGTGATGCAGGACTGGGCATAGCCCACCGCCTTGGCGATATCGGTGCCGCCACCTAGCTGTACTTTCATCAGCAATTCAACCGGATCGCTGACGTCTGCGGTCAAATCCACCACCGCGGTATCAAAGGCGACCAGCCGGGTTTGCATGCCCGGTAAATTCCACAGGCAGGCCGCCATCACTGCGGCATGGATCACCGAATCCACCATCGAGCCACTCTGGTCTACCAGCAGGATGATGTCCCAACGTTCACTATGGCGTTTAACCCGGCTCATAAACGCCGGGGTTTCGATAAACAGCTTGCCGTGCTGTGGGCTCCAGCGGTGCAGGTTATCGGCAACGGTACGTTTAAAATCAAAGTTGCGCGCCACCTTGACCTGCGAGGGACGGCGCCGGTCGCGGCTGCCGGAAAATGACTGGCGCACGTCACGTGCCAGGCGTTCCATGATCCGCCGAACCACTTCCGCCACCAATCGGCGTGCGGCGGCCAATACCTGCGGGTTCATCAAGTGTTTGGTGTGTAACACCGCTTTCAGTAACGCTTCCGAGGGTTCAATACGTTCCAGCACGTCAAGATTGGTGACCACATCGTCAATGCCGTAGCGCTCAACCGCGTCCACTTCCAACCGTTCAATCACCTCTTTCGGGAACAACTGATGAATTTCATTAATCCACTCAGGCGTAGTCAGGTTGGACTTACCCAGGCTGGCTCCGCGCTCACCGCGGGCCAAACGTTCCGGATCCCGGCCATACAGCCATTCCAGGGCGCTATCAACTGAGCGATAGTGATCGTCTAATTCACCCAACGAGGCTTCGGCGGCTTCGCCTAACAGCAAGCGCCAGCGCTGTAACTCTGGAGTTAATTGATTTGCCATTACGCCAGCCCCCATTGGCCAAGGATTTCCAGTGCCCGCTTTTCGGCCTGTTGCATAGCGGCAATCTCCTGCGGCGTTGCGGCAGTAATTTCACGATTTAATGACGAAACCGGTAGATGGCTCGCCTGATGGAGTTCCAGTATCTGGCGGGCAAACTCACCGCGCTCCCTTGGTGGCAGCCAGGCAAATGCACCGCGCATCGCGGGTAAGGCCAGCAGGAAGTCTTCGTCGTCCAGTGCGGTAACCAACTGGTTCAGGCCGTCAACAAAGGTTAAATCCTGGGTCAACTGGTGGCGCGCCAACGCAATCAATCCGCTGAGCGCATCACCCATTTTATTGGCTGCCAGGGTGGCCAGCAGCGCTAACGGCTGTGCGTTCGGTGATGCGGTATCAGGCTGGGTGTCATTCAGGCTGAGTAATGCGCCCAATGCCGCACCACGGCTAAGCGGATCGGCATCGGTAGACGCGGCTTTTCTTTGCCAAACGGTGAGCGCGCGATCGGCTTCCAGCGCGGGAAATAACGTATTGCGGTCGGCATCAGGCAGCGCGAGCAGATCCCGCGTCACCAAGCGGATCGCCTGAAATGCCGCAATGTGCCGATGGCTGTCGGCGGGGTTCACGCTGCCATAGCTTTCACATAGCCATAACGCGCGGTCGAAGGTTATCTGGATCACCGTCAACAAGATCGCTGATCCTTGCATACCTACGCTTTCACCGTGGCGATAGAGCGTGTGGGCCGCTTCCAGCGCCAAGCCCAGGTCTTCAAAGTTCCCTTCCTGGCTCACCGCCGCAGTGAGCTGTTCTACGACTCGGCTACTGAAATCCGCCAGACCGGCCAACGCCGCCTGATTCAGTAATTTAACCAGCGCTACCACCATCCCCTGGCTACCGTGCAGCTCCAGCAAGGCTTCTTCCAGCTTGGCCAGTGCCGCATCGGCCAGCGTAGCGCCGTAGGAGGCCGCCTCAATCAGCGCAGCAACCTGCTCAAGCGGCGCACGAAGCTGCCAGTGTTCGCTCATCTCGCCAGACATGGCTTGCCCAACACCCTTCAGGCAGTGGATTCCCGGGATCGTCAATAGCGATAACTGATGCAGGGCTCTGCTGCGCTGGCGATCTTCAGGTTTAAGCAGGTCGAGTTTGACCTCCGAGGGAATGGTTATCGCCAACCGCGCTAATTCGAGTTCCAGTGAAATCAACAACGGCGGACGTGGCGTATTGGCTGCCAGCTTGCCGTGAGACTCCCCTGCTAAAACTGCCATCATCTGCACCAGGATGGGCTCGGTTCCTGGCCGTAAAGGACCGCGATAGGTCCACGGCAGCGGGACATCCATCGCCTCTTTCACCAGCGAACCGGCCATGGCATCCAGCCAGTCATTGCGTAGTGGCAACTGGTGGCCGCGCAGCCGCGCAAGTGCCTGAACCCGTAGATAAACCGCGCCCATATCGGCGGTAGACGCCGGTAGGTTTAGCTTGCGCAGCCGTTCAAGTATGCGCTGGAAAGCGTATAGCCCGGCCTGCTCCAGGCCAAATTCCCACACCCACTGCTGGAACGCCGGTGACGGCATGCCCGAGGCATAGCCGGTGAAAGCATCCAGCCGCTTATAGCTGTAGGGCACCAAATAAGAGCCGGTGGTGTATTGAGTGTCGCCTTGCCAATCGTCAAAACATTGGCTTATAGCGGGCAGTTCAGGCTCATGTTCTTCACTGGGGAGGTTTTGCCACAGCTTCATCAAGGCGGGTGCGTGATAGCCGCCACATACCACTAACACGGCCCCATCCTGTTGATCCATGGCCCAGCGGATCCAACGGGCCATCATGGCTTCACGATCCTGGTTGCCCTGCGAACCGGGAACCTCTCCGCGTAACCGTTCGAAATAGTGGCTTAGACGTTGCTCCAACTCCTGCACATCGCACTGATCTTCAAATAACCGATCCCAAAGCGCATCGCGCCCCTGAATGCCCAGCTCCAGGCTCAGTGCCTGTTCAAAATCCTCTGCCCGTTGCTGCTGTTCGGCATCGGCTAAATCGGCGTAGCGGTTAGCAATATCGGCAAACGCAGCATGCCAGGCCGGCAGATCCATAAAGCGTATTTCCGCCTTGATCACCCGCGCTTGTTGCAGCGCCTGCCACTCTGGAGAATGCTCGGCAAACGGTGACCACGAACCTCTGCGCACGCCCTGCCCAGGCTGTTGCGGCACGCCATAGCTAAAGATAGCCAGCGGCAGCTTATGGGGCAAAAATAGCTCATCGAGCCGGGAGTTGAAGTCCATCGGCCCTTCTATCAGCACGTAGCGCGGTTTTAGCGTGTTAATTCTCGCCGCTACCAGCCGGGCACAGGCCGGGCTGTGGTGGCGGATACCGATGATTTCCGGTGATTTATTCATTACGCAGCGCCTTTAAGGCAAACGGTGTCTGGCTTGGTAATAGGCCCGCCAGTGGTTACCGGGCTTTTTCGCGACCTTCTGCTCAAAATAGCGCCTGAGTTTTGCCCGATCGTCCGCATTGTCTTTGACCACCGTCCCGGCGATACACTCCACCAGGTCGGCTGGCTCACCGCTGCGCTGTTCAAGAAACCATGCCCGCACTCCTACTGCATGGGCCACGTTCACCGCCTCGGCGGTCGACATCACGGCGGTTAACCGATCCATGGCGCTATCGCCGCCTTTACCCGCTGATTTCTCACCGCCGCGCAGATCGCGGAAGGTGGTGACCAGCAGTTCCAGCACCTCAACGGGGACGGTATGAGGAATGGCGCTCTTTTCCAACAGCCGGTTGGACGCCGTAGCCACCAAATCCAGTTCCTGTTGAAAATCCATAATCGGAAATACGGTCTCAAAATCAAAGCGACGCTTCAGGGCGGCACTCATTTCATTCACGCCACGGTCACGGGTGTTGGCGGTGCCGATAATGTTGAATCCTTCCTGCGCATACAGCAGGTTATGGTCATCATTCAGCTCGGGGATGGTCATCACGCGATCGGACAACATACCTAGTAGACAGTCCTGCACTTCCAGCGGCGCACGAGTGATCTCTTCAAAACGCACGATTTTGCCGTCGCGCATGCCCTGATAAAGCGGTGCTGGAACCAGCGCTTTCAGCGAAGGCCCTTCGTTGATCAGCATGGCGTAGTTCCATGAATACTTGATCTGATCTTCGGTAATCGATGCCCCGCCCTGGATCGTCAGGCTGGAGGTGCCGGAGATGGCGGTCGCCAGTAGTTCAGACAGCAAGGACTTGGCCGTGCCCGGCTCACCGACCAACATCAGGCCGCGGCCAGTCGCCAGCGTAACCAGCATCCGCTCAATCGAGGCCACGTCGGCGACAATTTTGCGCTCAATGCCTAACTTTTCGTCACCCAGAATAAAGCGCCGAGCGGCATTCAGGCTAAGTGCCCAGCCCGGTGGGCGCGGCTGGTTATCCAATTCTGCCAACAGGGCAAGTTGTTCTGCGTATTGAATTTCCGCTGGTGGCCGCTGCATTTTTTGTTGTTCAGACATAGGGATGGATTCTCTTGGTAGGCGGTACGATCCCGACATGCGTCGGGATCAAGGCAAGCTTAGGCGCGCAGGGCTTCCATATCGCGGATCAGTTCGCTAATGACGATGTCATCCACAATAGTGAACGGTTTGCGCTCTTCGGTTCGCTGCCAGTAATACTGGCCGTCGTCGATCACCACCGTCTCCAGCGTCTGTTCAGGGTATTCATCGACCATGCCCACAATAATGCAGGGGTCAAACGACAGGCTAAACCCTAACCGACGATCGATAGGTTTGATAAAGTCCATGATCGCGCCGCCGTCCTGGGCATCGCCACGGCGCCAGCCTTTGTTAGCCAGCCCAAGAATACGGCCAGTGGGGACTACGGCCCCTTTCCAGCGCAGCAGCTCACGGCTTTCACGCTCTTGTTCGGTCAGGCTGTAGGTATCGCGGCCCAACTGCACGAACGGTTGCAACAGTTCATAATCGGCAAACAGTTGGCCGAAGCCTGCCGCCTGGTGCTCAGGCAACTCCAACGCGTGCGGAATACCAATGCGCACGTTATCGCCCTGCGGCAAGGCGTATTCGTCATCTTCTGCGGTGGTCAGGCTGCCGTCTTCGGCAACGCGGAAACAGTCCACCAATTTGCCGCCATGAGTAGAATCATCGTCCACCAGATACACGCCCCAAGCCAGGCGTTGCACCAAGTGGCGTACCAGAGGATGGCGCACCAAGAACAGTTCGAACAGCTCAGGGGTCCAGCGGCGGCGCTGGCACATGGCAATTTCCAGGCGCACCACTTGCTGGGCAGCCACAGTGCGGGCATCTTTTTTCAGCAGCTTGAAGATGTTTACCGCTTCGTTGGCCAGTTCCTGATTATCGGTCTTTTTCGGCTTCGGCAGATCTTTCAGGCGGGTGCCATCCATATCGCGCACGAACGGTTTGAGTGTTTCATCGAAGCTGACGGTAAACTGGCGTTCGCCGAAGTCCAACCGCAGCGAGCCGTTTTCATCCAGCCCTAAATCCGGCGCTAAACGGTCTTCCAACTCCTCAATGGTTAACTCGCGGGCTTCGGCAATGGCCGCAATCTTTTCCCTTGCCCGATCCTGCAAGCCTTTAAATTTGACCTTCTGCGCGATGCCGTTGAGCAGCATCAGCGCCACGTCGGATCCGATCTGATTCAACACTTCCAGGCCGTTAACCGCCCGCTGATGCTGAGCCTCTCCCGGCCAGGCACGAATAAACGGCGTGAGCTTGCGTGCGGTGTCATCGGTACCAAACAGGCCCAGAGACATAAATGCCCAGCCCTCTTTGGACGGTGCCGCAGCAAATAACCATGCCGAGAACATATCCCAGGCAAAGTCCGCCAGTGAGTCTGGATCGCAAGCCTGTTTCACTTGATAGATCCCTTCATACAACCCTTCACTTACCGGGAAGCGCAGCATGGTTCCCAAGTGTTCCAGCGCGCTGTCCGGCAAGGCTTTTTTACTCGCTTTCAGTAACGGACGACGCCAGCCAGCGGGTTGATAAAAGTCAGGAGATTTGCTGATTTTACTCGGGAAGCGATCGAGCGGATCTTCATCCAGCATAGCGCGCAGTGCGTCGGTTACCTCTGGATTGCCGTAAGCCTCACCGGTCTGCATAATCAACGCTTCGTGCCCCTGCGTGGCCAGCATCCGTAACGCCGAGGTTGCACAATCTTTGGCTTCCCCTTTTTTCCCCAATGCCGCAGGGATCAGGCCGATAGCGCTGTGTTGCGGATATTTACACAACCACTGTTGGGCTTCGCTACGCAGCGTTTTCAGCTTGAGGTAGGCACGGGCAATCAACGGGGCCAATTCGCTGGCGCCCACGTGGCCCCAGACATTGGTCAATTCTGTTGGGCGAGAGCGTACCGCGTTGATCAGGCCAGGTAGCGCTGCTTCACCAAATTTGGCCACCATATACTCCTCACCGCTGCATTGGTGAGTAGACAAACTGTTCCATAAGGCCAGTGCCATCTCATCGGGCAACAGCGAGGTAAAGCGCATACTAAAGTTTGACCAACTGGTTTGTTCAAGCTGAGCCTTCCAGGCGTCGATCAGGCCCTGGGTATCGCGGTTTCTAATGGCAATGGCTGCCGTTTCGTTCTGGCTCTTTCTGTTACCTGACTGATAAATCTGGAAACCCAGCTCATTGGCCAGCGTATTCATATTTTTTGCGGCAGCCTGATAGCGTTTTTCTTCCCAGCCATTCAGCGCTAACCACCTTTTTTTCTCTTCATCGGTTAAATCGAGTACCGGTGCCAACACCTGTGGCTCAAGTGCCAGGACTGCCGCTTCGCGTTTTTTCTTTTTCTGTAGCCAAGGCGGGCTGACCAGCACCAGGGGTAAATCAGCCTCATCGGCTAATTCAACCGGGCCAGATACGCGGGCAATCAAATCTTGCACTTGAGTTTGCGCTGCCCCGCTCATCCAGGGCAGTAACTGGGCCACTTGTTCAGGATTGGCCAGCAGCAGATTGCTTAAGCAGGCGCTCAACATGCCGCTATCTTTGTTGTTAGAGGCCAACAGCTCGGCAAGCGCCGGGATCGATGCCCGTGGCCAGCGGTGTGCGGCGTCGATAAACCGCGCCAGAAACGCTTTACCCTGACCGGAAACCTGCGCAAGTGCGGTAATTGCCGCCGGTGTACCAATACAGGCGAGAGCATCACCGGTAAGGGTGATTTCCGGCTGGTAGGCCAGGATTGGCACCGCGTTAACGCCGCGCTCTGCAATCAGCGTAGCGATACTAAATTCACAGTTAAGGAATGCAGCGTGGCGATAGGTAGAACGGCTCATTACGCCTAACGACTTCAGAACAGCCTCGTCGGTGGCGACCAACTGTAGCCATGGCGTGACGTCACTATCCCCCTGTTGGAGCAACTCACCGGCTAACCGGTTCGCGATATCTGGGCGTTCAGGCAGTAACAAGGCAATCAACGGCTGGCGGCTAACATGCAGCTGTGGCAAGCCCGCGAGCAGTTTATCCACGCAAATCTGCCATTCGGCCTCATCGGCACAAGCCAGGAACTTACGGAAATGCAGCTCAGCGCAGCTATAAGGGGACATCCACGAGCCGCTTAGCGGATCTGCGATATCTGTATTGAGGTAGTAACTGTGCTTTTGCGCATCGCTATCCCAGTTTGATTCAACACAGATCCCTTGCGCCATTAGCAGCACATCAATCGCGTACGGCAATCCCTTTCTGGCCACTAAAAAGTCGGTAATATCCGTCTTGTTGTCGCCGTAATAACGGTTGGTACCGGCATTGCATGCCAGGGCAAACAACACCGCATCTGACTCAATGGTGCCATCCATCTGTTGATCGGCCAACCGTTGCCAGCTTGCAACATAAGTCTGGCGCAACTCCGCAGACGAGGAGTCAAAGTCAGTCTGAAAATCGTCACTTTTATAGAGGTGGTTGCGAAGCTTGATCCAGCTCTGCTTATCGTTTAGCTCTGGTTTTTCGCCCGGATGGGCTCGGTTGGCCAATGCCTGAACGCTTAAATTCTTCGGTAAGGAAATCGGTTCACCATTGGCTAACCACGGTGGTGTTTCGCCAGCAGGTTTGGCGATGTCCGAAGAGATAACGGATTGCGAGAGTATGGTGGCAGCAGAGACCTGAGGCGTACTTTCTGCTGGGGTATCGCTTATTGGCTCAGCGCGGGGTTTTTCTGCTGGTTCAACCTTCGGTTTTGGCGCTGTGGCGCCAATGGTGGCGTTTTCATCAATGGCAATTTCAACGTAGCCTTTGCCGGTTTTTTCCTTCACCAGCTTGGTCATGGCAGCCGAGGCCTTGGCTTCGTTATCAAAACTCTTGGTCTGGCTTTGCCCTTGCGTACCAATCTTGCCCCAGCGCAGGTTTAAGTCACTGTCCGACTGCTCGATTTGCCAAAATTTGTTTGATTTATCATCTTTGAATTCGAAATGACGCACCGTTGTCTCCCTGGGGATCAATTATCCATAAAATAACGCGTGGGATTAAGTTATCAGATATTTAGGCTATGAATAGGGGGACCACATGGAATTTGGGAAAAACGCCATGCGATCAGATGGATGACAAAGCGGCAATGCTGCAGAATTGGTAACAGGCGGACTATTCACCCCAAGCTAATTATTAACGGGCGCAGCATGCAGCGCCCCTACATACTGAGCGGGTTGACGTTTATCAGCAGTTCAAATGCTCCCAATTTGGGACCACTTGATCAGTATGAGCACCCACTTTAGTGCTGGCTGATGGCTAAAGATAAGAGTGAAGTTGGATCACCCGGCTGACCACTTCTAATGCCTGTCGCAGGGTTGGCAGCGGCAGCGAACCCAACGCCAAACGCAGGGCATGTGGCACATGAGCAGAGGTAGCAAAAGGTTCTGCGGTAGAGAGCGAAATACGCTCTTTTAACAAGGCAGCGGCGATGCGATCCGCCCTGACCTCCTCTGGCAAGGGCACCCACAAAAAATACGAATCAGGATGGCCGATATAGTTCAGCTCGCTCAGTGCTTCCCTGGCGATTGACTGACGTAACCGGGCATCTTGGCGTTTTTCGTCTTCAAGCCGCATAACGGTGCCGTCTTCGATCCACTCACACAGAATCGCGGTCATGATCGCCGGGGTATTCCAGGTGGTTGCCCTGATGGCTCGTTCCAATGCGGGGATCCATTTTTCCGGGGCAGCCACTATGCCAACACGCAACCCGGTCGCGACATTCTTTGAAAAACCGGAAATATATACCGTGTATTCAGGGGCTAGAGTTGCTAACGGCAATGGCGGTTGCTCTGCCAGATAGGCGTACGCGGCATCCTCGATGATTAGCAGCCCATGTTCGCGAGCCAGCGCCACCAACCGGTGCCTCTGTGGCTCGCTCATCACCCAGCCAAGCGGATTATGCAGCGTTGGCATGCAGTAAGCGGCTCGCACCGGGCGGCGCTGGCATAACCGTTCAAGTTCCGCCAAATCAGGGCCATCGCTCAACGCGGGAATGGCGACCAACTCAAGATGGTAGCTCTCGGCCAGGATTTTAAAACCCGGATAGGTCAAGGCATCAACCGCGACCACGTCGCCCGGTTGCAACAGCCCCATCACGGTGATGGCTAACCCTTGTTGAGCGCCATTTACCAGCAAAACGTTCTCTGCCGCCAGGTTTAAGCCACGGTGGTTCAGATGTCTGGCTACGACCGCCCGCTCGTGTGGCCGACCTGCATGGGGTTGATAGCGTAGCAACGCGTCCAGATCACCGGAGGAAGCCAACTGACGCAACGCTGCTCTCAGCAATTCGCTTTGTGACGATAGCGTCGGGTAATTGAAGTTCAGATCGAGCATGTCCGTGGCGACGGCTTGCTGATCGATGCCCAAACCCGGCGGCAACGAAATCTCCCGGACAAAGGTCCCCCGACCCGCTTCCCCGCTGACTAACCCCATCGCTTCAAGTTCCGCATACACCCGTGAGGCAGTGACCAACGACATGCGTTCCTGGGCGGCAAGCTGGCGATGAGTGGGTAAACGAGTCCCTGGCGTAAGACGCCCTGCGCGAATATCAGCGGCAAAACTATCGACCAGCGATTTGTAACGGGCTCGTGCCATAGCAACTTGTATCCATGACAATTTTTTGATTGTCATGATTTTGCGGCATAACATGCCGATCCACAATCCTCCAGCGTCGAAAATAAGGGTGTCCCATGCAGGTGAAGATCGAGCAAAATAACGCCAGCGGCTGGCTCAATGGCTTTTTGGGCATGGTGATCTTCAGTGGTTCACTCCCCGCCACCAGAATCGCCGTGCTCAGTTTTGATCCTCTATTTCTTACCGTCGCTCGTGCTTCTATCGCGGGTCTGTTCGCGTTCCTGCTGTTAGGGCTGTTTAAACAACAGCGGCCACGAGGCGATCAGGTATTCTCCCTGATGATCGTTGCATTGGGCGTGGTAGTGGGCTTCCCATTGTTGACCGCGTTGGCGTTGCAGCATGTGACTTCGGCCCATTCCATCGTCTTTCTCGGCCTGCTGCCCTTGGCCACCGCGATATTTGGCGTGCTACGGGGTGGTGAGCGCCCTCGTCCCGCTTTCTGGCTCTTTTCCATTATCGGCAGCCTGTTGGTGATGAGTTTTGCGTTTGCTCAGGGAGTGTCCGCTTCGCTGACCGGGGATTCCTTAATGCTGGCTGCGGTGGTGGTTTGCGGGTTGGGCTATGCCGAAGGGGCTAAACTGTCGCGAGAGCTGGGAGGCTGGCAGGTGATCTGTTGGGCTCTGCTGTTGGCATTACCCGTGATGCTGGCGACCTCACTGCTGCTGATACCCTCATCCTTGGAGGCTATCCGCCTGCCAGCCTGGATAAGTCTGGCCTACGTTTCGCTGTTCAGCATGCTGATCGGGTTTATCTTTTGGTACCGGGGTCTGGCTCAGGGCGGTATTGCCAGCGTCGGCCAACTGCAATTGCTGCAGCCCTTTTTTGGCCTGGCGCTGGCAGCAGGCTTACTGCATGAACCCGTCAGCCTGCTGATGTTGGCCACCACGCTGGGGATTATCCTCTGCGTGGCGGGATCGCGCCGATTCGCTAAATGATCGGATCACTTCACCTTGGCCATCAGCGATTCACCGATAGCGTAGAACTGCCCACCGGCAATATAGTGCAGGCTTCGTAGTGCAGGTTCGGCGGTGTCAAAATGCCAGTGGCCATCTTTAAATACCCGCGTATCGGACCAGGCCCCGGTTACTTCGCCAATAAACAGATCGTGGGCCTGCTGATTATGGGGCTCCGGGATCAGCCGACACGCCAGCCAGGCGGGTTAGGCTGGGCCAGATACATCATCGTAGCTCGGCCGCGAGCCATTGTGAAAGAGATGTCGGTGGCAGCCGCATCTGTGACAACGTCACTCTTGTGTAGCAGGCTGGCCCCGGCGATAAAACTGGCTCCACAGCACCATCAACAACCCCAGTCCCGCTAAAACGGCGGCCACCAGATAGGTCAGTTGTAAACCTGCCGCACTCCCCAACTGTATATCGCTAGTTGCCGAGGCCAAAGCGAATATCCCCCCCATAGCGGAGGCCCCGATGATAAAACCAAGGTTGCGAGCCAGATTTAACAGACCAGAAGCCACCCCACGCCGCTCAATGCCAACCTGTTTGATCACCGCCGTGTTGTTGGCCGCCTGGAACAAGGCATAGCCTGCGGTGATCAGGCATATCGGCAAGATATAGCCCAAAACGCCCTGCGTAGGTGACATCATCGATAAGGTTAATGCCCCCAGGCAAACTCCCAGTAATCCCAGGCTAATCATCTGCGCTGCCCCGAAGCGGTCGACCAGATATCCCGATGGCACACCCGCCAATGCGGCAATCAGCGGCCCAGCGGACATTGCCAAGCCAACCTGTTGTGGCGCTAACTCTAACCCGTGTGCAAGATAGAACGGACCTACCACGAAGGATGTCATGATCACCGTACTCACCAGCATGTTGGTTAGCAGGCCGCTGCTCAGGATTGGCTGACGCAGTAGGGCCAGTTGGACCAGCGGGCTCGCCACTTTTCTCTCAACCCAGACGAACGCGCTGGCCGCAACGGCGGTTCCCAACAGCAGCAGGCTATTGAGTGAGCCAAAATGACCTTGCCCCAACGTCATGGCCAGCGAAAATAGCGCCAGCGTCAAACCGAGCAAGGCCATTCCGACGAAGTCAAAACGCGCCTGTTTCGTTACCTGCTGCGGATCGGTTTGCGGGAGATAACGATAAACGCAAAACAGCGCGACGCCCCCCAGCGGCAGGTTGATCAGGAAAATTGACTGCCAGCCGAACCCGGCAATCAAGACGCCCCCCAGCGTAGGGCCAAGCGCGGTCCCCACTGCGGATAAGGTGCCGAGCAGCCCCATCGCCCGTCCGACCTTATCCTTGCTGATGGTTTCGCCAACTAGCGCCAGAGTGATGGCCATCATCACTGCGCCCCCTAACCCTTGCGCAGCACGGGCCGCAATCAGCCACCAGATGGTAGGAGCGACAGCACAACCCAGTGAGGCGAGCATAAACAGGCCGAGACCGGCCAGTAACAGCGTGCGACGGCTGATGATATCCCCCAACCGTCCGACGCCCACAATTAGCGTGGTGATTGCCAGCAGATAAGCGATCACCACCCATTGCACATCTTGAAACGAAGCGCCGAACACCTGCGCTAATGTAGGTAGACTGACGTTGGTGATGCTGCTACCCAGAGAGGAGAGCAGCGTTGGCAAGGCCAGGCTGATTAGCCCGCCACGCAGGGCCGATTGGGGTGTGGGCAAGACATTGGGTACGGAGGATTTCATGGTTGGCTGATTCCTGAATTAACTTGTCAGTCAGCGTATGGCAAACCATGACATGGCGGAAGACGCAGGGTATGCAGTTTATAAGTGCATCAAACGCCATATGTCAGAATCGGGCGCAGCATGCAGCGCCCCTACGGTCGAATTTAGCAATACCTGTGAGCTTTCTCACAACTCCGCGACAAAGCCGGGGGCGAGCAAAAAATAGGAACTGTATAAACAACCGCTGGCAAGCCACCCTTGGCGCTCTCGGTATACTCAAGGCGAATCAACCTGAGTGAGTAAGCAGAATGAAAACAACAGAAATCGTCTCAGACAGTTATGTGAAGGTCGGCGTACGGGAAAAGATTGGCTATGGCTTCGGCGATCTGGCCTCCAACCTGTCGTTTGGTTTTGTCTCCCTGTTCTTACTGTTTTTTTATACCAATATTTACGGCATCAGCGCGGTACAGGCGAGCCTGATTTTTGTGATCGCCCGGGTGCTGGATGCCGTTTTTAATATCTTTGTCGGTTACTTTATCGATAAAACCCAAACCCGGCACGGCAAGCTGCGCCCTTACCTGCTGTACGGTGCAGTGCCCTTGGGGATCTTGACGGTCCTGTGTTTCAGCACCTTCGACAGTGACTATAAATTTTATTACGCGCTGATCACCTACACCCTCTATTGCCTGGCCTACACGGCGGTCAATACGCCCTATTCAGCCATGACCAACATGCTGACCCAGCACGAAGGCTCGCGGGCTTCGCTGTCGGTTTACCGCTTTGTATTGGCCATCGTCGGTTACCTGATTGTCTCGACCACTGCCGACGTGCTGATTTCACAGTTCACCGATCAGAAGATGGGCTATGTGTTTGCCGTCAGCTGCTTTAGCCTGTTGGCCACCTTCTTCTTCCTGGCCTGCTTTGGCATGACCAAAGAGCGGGTGAAAAGCCTGCCAGATCAAAAGGCTCCCACGCTTAAAGAGATGATCACCGCCGTTTCCGGCAACCTACCGTTAATCCATCTTTCCCTGTTCACGGTGTTTTTCTATATCGCCTATACGGTGTGGATGGCTATTGCGATCTACTTCATCAAATACACCCTGGGGGATGAAAGCTTTACCGCCAAGTTCTTCATGATCCAATCTGCGGCCTATGTGGCGGGTACGGTGATCTCAGAAAAGATCATCAGCCTGATGGGCAAAAAGAAAATGGTCCAGCTGGGGCTGCTGATCGGGATTGTCGGCTTACTGTTCCAATACTTCCTGGCGGGAGATAACGCCTACCTGATTATGACCGGCGTGTGCCTGTACAGCATTACCCTGGGGATGGGCTTTGTCGCGATGTGGTCGATGATTGCCGATACCGTTGAGTATGCCGAATGGAAACACGGCGTACGTACCGAAGGGGCAATTTACGGCTTCTTTAATTTCATCACCAAAATTGCCATGGCGATTGGCGGCGGCTGTGCTGGCCTGATGCTCGATTACTTTGACTATTCGTCCGAGCATATCAGCGCCAACGCGCTCAACGGCATCAATATGATGATGACGCTGTTTCCTGGCCTGATGTTTGCCCTGGGGATGCTGTTTATCTTCTTCTACAAGCTGGATGAGCACACCTACCGGAATATCATCAAAGACATTGAATTGCGCAAAGCTAGCGCGCAGTAACCAGCAGGTATCCTATGAAAAAAGATTTCCACGCCATCATTGCCACCATGACTGCCGAAGAGAAAGTGGCGTTACTCAGCGGTAGCGGTTTGTGGCGCACGGCCAGCTTCCCGCAGCATGGTATTAGCGACATTGTGATGACGGATGGCACCTACGGTGTCCGTTACAGCACCAGCCAGATCGAACAGGGGGAAAATTGGCACATTAGCGATTTCCTCGCCGTGATTGGCCAAAGCGCAGGCGAGGTAGAGCAGGAAGAACAAAAAGGCGGCTCTGAGGCGCTGTTCAGCAAATCCAAACCGGCCACCTGTTTCCCGAATGGTTCCACCCTGGCCTGTAGCTGGGACGTGGATCTGGTGTACCAAATGGGCGAGGCGTTGGCCAAAGAGTGCCAGGAGTTGGGCGTCGGCATTCTGCTTGGTCCGGGGATCAATATTCGCCGCACGCCTTTGGCAGGCCGTGGCTATGAATATTACTCGGAAGATCCGGTGGTCAGCGGTGACGTGGCCGCAGCCTTGATCAACGGGCTGCAGGACGGTGGCGTGGGGGCCAGCCTGAAGCACTTTGCCGCCAACAATTCAGAATACCGCCGCACCGAGATGGACTCGGTGGTGGAAGAACGGGCGCTGCGCGAGATTTACCTCTCGGGATTCAAGCGAGCGATCGACAAATCCAACCCCTGGACGGTGATGTCGTCCTATAACCGGCTCAATGGTGTGCAAACGTCGCAACACCACTGGCTGCTGACCGAAGTGCTGCGCAATGAGTGGCGCTATGATGGGCTGGTGATGTCCGACTGGTACGGCATCAAAGACCGCCCCGCTTCCTTGCTGGCGGGTAACGATCTGGCCATGCCGGAAACCCAGCGTGATAAACAGGAACTGTTGCAGGCGATCGAACGCGGAGAGATCCCTTCAGAGGTTCTCGATACTGCCTGCTTGCGGATGTTAACCCTGATCGACAAGGTGCAGCGCCACCGCAAGCCGGGCACCAAGGCCGATTACCCGCAACATCACCGGTTAGCACAGCAATTGGCTGCCGAATCGATAGTGTTATTGAAAAACGAAGGTAATATCCTGCCGCTGCAAGCCGGCAAGAAAACCACCATCGCCGTATTAGGCAAACCGGCGCAGGAGCCAGTGATCCAGGGCTCGGGTTGTGCTACCACCGTGCCTTACATGCTCGATCGTCCGCTGGACGAAATTTTCGAGGTGGCAGGTAACGACTTCCAGATCGACTATGCCATCGGCACCCCGGATGATAATCACGTAGATCCGCATGCGCAGGCACATGCGGTTGAGCTAGCCAGCAAGGCAGACGTTGCCGTGGTGTTCGTCAGCACTGCCATTGGCGAAGATGGCGAAAATGGCGATCGCCAGGATTTGAATATCTTGCCTAGCCATGAAGCGCTGATCCGCGCGGTAGCCAAACGACAGCCCAATGTGGTGGTCGTATTGGCTAACAGCGATGCGGTAGTGATGCCTTGGCTATCAGACTGCAAAGCCCTGCTGGAGACCTTCTTTGCGGGCCAGGGTATGGGACGCGCTGTGGCGGATATTCTGTTTGGCCGGGCCAACCCCTGTGGCAAGCTAACGGTCACGGTGCCCAATACACTGGAAGAAACTCCGGCCTGGCTCGATTACCCAGGGGAAAACCTGCGCCATCACTACAGCGAAGGATTGTATGTAGGTTATCGCTACTACGACCGACGTAAGTTGACGCCGCAGTTCCCATTCGGTTTTGGCCTGAGCTATAGCGAATTTAGCTATGCCAAGTTGGCGACCTCGGTCACTGAACTTGAGGAGGGGCAAGCCTTAACCGTCAGCGTTGAGGTGACCAACCGTGGCGATCGGGCCGGTAAAGAGATCGTACAGCTTTACCTGAGTGCACCACAGGGAGATCTGGCACGTGAAGTGCTGGCGTTGAAAGCCTTCGCCAAAGTGCACCTTGAGGCGGGCGAAAGCAAAACGGTGACCATGACGCTGGAATGGCCGGATTTTGCCTGTTTCCATCCAGGCATGGCCGCTTGGGTGGTCGATCCTGGCGAGTACCAGCTTCACGTGGCGCGTTCTTCGCGGGATATCGCGCTGAGCACGGTGGTCAAGCTGTGCGCCAAGCCCTATTATTTACCGCTAAAGGTGGATAATTCGTTGCAGCAGCTGATTGCTACCCCGCCGGCTTTTGACCGAGTGGTGAAGCTATTGGTCAGCAAAAACGGCTTGCCGGAGGCGCTGATGCGCGAAAAGCTCATCGCGATTGCTCCGGATCTGTTCTGCGGCCTGTTTATCGCCCTGACGGAGTTCCTGGCTATTGCTATTACTCAGCAGGAGTTGGAGGCTGCATTAGCGGAACCTGCCTCCGTGTGACCCCTCACCCCAACCCTCTCCCACAGGGAGAGGGAGCTGGTACGGTGATGTAATTTGGTTAAGAGCGATAGGTATGAGGTGTTGGTTCGATGCAAAGGTTGAGCACAGGGATCACGCGGTGGCACGGGCTGTCCCCTCTCCTTGGGGAGAGGGGTAGGGTGAGGGAGACAGATCCCACACCCGTATTTTCATCACCAACCTCAGGGGATAAATAAGCCGATGTTTCCTTTCTCTGTTACGCGACAACCCAAGCCGCAATCCCATCGGCAGGCGCAAGCAGCGATCCATGAAGGCAGCGGCTATGAGCTGATCTCGTTTGACGCCGAAAAGCTCAACGTCTTCGCCGCCGAGGTTTACTACTGCGAGCCCCATTGGCACTCGGCCCCGGAGCTGATCTGCATCTTGTCCGGCGAGTTTTCCGTGACCCTAGGCCATGCCACCTCGGTGGCCAGTGCGGGCAGCATGCTGTATATCAACCCGGACGAAATCCACTCCCTTGAGGCTCGCGCCCCAAACAGTCAACTGCTGACCATCCAGTTCTCCCCCCATCTGTTTGATGAGACCCACCCGGCCCCGCTGATGTTTAATCAGGGCGAGCACGCATCAGAGCAGCAGATTAGCAACGCCGTGATCGCCCTGCTCGATAACCTGGTCACGGCACAACCCTCGTTTACCCGCATAGCCCTGGTTTATCACCTGTTGGGCACGCTTGCCGCCGCAGCGCCAAACCAGGCAGACCAACAGCAGGTTGGCGTCAGGAAAAAAGACCAACAGTTGGTCAAATACGGCATTGAGTTTATCAACCAGCATTTTGACGATGAGCTCAACCTGGCCACCATTGCCGAGCACGCTGGCGTCAGCTACCACCACTTTTCCCGTATCTTCAAAAAGATCAGCGGCTACAACTTTAAAGAATATCTGACCATGATCAGAATTAATAAGGCCAAACTGCTGCTGAAAGACACGACTATCCCGATCACCGACATCAGCTACACCTGCGGTTTCAGCGGCCACAAGCAGCTGATTTTTGCCTTTAACAAATATTGCCGCATGACGCCAACCGAGTTCCGAAAAAGCTACCTTACCACCCTCAATTCGGCGGCAGAGCTGCAGATCATGACCGATTTCCGCTGTCTGCCACTGGATCGGCAGATCGTGGCACGTTTACAGAGCTTCAACTCTGACCCGCAATAGTGAAAATAATCATTGCCCTATGCCGCCCATGGCTATACTTACCGCAGTAGCTACCGCAGGTATCGCCGTTGCCTGAACTCTCCTGTCTTAACTGTCTGTGGAGCCGTGCCCATGAGCAAATCAGCTAAAACTCCCCGCCCTGTTAAAGCCCCAAGCTATCTGGATGCTCTACTCCCGATAGTCACGTTGATTTTGCTGGTCGGATCTTCCGTTGCTCTGTTTGGACTTGAAGCCGTCAACGGCCCTCTGCAGGTGGCCATCATCCTCAGCACCATGATCACCGCTATGGTCATCTTGAAGAATGGCCATAGCTGGGAGGAGGTTTCCGAGTCCGGCCGCAAAGGCATTGCCACCATCTCCGGGGCCATTTTTATTCTGTTTTCCGTCGGGGCGCTGATTGGCACCTGGAACATGTCCGGCACCATTCCTACCATGGTGTATTACGGCATTATATTGATCACCCCCAACTGGTTCTATCCGATAGCCTTTTTGGTCTGCGTTGGCGTTTCTTTAAGTATTGGCAGTTCCTGGACCACGGCGGGCACCTTGGGAGTCGGGTTGGTTGGGCTGGCCAATATGCTGGGAATATCACCAGAAATTACGGCTGGAGCCGTGATTTCCGGGGCTTACGTGGGTGACAAGATCTCGCCGCTGTCTGAAAGTACCGTATTGGCCGCTCAGCTCAACGGCGTCGAATTGTATAAACATATTCGCGCCCAGCTTTGGACCACCATTCCGGCGGCGGTCATTGCCCTGATCGCTTTTATCCTGTTAGGGCTAAATCAGCACAGCGCCTTTGATGCCACCATCACCAACAACGAACTGACCCGCTTTAACGAACTGTTCCACATCACACCTTGGAACCTGTTGCCGCTGCTTTTCCTGTTGGCATTATCGGTCGCCAAGGTACCAGCCCCGTTGGCCATCATGTGCTCAGCCTTGATGGCGGGGATCATGACGTCCTTTATGCAACCGCAGGTGATCGAACGCTTTGTTGTCGAGCCCGATCTTGCCAGCCCGCTGTTGGCCATCAAGGCGGCCTGGCTGGCGATGGCAACTGGTTTTCAGGAGAACTCAGGTATTGAGCAGATTGACGCCCTGCTGTCACGCGGCGGTATGGACAGCATGTTGTTTACGATCTGGCTGATTATTGGCGCGGTGACGTTTGGCATTATGGTGGATGACTTCGGCCTGTTGAACAAACTGGTTACGCCGCTGCTGCTGCGGGCCAGAACCGTGGGCAAGCTGTTTACCTCGGTGGTTGCTACCGCGATTGGGCTGAATATTGCCGCGGGCGATCAGTATATTGCGCTGCTGCTCCCCACCCGGCTGTACCGTGCCGAATTTGCCAAGCGAGGGCTGGCGCCAGAGAATCTGTCGCGCATCGTTTCGGATGCTGGGATTGTCACCTCCCCGCTGATCCCATGGAACTCTTGCGGGGCTTATATGGCTGCGGTACTGGGGGTCTCGACCATGGCCTACATGCCGTTTGCCATCTTTAATATTGCCGCCCCGCTGATCACTCTGGCACTAGGTATTACCGGTTTTAATATTCGCCATATCCCGGTGGCCGCCCCGTCAGAAGGAGATAATCCGAGCCGTAAAGCGGTTGAGTAGCAACAACCGTGAAATCAATACCGAGGCAACAAAAACCAGGACCAGCAAGGTAAATTTAAGCGTGGCGTCATTGAAGTCATACAGCGTAGTAATGAAATAGAACACGCTGTAGTGAACGATATAGACGCCCACCATCGCCGGGCTAATAAACTCCACGACGCGGGTAAGCAATCGGCTCTTGATGGCGATATTATCAAACAGGATAAACAGCGCCAGGCTCATAGCCAACAGGTGCAGGTGCTCCAACACAAACCAGCCGGCGACGCTGATCTGGGTATGGGTTGATAGGTAAAGTTCGTAGAAATACATGGAGATACCGATGGGGATCACCAGCAGCCTGGCGGCCCACAGCACACTGGTTTTTTTGGTGAACCTGCGACCCGGCGCTTCCCCCAGCACATGGCCAATAATGTAGTAGCCGCCCCAGACCCAAATAAACGAATAGCTGGAGATAAACAGCGGGTCATCTTGGGTATCGAGCGGGCTGAAAATATCCAACAGGGCAATAATGGCAACCAGCCCGGCAAACACGCCCGCAGTGATTTTCAAATGCTTAATACCCTTAAGAATAATGGGGTAAATTAAATAGATGATCCCCATATTCAATAATATGCCGTTTTGTAGAATATATCCCTGATGAATGTATTGGGTTTTAATCAAGGATGAAACAATGTTCCAGAAAATCATGATCAGGATAATGGATTTGATTTTCACCATGATCTCCTGCCTGGTAAGTTTCTCCACCTCATCCATATAACCGATAATGATGAAAAACAACGGCTTGGCGATAATAGACACAAAGTACAATACCCCCATGGTATTCGCATGGAGGAAACACTCGAAATCGCACATTTGACTGGTCGAGAAGAAGGTGACGGCGGCAAAACAACTCAAACTCTTTAATGCCTGCTGGCTGACACTGTTGATCATGGTTTTCCATCCATCACCGGGTTGATGTGACACACCCTACTGTTTTTTATAAAAATAATCTTAGTACATTAACACCCGCTGCACAACGCGCATATTTAACCCTAAGCCGAACGATCATTCATATCATAAGAGTATTCCTAGAAACCAATAGGCAAGTTTTATATATATTAACTATCTTTATACAACCTGCGTTTTTATGCTTAAAGCTCATGGACGCCCCTATCCACCAACAGCCACCACACTTAGTTATCCTATTGATTTTATTAAATAACACAATTCTACCCGCAAGTTACAAGACGCCAAAATAAAGCATTTCCGTTGATTTCACTATCTTTAAATGATTGTTAATCAAGAATATTCTCGCGTTTGGTTTTTTATTCCGCCGCGCGATGAAATCACCCAACTTTAGGAATCAACTGTGCTGATGTTGAAGAAAAAAGTTATTTGCGACAGGAAAATTTGCCGGTTATGACTATGATTTAATCGTAAGTCGGTTGGTAACGTTATCCTTTAATTACGCAATACTTTATTTGACTCGGTGTCAGTAAGGAAAACCATGACGAGCTCATCAACGAATAAATTGTCCCTATGGTCTCTCACCGCACTGGTAGTGGGCTCCATGATAGGGGCCGGTATATTTTCTTTACCGGCCACCTTTGGGCGCGCTACGGGAGGGTTTGGTGCCATTATCGCCTGGTGTATTGCGGGCGGCGGGATGTTAATGCTGGCCTTTGTGTTTCAAACGCTGGCGCAACGTAAACCCGATCTCGATTCCGGCGTGTTTATCTATGCCAAAGCCGGATTCGGTGATTATCTGGGATTTGCCTCTGCACTTGGCTTCTGGGCCGGGACCTGTATAGGTAACGTCTCTTACTTTGTGCTGATCAAATCCACTCTGGGGGCCTTCTTCCCGATATTTGGCGACGGCAATACTATTCCTGCGGTGCTGTTTGCCTCGGTCATTCTTTGGGGATTCCACATTCTGGTACTGCGCGGGGTTAAAAGCGCTGCGGCGATCAACACCATTGCCACCATCGCCAAAATCCTGCCGATCCTCATCTTTATCATTGTGCTGATCTTTGCCTTCAAAAGTGACGTGTTTGCACTCAACTTCTGGGGAACACCAGAGACCGCAGCCTCAGCAGCCTCTTTGGCAAGCGTGGGCGATCTCTCTCACCTTAACGACTACGGCTATGTAGGTCATGCCGCTGCCGCTATCGTCCCGACCGCGGAACCCGAATCCCTGTTCAGCCAGGTGCGCAGCACCATGCTGGTAACGGTATTCGTATTCCTGGGGATTGAAGGCGCCAGCGTCTATTCCCGCTATGCCAAAGAACGCAGCCACGTGGGGATTGCCACGGTGTTGGGGTTCATCGGGGTGCTGTGCCTGTTGGTACTGATCACCATGCTGTCTTACGGCGTGCTGCTCCGTCCCGATCTGGCGGCGTTGCGCCAACCTTCGATGGCGGGCGTGTTGGAAGCTATTGTTGGGCGCTGGGGGGCGATCTTCATCAGCGTGGGCCTGATTGTTTCGGTACTGGGCGCTTATCTCTCCTGGTCTTTGCTGGCGGCAGAAGTGCTGTTTTCCGCCGCGAAAAGCAAGAGTATGCCGAAGGTGTTCGCCACCGAAAACAGCAATGCGGTGCCCTCTTCCGCCGTCTGGCTGACCAACATCACCATTCAAGTGTTCTTAATCCTGACGCTGTTTAGTGATTACGCCTTCCAACTGGCGCTCGAACTGACCAGCTCCCTGACGCTGATCCCTTATCTGTTGGTAGGTGCCTATGGGCTGAAGCTGGCCATGACCGGCGAAACCTACGAAACCGATAAACGCGATCATAAAAAGGATCTGATCTTCGCGCTGATAGCCACCTTCTACGCACTGCTGATGCTGTACGCCGGTGGTATGAAATATCTGCTGCTCTCCGCCATCATCTATGGCCCAGGCACGCTGCTATACATTATGGCCAAACGTGAACAGCACGCAAAAGTGTTCACCCCGGCCGAGATGGGGCTCTTTGTAATCGTTATGGTCGCCGCCGTGGCTGCAATCTACAGCATTGCCACTGGCGTTATCACAATCTGATCGAGGCAAGACATTATGTCGACTAAAAAAAAGACGCAGTCCAAGTTTGGTGTTCATTCAGAAGTAGGGAAATTGCATAAAGTCATGGTCTGCGCCCCTGGCAAGGCGCATAACCGGCTGACGCCGAGTAATTGTGATGAACTGTTGTTTGATGACGTGCTGTGGGTTGAGCGCGCCAAGCGTGACCATTTTGACTTCATGACCAAGATGCGTGAACACGGCGTAGACGTGGTTGAAATGCACAACCTGCTGGCCGAAACCCTGGCGTTGCCTGAAGCCAGAAAGTGGATCCTGGATCAGCAGATTGTGCCTAATGAAGTGTCGCTGGGGATCTTGAATGAAACCCGCAGCTTCCTGGATGGCCTGGCACCACGGGCGTTGGCGGAGGTACTGATCGGTGGCCTTTCCACTACCGAGCTGGCTAAAGAAGGTTATGCCGACCACGAAGAGCTGAAGCTGATCCGTGAAGCGGTAGGCATTACCGAATATCTGCTGCCACCGCTGCCGAATACCTTATATACCCGTGATACCACCTGCTGGATCTACGGCGGCGTGACCTTGAACCCACTGTATTGGCCTGCCCGTCACGAAGAAACCATTCTGACCACGGCGATCTACAAGTTCCACCCAGACTTTGGCGAAGCCAATGTGAACGTCTGGTGGGGGGACCCAACGGTGCACCACGGTACCGCCACGCTCGAAGGTGGGGACGTGATGCCGATCGGCAACAAAACGGTGCTGATTGGGATGAGTGAGCGTACTTCGCATCAGGCGATCACCCAACTGGCCGCCGCGCTGTTTGCCAACAAACATTCCGGCGTTGAACGGGTGATGATTGCCGCCATGCCGAAACTGCGTGCCGCCATGCACCTGGATACGGTATTTACCTTCTGCGACCGTGATGTGGTGACGCTCTACCCGGCTATCGTCAATCAGATCAAAACCTTCTCACTGCGCCCGGATGATGGCCCAACCGGCATGAAGCTGAGCCGCGATAAAGGCACCTTTGTTGAAGCCATTGCCGGAGCACTGAACCTGAAAAAACTGCGGGTGGTGGAAACCGAAGGCAACGACTACGACACTGAACGCCAACAGTGGGACAGCGGCAACAACATGGTGGCGCTCTCTCCTGGGGTGGTGCTGGCTTATGACCGTAATACCAAAACCAATACCCAACTGCGCAAAGAAGGGGTTGAGGTAATTGAGATTGTCGGTAGTGAGCTGGGCCGTGGCCGTGGCGGTGGTCACTGTATGACCTGCCCGATTATCCGTGATGCCATTGATTATTAATCGCCAAGCGTGATCAGAAAAGGCCGGATTTTCCGGCCTTTTTTATGCTGACATTCCCTCACCGGATTTACAAGGAGCGCTGTATAACCAGCTCCCCTTCACCGGGTTTAAAACGTAGGGGCGCTGCATGCTGCGCCCGGCAGAACATCCTCGATTCAAAGACCTTCGGTGACAATTTTAGCAGCCGCAGCCAACACGTCTTTGCGAGCTTCAGCATTCTGCTGTGGCTGCGTGAAATAGGTTACTAATACCAACGGTGCGTAGTTCGCTGGCCAAATTACGGCGATATCGTTAGTGGTACCGTAATCACCGCTGCCGGTTTTATCCCCAACCACCCATGTAGTTGGCAGACCTGCGCGAATGCTGGCTCCGCCGGTAGTATTCCCCTTCATCCATTCAACCAGTTGAGCACGCTGTGGTTCACCCAGCGCTTTGCCCAAGGTCAGATTTTGCAGGCTTTTTGCCATCGCCAGCGGTGAGGTGGTATCACGCTTATCACCTGGAATGGCGGTATTTAAAGTGGGTTCGGTACGATCGAGGCGGAAGGTTTTATCGCCAATAGTACGCGCAAATTCTGTCACTTTTGCCGGGCCGCCAAGATGCTCAAGGATCTTGTTCATCGCCGTGTTGTCACTGTACTGGATGGTGGCGGCGCTGAACTCGGCCAGGGTCATCCCGGTATCCAGGTGTTTTTCGGCGATCGGGTTGTAGTTGACCAGATCGGATTGCTTGATCTCCATCCGCTTAGCCAAAAGATTTTTATCCGTCTCGCTCTGTTTTAACAACGCCGACACTGCCATCACCTTGCTGGTGCTGCACATGGGAAAACGTTCATCCCCGCGATACAGGATCTGCGAATTATCGGCGGTATCGATCAGCGCCACACCCAGGCGTCCACCGGAGCTTTTCTCCAGTTCAGACAGTTGCTGCTGAATATTCGCCTTGGCATTAGCGGGTTGCGCCCACAACGGTGCGCTACCGAACAGCAACGGCATAACCGTAGCCACCATCAGGGTGGTTTGACGTAATGTATTTTTAACCATGTTTTGCCTCACATAAAATGGATTAACTCAGTGGGTCGTCCTGCAGATGGCGGGAAATATCCTCTTTTAGACCGTTATTGACAAGCGACAAGAATTTTCTCTAGCATAAAGAAAATCTTTTGGATAACACCCATGCGCTCTAATCTTCCCCTGAATGCCCTACGTGCTTTTGAAGCCTCTGCCAGACATTTGAGTTTTACACGGGCAGCGCTGGAGCTCTATGTTACCCAGGCCGCCGTTAGCCAACAGGTTCGGCTGCTGGAAGAGCGCCTGGGTATGGTGCTGTTTAAACGCTTACCCCGTGGTTTAGAAATGACGGAGGAATCGCGGGCGCTGTTTGCCGTGCTAACCGACGCCTTTGGTCATATTGAAAAAGCCTTCCGGCAGTTTGAAGGGGGGCAATTCCAGGAAGTGCTCACCGTCGCCGCCGTCGGCAACTTTGCCGTGGGCTGGCTGTTGCCGCGTCTTGATCGGTTTAGGCAAGAACATCCTTTTGTCGAGCTGCGGCTGCGTACCAACAATAACGTCGTCAATCTGGCCGCCGAAGGGCTGGATTTCGCCATCCGTTTTGGCACCGGTTTGTGGCCATCAACCCATAACGAAATGCTGTTTGAGGCTCCGCTGACCGTATTGTGTACGCCCGCTACAGCTAAGCGGCTCGTTACCCCTACCGATCTGCTACATGAGGATCTACTGCGTTCTTATCGTGCTGAAGAGTGGGAAAACTGGTTTGCTGCCGCTGGCCTGCAGGCGGTGAGAGTTAATGGCGCCATCTTTGATTCATCCCGTCTGATGATCGAGAGCGCTATCCATTCCGGTGGTGTGGCATTAGCCCCACCGAAAATGTTTGCCCGGGAACTCGCCACCGCGCAACTGGTGCGCCCTTTTGCTACCGAAATCAACATGGGCAGTTACTGGCTAACCCATTTAAAATCGAAGGCAATGACCCCGGCGATGGAAATATTTAGCGAATGGCTACTGAAGGAAGCAGCAGAAGATAATACGTAGGGGCACAGCATGCTGCGCCCCTCGAGTTTCCAGACTTATTGCAGCTCCTCACGGATCCGTTTGGCCGCACTTTGCAACAGCTTATAGGCCTCATAGCGATTGGCGTGCAACTGGCGGAAGTCCGCATTCGGTTGGTATTGGCTATCCAACTCGGAAAACTGCGCCATCGCCTGCTCCAGCGAGGTGGTAACCTTCCCCGCCACAGCACCCAGGATCGCCGATCCCAGCAATACCGGCTCTTCCGCCTTGGTTGTCAGCACGGCGCAGCCACAGCTATCCGCCAGCAACTGCCGCACCAACAGGTGACGACCAGCCCCGCCGCTAATCACGATCTGCTCAACGGTGACGCCCATCTGGGACTGGGCATCGAGAATTTGCCTGAGCCCATAGCCAATCCCGCAAATTCCGGCAACATACAGGGCCACCAGGTTATCGAGGTTGCCCTCCATACCCAACCCGGCAACCACGGCACGGGAATGGGGATCGGCAAACGGGGCGCGGTTGCCAAGGAACTCGGGAACCACATGCAGACCATTGGCGAGTTTTGCCGCTTCCGACGCAGAAACCATTTTGGCCAGCGCCAAATCGGCCAACAAGGTTGGCAGTGAAATACCCAATGCCTTAGCCTGCTCCGCAGCCTCTGGTGCCGCGGGGTGGAACGAGACCAACTGCTTGATCGCCGCCCCCGCTGCGCTCTGCCCACCTTCATTCAACCAAAATCCCGGCACCATTGCAGAGTAATATGGCCCCCAAACGCCTGGGACAAACGCCGGGTTTTGCGTGGTGGTCATCGTGCAGGACGACGTGCCAAACACGTAAGCCAGGTTATTGGTGACGCCACCGCCAACACCGACGGTACCAATCCCGCCAGCATGGGCATCAATCAAGCCCACGGCGACAGGCGTGCCCGCTACTAATCCCATTTCTTTGGCGGCTTCTGTCGTCAAGCCGTTGCCACAAGGGGTACCGGGCTCTTTGATGCGATCCCCAATGCGGCGGAACGCTTCGTCTGCCAAGTCTTCAAGGCCGATGGCGCGGAAATAGTCCGGGTCCCAACGTTTCTCATGCGCCAGATAGGTCCATTTGCAGGTCACCGTACAGACGGAACGAGCCAGATCCCCAGTGGCGCGCCAGGTCAGGTAATCGGCCAGATCGAAGAACTGCCAGGCGCTATCGTAGACTGCACGCCGGTTCTCCTTCAGCCAAAGCAGCTTGGGCGTCTCCATTTCTGGGGAGATTTTACCGCCAACGTAGTTAAGTACCGGATGCCCGGTAGCGTTGATTCGCTCGGCCTGCTCCGTTGCCCGATGGTCCATCCACACGATAATGTTGCGGTCAGGATCTTCAGATGGCCCGACTGCCAGGGGGTTGCCGTCTGCATCGAGTACCACCAGGGAGCAGGTGGCATCAAAACCGATGCCTGCCACGTTACTTGGGGAAATGCCGGATGCAGCAACTGCCTGCTTGATGCTGGCACACACCGCTTGCCATATCTCACGGCTGGATTGTTCAACATAATTTTCAGGGCCGCGGAACAGGGTAATCTCTTGGCTGGCATGCGCCAACATGGTACCGGAGAGATCAAAAACCCCTGCCCGTGCGCTGCCTGAACCCACATCGACACCGATAACGACCTGTTGTTGATTGTTCATCATTTTCACCTATCAGAGATCGACACTGTTTGGCAGGATCACCAGGTCACGTACGGTGACATGCTTCGAGCGCGTTACCATAAACAACACCGCTTCGGCTACTTCCCTTGGCTGCATCAGGCTGCCGTTGGCCAGAGCCTCATCCATCTTGGCTTTGGGCCAATCGTCCAGCAGCGCGGTAACCACCGGCCCTGGCAACACGGCCCCCACCCGCACGCCATACTGCGCTACCTGGCGGCGTGTGGAGTGCACAAACGCCTGAACGGCAAATTTTGAGGCGGTATAAATCGGCTCCCAGATCACCGGAACGACCCCAGCAATCGAGCTAGTAAACAGAATATCGCCAGACTTTTGCTCGATCAGATGTGGCAACACCGCCTGCACCGAGCGGAACGCGGCGTTAATATTAAGATTAAGTACGCGATCCCAAACGTCCGGATCCCCTTCCGACACCGGGCCGCCAATATAGGCGCCAGCATTGGCGTGAAAAATATCGAGGCGTCCGGCAGCAGCCAGAATGCCGGGCAGCATGCCAGAAACCTGCTGCGGGTTGAGCAAATCGATGACCAGTGGATATGCATTTTCACCTAGTTCATCGGTCAGGCGCTGCAGCTTTTCCTGGTCACGGTCGATCAGCACCACTTTAGCCCCGGCCTGCAGGAAAATACGCGCGCACTCCAGGCCAATACCCGAGGCCGCACCGGTGATCGCCGCGACCTTACCTTTGAGAGAGAAATTCAATTGGGTGAAATCTGTCATGGTTGGGTTCCTTTATTAAACAAAAGATCAAATCATCACGACGAAGTCACTGCGTGTAAGTTCATCGCGTTAAGAATTTGGCTGTCGATATTGCCCCTCACCCTAACCCTCTCCCACAGGGAGAGGGAACCGAGCGTGCCACGGATTAGCTCCCGTGCCTGGCTTAAGCACCGAATTCGCAAGGGCTAAAGCGTGCAGTTGTTCCTGACCCCAACTTTATATTTGCAAGGGTTGGAAACGCACCACCGCACCTGACCTCAACGCCGTACCAGCCCCTCTCCCTGTGGGAACCGAGCGTGCCACGGATTAGCTCCCGATCCTGACTTAAGCACCGAATTCGCAAGGGTTATAACGTACCTTTTTTCCTGACCCAGCTTTATATTTGCAAGAGTTGGAAACGTGCCACCGCCGCTGACCTTAACGCCGTACCAGCCCCCTCTCCCTGTGGGAGAGGGTTGGGGTGAGGGGACGTTTACGCCCCCTATCACACCCTTTGCTGATGGCGCTCAATCGATTGAGCATAATTGCTACTTTTTATTTTTACTGTCAAGATATAGAAAATTGGGGAGCGAAATTTGTGACTGGGTTCAAAGCAAAAAAAACGACGATTTACGATCTGGCCGAACTGGCCGGAGCCTCCTCAAGCGCGGTCAGCGCCGTGCTCAATGGCAGTTGGAAAAAACGCCGCATCGGCGCCCAACTGGCAGAAAAAATCCTACGCCTGGCCGAAGAACAAGGCTATACCGTCAATCAGCAGGCCAGCCTGCTGCGCCGCCGCAAATCGACGATGATCGGCATGATCGTCCCAAAATATGACAACCGCTATTTTGGTTCGATCGTCGAGCTGTTCGAGTCGATGGCCCGTGAACGCGGCCTGTTTCCGGTGATCACCTGCACCAGCCGCGATCCTGAACTGGAAATCGAAGCGGCGCGCACCATGCTTTCCTATCAGGTTGACTGGATCATCTCTACCGGTGCTACCGCCCCCGACAATATCACCGAGATCTGCGCCGCCTCCGGTATTTCAACGCTGAATCTCGATCTGCCAGGCACCCTCGCCCCTTCGGTGATCACCGATAACTATGCCGGGGCCAAAGAGTTGACGTTACGAATTCTGGCCAACTGTGAAAAACGGTTAGGCTACCTCAAGCCGCTGATCTTCGTGGGGGGACGCGGGGTTGACCATAACACCACGGAACGCCTGCGCGGCTTCAGAGATGCCCACCGGCAGTTAGGCGTTGAGGTCATTGAAGAGAACCTGTTGGCCTGCGGCTATTCCCCAGACAAGGCCGAGCTGGCGATGAAAACGTTTATTGCTCAAGGCGGCGATCTGCAAACCGGGCTGTTCGTCAACTCGACGATCTCGCTTGAAGGCGTGATGCGCTGGTTGGTGGCGTCTGGCTATCGCGGTGATAAACAGCCGGTGATGGGCTGTTTTGACTGGGACCCTTTCGTACTGCTGTTAGGCCATGACATCGTGATGGTAAAGCAGGACGTCAACAAGATGCTGCAGGCGGCGTTTGCGCTGATCGATGCCAACTCGCAAGAAAAGCAACTGATTGAAATACCGCCGATCTTCCCAGAGATGATTTGAGGTAACTGCAGCACGGTAAGGGTGCCGGGATTAATAGTCATTTCTCCTGCATCTAACAGGCGATGTAAGTAGGCAATCAGAAGTAAACCATTGTCCCCGAGCATAGTAACGTAACGCATGCTCAGTACTACCCTACCGAATTAGCCATCGATTGAACATGAGTCTGATGGGGCGAATAACTTGCCGATTAACTCCGCATACACTTGGATTTCTTGATCCGGTACATGGTGGCGTCCCCCTCTGCCAGCAAGGTTTCCAGGCTGTGGGGCGTGGCGGGATCAAACTCGACGATGCCGTAGGAGAACGCCAGTTGGTAAGGGGTGATCTGTGAGGCATTATGTTCATCCACGTAGCGCTGCAGGGCTAAAATCCCCTGTTCGGCTTCGCTTTTGGTCCGGTTGCCCATCAGCGCGACAAACTCGTCACCGCCCAACCGAGCTATCACGTCAAAGTAGCCAAACACCTGTTTCATCAGCTCGGAAAAATAGATTAACGCCTGGTCACCTTCCCCATGGCCGTAGGTGTCGTTAATCAATTTGAATTTGTCGAGGTCGATAAATATCAGGCTGGCCTTAACCCCTTTCATCTGACAATGATGCAGCATATGACCTGCCAGGGAGATAAAGCCACGGCGATTGGATATTTGCGTCAGTTCGTCAGACGTTGATGCCTGAAAGGCACGTAGCTCATCTTCTACCATCGAGGCCAGATCGCGCAGCGCCACCGCATCTTCGGCATCAAACTGCCGGGGTTTATCGTCGATCAGGCACAGGGTACCCATCTTGAGATCGCCGGAGTAGCTCAGTGGACAACCGGCGTAGAAACGGATGTGTGGTGAGTCTTTGACCAGAGGATTATCCGCAAAGCGATCGTCCTGCAGCGTATCGGGAATGCACAAAATATCGTTACCCAAGATGGCGTGACCACACAACGAGATATCTCTTGGCGTTTCCGTAGCCGCTCCCAGCCCACAGTTGGACTTGAACCATTGGCGGTTTTCGTCGACCAGGCTCACCAAGGCAATGGGTACGCCGAACAGCCGGCGAGCCATGCGTGTCACCCGATCGAAGCGCTCTTCTGGCAGAGTATCCAACAGATGGAGGGAACGCAGAGCCTTCAATCGCTGTACTTCATTCGCAGGTATCTCTGGCGTTTTCATCGCTACATCCACTCCAATTAAACTCAAGGTCTTTCTCGGAAAAGCAAAACAGCAAGTTGCAGGATAATATCGTTCGCTACCGCTGGCAATGTGATGCACAAAACAGATGCCACTTTGCCCCTGTTTTCAGCCGTTTGATTAGGCTATAGCCACTTAAACTAGCCGTTTTACCCGTCGTCTTTCAAGCTGCAGCGGTGTTAACTGCACTTACCCACCCCAGTCACTTACCAAAAGTAAGCTCCTGGGGATGAGTAAGTTTGTTGCCTAGCTGCAGCTTGAAATCCATAGGGTATCGCTAACAAGCAAGGCATCCGGTGTGGCAAAACCCTTTTTACGCAGTGGCAATCTAGATGACGTTCTTACATTGGGCGAAAATGGGCAACCTGTTTATGCGTTGGCGTCGCAGTTACGTGAGGCGTTGCGCCTTCAGCAACAGCCAGCCGTAGCGGATTGCCTGGCGATCCCGATCCTCAACGCGCAAGGCGACCGCATTGACTGGTATGCGCCAATCGCTGGACGAGCGATCTCCTGGCATGCGGCCGATGACGATGCACGGTCAGCCGCCTTGCCGCTGTTGGAACATTTCCAGATCACCGCAGAAGCCATCAGTCTACGCGCTCGCCACAGCGGTAAAGCCAACCTGCAAATGTTTGCGACGCTGCTCAGCAAGGCCATGCAGTTCCCAGATCAGAACGCCGTTTTCCTGGTGGATGGCAAACCGGTGATCACCTTCTGGGGCTGCGTGAAAGCCGATGGCAAGATCCGCACTGCGCCTTTGGATTGCCTGCGCCCGAAAGATCACCCTGCGCCCCCCATCGCCCCACCTATTATTGAACCCGTTGCTGAGCCCGTTGCTGAGCCCATTGCTGAACCGCAACCGCCTGCACCTCTGCCACCCGTCGCGGATGACAAGTCTCACCACGCCTGGTGGCTGCTGCTACTGCCTGCAGCTTTCATTCTGACCGCCGCGATCTGGTTGTTGCTCCCGAAGCCAACCCCTCAGGAAGCAATAAAAACGGTTGAGCCGGTCAAGATACAACCCAAGCCGGTTATTACTCCCGCCGCTCTACAATTGCCATTAGGCTATGCGGAGGTGCAGCCTCCGCCGGTCATCACGCCGGTAGTGGTCGATAAACTGGCGCTGACATTACCCGCCGAAGCGGTAAAGATCGGTTCTACCGCCTTCCTCAACGGTAAATGGCGCGTCACCTTGGCGATCAAGGATCCGCTGACCGGTAAACCGCCGAGCCTGCTGTATCAGTTTAACCGTGGCAAGGGCACCGCCAGGATCGTTCAAGGTGACAAAGTCACCTGTCGGGTCGAGGTCAACGCCGGTCTGATGCAGTCCGGCAATCTGGTGATCAACAGCCGTACCAAGGCCCGTTGCAGCGACGGCTCCCGTTATCAAATGCCGGAACTGGTGTGTAAGCAAGGTGAAGCTGGCACCGCCGCAGAATGCACCGGGCGTTACGGCAACAACGAAACGGTATTCCCTATGACGATCAAGCGCGAGAGTAAATAATGTTGGCGACCCCCATCGCATATCCGCAGCGCGTTACGCTGATACCCAACAGCGGGGTCCAATTTCTGGACTTCTCCCTTACGCCGGTATTGGATGCCGAGCGCCCAGGCAAATTTGTCCGCCAGACTGCCAACGGCCCACTGCTGCGGCTGAACTATCATCAGGCCAAGGATCGCTATTTCCTACCGGTAGCCCCAGGTGAACCGGCCGAAATGGTACGCCCAGAATTCAGCTTTCCTTTGGAGCAGTCATTGCGGCTGCTAGATCGCGTTTGGTTACCGCTGCCGTTCTTGCGCTTCAACCCGCCAAACAGTTTTCTCAGCGGGCCGGACAACTGGGCGCGTATGCAAATCAGACGTTTGGATCAGCCGGATCGGCAAGGCCACACGCTGCGCGTCACGCTGGCATTTGATACCCAAGTCTATCCAGTAGGGCATGAAAACCAACAGTTGGCTCCTAATCAGCAGGACATCGCCACCGGGCTGAGCTTTGCGCTAGCGCACCATAGCCAGGATTTGGGTGATTTCCTGGATGCCACCTGGGTGGACGGCTGGCTACGGGAGGTCTTTACCCAGCAGGCTATCGCCCTGGAGCAACGCCCGGAACGCAACATCAACGCTTCACTGCGAGAATTTGAATATCAGGCACACTACCTGAACCTGCTGGAACTGCTGGCCAGCCAGCTAAACGTGCCGAATATCACCCTAGGCAGCGATGTGCAGCAACCCGCAGTGAATGTGGATTTGATCCTCGATGTCGGCAACTCCCATACCTGCGGCATCCTGGTAGAAGATCACCCGGCGGAACGCAACGGTTTGAAACACAGCTATGAACTACAACTGCGCGATCTCAGCGAACCGCATTATCTGCACCAAGGGCTGTTTTCCAGCCGCACTGAGTTCGCCCCCGCCAACTTTGGCAAGGCAAATTACTCGTTTGAAAGTGGCCGCGACGATGCGTTTCTCTGGCCCTCGATGACCCGGGTGGGCCATGAAGCCTGCCGCTTGGCTCTGCAGCGGCAAGGCGATACGGCATCTACCGGCCTGTCCAGCCCACGGCGCTATCTGTGGGATGAGGAGAGTTATGCCCCCGGCTGGCGTTTCAACCGTACGGCAGAGCATAGCCTGCATGAGCCGCCTGCTATCGCGACACCATTGGCTCAGTTGATCAATGACCAAGGGCAGCCGTTATCCAGCCTGCCACCGGAAGAGCGCCTGCCGGTTTTCACCCCAAACTACAGCCGCAGTTCGCTGATGGCTTTAATGCTTAGCGAGCTGTTGGCTCAGGCGCTGATGCAGATCAACAGCGTTGCCCAGCGCCTCTCTTTACGTGACGGGGCAGCACCTCGCCGTTTGCGTAATATCATTCTGACCCTGCCTTCCGCTATGCCGGTACCGGAACGTGAAATCTTCCGCCTGCGGATGCATGAGGCGATCGCGCTAGTGTGGCAAGGCATGGGGTGGCATTCGGCAGATGAAGATTTGATCGGCATAGCCAGCTCGGTGCCGGTCCCCGCCGTACAGATGGAGTGGGATGAGGCCACCTGCGGCCAGATGGTCTATCTGTATAACGAAATCCAGGTCAACTTCGCGGGCCAGGCTGAGGCGTTCTTTAGCGCCATGGCACGTCCGGACTCGGCTGAGCCGGGGAAAACGCTGCGTATTGCCTCAGTGGATATCGGCGGCGGCACCACCGATCTGGCAATCACCCAGTACCGTCTGGAAGAGACTGCTGGCAACAACGTCAAGGTGACCCCGCATCTATTATTCCGTGAAGGCTTCAAGGTAGCGGGAGATGACATTCTGCTGGAGGTGATCCGCCTGTATCTGCTGCCCGCCCTACAGGCCGAATTCAAACGCGTCGGCGTGTCAGAACCGGCAGCACTGATGGCCGAACTGTTTGGCCAGGAAGAGAGCCCAGTATTGCAGCAACAAGTGACACTGCAACTTTTCATCCCGCTCGCTCAGGCGATCCTGAAACGCTATGAAAGCTTCACCCCGGTGCAGACTCGCAGCGAGATCGACGCCGTGCTGGGCGAACTGTTGACGCAAAAACCTACCGATAACGTATTGAAATATATCAATACTGCGGTGCAACGCGCTTTACCGGCAGAGGCTGAACTGTTCGACGTTTTGCAGACGCCGCTAATCCTGCGGCTGAGCGACTTGCACGCCGAATTCCTTTCACCGCGCATGGCGCTTACCCGCAATCTGCGGTTGCTGACCGAGGTGATCGCCCTGCACAACTGCGACGTGCTGTTGCTCACTGGCCGCCCTTCTCGTTTCCCTGGTATTCAGGCCCTGTTCCGGCAGCTACAGCCGGTGCCGATCAACCGCATCGTTTCGCTGGATGGTTATCACACCAGCGGCTGGTATCCTTTCAGCCAACAAGGGCGGATCGACAATCCCAAATCCACTGCGGCGGTGGGTGCGATGCTGTGTCTGTTAGCATTGGAGTTGCGCTTACCGGGCGTTTACTTCAAAGCGGCCGATTTCCACCCTTATTCAACGGTGCGTTATCTGGGGCGCCTGGATGCAGACAACCGCCTGCCTGCCAATCAGGTTTTCTATGCCGATCTCGATCTGGACACCCCAGATGGCGGCTTGGACAGCAGCGTCAGCTTTGCCCTCAACGGTGCGTTGTGCCTGGGATTCCGTCAGTTAGATAACGAGCACTGGCCTGCCGCCCCGTTGTTTACCCTGACGATTATCGATCCGCAGCTGGCGCGTAACCTGGCTGGCGATAACCTGTTACGGGTTAAAATTGCTCCGCAGCCGGGCTCTCCCGCTCGCTGGAGCATCACCAGCGCCGAACTGGAAGACGGTACCCCGGTGCCCACCGAACATCTGCAACTCAAATTGAATACGCTGATCGACAGTGCCACCGGGGCTACCCACTATTGGATCGACAGCGGGAGCGTTTTTGCATGAAGTCAGCCATTCCCCCAATCTCCCCGCTTACCCAGCGCTGGCCGTTATTAAATCAAGGTATCGCTCAGGCACTGGCCTGGGCGGATAATACCCGCCTGCAGACGCCCCGTTTTGCAATGGAAGCGCCTACCTTAATGCTTAACCTGCGCCGATGTCGCATCCGGCTTCAGCGGTTGGCGGTTGCCGCCACCCAACGGGGAGCGCTGGGCTTTTATGGCCGTTCGCAAGCGGCAAAAGATTATCTCATCGCCTCACTGGCCTCGGCAGAAGCGGGCTGTCTGGCGACCACCTTCGCCGGTAAAACGCTTGATTACCTGACGCATATCCGCCCAGGGCACTCCGCCGTAGGGATAGCGATCCGCTTTAGCCACGCCGTACCTCAACAAGATCCTGATTATCCGGTGCAGCTTCAACTGCTGACGGCGGCGGAGTTAGTGTGCATGCTGGCGCGTAGCAGTCATACGCAACAGGCAATAGAAAAAACAGAGTTCGAAGAACTTATCGCCTCGTTGACAAAACGCTGCCAACCTCAGGCGGTGCCAGGTATCGGTGCCGATGATATCGTCACCCTCTGGGATAGCTTGCGTACAGACGACCCTCGGTTACAACAGTGCTGGGACAGAGAATACTGGCCAAATGCCTTGGCTATCGCGCCCTATCTGTCCATTGATGACCGGGCGGATCTGTTTGCTCCGCTGTGGGGGAAAGAACCGGCATTAACCGCATGTTATCGCCGTCTGGCTTACCGGCTGGAGCAGTTGGGGGGCGCAGCAAGCGTGCTGGCTCCGCTCAGCCTGCTGACGGATGAAAATCAGCAGCCCAGCTACGGTATCCTGACGCCAGCAAACCTGGAAGAGACCGATGACAAGGTTCAGCTCAAACTCGATAACGGCGTGATGACGATGCCCGTGGCAGAGCTGAGGTTATTGGCCGCAGAGTTGCTGATCCCTTTACAGAGCCACCCGGCCCATAGCGGCTTTGCGTCAACCGATTATCTGGATCTGCCTGCCTATACGGCAGACGACGAGAGTCTGCAGCAGGCCAAAAGCCTCATGTTGCTGCAACGTTATAGCGACCAACAAGCTATGCAAGCCTTGATCGTCTGCCATGCGGCGGCCTGCCGTGAAGAAGCAACTATGGTCGGCCAGTCGCTGGATCATTGGGTACAACAACATCAGGAAGCCGATAGCCGTGGTCATCCCGAGTTGATCTGGGCATTTACCCCGTACGATCGGCGTTCGTCGGCCCATTTTGACCAAGCCGTACAACGTTACGTTGGCCATCCCGGCGAGGTTTGGGGAACGCTGCTGGCGATGAATGAAGATGAAGTCCGGCGTATGACCGACTACCTGCTCACTTCGGTGAATGTTGCCGCCCGCCAAAACCGACTGCAACAACGTTTCGATCGTCATGAGCAAGAGTTACGTCACAGCCTGCTTGGCCGCTGGCTCAACGTGGCAACCGAGGATAAAGCCCTCCTCGCCAAGGCTACGGTAAAAACGTTGCAAGACCGCACCACGCTGCACGGTGAACTACTGGAGCACCTGTTGCCAGACCGCAACGCCCTGCTGCCAATCTTTTGCCAACAGCAGCAAGATCGCCCGCATAACGACGATCCCTTGGCGATCGCGTTAGATCTGTTTGACGAGCAACCTACAGCGGCATCTCCACTAGAGTCTGGCAGTAACGTGGTTTTGCAGGTGCAACAGCTATGGATCACCCAACTGCGTAATCTGGCTGAACATCGTGCGTTAATCGACCTGCTAGCGGTGGAAACAGCCACCTTGACCACGCTGGCCGATGAGTTGATCACCGCCAGTTTCCGGCTGGATATCTGGCAACGCCTAGGGAATGCCCTGGCCGAACCGGGACACGCGGGCCACAACAGAGAAAATCACGTCGAGCGGCAAATCGCCTGTACCTTGACGGTGCTGGGGGATTTTGTCGCCTGGCTTGGCTTCCAGCTGCGTCCGCAGGCGCAACGGCCAGAAAGCCGCATTAACCGCGGCCATAAGATCTTTACCAAACCCAGCCAGAGCGCCGATCTACGCATGACCGCATTACCTGTCGAACCGATCAATAACACGGCGTTGTACATCTACGATTGGCTGGTGGGGTTATATCAATTAATTACTGAGAATGCGGGCCACGGCGGTGCGCAAACGCTCAGTGAACAGCAGCGTGAAAAGTTGGGTCGGATTATTCAAGAGATGGGTTAAACGGGTGCAGCATGCGGCGCCCCTACGGTCGAACATGTGAATTCAGCAGTCAGCAACTATAAGAACCTCTCTCCCAACGAGGAGAGAGGCAATTCAATTAAAAACGGTCAATCTGTACAATCTCATCAACCGGCAGTTTACCAATGCGTGGGTAAGGCTGGCTGATACCTTTGCCAATCGCCACCATCAGCGCAATCTGGTAGTGCTCTGGCTTATTGATGATCTTGCCCACGGCGTCAAAATCAAAGCCGTCCATTGGGCAAGAGTCATAACCTTGAGCCTTGGCCGCCAGCATCAACGTCTGAGCAAACAGGCCGCTGCTGCGCATCACTTCATCACGCTGCACCTGGGCCTTGCCGCGGTAATATTGGTCAACAGCAGGCAACATAAACTGTTGCACCGGCTCCGCCGCTTCACGCCAGATGTTTTTCACCTGGGATTCCCAACTGGACAGATCGCCACACAGTACGACCAGCATAGAGGCATCGGTTACCTGCGCCTGGCCCCAAGCCACTTCGCGAATATGTTCACGCTGGGCACGATCTTCAATCAGCAGCGGGCGCCAATGTTGCAGGTTGAAAGCACTAGGGGTGTTTTGCAGGGCAATATTGAGCAGCGCCTTCTTCTCATCCAGCGTCATCACATGCTGGGTATCAAACTGTTTAGTCGCACGGCGTTGCTCAATAGCGTCAAGTGTATGCATTACTTCATGTCCTTTGATTAAGTTAACCCGCTTATTGTCGCTTTTTCACAGCCTCTGTCCACCGGGATTTGTGATCCATTTGGCTCAGGCATCCCCTTCCGCCGTCAAGTAAATAGCGACTTCTATGTTTGTGCCACATATTGCATGTTAGCGAGTTCATAACAGGAAATAAGGTTAGCAGTAAATTTACCCTCTTAGTTACATTCAAAAAATTAATTAATAACATTGCATTTGCTGAAAATATCACTCATGACGTGAGCTTTTTAATTTTCAAGATAATAAACCAAGAATATTCTCACTTGAACGCTGACGCCTGTCATATAATACCTAAAAATACCAAACGCAAATGAGTAAGCTTATCATTACAGCCGTAAGTTTATTAAATTACCCCTAAATAAGTAGCTCTCTTTGATATTTCGCAATGAAGCGAGAGTGGCTAACCGCCGATACTATTTTTTCTTTTGAGCAAATATCATGACCGATAAATATAATAATGATTCCCCGCCAGGGATTAGCCGCCGTCACTTCGTTAAAGTGAGCAGCGCACTAGCCGCAGCCCCGTTGGTTGGCGTCCGATTTGCCTATGCCAATGGGGGCACCAAAAACGACACATCTGCTGGAGCTGTGCCACCAGAACGGATCGTTCCGACTTGTAGTAGCTTTGACTGCGGCGGTAAATGCGACATCCGTGCCCATGTGCAAGACGGCATGGTTACCCGTATCACCACCCTGCCCGATGCCGAGTTTGATCCGGAAATGCCGATCATGCGCGCCTGCGTGCGTGGCCGCGGTTACCGTAAATTCGTCTATCATCCCGATCGGCTTAAATATCCGATGAAGCGCGTCGGTAAACGCGGCGAAGGTAAGTTTGTCCGTATCACCTGGGATGAGGCAACCACTTTAATTGCCGATAACCTGAAACGGATCACCGAGAAATACGGCCCTGCTTCGCGCTTTGTGCATAACAATACCGCAGTTACCGGCGGCGCGTTCTCAGGCGATAAAATGGCTCGCCGTCTGCTCAGCCTGACCGGCGGCTACCTTGAGTATTATCACTCGGTCAGTATGGGTAACACCGGTGCGGCCACCCCGTATACCTACGGAGCCGCGGCCAGTGGTAACACCTTGGATACCCTGAGCGAGACACCACTGGTGATCTTGTGGGGGCATAACCCTACTGAAACCATCTTTGGCCATACCAACCACTATTTTCAGCAGATGAAGCAGAACGGCACCCGCTTTATCGTGGTGGATCCGCGTTACTCAGACACCTCGTCTTCGTTGGCGGATCAGTGGATCCCGTTGCGGCCCGCCACGGACAACGCGCTGATGGATGCAATGATGTACGTCATCATCAGTGAAAACCTGCATGATCAGGCGTTTATCACCCGCTATACCTTGGGCTTTGATGAGGGTTCGATGCCGGAAGGCGTGCCCGCCAATGAGTCGCTGGTCGCTTATCTGATGGGGGCTAAAGACGGCATCAAGAAAACCCCAGAGTGGGCTGAGGCTATTACCCATGTCCCGGCGCAAACCATTCGTCATTTGGCGCGTGATTACGCCACGGCCAAACCGGCAGCGCTGATCCAGGGCTGGGGGCCGCAACGGCATAACTGTGGCGAGCGCACCGCCAGAGGTTCAACGCTGTTGGCAACCATCACCGGCAACGTGGGTATCAAAGGCGGTTGGGCTGGCGGCTATGGCGGCATTGGTAACCGTAAATTTACCACTGGCCCAGAAATGCCAGACAACCCGGTAAAAGAAAAAATCTCCATAATGAACTGGGTGCAGGCGGCGGATGATGCCAGCAAGGTCACGCCCGCAGATGGCTTGACCGGTGGCGACCAGCTCAATAGCAATATCCGCCTGCTATTTTCCCTGGCGGGTAACTATCTGGCCAACCAAAACCCGGATATCAACCAGGCCGTCAAGGTGTTGGCCGATGAGTCCAAGATCGAATTTATTGTGCAAAGCGATCTCTACCTGACGCCCAGCGCAAAATATGCCGATGTGTTATTGCCCGAAACCAGCTTTATGGAACGTTGGAACATTGGCGAAACCTGGGGCACGGCAAACTATTTAATCCTGTCTGAAAAGCTGATCGAACCTGAATTTGAACGCCGTTCCGATTACGACTGGATCCGTGAGGTGGCGCAGAAACTGGGCGTGGAGCAGGAATTCAGCCTTGGGCGCAGCGAGAAGGAGTGGATCGTGCAGATCTGGGAAAACTCCCGCAAGGCCATGCCAGATGAACATTTGCCGACGTTTGATGAGCTGTTGGTCCAGCGCCGCCACCTGTTCAAAGGCAAGCCGCATATTGCCTTTGCCGATAACATTCGTGACCCACAAAACCACCCGTTCCCGACGCCGTCGGGAAAAATCGAGATTTTCTCTAAACGTCTGTATGACATGCACCATCCGGAAATTCCGGCGTTGTCCCATTACGTTCCCGCGCATGAGGGACCGGAAGACCCACTGGCGGCTAAATACCCGCTGCAGTTGATCACCTGGAAAGGCAAGAATCGGGCTAACTCCACCCAATATGCCAACCCGTGGTTACAGGAGGTGCAGACGCAGAAGCTGTGGATCAACCCGGCAGATGCCAGCCACCGGCACATTGCGCAAGGAGATTACGTTCGTATTCACAACGACCGCGGCGTGACGCTGGTTCCGGCAGAGGTTACCCAGCGTATTATGCCTGGCGTGGTGGCATTGCAAGCGGGATCTTGGTGGCAGCCTGACGCCAACGGCGTCGATCATGGCGGCTGTGCCAACGTGCTTAGCTCTGCGCGGATCACCGCGTTGGCGAAAGGTAACTCTCACCAAACGATGCTTGTGGAGGTTGCCAAAGCATGAGTAAATTTATCGAGTATGCCCCTGTCAGCGATCGCCAGCTTGGGTTCTATATTGACTCCTCTCGCTGTTCCGGCTGCAAAGCCTGCCAAGTCGCCTGTAAAGACAAGAATAATCTGGAGGTTGGGCGGCGCTTTCGCCGCATTTATGAGGTCAAAGGCGGCGGTTTTGTCTCCACCGGCCAGGGCGGTTTCCATAACAACGTATACGCCTATACCCTGTCGATATCCTGTAACCACTGCAAGGATCCGATCTGTACGGTGAACTGCCCAACCACCGCGATGCATAAGCGCCCCGGTGATGGCATCGTGCGCGTCGACACCGATAAGTGCATCGGTTGCGGCTATTGTGCCTGGTCGTGCCCGTACGGCGCACCACAGCTCAACGAGGCTACCGGCCAGATGTCAAAGTGCGATTTTTGCATCGATTTACAAGCCGCTGGGGAACAACCCATCTGCGTGGCAACCTGTCCGTTGGGGGCCATCAAGTTTGGCCCTATTGATGAACTGCGGGCGAAATATGGTGACCTGTGTGATGTGCAGGGTCTGCCTGACTCCGCCATTACTCACCCTAATCTGGTCGTCAAACCGCATCAAGGTGCAGAACAGGGGAGTAAATAATCATGCATGAATGGCCTCTTATCATTTTCACCCTGCTGGTGCAGGCTTCCGTCGGTATCACCTTGTTCACCACCTCTAGCCTGGTGCTGGCCAAGCAAGGGCTAGGCAGCCAGGAAAAGCGTCGTTACGCGCTGCCTTTCATGCTGCTCGCCTTTATCTTCGGGGCACTGGGTCTGATGGTGTCAACTGCCCACCTGGGGTATCCGCTGAATGCGTTCCACGCCTTGCGGCATGTGGAAAGCTCCTGGCTGAGCCGTGAAATCATCTTTGCCAGCCTTTATCTGACGTTTTTAGGGCTGGGGACACTGATTGCCCTGATCTCAAAACGGCTGTCGATCGCTTTACTGCTGATTGCCTCGCTACTGGGGATCGTCGACGTCTTCTGTATGAGTGCCATCTATGTTCACAGCTCTGTAGTGACATGGATGCATTCCAACACCTACCTGATGTTCTTTGGTTCAGTAATCAGCCTGGGCGCGGTTGCCAGCCTGTGGTCGCTCGCGATCCGCCCCGAACTGCCCTCGCAGCTGATGAGAAAGCTGGCGGTGACGGCAGTGGCCTTGCTGATTGCCATCACGCTGAGCCGTCTGCTGGTACAACCCGTGTATACGGAGTATCTGACCTCGGTGTGGAATGGTGACGTTGTCACCTTTCCTCATCAACCGTTGGACGCCTTTGCTCAGTTGGCCAGCCTGCGTTTAGCCTCGTGGGTTATATTGATCGCTGGCGTGTGCGCACTGGCACTCTGCTGGCGTTCCCACCGTATCAACAAGCGGTTGCTTGCCTTGGGCAGCGGGTTGATTGTGGTCGCTGAAGTGCTGTTGCGCGTTGGCTTCTTCAATATCCAATAACCGCAGACTTCTCTAGTCACATGGGGGGCGCCTGGCACCCCCCATGAATTACTTCATCGTTTTGGCATCGTTATTGGCATACACCTGATGGCGTTTGTGCATTTCCAGCGCGTCATTGTAGTTGCTATACAAGGTCTGATAGCGCTCCAGGCAGTAAACGACCAGTAGCGGCAACAATGCACAAAGGTATAGCGGGATAAATTGCGGAGTGATCTGCAATGCCGCAAACACCAGGCAGATCGCAATAGCCCACAGCTGCAACGCCAGCAACCAGAGCAGACCACGCTGCCAACGCGTCAGCTTGCCGGTGAACGCCCAAGGAGCAGCAGGCGCAGAGTTGGCATCCAGCGTGCCATTGAGTAACTCCCCAAACAGCACATAGCGCCGCGTCCGCCCGGCAAACGCCAGCATAAACAGCGTCACCGCCCCCATCAGGATCATAAACGCGACGATAAAGGCAGGATCGGCATAGCCGGGAGCCAGGCTAAATGCAGGCTTACGGGCAATTGGCAAGACCAGGGCGAAATTGGTTAACAGATTCAATAGCAAATCTTCGGCCACCAATCTTGGCAAGCGGCGCTGCCGAGGGCGATAGGTTTCGGGCTCACTATAGGACTTCAAGGCCATCAGGATATTGAACGGCGTTGATTTGCCTAGCTGAACCACCATCAATGCTGGCAGCACCAAGACACCAAGCAGCGCAATCAAGGGATAATGCCAGTCTGGGCCGCATAGCCATATCAGCCCGCTCAGTGCTGCCGCGAGGCACAGTATGACCAAAGAAGCCCAGCCAGGCTGGTACAGCAATTTCGCCATCCCTGCTGTTTTATGCTCTTTATACTGCCCCGCGATCGCTTGCGGGTTTTTAAACACCCGCAAGGTAAATACGCTGTACGCCCAGTAACCTTGACCATCGCGCATCATACTCCAGACAATCGACAGACAGATTGCCCCCAACCCGGTAATCATCTCCGGCAGAGTAATGTCAATGACGTTGCGGATCAGTGACGAGGTCAGAATAGCCGAGACCAATACCACGGGGATCACGGCTCCTCGCATGTATCTTTGGCTGAAAGTAGTCAATGTTGGCATCATATCGCCCTTATCCCGCATGCTTAACACTGCTGCCAACGAGATGGTAATAGTGTTGGATATGGTAATCCTCGTCAGCCCCGTAGTGCTCCGCCAACAGGTGGCTGAGGATTTTCTTGTTGCTGATCTCCAGGTAGCGGCGATGTCCCATCTGGGCCCACCGATCCATACTTTCACGCCAGCGCACGGTATGGATAAGGTGTAATGCCAGATTTTCCTTGATCTGCGCCACGCTATATTCCGCCTTGCCACTGCTGTTCATGATCAGCGGGCAAACCGGCGCAGAGAATGGCAGGTCGGCCAATGCCTGGCGCATCTGTGCCACCCCATCATGCATCAACGGTGTATGCCAGGCACCATTGACGCCCAACTTGATGGTATTTACCCCATGGCGCGCCAGATGATTAACCAGGGTTTTAACCGCGGTCAGTTCCCCTCCTACCACTTGCTGTTGGTGCCCGTTGTCACAGCACACGTTGAGTACGGTTCCCAACCCAAGATTGTCGATCTGCTCGCGCAGCGCATCATGGCTGTAGGGCTTGACCACATACATCGCCCCTTTGCGCTGTTCGGCCAGGTTTTGCATGATGGTCGCGCGCAGCGTGATCGCGTGGAACAGCGTTTCCAGATCCATCACCCCGGCGGCATACAGAGCGGTATATTCACCTGCGCTATGCCCGGCATAACCGGTTTCCAACACGGGAGTCCGTTCGCGTAACAACGTCAGCATGGCGGCGTTAACGGTGGTGACGGCCAACTGCTGATAAAGGGTTTTGGTCAGGCGTGTCATCGGCCCTTTCTGGCACAGTTTACGTACATCCAGCCCGGAAACATCGCTGGCACAATCCCACACCGCCTTGGTGCCCGGTGAAACATCACAGACATCGCTGCCCATACCGATCGCCGGGGATCCTTGTCCTGGGAAAATCATCATCCAACCGTCCGCGACGTTAGTTGCGGACGGTGTATTACCAATTGATTCGCATACCTGCATAGATATTTCCTTTTTCTCCGAAGGTGCCAAACTCACTCTCTTTACTGCCAAAGCTGGCGGCAACGCCGCTATAAGCCTCAATGTCGTTTTTGAGCGGCGTGCTCAGGTGTAGATTCAGCACGTTGCTGCCATCCACCAGGTTGACCATGCCGGAGACCGACCAATCGATACTGCCGACCTGCTCTTTATTGGTACGCGTATAGAGGGTGAGGTAGTGTTTGCCGAGCAGGTCACCGCCCCGCCCGACGTTATCGGTTTCTGCCGCCATCATGCGGGAGTACTGCTGATAGCCGTTACGGATATCCGCCATGAACGATGGCGGTAGCGGTGGCAATGACTGACCGTAACCCCCATTGACGAAGCGAATGGTGTCGACGTTTTCCTGCCACTCACTGCGGCTGTAGCCCTGGCTCTGACCATAATATTCCGCGCCGTATTCGCTTTGATCGCCAGTGGTGTAACGCAGGCCAACACCGATATCCGCTTGCGCACCATTGGCGCGCACCTTGTACGGCTCTTGCACATTGGCAAGTTGGCGCATGGCACGTGCGGAAGTCATGTCCAGATGACGCCAGGTCTGCCCATGAGAAATCGCCCCCTCAACGCTGAGGATCAGCATATCCGTCAGGTTGCCACTAGTGCCTAGCGCCACGGTTTTCCGATCGCCAGCCAGTAGCGAAAAAGTCGGGTTGAAGGCCTTCAGACCGGTCGCGGTGTAACTGGCATAGTATCTGTCGGTACTGTTGGTGCGCAGGATCGCGTCCCACTCAGAGGCGGCTTCCTGACGCTGGTGGTTGCGCTTGAGGCGCGGAAAGGCCGCTAACGTGAAGGTCCCTTCGTTGCGGTACCATGAGCTGCTGATGCCATACGCCCCTTCATCATAGAAATTGCGCCCGCGCTCCCCCAAGCCGAATACCCGTACGCTACGCATACTGCCGCTGATATTGCGCAGTAGGTCAAGCGGCGCAACCGAGAACAGATAACCACTGGTTTTACGTACCTTACCGGCATCAATATACCCACTGTCGCTGACCGCCCAACTGGCAGTGGCTTCGTTGAGTATGCCCAGCCCCTGGCGGCGCTGATCTTCCAGGGCTCCCGGCTGACGTGCCTGGAGAGCATACTCACCACTGGCCTGCGCCTTGACGCTAAGGGTCTCGGTCAACGTACAGCGGGCCACGCCGGAAAGGTACAGATTGGCAATAGCATTGTTACGAAATGCCGGGTCGTCAAACTGCCATAATGAGTCCGAGGTATGGGACGATACCCCCTCCATACCCGCGTAACCGCGTTGGATTAGACAGTCAACCGCCCAGCTGCTGCTGCTATAGGCGCCCACCAGCAGCAGAACCCCGCTAATCGGGGATCGCCTGCTCGCCATCAACCGTTCAACCTCAGCAGATACTCTTTCTGGAAGTTACTTTCCGGCAACGATTCCAACCGGATGTCGCTGTAACGCATGGTGGTGTAGTTATCCTTGCGCAGCGCGTCTTCCACCACGATGGTGGTGGGCCGCATCTGGCCTAACACCTGTTGATAATCGCGATAGTACGAGCGCTTGATCGGCACACCGTCGGCGGAAAGGAAGTCGGCCCGGCTAGGGAAACCGGTATCTTTTTCCACCCAGTAACTGATCGCTGGATAAGTGACATAGGGCCAACGGCGCTGTAACGAAAGTTTGTAGCAGATCGTCTGGCCACAGGCCTCTTCACCTACCAGCCGGGAGATATAGGAGTAATCAAAGTCTGCGGCAACCACGTCACCGTTGGAAATCTGCCCCACCAGACGTTGCTGGCGGGATATGGGGATCGGGCGCCGCAGGTCTGGTGCGTAATACCACATTTTGTCCAGATCGGAGAGTAAGGCTTTGCCTTTGTCGCGTACCGGGGAGATAAAGCGCACCAATGCACGCGCATCCCCTTTCTCTACCTGCTCCGAGGGTTTATAGAAGCGCATGGAAATATCCAGCACCTGCTGGTTTTCCGTGACATCACGCCCTCCCTTATGTTCCAGCAGTGTCAGCGTATAGCGGAAAGGCCGATCGGGTGCCCTCACGCGATCGGCACGACGGATAATCTCACGGGCCTGCTGATCTTCCTGGGTCAGGCTATTCAGTTGATGACGATCCAACAGATCTGCCGCCTGAGCCACCCCCGACATGCCCAGTAACACCAGGCATCCAGCTAATTGATATTTCATGGGAACGGTCCTTGTTTATGGGGCTATATATCCAGCATCATGCCAAGATCGGCAATAAGGGTGGAGCCACGTATAGCGCTCGACTGCTCAGAGACCAGAAACGCGGTAATGTTGGCCACTTCTTCCGGCTCCACCTTCCAGCGGCGCGGCGCGTTATTCCAACGTTCGAACATTGCTGACCACAGCTCGTCCAGGTACGGCAGCATATCGGTGTTCACCACCCCGGCGCAGATGCCGTTGACCCGGATATTGCGGTCATACAGTTCCACCTCCAGGTAGCTCACCAGATTTTCCAGTGCCGATTTAGCGATGCCGAGTGGGTATTTTTCCAATACGCGCTGGCTGCCTAGACTGGAAATCACGCAGATCGTACCGCCCTGGGGCATCATTGGTACCACTTCCTGTACGCAGGCGGTGTTGCCGATCAGGTTGGTATTGAGCAACAGCTTCCAGTCGCTGCGCGTCATGTCCATAAAGGCTTTGAACGGCGCAGCGGCGGCATTCAGTACCAGATGATCGATACGTTCGATCCCCTGCTGTCTGAGCTTTTTCATCATTTCACTGATATCGCGCGGTTCGGCGATATCCGCTTTGGCCAAAGTCACCTTCACGCGGGTTTCTGCTGCGACAAAGCGTTGCAGATTGGCCGCACTTTTCCCCTGATCCTTGCGGTAGTTGAGGATCAGGTCATAGCCCTCTTGCGCCAGTTTTTCGGCGATCGCCATACCAATGCCACGGCCTGCGCCGGTAATGAGTACGGTTTGTCCCTTTGACATGTCTCTTCTCTCCCTGAGGGGTTAAACAAAGCGAAACGCTTGCGCTATAACCAGTTTCGATGCCCGGCGTGCCGGGATAATGGACGCTATCAATGCCGTCACCAGCGGCAACGCGCAGGAGAACCAGAACAGATTGAAGTCCTGATCCCACAGCACAAAGGCCAGATAGCCCTGGGTATAACCAGGCGAAGGCGGCATCGGTATGCCGTTGATATTGATAAGCGCGGCGATAAGAATGCCGAAGCTGACGCTCAGCGCCGAGCCAATAATGCCAATGATGATCCCTTCCAGCACAAACAGGCGGCCAATATAGGCTTGGTTAAGACCGAGTGCGCGCAGCGTAGCGATTTCGCGGGTACGCTCAATGACGTTCATCATCAAGGTGTTGCCGATCATGAACACCACGATGACGCTGACGATGGATTTGATAAACAGGAAGATCCCTTCAAACAGGTTCACCACCTGATGATAGAAAATGGCCAATTCATCCCAGGAGCGCGCTTCCAGCTTGAGCTGATGCTGGTCAATGAGCTGGTTGATCCGCGCTAACACTTCTTCGGTTTGGTTGGTGTCCTGCAGCATAATGATGATTTTACTGACATCCTGGGTCTGCAACAGACGCTGGGCCGTTTGCAGCGGCATCTTGATCGCCGTATCGTCGTATTCTTTGATGCCGGACTGGAAGACGCCGCGCACCTGAGAAGACATGGCGTTTTGCCCACCTTGCGGGTTGACCACCAACATATCGACCCAGTCGCCATAGCCCGCCGACAAGGCATTGGCGATACCAGAACCCAGGGTGATGTCCCGCTGCTCAACCCGCGACAGGTCGCTACCAGAAATGATTTTATCCAGCGAGCCCAATACCAACGAGGTTAGAGGTTCGATCCCCACACCGGTAAAGAAGGTGGAAGCCCCCTTGTCATACTGGGAAATGATGCCGGTAAACGCCAGTTGCCCGGTAATGGTGGCGATCTTCGGGGCAATCACCGGATCGGCCTGCAGGAGCTGTTTCACCTCATCGTAATTATCGATGGTGTACTGCAGCGAATTGTTGGCCCCGCTGCTGAGGTAGCCTTGCTGATAAAGTTGAATATGCCCCAGGTTGGTACGGATAGTTTGTTCACGCAGCGCCCAGAACGAGTAATCGACAAACCCGCCAAAGATAAACACCGCCACTCCTCCCAGGGTGATCGCCAGTAGCGTCACCCCGGAACGACGGCGCTGGCGAAACAGATTGAGGAAGGTGTAACGGATATCGGTAGGTTTACGGATCGCCGTCACGATCACCACCAACAAGGCGTAAATGATAATTATGTTGGCAACCCAGAACAGGATATTCATCATAGCGGCACCTCCGTCAGCGGCTGGATGATGACTTTGAGTTCAGCAGGCGTCCATTCAGGTGCCGTACTTTGCTCGGACAGACGTTTCCCCTCTGCGCCCTGCAGTGCCAACGCCGCCCAGGCCGCCTTGGCATCGGCCACACGTTGGCAACTGGCCAGCGCATGCGCGGACATCAGCGTGATCATCGGTTTTAAATCAGCGGGCACCGCCGGGTTCTGCTGCAAATAGTCCAGGTCTTTCAATGCCACGACGCAACGGCCATGGGTAGCTGGAACAAAAGCATCCATCCGCACACGCAGAAAGCGCATCTGCCAGTCGCTCCCTTCGCTTTCCGCCGCTTCATCTATGTAGAAAAAACCCAGTTTTGAGGTTTCTGCCGCACGCATGTAATTCTTCTTGGCCAGAAAATCCGTGGCCATAAACAGTTGCGCGTAGCCATAAAACATTTTGGCGATGTGGCGATCCGGGTGCTGTTGATACAAGGCTTGCAACTGGTTGGCCGCACGGGTCAACGTACTCATTGGCGCTTGGGAATTAACCGCCAGGATCGCCTGTAAGCTGGGGTTATCCTGCGTTTCCTGCAAACCAGTGGCCTGCGACAGCCCACTGACCAACACCAATAAAGTGACAGCGTAATGCTTAAGCGATAACAAAATCATTTTCCAACTCTCCATCCCTGATTTCCAACACCCGTTTGGCCCGATCGCGCAGCGTCAATGAATGGGTGGAAATAACAAACGTGGTTTTCAGTTCCTGATTCATGGTAAGCAGCAGATCGACGATCTCCTGCCCGGTACGGGTATCCAGATTGCCGGTGGGTTCATCGGCAACGATCAAACGTGGGCGTTTCACCAGCGCACGGGCGATCGCCACGCGCTGCTGCTGCCCGCCGGAAAGCTCGCCGGGCGTGCGTTTGTAGTGCGCCGCCAACCCCACTTTTTCGATCATGTCCATCACCTGGTCCTGCGCCACGCGGCGGCTGAAGCCGTTAAGCATCAGTGGGTAATAAACGTTATCGAACACGCTCAGTACCGGCAGCAGGTTAAAGAACTGGAATACGAAGCCGATGGCATCAGCACGCAGGCGAGCGGTTTGTTGGTCACTGAGCGTGGAAAGGTCGTTACCCAGCAAATAGACATGGCCACTGGTGGGATAATCGATACCGCCCATCAGATTGAGCAGCGTGCTTTTACCACTGCCGGATGGCCCACATAACGCGATAAATTCGCCGTCATGGATTTCGGTGGTAATCGAACCCAGTGCCACAATGGCACCCGGCCCTTTACCAAAGCGTTTGCCTGCCTGTTGCATCGACACCACAGGCAGAGGTTGTGCAATATGTAGGGTGGTCATGATGTTCCCCGATGATTTGACGGTAAGTGACAGGCTTGCGGTACCCAGTTCTCCAGCAACCAGGCTCCTCCCTCACCGTCGAGCACACTCAACAAGCTGTGCCCGGTGATATTGCTTTGCAGTAGATACTGCCAGGCCAACGCCGGATTCATGCAGCCGCTGTCGCCATAGAGTTCACTGAGCGAGACGCAAGCCAGATCGGCAGGTAACTGTTCAAACGCATGCCGCTGCACGGCGCGAAATGACAGTGCCGGTGGTGTTACGCCCAACACGGCCTGGGTATCCGTAGCCAGATACCGCTTACAGTGGTCTGCCAGCTGCAGCGCGCGCCGCTGGGTAGAACCCGATAAGGCTTGATAATCACTCAAATGCAGAGCAACGCCCTGGCCTGGTTGCTTTTTTAGGATCAGGCAACCGACACGCTCAACGCTGAACTGACCGTTGGCGGGGATCGGCCCCCGTTTGCTGGATGAAGGAAAGTGTTCGGCCTCAGAGAAAACCAACACTGGGAAGCTACGGAATTGGCCGCAGATGATGACGTTATCGGCCATATTACTGTTCAGGCAATCCTGCGCCATCCGCAACGCACTCACCAAGCCGGTACGCTCACCGCGCAATTTGCAGGTGAAATCCTTGATGCCGTAATCCCGCACGATACCTTTGGGCAGAATATCGACGCTCAACGAGTCTCGCCAGCTGTTGACCCCTTCAAATACCGATGCTTCTCCCCAGGAATCACAATAAATCAACGCATTACGCTCATTGCGCAGGCGAAACTCCCCCTTACTCCCCAACTGAGCCACCGCCTGAGCACAGGCCGCACTCATATCGTTCAACCAGCCACGATAATTGGCCTTACGCAGCGCCTCTTCAGGCAGTATTTCACTGTCAATGCCGAAACGACGGAACAACCACTGGTCGCTGCCCGCATTGGCATTGGCTTTTTTATGCAACCAGGCTTCCCACACGTTGTACCAGCTAGGAAAAAAACGTTGCATCGGCGTGCAGGGTTCCAGCAGAGAAAACCCCACCAGATTGATGGCTGCCGCCGGTATCACTTGTTTAACCATGTTCATCTGCATCCTCTCTGTTAGCGGAGATCACCATGGCGATGGCCGAACCATCGAGCCCGATACCAGACTTGAGGATGTGCTGCCGTTTCATTACCAACGGTGGGCTATCGGCATGAACATGAATTTGCAGACTGTCGTTAATCGGGTAACGCGTGGTCAGCGCCAGCAGACGACGTTGTTGTAGCGCATCCGCCGCCAGCATCAGATCCAGCAAACCACAGCAGCTCTCCATGTAACCGACCTGCCCCTTGTAACTGACCACCGGAACCCCGCATTTCCCCCAGACTTTTTGCAGCGCCATGGCTTCTGCCTTGTCGCTGGCTATCACCCCATTGGCATGAGGGAAAACGCAGGCGATATCTTGCGCGGTGAGCCCGGCTTCCAGCAGTGCCCGCTCAAACGTCTGGGCGATGGTGCGAAAATCCGCCGTGAAGGAACTGCTCCCCCTGGCACCGCTGCTCTGGCAAAACACTGAGCTGCGCAAATTGACAGGCGAAGTAAAGTTGCGCTGACGAGCGTGTTGCTCGCTTTCAACGATCATCGCCACGACACCGTTGGTGGGTAGAATGCAGCTGTTATGGCTGCTAAACGGTTGTGCCCCCTCTTCCCCCAGCATGTCCTGACCACCCAGGAAGACAATGTCCTGCGTCAGCGTTTCAAACCAGCCAACGACCAGCACCAAATCAACCTCATTGGCAGCAATGGCCGAGTGGGCCAAATGGACCGCCGCTAAAGAAGAGTTGCTGGCGCAATAAAGTGAAACCGGTGGCCAACTGAGCTGATAGTTCTGCGTCAGCTGTCGCGCCAGCCGATCCTGACCGTAACTCTTGGCATGCAGCCGTTTGATTTTTGGAAATAACCGCAGCTCTTCCTGGTCGTTACGCTCCTGATACCCCATAAAATCAGCAATGTCGGGCCGTTCACCATGGCCTACCAGATAAACCCGAACCCGCTTTCCCTGCAATTGATCCGTTGTCATCCCAGCTCCGGCAAGCGCCTGATTGATAACCGGCTGCAGGCGGGTAAACGTCGTACCGGCCGGCTGAGGGTCAGCAACATGGTGCGGATTACAACTCAAACGCAGATCCTGCCATTCGCTTTCGGTGGCGAACCAGGGTTGTGTGCTAGCCAACCTGTTTTCGCTCAGGCCCTTGATCAGCGCCGGAAAATCCGGCGCATAAGCACTGGTGACGCCCCAACCACTCAGGACGACATTCTGAATCACGCCATACTCCTCAGTACCACGGCATAGTGATTGCCGCCTTCCGTTGCGCCGAGCACCAGAGCGTTACGGACGGTTTTCTTCAGGGGTTGGGTGACAAAGGCGATATCCTCCGCACAGAAGTTTTCGGTGTAAGGGATCGGCAGGATTTCACCCCGCTTCATAATCTCCGTGACCACCGCGATATTGAGGATACCGACGCAGGACTCCACCAGACCAAACCAGGCGTTGTAGTTAACAAACGGCAGGTTTCGGCGAGCCTCACCGAACGCGCTACGGATCGCCCCAATCTCAACGGCATCACGGGCGGCAGTACCATCACTGGTGCCACAGATCAGATCCACCTCTTCCGGCTCCATGTCTGCTTCGTGCAATGCCTGACGAATGGCCACCGCCATGGACTCGATCCGGGCTGGCATATCATCCTTGGCGAAGTAGCAGCCGTCGCTGGATTTACCATAGCCGACAATTTCGGCGTGAATGTGGACGCCACGATCCTGCGCATGCTGTAAATCTTCAATCAGCAGCATGCCCGCACCTTCACCTGGGATATAGCCTTTGGCGTCCTTGCTGTAGATCTGGAAATCAGCCGGGTCGCGAGTCAGTAGCAGATCGCTGTTCAGCGCCTGCAGGCAGATAACGAAGGTGTTCATATTTTCATCCGCCCCCCCTACAATCATCTGCGGTTGCAGATCCTGGCGGACCAACTCGTAGCCGTAAGTCAATGCGCCCAATCCGGCATTGATACCTGTGGCCAGCGAGGTGTTATAGCCTTTGATCCCTTCGGAAATGGAACAGAAGGTCGAAATGGCATTCATCAGCGCACCTGGAAATTCGGAGGTCCGCACTTTGGTTGGGTCTGGGAACAGGCTTTGCAAGTAACGATCCACCGTCGAATGCGGCCCTTTGGACATGCCAAGGATCATGCCGATCGTCTGGCCGTCCCGTTTGATCTTACGCCCGGCGTCATTCATGGCTTGGGTAAGAGCCAGTAAGGCAAAGGTACTGATGGTATTGGCTTTACGCGGATCAAAGCGGCGTAGTGTCTTACGGGCATCCAACCCTTGCACCTGATGCACCCCGCCCGGTTTGTTCAGCTCATATTCCACATCCTGTGCGCCGAAGCGGTTACTCATGTAGTTAGCCACACCCTGGTTTTTCAGCATGACATTGAGTAATTGACGAAATCCCTGACGGGTATCGTCATCGACCGCCGGTGAGAACAGTTGTGTCAGTGGCTTCTGCGCCCACATTGTTTCCAGCATGCTTTGCAAGGTGTGGCCCACCGAGCTGACCGCCCCCATGCCGGTGATCGCGACGCGTTTGGGTTGGTAATGCGTTACCGGACTTTGCTCAGGCTTGACGCTGGCAATCACACAGCAGTTGTTACCGCCAAAGGCATAGTTGTTCTTCATGAACATCTTGACTTCGGCTTCCTGGAACTCGTTGGGCACGTAGTTGAGATCGCAGTTTGCGCGCGGCGTAGTGAAGTTGAGCGTTGGCAGGATCTTGTTTTCCGGCAAGGTCAGGAAGCAGGCGGTCAGCTCGATGATCCCGGCGGCGCCGATATTGTGCCCCACATAAGCCTTGGTTGAACTCACCGGGATAGCCATGATATTCGGGAAGACCTTCTTCATGGCCAGCGTTTCGCAGCGATCGTTAGCGTCCGTGCCGGTACCGTGGGCGTTGATATAATCAATATCCTGCGGCCCAATCTCTGCGTTCTGCATCGCATGGCGCATCACCTGTACCGCCCCTTCGGCCCGTGGGTCTGGGGCAGTCTCGTGATAGGCATCGCAAGAGGTGGCGTAAGAGACCATCTCGCCATAGATCGTCGCGCCACGAGCGACGGCATGTTCATATTCCTCCAGCAACAAAGCGCCAGCACCTTCGCCAACCGACATCCCTGGGGCACCGGAGAACGGGCTGGACGGTGTACGTTTCATGGCATGGAGCGCGTAAAACCCGGCAAAGGTCGGCAGATAGACAGGCTCGGTACCTACCACCAGCACCGTGGCATTCTTGCCGTTCTGGATCAGGTCATAACCAATCCCCATCGCGTTAGTACTGGCCGTACAGGCGGTAGCGACCAGTTCAAAGCCCCCTTTCAGCCCCAGCAGTGAAGAGACAATGGCGCTACAGGAAGAAAAACTGCCGGAGACCATGGCCTTCTTCAACGAGAAGCGCTCCGTCTGACGTTCGATCAGCGGCATAAAGGGCTCGGTACCGGCAGAGGAAACGCCGATGATCAGCCCGGTTTTATCCCGTAGTTCTCCGCGTGGTAACTGCCCTTGCTGCAAAGCCTCATGGCCAACCTTATAGGCCCACAAGGAAGCATTATCCAATGAGGCAACGATATCAGCAGGGAGATCCGGCCAACTCAGAGGCTGTAATACCTCGGAGGCGTTGGCATCCTCGAACCATTCCAGGTACTTTTTACTGGGTTTGATCCCACAGGTTTTATTCAGCAGTGCCTGTTTGAACTCGGCAACGTTAGTGGCAATGGAAGAGAGGTGACCCATACCGGTGATCACCACTCGTTTACGCGTGACTGTCATAGTGTCTTCCGTGTCAGCAAACCAGAAATCGAATGTGAGTGCGCCATGCTGCCATGGCGCAAAATAACGTGATGCTTTAGGGGGTGTTCGGTTTACTCGTTCTCTTCCCTCAGTTTTTGCCATTCAAGCTGCTGCAACAAATCACGTGGGCGCGAGCTGTCGACATAACTGTGTTCAGAAGGATTAATCAGGAAGCTGTAGTTACGGGCGAAAGGCACCGCCGACGTAGTCACCGCCACCGGGCCATTAGCCGTTACCACGTGATAACCATCAATGTCTGACCAAGCCCAGGCATCGGTCAGGAACAAACGGCCCAGACAGGCTTGCAGATCTGCCGAGTAATCGCAGACGATCACTTCACCGATGCAGTTACCGTCAAACATCACTTTGTCGCCGCGCTGCGGGATGGCGTCCGGTTTCCCGGCAATGCTCATCCCCACGATACGGTGGCTGATGCCCTGCTCTACGCGTTCGCTCAAACTTGCCAGGCCGGTGAAAGCGTCTTTGTCGTAACGCACTGCCCACTGCATTTGCAATGCGATCGGGCAGCCGGTGTAGGCATTGAACATGCCAGGTTCCCAGCAAGGGTTTTCCAGGCGCACTTTCCGCTGGTAATTCAGCCCACCGGTACGCATGTCGTACTTTTCACCAGCCTCCAGCATCTGGGTCCAAACATCGGCCAGCAGATCCTGTGGCCCCATCAGTTTGTAAGAGTACTCGCCGTGTTTGCCGCTGCGCAGCAGGATCAGATCGTCCTCAACGTGCATGTGCTCCTGGTATGGCAGGCCAATCACGTCCATCCCATACACTTCAGCCAACAGCTCCCAGGCGTATGGCCCTTCAAAGTGCAACATGCCCCACTCTGGCGTCAGCGATTCGATCGAGTCGATATCCTCAAACTCGTCTTCATTGCCAGCCAGTTTGGCACGCAGCATCTCGCACAGCGTTTCACCGCTGACCCACTCCGACAGCAACAGAAAACGTTCGTCATCACAGGCGATATACAGGTCGGTAATGATATTGCCTGCGTCATCGAGGATCAGGCTGTACATGGCTTGCTCATCCCGGATCGATGAAACATCGCCGGAAACCAGCTGGTTGAGCAACGACCAGGCGCTGTCACCGTTGATGACCGCGATGCCAAAATGGGAGTAGTCGGACAGCAGAATGTGTTGACGTACCGCCTTGTGCTCCTCTTCCGCTGCAAAATAACTCAGGGGAATGGCAGCGCCGTTACGCTCCCCCATTACTGCCCCGTGCTGCCGATGAATATCAGTGAGTTTGGTCATTCCTTGTCCGCTCCTGCTGCTGATCCGTTGGTGGTTTCCCCCTGCTTGGCAATAACAAACGAAGTCAGGGTGTTGACGCTACGCATGTAGGAAGGATCGTCACCTTCTGTCACACGGATGCCGAAGATTTCATCGAGCAACACGACGACCTCGGTGGCATCCACCGAATCCAGCTTCAACCCACTACCAAACAGCGGCGTGTCATCGTCAATCTGACTGACTTTCTGATAGAGGTTCAGGCGTTCTATTAGCCCCGTTTTGATTTTCTCCAGCACAGACTTGCGCTGTTCAATCCTTTCAATAAGCGCGATGTTACTCATAGCGGCATTACTCCCTGTTAGTTAAACGTACATACCTTTGCCTTCAGCCAGAATGCGATCGGTACGAAAATTGACAATCCGCCCGACGCACGCCACATTCCGGCCAACCCGCGCCTCCACTTCGTAATGGTGGAACCCGTTCATATCGGCGAATGCCAGGCGGCTATTGACTTCAATGGTGTCGCCCGGCGCGACCATGCTTTTGTACTTGACGTCCTGAGAGGCCAGCACGCCTAACACGCGCGCCCGTTCGCCTATCACTCGTGCCGTGCCCTCTGGCGTCTGCAGCGCCCGTGATACCTCATCAAATTTCTTCAAGGGTTGCTGGGTTTCTCGTTCATGCAACTGGCAAAAATCGTTCAGCAGACTCAGGTACTCACTAGACTGGCCGAAGATCTCGGCGATCATCACGCCAGGCATTACCGGATTGTCTGGAAAATGCCCCGGAATATAGGATTCATTAAAGGTGACGTGCTTGATCACGGTAATCGATCCTCTTTCTCCCGGTGAAAAGTCCACGATGCGGTCGACCATAAATATCGGTGCACGCCAAGACCCCATTTTCAGCAGCAGATTGGGCTGGACTAAGCTCTTGTTATAATTCGCCATACAACATTCCTGTCGGTTAACGCATCACCAGGCCGCCATCGGCCACCAAGGTCTGACCAACGATATAGCTGGATGCGTCTGAACTTAAGAAAGCCACCACGTTGGCGATCTCGTCGACACGACCAAGACGTTTCAACGGGATAGCGGACATTACGTTGCGCACTATCTGGCGCGGCACCTTTTTCACCATTCTGGATTCAATCATCCCCGGTGCCACGGCATTGACGCGGATCCCCTTCGAGGCCATTTCGCTGGCCAAGGTGCGGGTAAGGCCAATAATGCCGGCCTTGGCGGCGCTGTAATTGCTCTGGCCAAAGCTGGAGGTGATGCCGGATATCGAAGATATATTCACCACCGTTGAATTGCGGGCGTGACGCAATAATGGCAGCAGCCGTTTGGTCATGGTAAAGGTGCCATACAGATTAACCTTGATAACCTGATCAAACTCTTCATACGTCAGCGCGGAAAATACGTTGTCTTTGTAGATCCCGGCATTATTAATCAATACATGCACTTCATGAGCCTGTTTCTCAAGCTCATCGGCCAAGCTGGAAACCTCGCTGACATCAGCAACATTGCACTGCAGGATATGCAGATTTTCACCCTGCGGATGGGCGGATTTTAATTTTTCCAAACCGCTATTATCGTGATGGTAAATAGCGAAAACCTTAGCCTGCTGTTCGAGATACTTCTCACAAATGGCCAAGCCAATATCACCACTGGCGCCGGTGATAACCACATTTTTACCCCCTATATCGGGATAGTGAGACATAGATATTCCCTTCTTTTATAATTAGCCCAATGCTGCTGCGGCAATGGCATGTGACTGACAATGAGAAATGCTCAGCGTGGCCCGGGTCAATTTTTTCTCCTGCATCAACCTGGCAAATTCACCGCTGAAGAAGTAATAAGGACAGCCCAACTCATCGTGTCTTATTTCGATGTCGTGGAATAGGATCCCCAGGCGGAACCCGGTACCTAGCGCTTTCGCTGCCGCTTCTTTGGCCGCCCAGAAGCCAGCCAGCCGTTCGACGTTTTCGGCCAAATCCCCCAGTGCCTGCTGCTCTAGCGGGGTTAACAAACGTTGTGACAGCCTATCGCCACTTCGCATTAACGCGGTGTTTACCCGTGCAATCTCAATAATGTCCACACCGAGATTCATCCTTTCTGACTCCCATCGTCAAATCCATTGAAGCAGCTTCGTGTGAAAGCGACATAATAAGCAGATACAATATGGCAATAATGGCGGAACCTATAACGCAATAAAATTGCAATAGGGAATTGTCTGCATTGCTTAACGAGAATGTTATCGCGAAATGTTTAAAACAATCAATAAAACCTCAGTAAAAAACACCATCAACAAATAAAATAGAACATTATTCTAATTATTAAGCCAAGATGCAGAATAAAAACCCATAACGACATTTTGGCTGGTCGGATATGTCATTTTTTTATTAATTAAACGGAATTTATTTTTGCAAGAACAATCCCGTCTGTTAGGACTATTCAAAATAACAGCAGATTTTGATTTAGGTCAATTCAAGAAATAACCTAATTTTAATTATTTTTACCTTTCACCCTATTTATAAATAGTGGCCACCATTAAACTTTCACCCTCTCTGATTTATCTCGGTGATCGATAAATGCCGGAAGGTTTTGCATCATGTCCTGCATTGCGTTGTCGCATAATTTTTAAACAGGAAGCGTTTTCAAACAATAATGCACCGCCGAAATTCAAATTTCGTCCCCAAAAGAGCCACTTTCAAGCGAACATCACCTTTGGCAAGCCAGGGTTTCGGGAGGCGCCACCTTCCTTTCCGTTTCTCTACTCATTTTTTAATCAATAATCTCTTCGGCATATCAGGCCAGTCTGTTACTCTGCCAGACAGAGCTAGAGCCCAGATTCAGCAGCAGAATCGGCCAGACTATGCAAAACACCGTAATCAGGCTGAAATATCAGACTTATCCATGATAGTTTCGTAGTTTAATAAGTTGAACTGACCATACTCTGCGGTGCAGAATACGCGCAGATGAAATGGAGGTTCGGATGTACCAGATGGGAAATGTCATTAACCAGCAGATGGCGGCGATCTCGCCCCAGGTGCTGACGGTGTTGGAACAAAAGCTGGTAACGGCTAAAGAAAAGATCGCGCTGTGCCTTAACGGTATGGGGGCCTTGATCCTGCAAAAGACCCGCGACTACCTGCATCGCAATGACAACTCCCTCCGTTTCCGCCAGTTGGTCGAGCGCACTTCCCCCTTCGAATTGCGCTTTCTGGATGAAGCTCTGGGCAAATTCAGCCCAGCATTGCTGACGATGGTGCTTGGCCACAAAGTGAAGCGCCTCACCCAGCTGTTTGTGAGCTTTTATGTGCTGGAAAAACAGGTCGCCGAGCGGCTGTTTTCCGTGGCTTCCGCGGTGGTATTTGGCCTGTTGGGCCAATATCTGCGCCAACGCTCCCTACAATCACCATCGTTAAAAGGCTGGCTTGAGTGGCAGTTGCCGCAGATTGTCGCTGCCCAGCCAACGGCGGTGCTCAACCAGCTACCTGCTCTTATTCCAGCCGATCCGGCCGTTTCCCGCACCGGATCGCTAGCGCCCCCCAAACGCCGTATCTGGCCGTGGCTAATGCTGGCGCTGCTATTGGTATCGCTGCTGTTCTCACTGCGCGGTTTTAGCGTGTTACAACCCATGCAGGCCAGCGGTCAGAGCGATGTGACCTACCGCCGGTTGGCCGATGGCAAGCAGCTCCTGCTGTCACAGCGCAGCGTCGAGAACCTGTTGATCACCTATATTGAGAGCAACGCCCCCACTAGCGAAAAACGTTGGTTTACGCTGGATCGCATGCAGTTCGACACCAACCGCACCGAGTTAACCCCTGCGTCACAAGAACAGCTTAGGAATATCGTCGATATTCTGCGGGCTTACCCGGATGTGGAGATCCAACTGGGGGGGTATACCGATAAGTCGGCCAATGAACAGATGGACCGGCGTTTATCGCAGGATCGCGCCGATGCGGTACGCATGGCATTGGTAAAAATGGGGATTGGGGAAAGCCGTATCAGCGCCGAAGGTTACGGCTCGGCTTACCCCTTGGTGCCTAACGATAGCGAAGCTAATCGCGCGAAAAACCGCAGAATCGATCTGCGGGTAGTTGAGAAGTAATTGCCCCTCAGCCCTTGGCTACTGCCACCACCTTCAACGGCTGGGCATCCGGCAAGATATTCATATGCTCCAGCACCTGGGCCATAATCTTGCCAAATACCGGCCCCGCCACCGAGCCACCAAAATGTTTGCCTGCCTTGGGGTTATTGACCATCACCACCAGGGCCACCTGCGGATCGCTGGCCGGTGCCACGCCTGCGGTGTAGTTGATATAACCACCATCGTACTTGCCGTTTGGTCCCATCTTTTCAGCAGTACCCGTCTTGATCGCCAAGCGATAGCCAGGCACTGCGGCACTGAGGCCGCTCCCCCCAGGCAACGCATCGCTCTCCATCATGTGCACCACGGTTTTTACCACCTCAGCGGACATGACTTGCTGCCCCATGACCGGCGGAGTGACTTTAGTGATGGAAAGCGGACGATAAACACCGAATGAACCGATGGTGGCATATTCACGCACCATCTGCAGCGGCGTGACGCGTAAACCGTAGCCAAAGGAGAAGGTGGCTCGTTCAATATCGGCCCAGCGCGCGCGGTGAGCGGGCAGATAGCCACTACTTTCGTTGCCAATCCCCAGATCGGTTGGCCGACCAAGGCCAAAACTGCGATAAACGGCAGGCAACACCGTGGCAGGCAGAGCCAACGCAATATGCGAAACCGCAATATCGCTGGATTTCTGCAGCACGCCGGTAATGGTCAGTTTCGACCAATGGCCCACGTCTTTGATCAGATGGCCGTTCACCGTATAAGGCGTAGTATCCAGCACGGTATCTGGCCGGATCAGCTTGTGATCCAACCCCACCATCACTACCACCGGTTTAACCGTCGAGCCAGGTTCAAAGCTGTCGCTGCTGCAGACATTATGTATGTCTTTCACCGGCGTATTGGCGTAGTTGTTGGGGTTGAAAGAGGGATAGCTGGCCATGCCGAGGATCTCACCGGTATTCACCTTCACCAGCACCGCACAGCCGGAGTCGGCCTGGTTGGCGATCACCCCATCGCGGATCTGGGAAAACAGCACGTACTGAATAAATTTGTCGATGCTTAACGTCACGTTCGGTGGCGGCACTGGGTCAACGCTTTTAATCACGCCGATGACCGCACCGCTTCCGTCCTTCTGATAGACACGCAGGCCGTTTTTACCCTGCAACAACGGATTGAAACCCAGCTCAATCCCTTCCAACCCCTGATTATCCTGCCCCACAATGCCAATCAGCCCGGCGGCGTCTTGCCCCATGGGATAGAAACGGCTGAAGTCCTGCTCGGTGCTAACGCCGGTCAGGTGCAGCTTGCTGATATAAGCCGCATTGTCATCCTCCACCTTGCGTGCCAGATAGACAAAGCGCTTACGAGCGTTGGCCTGGATCAGGTGCTGAACATCAGCAAGCGGCATCTTCAGCACGTTGGCCAAACTCTGCCAGCGCTCGGTGCTGGTATCGGTTTGGGTATCGAGGATATGTTTGGGATCCAACACGATATCTTTGGAAGAGACGCTGACCGCCAGCGCCGCATCGTTACGGTCGGTGATCATCGCTCGGTTGGTGGGCACCACCTGGGTACGAATAGAACGCTGGTCAGCCTGATCGGCCAACTGTTGGTGTTCCAGCAACTGTAAATAGCCGACCCGGAACATCAATAGAAAAAAGCAGACCAAGATGCCTGCGCAAATCCAGCCAAAACGCGCCGTCGAGTAGTTTTTACCGTTTTTCTTGGTTGGAGGAGCCACTGTTAAGCCTACGTTTTTAAACTGATTATTTATCCGCTAAGTCTAACCTGAGTCAGATTGCCAGAAGGTTGCAGTTTGTAAGAAAGTAAAAACAAACGCGTTTAATGTTGCTTTAATTTTACAGCCATTAAAAACAGTCACTTAGGTAACATCATTTGACTCAATGGCGATAGTTTGTGAAGCGCAATATTCTGGCATCTACCTTTATTCTGCCCCCCCTGTTCAACCAACAGGAGTTCAGCCGCTATGCGCTGAATTACTTGGTGTTCGGCAATGCGTTCCTAGAACTACGTAAAAATCAACTTGGTGAACCGATATGCCTACAGTGCTCACCAGCTAAATACACCCGCCGGGGAGTGGAACCGGATACCTATTTACCTATTGGTCTGTGCAGGACAGGAAGGAGGCGCACCAATTCGCAGCAGGCAGCATGTTTCATCTGATTGAACCGGATGATGAGTTGCCAAATGAATAAATAACATTAGAGGAAAAAATTTCTTAACCATGGGGATAGCTAAGCCCCGCATTCGCGGGGGCTTAATTGACAATTAAACATATTCATGCTCATGAAAGAACATAGGATCCCCATTATTTTCACCTATCGTTGTTAAAATAGGTTGTAATTCTTCATATGTACATCCAAATTGCCAACATACAAGAATTCTTTTATCGTTTGGATATGCTTTATATGATTGCGTTCTATGTATTGTTGCTGTTCCATCAAAAAGAATAGCCTCACCTTCTTTATATTGATGTACTATTGAAAGCTCATCATAATTATCATAGTCATCACGGTGGGCTGATGTTGTTTCTAAACCGCCAAAGTATGGTTGGAATGGGAAAAGAGGCGTTAAAAGAGTCCCGCTCTCATTAACACCTAACTTTTCATGGTAAAAATCAGAATGCCATCTTCCTGTAGGATAACTACCAACCGTTTCAATAATATTAGCCTGTACCACTCGCATATTGCCGCGATCATTTCCAATGATATCACGACTTAGTGCTAGCTCACAACCATCAAGGACATCACGGAAAATTTTAATTGCCTCTGGCGACTTGGCGAAATACCATCTCATGCTAACTGAATTAAACTCTTCGCTATAATCCTCATGCGCTTTTATGCCAATATCCACTTTAGCTTCCAAAGAGTCTTGCATGATGTCTAAATATAATTTCCTTATAGGCTCTAGGGCATCAAATGAAAAAGCCAGTTTTGTAACGCCATTAGTTAGGAATTCACTTTTTTTTGACATAATTAGTCCTTATTAAAGGCCCTCGGTGTTTAAGAGCCTTGTGATAGTTTTATAGATTATGCAAACGCCATATTAAAACGAGCTTCGGAAACCATACGAGCTGGCTTGGTTTCCGCTGCCATACGAGCTGGCTTGGTTTCTGCTGCCATGCGGGCTGGCTTGGTTTCCGCTGCCATACGAGCTGGCTTGGTTTCCGCTGCCATGCGGGCTGGCTTGGTTTCCGCTGCCATGCGGGCTGGCTTGGTTTCCGCTGCCATGCGGGCTGGCTTGGTTTCCGCTGCCATGCGGGCTGGCTTGGTTTCCGCTGCCATACGAGCTGGCTTGGTTTCCGCAGCCATGCGAGCTGGCTTGGTTTCCGCAGCCATACGAGCTGGCTTGGTTTCCGCAGCCATGCGAGCTGGCTTGGTTTCCGCAGCCATACGAGCTGGCTTGGTTTCTGCTGCTCTACTCACAATGCGATTTGTTTGCATTTGATCTGTCCTTTATGATGAGTATTGATATTAACTAGTGCATTAACACACCTACTGACAACACCTTGAGGTACATAAGGTATTGAATTCACCTGATACTTTTATTTGTTGTTTTTTGGTAAACAACTTTTGCAGTAAAATACGTTGACAAAACAATTGAGATAATAGCGAAAACAAACAGAAAATCATGAGAAAAACTATAAATTAATGTGCCTACTGATGGACCTAAAACATAGCCAAAAGCGGATGCACCGAAAAGGAAACCAGCAACGCCACTTTGCTCGTCATGATTTACCGCCAACGATGCTGCTGACTGTATTGATGGAATCATCATTCCAAATCCCATACCTAGCATTCCGGCAGATATGTTAACTATAACAATAGAGCTGTTCGAAAACATTATGCCGCTAAAACCCAAAATGCATGAAACACAACCAGGCAATAAAAGAGACTTCACAGATGGTTTAAATACCTGAATATATCCTAATTGAACAATAACCATAACGATAGCCATTATTGATACTGTAACCCCTGTTTTAGCAACTGTTTCTTTTGGGTCTAAAGAGAATAAATCTTGTATGTAAAATGATATTGTTTGTTGGAATGCGGAAAATGCAATGTATATACATGCCACACCAATGAAAATTGGCAGTACTCTTGCATCAGTTAATTTAATGCTTGTATTGTTCTCTTTCATCATCGAAGGTGTAGACTCACTTGGCACAAGGACAATGAAGCCTAAAACAGTCCCAATACAAGAAATTGCAGCTGCAACATAAATTGGCAGTAGTAATGAAAATGTACCTAATGATGATCCTAATAGTGGACCAACTACAGAGCCAATGCCATATGCTGAAGCAATTAGTGCCATTCCAGCACCTCGATTGGTCCGATTTGTGTTTTCTGCAATATAGGTCATAGCCGAGGGATGAATCCCCGCAGTTAGAGCACCTGTAATGCATCTTATTATTAGCAGGGAAAGAAATGCTCCAGCAACACTAAGATAATGATTTAAACTAAATTTCAGCACGAACGCTAAAAGTAATGTTCCAATGGTATAAAAAATCATTCCTGCTAAATATGAATTCCTGCTACCAAACGCTCCTATCAACTTCCCCCACACACCAGAGCACAAAGTTATGACTAAAGCTGCAATCGTTACAATCAAACCTACATTAAACTCTGTTAGACCAATTTCTCTACTTGCAGGACCAAGGATCGTATAAAGTAGAGTTTGTCCAATACCTACACACACTAAACCTATCACAAGTGTTATGTGGTGTATTAGCCCCGTTTCTTTCTTGCTTTCAGATACATTTATATTAGTTTGGCTCATTAGTTTTGACGTTCTACATGTAGAAGTGAATGTTTAGTTAATGATAAGAAAATGTTAAAAATTATTGTGATTTGAGATTATATGATTAGCGAAACAATTCAATAGTTTTTTAAACACTCAATAGAAAATGAAATTTACCTCTAAAAAAAAAGTAAAATAAGAATAACTAAAGAATAATAAACCAAAAAGCTAACAATAAATGTATTTTAATTTTTAATTTTAGTGATTTTGAAAACTTTAGTCTGATAGTGGTTTTTATCACACTGATATTTATTGATATTTTTTTAAGGCGAACTAATCATTAGGAATGTTTACGCTAATTTTAGTGATTAATCTTATATAAACAGGTCAATGTAAATGGCGTTTTCCCCAAAATGGGCTATACGTTTTTAGGTTTGTTGTATACAAATTACTACCAACAGTTGTTTCTTATGCTCGATACTAGACGTATGGACATAACCTCATTTGTAGTCGTTGGGCGCAATGCTATCCCCGCCTCGCCTGCCCGCTTCATGTGTCGCTTTTCATGCAGTTGCGCGATCCGCGCCAGGCCGAGGCTTCGGGGGCAAAAATCACACCAGATCATCATGCAAATTCATGCACTCAGTGCATGCATGGCCAATCTAGCTAGCCATGAGGTAAGTATTCTGCTGATAGCGTCCCTCCTCAATCACCCTGATGCGTTACCCAGATGTAGTAGTTCGCCTCTGCCGGTGTCATATGGATGCCAAGTGGCGACAATGTGGCAGCATAGATAGGCAAAGCCCGTATTCCCTCCCCCCTTGCCACCTTAACAACCAGTTATAAATAACTTATTGATTTTATTATTGTAGTGAGAAAATCGCTTTTAATGTTGCACATCGTCACTGTCGCCCAGCAACGTCTGGCTACCGTCGTTATCCCCCGGCGCTGGCGCATTGGCCGGGTCGAAAATGTGGTCCAGGATTGCCCTGGCCGTCGGCCCTGCAACTACGCCATCCCCACCGCCGTTTTCCAGAATTAGCGCCATCGCCACCTGCGGGTTTTTATACGGCGCAAATAGGGTGTAGAAAATGTGGTCACGCAGGCGTACCGGGGTCATTTTGGCATTGTAAGTCTGGTTTTCTTTCAGGCTGAAAACCTGTGAAGTCCCCGATTTGGCCGCTATCTGGTAGGGCGCGGTATGGAACAGCTTATACCCGGTGCCGTTAGGCAGGTTCGCCATGCCATACATACCGTTGCGTACGATCCCCCAATATGGCGATTTGGGCTCGCCAATCTGCACAGCCTGCTCTGGTGGCTGGTAGCGTTCGACTTCCCGGCCCTGTTTCATCGAATACAGCAGATGCGGCGTTTTCACCCTGCCGCTGTTGATCAGCGTGGTCAGCGCTTTCACCATCTGGATCGGCGTAGCGACCCAATACCCCTGGCCAATACCCACCGAGATGGTATCACCTTGGTACCAGCCTTTTTTATGTACTCGCTGCTTCCATTCCCGGCTCGGCAGCACGCCGCGATATTCCTCGTTCAGATCGATCCCCGTCGCCTTGCCATATCCAAACTGGCTGAGCCACTGATGGATCCGGTCGATCCCCATCTCATAGGCAACCTGATAGAAGAAGGTATCGGCCGACTCCTCGATCGCCTTGGTGACGTTCAGCAGACCGTGACCGGTTTTCAACCAGTCGCGATAGCGGCGCTGAGTTCCCGGCAAAGTCCAGGTAGGTGCGCCAAAGAAAGTGGTGGTTGGGGTGATGACACCGGCAAACAGTGCCGATACCGCCATATAAGGTTTTACCGTTGAAGCAGGCGGGTATAACCCCTGCGTCACACGGTTAATCAGAGGTAAATCCGGGTTGCTGAGCAGCGACTTGTAGGCCTGATAGCCAATACCTCTGACGAACGGGTTGGGATCGTAGCTAGGGCTGGAGACCATCGCCAGAATGCCTCCGTCGCGCGGATCGGCGACCACCACCGCCGCCCGTTGCCCTTTGAGCAAACCTTCGATGTACTGTTGCAGGTGCAGATCGAGCGTCAGATAGATATCTTTGCCCGCCTGGGGCGGTTGTTCCTTCAGCAGGCGAACGATACGCCCGTGGTTATCCACCTCCACTTCCTGATAACCAGTGGTACCGTGTAGCTGTTTCTCGTAATAGGCTTCCAACCCCTGTTTGCCAATATTGTGGTCGGCCGCATAGTTTTGCGCCTGACCCTGCTGCTCGAGCTTTTTGACGTCGTTATCATTAATTCGCGAGACATACCCCACCACGTGCGCCAACTGTGCCCCGTAAGGATATTGCCGCTGCTGGTAGGTCTCGATGGTCACACCGTCAAAGCGATACTGGTTTACCGCAAAACGAGCCACCTCGGTTTCACTAAGCCCGGTCTTGAGGGTAACGGGCTTATAGCGACTATTGTGGTGCATATCATCACGGAAGGCGGCGATGTCATCCGGCGTCAGATCAACAATGGGCGTCAAGTTTTGCAGTAGCGTTGCCATATCGGCAATCTTGCTGGGAGTCACTTCAATCTGATACAGCTGTATATTGCGCACCAGCGGGATGCCGTTGCGATCGAAGATCAGGCCACGATGAGGGGCAATGGGCAGCATCTTGATGTCGTTTTGATTGGAGCGCGTCTGGTAAAACGCATGCTGTTTGATCTGCAACTGATAAAGGTTGTAAACCAGCAAGCCAAAACAGGCGACGACCAGCACCATCGCCACGCAGGCACGGCGAATGAACAACGTTTCTTCGGCGGGGTGGTCACGGAAAGGATCTTTTAATTGGGCCATGCGTGGGGTCTTACCTGCCTGACTGATTGCTAAAAGGGGGCGAAAAGCCGGCAAGCATAGCGTTAATAGCCCTGGCGCCACATTAAAAGGTTGCTAATGATTTGGCATAAATGTTTCAACATATTGGAATGTTGCTGTGATTTGTCAGACAGGCCATAACGACTATTGAGACGCCAATTATTCCAATGCTACAATGTGACGTAGATCACACTAACAACCTAAACCACCGTCTATCCAATGCGCATTCTGCCCCAAGGTCTGATACCTGGAGCCGGCTGCGGCATTTGTAGCAAAGGATCACCTCCGATGAGTACCATAGCCACTGGCTTTATTATGATGCGCTGGGAATTGCTGAGCGCAGTGATGATGTTTCTGGCCAGCCAACTGAATGTGGTGTGCCGTAAGGCCAGCCGTAACGGCATGGCGTTTGTGTTCAGCAGCCTGGGGCTGTTCACTAGCTGCTGGTTTGTGATGGGGCTGATGGGCATGTCCTTCAACCTGGCTGGCATTATGCAGTTCTGGGCGTCATTCAAGGACGTTTTCATCGATGTCATGAGCCAAAACCCGACCGCCTTCCCCCTGCCATAACCACCGTTCCTGGCACCATCCGCCGATGGTGCTGCGCCATAGGTAGCCAGTAGGTTATGGGTTAGCCCGCATCCAGGGAGTTAAAGTCACGCCGACCAGCAAACCTTCCGGGCTTAGCAGACGGGTGACGCTCTGGCCCCACGGCTCCAGACGGTTGGCTACCAGCAGTTGATAACCCTGATCCAGCAGCGTTTGGGTGGCCTTCGCCATATCTGCCACGTCAAACTCCATCCACGCCTGCGGCACCGGTAAATCTTGTGGCCATTGATCCTGACCAAAGCAGGATTGGGCAGCCTGCGCCAAAGGCCACAGCGCAAAGTGCTTCACGCCGTTCAAGGCATCGTGCTCGATCAGCAGATAGTCCTCATTCCCTTCCATTGGCTTTAGCGGCAACCCCAGCGCTTGCTGATAAAACGCGGCACTTTGGCTGGTGTTTTGGGTGATCGGGCCAAAACCCGCGACAAAAAGTACCTCAACACCACAAAATGGTTGTTCCATATCCTTTCTCCTCAGGGATTAACGGCTTTGCTGCCGCAGCCATATCGGCGTATGGCCATAGAATGCCTTGAAACGGTGGCTGAAATGGCTGGCCGAGCTAAAGCCGCAATCCAGCGCAATCTGGGTTAGCGGCATCAGCGTGTTGCGCAGTAATTTCTCCGCCTGTTGTAAACGCACCTGCATAACGTACTGATGCGGTGCCTGCCCGGTGCTGTGTTTAAACATGCGGGCAAAATGAAACTCACTCAATTCCGCCTGAGCAGCCAAGTCTGCCAGCACCAATGGTTGATCGAGATGGTGATAGATAAACTCCTGCACCCGCTTCAGCACGGCCGGTGCCAACCCACCACGCACGCTAGGCAGCCGCCATTGCAACTGGGTGTAACGCTGAAGCATATGCGACATCAACAACGTGGAGGCGCTGCTCAGTGCCAGCTGGTTGGAGGTGTCTTGCCAATTGTGATTAAGTAAAAACTGGCGATACAGCAACGTGATCTGCGGATCTTCCGCAAACGACAGCGGCTCTACGTTGATGGACGCCGGGCTGCGATCCCAAGTCTGCTCCACCAAATGGCGCAAATGCTGGTCGGTACAATACAGATGAACAAAGGAGAGATTGCTGCGGACATCCCAGGTGGATTCGTAATGACGCGGCATGATGCAAAAGCGATCCGGGCCGCCGCCGTTCTGCCACCCCCCTGGCACCTTCTGATAGCACTCATAACCATCCGCCACGTACAGGCTGAGGGTGTGGTGATCGGCACTTTCCTGGGTGATACGGTCGTTGCAGTTGGACCAGGCCGCCAGTTGCACGCCAGAGCCCAGTTGCACGCTGTTGTGCAACCGGGCTTTATGTTGGTGCAGTGTTTCAAATGCCAGGTATTCCATAGCTGCCCTATTCCTGTGATCCAAGCCGTTTCAGTTTAAAGAGTGGCGGCGCGGGATGCCAGTTGTCACCGGGCGCTTTTAACAAAAAAAGCGCAAGAATATGCAATTGGCCGCAAAAGGCTGAAAGCGTTACGGCGCTGAAAGATGAATACTCCCGTCATCATTCACAGGAGAATTTATGAATACGCTGTTGTATCTTGCCGTGGTGCTGATTTGGGGCACCACCTGGATTGCGATTACCCTGCAACAAGGCACGGTGGCGATCCCCGTTTCGATTGGTTACCGCTTCCTGCTGGCTGCCGCCGTGATGTGGCTGGCCATGTTGGCGCTACGCCGTCTGCGGGCCATTAGCCTGCGGGACCACCTGTTCTGCATGTTGCAGGGCTGCTGTGTGTTTGGCTTTAACTTTTACTGTTTCTACCTGGCAGCGGCCTATATCAGTAGCGGGCTGGAATCGGTGATTTTCTCAATGGCGGTGTTGTTCAACGCGGTTAACAGCATGATTTTCTTCCGCCAACACCCCAGCCCCAACCTTCTTCCTGCGGCGCTGTTAGGCATGACCGGCATCGTGGCGCTGTTTTGGCAGGATCTGATGGCGACCCAGATGGCGCCAGAATTGCTTAAAGGTATCGGGTTGAGCGCTCTGGGTACCTACGGTTTTTCGCTGGGGAACATGCTCAGCACGCGCCACCAACGCCGTGGGCTGGATATGCTTTCCACCAATACCTACGCCATGAGCTACGGCGCACTGCTGATGTTTGCCATCGCACTGGCACAGGGCGCTTCATTGCAGCTCGAATTCACCACTCGCTATCTGGGATCGTTGTTCTATCTGGCGATCTTTGGCTCAGTGATCGCCTTTGCCGCCTATTTCACCCTGTTAGGCCGCATCGGCTCGGGCGCCGCAGCCTACAGCACCTTGCTGTTCCCATTGGTTGCGCTGACAATCTCCACTCTGTATGAGGGTTACCAGTGGCATCTGAACGCGGTGATTGGCCTGTGCCTGATCCTGTTGGGTAACCTGGTGATGTTTTCCAAGCCGGGGATGTTCAATCTATATCGATGGAAACGTGGGGTTCAGTGACGGCATTAAAGATAAGCGTGGAGATACCGTTGCCCACTTAAGATAATCCACAAAAATCATTGAGGTGTGATGTAAACCACCTCAATGATTGCCCCCTATCACGAAAGATTACAGCCCTGCAGTAGGATTCGTATTGACCTTGTTTACTCATGCATATTAATGGCTTATTAGGTCGGCAAATTCCATTCCAGGCTGGCCCAACTGCTGGTCCGCTGGCTGTTTGGTTTCCTGCAGCATCATATAATGCGCCCACGGCAACCCCTGCGGCTAGTCCAATTGCCGGCCCTAATGGGCCAGCCAAACCCGTTCCAAATGCCGTGCCAGCGATTGTGGCTCCGCCAACGGCAACCTCTCTACCTGCTTGTTCCCAGTTTACATTTCCTGCACCTGAAACCAAATTAACTTCATCAAAGTTTAAGAGTTTCATTTAAAAACTCCTGTTACTTGATAATAAATAAACATCACGATTGCTATGCCAGTAGAAATAGCCAAGGACTGAAATAACGGAGACGCGTTAAAGCTTCTCGCAATAGAACCTATGGCAACGCCAAGAAAAACACAAAAAAAGACAAATAGAATATTTTTCATTAACCACCCTAAAATGTAAGTAATGAACTTGTTTTTTAAAATTACAATATTGGTTTCAATAAATTATAAAAAATAGAGATTGTTCAGGCATTATAAAAATGCCTGAAGGCACTAAGGTTTGTGATATAACCTACCTACTCATTTCTCAAATAATGTCATTACAGAATAACCATCCAGAAGTTGATAATGACTATCATTCTAAATTATTTTATCAAGGTCAAGTTATTTTTTATTCGACAGTAAATACCTATTAATTATTCCTATAATGAAAACCGTTAAAGCGATATACTAATTTTATTAGCAACAATCAAAGTAAGCAGCGAAAAATAAATCGATCGCCATGGTCTAAAACCTTGTCATCCCCGAAGGCTTTTTAGCTGCGCTCAAAAATTAGGCCTGTCGCAGGAAGCTCTCTATGCTCGTTGCCAGGGCAAGCGGTACTTCATTCATTGGGTAATGGCCTGCATTCTCAAGTATTTCCAGTTCAGCCCTTGGATACCATGCCAGGTAGGTAGAACGCATCAGATCCGTATTGAATGTCGGATCATACTCCCCGATCAGCACCTTAACCCTGTGTGGTAAACCCTGTACCTCCGCGCTGAAATCGGTGTTACTCCATGCATTCAAGTAAGCGGCAAAAGCGGCTCTGGACGAATGCTCCATGGAATACTCAGCTTTCCAGTCGATCCACGATCGTGAAAGGCGCTGCCCAGTACTACGATTGATGATGGCCCTTCTATTCTCGATGCTATCAGCTGCGCCATTAAACAATGCTTGCCCTACAGGGTCGAAAGCTACACCGCAGCAAGGAACCGGTGCGACAGGAATTAACATACGCACTCGCTCAGGGGCCAGGGTCGCTACACGTTCAATTGCCATTCCGCCCATCGAGTGGCCTACCAAGCTAAACGTGTCGAATCCAAGCTCATCAGCAAGGGATAAGGTATCCATCGCAATTTCATCCATGCTATAAGTGCCAGCGGCGGAGCTCATGCTCCCGTATCCACGGTAGTTCATAAAGATATAGGTAAATTCGTCGCGGCTAAGGGCGTCCTCCATTGGCGTGAAAGCATGGCAATCGCCAAACCACCCGTGAAGAACGATGACAGGATGCGGACCACTACCTACTCGGTGAAACGTGTTGGACATATCGACTCCTAATAAACTGAATGTGCCAGATGATTTCGTTACCGTGGCCATTGTAGGATCCGCAGTACCAGCTCGCTTTCAATATTGAGTCAATTATTATAGAGTTTGGGCCATGCGTAATACGTTACTTGACCCCTACGAAGACATCCCACGAATTGCCGTAGTCACCGCAAATGACTACCCGGCGTCTTCAACTTTTCCCTCCCATACGCATCGTCGCAGCCAGTTTGCCTATGCCGCCTCCGGGACGATCAGCGTGTTCACGGCGCGTGAAAACTTGGTTGTTCCACCACAGCGCGCATGCTGGATACCTGCTGGCATCGACCATGAGATGCATATGCGTGGCCCTGTCACCATGTTGAACGCATTTTTTACCCCGGACGCTGCCCGCGCCGCAGGACTACCCGATGGCTGTCGAGTAGTTGGAGTGTCCCCCCTGCTACAGAACCTGTTAGTACAGGCAGTGGATTTGCCAGCGCTCTATGACCTGAATAATAGAGAAGGCAAGATTATGTCTCTGTTGCTTGACGAAATTGCCACTATGCCGTCGCTGTTGCTAAATACTCCGTTGCCCGACGAGCCTCGTTTAGCCAGACTGTGCCGTCAACTGATTGAAAATCCGTCGCTTTCTGTCGATATCAACAAAATGGCTGCTGAAGCAGGCATGAGTCGGCGCACTTTCACCAGAGTGTTCCGAGCTCAAACTGGGGCGAGCTTTAGCGAGTGGCGCCAACAAGCCTGTTTGCTGGCGGCTATCACCCGCCTCAACAATGGGGAATCGGTTACTCGCGTTGCGCTGGACCTTGGCTATGGGAGTTCAAGTGCCTTCACTGCACTATTCCGTCGTGTACTTGGCGTGCCACCCAGCCTATACCTTGAGAAATAGGGAAAAATCAAAGGGGTAATATTGCTGAATGGATAGGAGCACCGTACCGTGCCCCTAGTGACTCCGGTGACTGAATTTCTGCACTGATATTGTCACTTCATTCCGCTTGGACAAGTATCCGCTACGTCGTTAAGCCCTTCGGTTTGACGTTCGAAGCGGATCTTGTTGGCGGGAGCGTCATGGTCAATCGTCAGAACATAGATACCGTCAAAATCACTCCCCGGCCATTTGGCCGCCAGTTGGGGATCGCCCCCTTCGGCGGTGATAATATTTTTTACCACCTGCACCAGGTTGTGATGTTCCCAAGAAACATACACCACGGCATTGCGGAAACGATCGTCCAGCAGAGCCGTCTGCAAATCAGCGATGTCATCGGCGTGATACTGGATATTCACCGGCAGCGAAAGCCGAATGGCCGTTGGGGTGATGGTGGTCAATGCCCGCATGGAGCTGCCCAGCTTATTTTTCTTGGGGCCAGCGGCATAAATGGCCTCGGGCTTACCGAAGCGGGAGATCAAGACCTCCGGCAGTGCCAACGCACGGTTAAAGCCTTTGCAGGTCAACTGGCCACTATGGTTATCGGGCTTTTCACCGTGGCGGACAAACACCAGGGTTTGGTCACCCCAGGCGGCCCCTGCCACACTGGACAACAGTAATGCCATTACGCCGTTTTTAAAAGCCTGCTTCATCGTTCTTCTCACCACAATTTGCCCTTAAGTCCCTGACAGAACACTGTCACGATTAGTGAATTTTTTGCATAGGGGTATGCCTATTTCGCTACCTTATCATTGAAGCTCCCCAGCAATACACTTCCTCCTGTCGACCATAAGCACATCGGTCCTCCTTTTTGGTTGCTTCCCGGCAACAGACATTATTTGACGGTGAGAGAGATGAACGAGAAATTTGACGGTAACGGTATTTTCCCCAAAGGGCCAAAAAATGACGCCTATGCGCAATATTTCACCGGCACCAGCTACCTGAACATGTTGACCACCGAAGGGGTAGCCATTGGCAATGTGGTGTTTGAACCAGGCTGTCGGAATAACTGGCATATTCACCATCAGGGCGGCCAGATCCTGCTGGTCACCGGGGGGCGCGGCTGGTATCAGGAGTGGAATAAACCGGCTCGCCAGCTTACCGCCGGAGACGTGGTCAATATTCCGGCAGGAGCCAAACACTGGCACGGTGCAGCCCAGGATAGCTGGTTTGCGCATATTGCCGTGGCGATCCCGGCCGAAGGTTCCTCCAATGAGTGGTTGGAGCCGGTATCCGACGAGGATTATCGTCAGTTGCCTTGATGAAAAAGCCACCTGCCAAAACGGGTGGCTTGAGATTAATGACCAAGGGCGCAGCATGCAGCGCCCTCTAGATAATTAAGTGGTTACCCCATCACTAATCCCAGCACCGCCCCGCCCGCCAGGATCCATAATGGATGAATACGTTTATTCATACTCAGCAGCGTCGCTAACACAATTAATATTGCTAACCGCCAATTGGTCGCTGAAGCCTGGGCAATCAGCACGCCGCTGGCGGCAACCAGCCCGACCGTGAGCGGCACCAGCCCAACCTGCACGATACGCCGCCAGGGTTTATCTTTAAAACGCCGCCATGCGCCCATCACCAGAATAGTGACAATGGACGACGGACCAAACTTGGCCACGGAGGAAACCAACAGCCCGGCCCAGCCCGCGACGTGCCAGCCAATCAGCGGCACGATCATCATATTCGGCCCCGGAGCCGCCTGCGCCATGGCGAACAGTGCGCTAAATTCCTGGGCGCTCATCCATTGATGCACCTCCACTACCTGGCGCTGCATTTCCGGCAGGATGGTATAGCCGCCGCCGAACGCCATCAGCGAAAGCTCGGTAAAAATAATCGCCAACGAGATTAACACCGCCATCATGAAGGTTTCCTCCAGGCCAGCAGAATACTTAGCGGGGCCAGCACCAGCATGGTAGGCAGCAATGGCAGGCGTAACCAGGCAATCGCCACCAAAGCAATGGCGACAATCGCTAACGGCAACCATTTCCCCCATAGTGGCAACAACATTTTCAACGCGGTAGAGAGCAACAAACCCGCCGCCGCTGCGGCCAACCCGGCGAACACGTGTTGCACATGGGCATCGTCTTGGTAGCGGGCATAAATCACGCCCAGGCCAACCACAATTGCCGTTGGGGCGCAGATCAGCCCGAACAAGGCAGATAAGGCACCACGCAATCCGCGAAACTCCATCCCCACCGCCACGGAAAGGTTAATGACGTTGCCACCCGGCAGGAACTGGCACAATCCCAACAGTTCGGTGAACTGCTCAGCGGTTAGCCAACGGCGTTGTTCCACCAACATGCTGCGCGCCAGCGGCAGCACCCCGCCAAAGCCGATCAGGCCCAGCATCAGAAAGCCGGTAAACAGTTGACCATTGCTCGGTGGCTGATTGATTTCATGATCCTGTACCGCATTAGAGTCAGACATTGCATTTCCCACATCACCCAAGTTGTTATCTCGCATGATGCGCGCGGCCATGTCATGATGTCTAATGCATTTCTAAACCAGTTTCGATACCTATAAGGTATGAATATGATTGAGCTACGCCGCCTGCGGGCGTTCGTTACCGTGGTTGAAGAAGGAAATATCACCCGTGCCGCGGCTCGGTTGCACATTCAGCAACCGCCGCTGACCCGTTTGCTGCAAGGGTTGGAGGAAGAACTGGGCGTAAAATTGTTACAACGATTACCGCGTGGAGTGCGCACCACAGAGGCAGGAAGCGTACTGTTTAACGAGGCAAGAGCTTTACTGACAAGAGCCGAGAAGTTGACCGAAGCGGTCCATCGCGCGGCACGGGGTGAGCAAGGTCATTTGGCGATCGGTTTTACCAGTTCGGCGGCGCTGCATCCGTTTGTGCCCAATCTGTTACGCCGTTACCGCGATATTCTGCCCGGGATCACCACATTGCTGGAAGAGGCTGGCAGCGGAGAGCTAATGGAAGCCTTGGTAGATGAACGCCTGGATGTGGCTTTCGTACGCTCGCCGGTGAGCGGGATACCAGGGTTGTTGATCGAACCTGTACTGCTTGAACCCATGCTGATCGCCTTGCCTGTTGGCCATCGTTTGGCGATAGACAGCAGCGAAAAGGTCCCCCTGACTGAACTGATCCACGAACCGCTGATTCTGTATCGCCGCCCGGCAGGCCAAGGTTTGTATGATGCCATTCTGGCCGCCTGCCACCGAGCCGGTTTCAGCCCGCGCATTGTGCAAGAGGCACCACGCCTGCCCGCCACGCTGAATCTGGTCGGTGCTGGTCTGGGATTGTCAATCGTACCGGCATCCATGCGGCGTCTAGGCGGCGACGGGATCGTTTTTCGCAGCATTGCCGAGGAGGCTCAACTGAGCGCCCCGCTGTATCTGGCGCTGCGCGAAAACAGTCAGTCACCGCTGATTACCCGGTTGCGCCAGTTGGTGGCAGAAACGGTGAACGCGCTGTAGACCGGGCCTAATCGTCCCGATCGACAATCCGCGTCAGGTGGATGACCAAGTACAGCAACTCGTCGTTGGACATCTCCATTTGCAGCAGATTTTTCACATAGTCACGGATCACCAGTGCGCAACGATAGGCATCGGGATACTCTTTCGTCGCCTGCGAGAACAGGAAGTCGTCTTTCGACTTAACCTGTTTGTTATCGATCATGCGTTGAATGAAAAACTGCATATGCAGCAGGAAACGCGAGTAGTTGAGCGAGTCCGTGGCGATATCAATGCGGAAATGGTATTTGATGATGTTGAAGATATCCTTCAGCATCTTCACCGCCAGCAGCGTGTGCTCCATACTCTGTACGTCGGTCTGGCCATTGACCAGATGAAAGGCAATATTCCCCGCCTCTGCCTCTGGCAACAGGATATCCAAACGTTCGTTGATCTGCGCCAGCGCCTGTAACGCCACGGCAAATTCCTGCGGATAAAAGCGTTTTACCTCATGCAACAGCCGGTTCTGAATGATGATGCCTTTACGGCAGCGCTCAATCGCAAAACTGAGATGATCCACCAGGGTAAAAAAGATCTGTTCGTTGACCCGGCCGCCAAGCTGGCTGTTGGCCAGCCTGAGGATCATCTGCACCAGCTCAATATGCTGCTCCGGCGTGGCTTCTATCAGGCGTAGATGGTCGTGGCCGGTTTGACCATTCTGCACCACATAGACTTTTTCTATGCTGGCCGCAGCCAGCACATCTCCCACTTTGCTGTTAAACCCGATGCCCTTGCCCATCACGATAACTTCGCGGTTATCGTTGTCGGTGGACAGCACCAGGCTGTTATTGAGCACCTTGACGACTTTCATCATTAAACTGTGTTATCCACGTTGTTGGCCGTTCGAGGCAATCAGGCGCTGATACCAGGCGAAACTGTTCTTCTTGATACGCCGCAGATCGTGCAGATCCTGTTCGCCACGGTTGACATAGATAAAACCGTAGCGCTTGGCGTAGCCCTGATGCGTGCTGACCAGATCGATCGCCGCCCACGGGCAGTAACCCAGCAGATCGACACCATCGTTAATCGCCAACTGCATCTGTTCGATATGCGCACGCATAAAATCGATGCGGTAATCATCATTGATGATATCCCCAGACAATAGCTGGTCCGGCGCGCCGATGCCATTTTCAGTAATTAAAATCGGCAGATGATAACGTTCATAAACCTTGCGCAGCGTCAGCCGCAGGCCCACGGGGTCGATCACCCAACCATAACGCGTTTTGTCGACATACGGATTTTCCGCTGCCCGATACACGCCCGGTTCGCCCAGCATGATTTGCTGGTCCCCCGCACGAGCCGTGATATCTGAGGCATCCCCACGGCTGGCAGCGATAGTGGCGGTGGAATAGTAGTTAATCGCCACATAATCCGGCCGCCCTTGCAACAATAGCTCCGCATCTCCATCTTCAATCACCGGGGCAAGGCCGCGATCCTGCAAATATCGCCAGGCCAACGCATTGTAACGACCATGTACCGCAACATCCAGAAAGCTCCAGCAGCGCAGCGTTTCCCAGTTATGGGCCGCGATGGCATCCAACGGATGGCAGGTTTCCGGATACATGGCAGTGGTATTGATCGCCGGGCCGATTTTCCCCTTGGGGCAGCGCTGATGGCACAAAACCATAACCCGCGCCTGGGCCACCAGCATATGGTGGCTTTGTTGATAAAGTACCGGCTTGGTAGGCAGTTCGCCGCCCTTCGGCACACCGATGGCCCCAGGATGCAGGATCATGGTGTTCTGCTCGTTGATGGTCAGCCAATATTTGACCTTATCGCCAAAGGCAGTGAACAGCACGTCCGCATACTCGACAAAGGCATCGATGGTCTGCCGGTTGCTCCAACCGCCCTGTTGTTCCAGCACATAGGGCAGATCGAAATGGTAGAGCGTGACCACCGGTTCAATGCCGTGCTTGAGCAGTTCATCGATCAGGTCACGATAGAACGCCAGGCCAGGCTGATTCACCTCGCCCGTGCCGTTGGGCAAAATGCGCGTCCAGGCTACGGAGAAACGGTACGCCTTTAGCCCTAATTCGGCGAACAGCTTAACGTCCTCACGAAAACGGTGGTAATGATCGCTGGCCACCTTAAAATCTGCCGTGTCGGTGGGATGATCGAGCATATCCACAATGGAAGGACTTTTGCCGTCTTCGTCCCATGCCCCCTCAACCTGATAAGCCGAGGTTGAGGCCCCCCACAGGAAGCCTGGTGGAAAATCGTTCAGCTGTTGGTAAATCATGCGTTTTGCTCCTCAGTATTCAGCGCGACAATTTGCTCACCAAAGTTCACCGGGCCAGGCTGCCGACAGCTCAGGTGCGGATACTGCTCACTGTTGACCACCAGCACTGGGGTGATAATGTCGTAACCCAGCGCGGTAATAGCGGCAATATCAAAGCGCACCAGCTCATCACCGGTTTTCACCCGATCGCCCACCTGCAGTTGAGAGCTGAAATGCTCGCCGTTAAGATTGACGGTATCGATGCCGATATGCATCAGCACTTCCATACCGTTATCGGCCTTAATGCCCACGGCATGCTTTGAAGGCAGGAAGGTCACGATTTCCCCGTCCACAGGTGCACGCAGCACGCCTTGCTCAGGCACTATCGCCACACCCTTGCCCAGCAACCCTTGCGAGAATACGTCGTCATTCACCTGTTCCAACGCCACCAGTTGGCCTGCCAACGGGCTGTGTAGCAATGCGTCGTCACCAGACGGTGCGCTGTCTGTGGCTGTTGCCTCTTCTTCTTCAACCGGATCCTCAAAGCCCAGGATCCAGGTCAAGGCAAAGGTCACGACGATGGCGATGACGCAGGTGATGAGGGCGTGCACGATATTCATCGGGTTTTCGCCGATAAAGGCCGGTAATGCCGCTAATCCTGGCGAAACAAAGGCATAGCGCACCAAACCGCTGACACCCGCGTAGACACCGGCACAGCCGCCACCGATCATGGCCGCGATCAGCGGTTTACGCAGTTTCAGAGTGACGCCGTACAGTGAGGGTTCGGTGATCCCCAACAGCGCGGTGAAACCGGCGGATGAGGCCAATTGACGCAGGTTTTTGTTCTTGGTGCGGAACGCTACGCACAGGGTTGCCGCGCCCTGGGCGATGTTGGAAGCCAACATGCCGGGGCCATTAATCATTTCAAAACCGTTTTTGCTCAACTGGCCGGTAGCGATAGGCGTCATCGCCCACGCGGTGCCGGTGATCACCAGGAACGGTTGCAGCCCGCCCATCAACATCGGGATCAACCAACTGGCCTTGCCATCGATAATCGCTGCGCCGCTGGCCACCAGATCGTTGAGGAAAATGCCGAACGGCCCCACCGCCACCAAGGCTAGCGGCGTGGTAACCAGCAGGATGATCATCGGTTTGGTGAAGAATTTAATCATGGTCGGTGAGACTTTCTCGGCAAAGCGCTCGATATAGGACATCAGCCACACCGTGAAGATGATCGGCAGCACCGAACCGGCATAATCGGCCAACCGCACCGGGATGCCAATAAAATCGATTGGCGATCCGGCGGCCAGCATCTGGGCAAGATTAGGGTGTAGCAAGGCTCCCGCGATGGTCATGGCCAGAATAGGGTTACATTCAAACTTGATCGAGGCGCCATAGGCCAGCAGCACCGGCAGGAAAAAGAAGGCGGCATCGGCGATGGTGTCCAGCAGATGGTAAGTTGGGCTGGCCGCGCTGATCGCCCCAGTTAACTTGAGGATCGCCAGCAGCGCCTTGATCATCCCCGCACCGGTAATAGCCGGGATCACTGGCGTAAAGGTGGTCGAAATCACGCTGATAATCTGCGTAAAGACACCGCCCTTGGCCTTGTTCTTTTGTTGTCCGTCCGGTTTGCCCAGCGGTTGACCGATCGCTTTTTGCAACGCGCGGAAAGTCTGTTGCACGTTGTTGCCCACCACAATCTGGAACTGGCCACCGCGCTCGACCACGCTGATCACACCGGGCAAAGCTTCGATCGCTTTCGCATCTACCCGACTATCGTCGTTAAACTCCATCCGCAGGCGGGTGGCGCAGTGCGTCAGCTTACTGACGTTATCCTTCCCCCCGACCAGTGCCAATATGTCCAAGCCCAACTTGTTATAATCCATAGGTTTTCCCCGGCAAAAAAGCAAAAAAAAAGACCAAAATGAAAATGCTCCCCTTCAACAGAAGAAGTGCATTTCTATTTTGGTCTTGCCTGCTTGCGCAGTAACACGCCATCATAAAAATGATTGAGTAGCTGATTAGGCTACGGCGCAAGTAATACCGCGGACGCGATCGCCAGGCAACCGGCAACGGCAAGCTTTGTGATTCGCATCACGATTAGCCGCAGGAAAAATCGCAAGCGATCCAACGAAAAATCATCAAACTCTCCCGCGACCTACTGTAGCCATACCCTTCAATAGGTTAAACTTCTCTACCTCGGCGAGTTACCTCTGCCGACCGTTGCGCTTGAATAACAATGAACCAAGGAAGTCCACATGCAACAAGGCTCTAAACTGCGGCCACCACCCATTGATGTGATCACCATTCAGTCGCAGGTGGTCTACGGTAGCGTGGGGAATGGCATTGCCTACCGCACGTTGTTGAAGAAAAACCTGGAGGTGTTGCAGGTACCGAGCGTGTTGTTTGGTTGCCCGCCCTATTACGGCGCGCCGCACGGGGGAGCGATCTCCAGCGAATGGTTTAGTGGTTTTCTGGAAGATCTGATCGCCCGTGAAGTCGTCTGCCGCGCGCGGGCGATCATTATCGGTTACCTGGGTGACGTGGCGCAGTGCCATATTCTGGCCGACTGGCTGCCGCGGGTGATTGCCCTCAACCCGGGTATCAAGATCTATATCGATCCGGTGATGGGAGACTATGGCGAAGGGGTTTACGTCGACAAACGTCTGGTTGAGCGTTATCGCTCGCCATACCTCAATCTGGCCCATGGCCTGACGCCGAACGGTTTCGAACTGGAGCAGCTGTGCGGCATGGCGTTGAGCACGCGCGAGCAAACCGAACAGGCTGCACGGGCGCTACTCAAAGGCAATACGCAGTGGGTACTGGTCACCAGCGCACCTGGCGTAGCCAACAGTGCTCAAGAAGTTGGCCTGTTGCTGGTCACCGCCGACGAGGCGCAAAGCTTCACCCATGCCAAAATCGATTCGCCGGTGAAGGGGACAGGTGACATGTTCACCGCGCTGTTAATTGCCCATTTGCTGCAGGGGGAACCTTTCAGCAAGGCAGTGCCGACGGCGATCCATGAGGTGTGTGCGGTATTGGAAGATGCAGCGCGTCACGGTTGGCAGGAGATCGGCCACCTGCGGGCGCTGAAGTGATGTGATGCCCCTCACCCTAACCCTCTCCCACAGGGAGAGGGAACCGATCGAGTGTGCTTGAAATTACAGTGACTCACCTTAGATTAGGGTAAATGAGGAACCCAAACGGCACAGCACTTCGAAAACGGCGGCCTTGCTACAGACTGACTCCCACACCTGATCACAACGCCGATCAGCTCCCTCTCCCTGTGGGAGAGGGTTGGGGTGAGGGGTCAGCGTTTTTTCTTCTTGTTGAAATCCAATTCAAAAGCAAACACCGCGCTTTGAATTTTGCGTTCGGTCAGCATTCCCATCTTGAGAAAACGGCAGGACAGGCGCATGAAGTGATGCGTTTGGTCTTCATCAATATCATGATCTTGATTCACGGCGATCAGTTCCATATTCACCTTGAACTTGCCGTAATCTCCCAAATCCAACTGAGCCTTATTGAACACCAGCCCCGGCTGCATATAGTCGGGTACCGCGCCATCAATACGCAAACCAACGCCACCCGGCGAAAGATCGTGAATTCGCAGTTGATAAGGGGTGCCATCGCTGTGTTCACCGTTACAGAAGAATTCACGCCAATAAGGCGTGGTGATACGTAACTGGCGGCGACGCTGGATATAAACCAGCTGTTTCGGCAGGCACGCCTCGTAAACCGGCATGTCGTTATGCTCGGTCAGCTGCGCCTGGTCGACGGAGAATTCGATTTTTGCATCATGGTTTTCAATCACAATGCTGAATTTCCCACCGGGGATCTGCTCTGGAGCATCGCAATCAAAGACGATGTTATCAGCGCCAACGCTCAATAATTGGCCAATGAATTCATGTTGTTGATTGACGACACGCAGCGGCGTTCTTTGCTTATAAATGTCGCGCAAGATTGCCAGAACTTCAAAACGCTCCTGCTTGATAAACCGTCCGTTATCAATATGTTCCACCCGTCACTCCCAGCATTGTCCATCGACGCTAACGCTTTCCTTACGCAATCATCACCGCCATCAATACTAAAGTCAAATTTCCCAGCGTTGCCATAATAAGGGCAATAGCCGGGCAAAACGGGCTGCCCATGCTGCCTGGCCCGCACTATCCCCGATTAAATCCTGGCGGATCTCGATGCCAACATAAGGTAATTCATGGCGTTCCGCATGCACCGGCAGCGTGTAGTCAGTCGCATCGGTCATCGCATAAGGCTCGTTGATACCGACCTGTAAATCCCCTTCTGCACGCAGCAACTCCGCCAACAGCAGGGCAAATTGTGGATGGCGGTTAAACAGTAGCCCAACCTGCCACGGCCGCGCATCGCCTTTAAACACCGGCGTAAAGCTGTGCATGGCGATCACCGCGCAGGGTTGGTTATTGGCGCGGCGAGCTGCCAGCGTGTGATTGATGGCCTGGTGATAAGGTTGAAAAATTTCCTGTTCACGGGCACCCGCTTCGGCCGCGCTGATCCCTTGGTTGCCAGGTATTGGCGTAACTTCCGATAACGGTGGGATCGAACTGGCAATACCCGGCGTACGGTTACAGTCGATCACCAAACGCGAGTAGTGCTGATGGATTAATGTTGCATCCAACTGTTGGGCCAGCAGGCGGGAAACCGCCAGCGCACCGATATCCCAGCCGATATGCCGATCGATATCGCCGCTGGCCAGCCCAAGATCGCCCAAACGTTTTGGGATGGCCTGCCCCGCGTGATCGCACAGCAGTAAGAAAGGAGAAGTCGCCTGTGGCAGCTCAACGCTCACGGCCGCAGGCTCATCGGCAGACAACAAGGTTGGGGTATAAGGGTGATACATAGGGCACTCCGGCGCGAGAAAGCGCTAATTCTAGGCGATCCTCTCACCGGCTACCAATATCCCATGGGAGAATCTGGCGTGTCCGCACTTTCGGTCAAAACGGAGCCTGCATCTCATGACCCATTGATATTATGAATAGGCGCAACCCAACATTGTTAGCCAAGCTAAAGATGAGCGGCAATATAGCGCTGATAGCGGGCAGGCTTCAGCCGCGTCAGATCGACCAACACCAAACCATCGATACAGTGGTTGAACGCCGGATCGGTACCGAAGTCGATAAACTGCACGCCGCCAGGTTCACACAGCTCGGTGTATTGCTTGTACAAGGTCGGGATCGAACAGCCGAGGTTGCTCAACAGGCTTTTCAGGCGCAGCAAGTCTTGCTGATAATCATCACCGGCGAACTGGGCCAATACCTGCGGCAAGGAGGCCGGATAAGGTTGCCGTGACTGTGCCATAGCATGGTCTGGAGAGAAATAGAGACGATAGAAGGCAATCAACAAATCGCGGGCGGCAACCGGCATACCGCCTGAAATGGATACCGGGCCGAACAGGTAGCGATACTGTGGATATTTGGCCAGATAGGCGCCAATGCCGAGCCACAGGTAATCCAGACCGCGCTTCCCCCAATAGGCCGGTTGAATAAAGCTGCGGCCTAACTCAATCCCCTGGTCAAGGATCGGCGTCATATCGCGATCGTAATGGAACAGGCTGTTGCTGTAGATGCCTGCCAGTCCCTTGCTGGCCAACTGCGGTGCCGTAGGAATAAAGCGATAGGCACCGACGATTTCCAGCTCCTCCTCATCCCACAGCACCAGGTGATAATAGTCGTCGTCATAGCTGTCCAAATCGCGCCGCCGCCCCGAGCCTTCGCCCACGGCACGGAAAGCGATCTCACGCAGGCGGCCAAGCTCCCGCAGGATCGGTGCTCTGGCCTCCCCCTGACGGCGATAAAGGAAAATGGTTTTGCCATCCGGCGTAACACCCAGTCTCTCGCAGGCCGCCAACGCTTTTTTCAGCTCAAGGCGATCTTCCGCCAGGGCGATGGCTGATTCACTGGTAAACAACCCCTGCTTCCCCTGACCAAGCCGATAGACATGGCGACGGAAACGCTCGGCAAGATCGCGTGCTTGAGTATGGCCATCGTGCCAGTGGGCAAACGGAATGCGCCCGCCGATGCGGATTTTGATCCGTCCGCCCAGCTGCTTGAACATCTCACGCACCAACAGCAAGGTGGATAACGGGCGATAAATCAGCGAGGTCAAATAGAACAGGCCGCTGTTTCGGGCGCTGATATGGATGGGTACGATCGGGGCCCGCGCCTTGGCAGCCAACCGCAGAAATCCGGTATGCCAGTGGCCATCGCGTATCCCTTTGGGACTCATGCGGGACACTTCCCCCGCCGGGAACAGGATCAGCACACCCTGATTATCCAACTGGGCCTGCATGGCTGCGATCTGCTGGCGGTTGGTGCGGTTGCCCAGGTTATCAACCGGTACAAACAGATTACGTAAGGGTTCGATACAGCTCAGTAGCTGGTTGGCCACTACCTTGACGTCTGGCCGTACCGCCGCCACCGTCCGCAACAGCACCAAGCCATCCAGCGAACCAATGGGATGGTTGGCAACCAACACCACTGGGCCTTGGCTGGGGATGTTTTCCAGATCCCCATCCACCAGTTCACAACTCAAATGAAAGTAGTCCACCACCTGCTCGATCAGATCCAACCCTTTCAGGTGCGGATATTCGGCGGCAAACTGTCTGAATTCTTTTTCACGCAGTAAGGTTCTTAGCAGGCTTCGCTGCCAGGCTGGGGGAGAACGCTGTGGGAAGACATCTTGCAGCAGGCTATCCAAAGTAAACATCGGGTCATCTCCTGGCCTAGTCGCTGCAAACTTAAGCCAGCGCCATGACCTGAACATGACCGTTTGGTGAAGGAAAGATGAAATCAGGCGCGAAGGGGGAACATCGCCCCTACGCATTGAGCCGGCGACATTTGTCGTTACAGAGCCGCCTCTATACGGACGTTGACCTGTTCCCGCAGCCGCAGTAAGGCAGAGGCCTGGTGAGGATAACGTTTGAAGGTAATGCGCATCCCCAGCGCTTGATCGATCAACTGCTCCACCGTGGCGCGATCGGTCAGGCTCTCCAACAACTGCAACGCCCGCAGGTCTTGCAACCCCTGATGGAACACCCGCAAGCGCAGCGATTCTATCGGCATGAAATCCGGCCCGGGATAAACCACAAAAGGATCGCCAGAGGGGAAGGCGTTGCCGCTGTCAGTTACCGCATAGGGATTCAGTTTCTCCCGGGAATGGCTGCTGTTATAGAAGTTGTAGCCCCAGTGGAGGAAACCGCTGATGTTATAGAGGTAAAGCTGGATACCCAAAATACGGTTGCGGGCCGAAGGCTGAGCAAAGAAGCGGTTGGCCACCTCGGTTCTTTGCACACAGCAGTAATAGGCCCACAGCTGTGGGGTTTGATGATCGAGGAACGGTTCGATATGATCGGTCGCCACCACAGGGGTTTCCACCAACCTGCGCTGATAGAAGTCAAAGTCCGAGAGCGCATCGAAGGTGCGGAACCCCTCCAGCAACGGCCGCAGTGAATCGCTGGCACGTTGGTAAGCGGCGATATTCTCCAGTTTGGGTTCATCCGAGATGTGGAACCACACCTGCCGTTGCAGATCCCGGGCCCGGAACCAGCCGGTCAACGCGGGCATCAATGCCTGCAGAAACTGCTGATATTCGCTGCCGTGGGCATCAGTATGCCAACCAAACAACGGCTGCATTTCCCCCGCGACCTCAACCATAATTTTGGGCGCATGCGCTGCGCCCCATTGGGTAAACAGGTGGGCAATTTCGAAGTGTTCGATCCCCTCCTCCTGCGCCAATGCTACCCACTGATCCAACCGTTCAAAATCAAATTGGTAACCTGCAACGGTGCGTTTCACCCCTACCAACTGCACGGTGGTGCGTTCGCCACCGATGGCGGTATCCAGCGGCGGCGTAAAGATTGGCGTTAGCAACATATTCACGCCATTTGCCACCGCGTTACGCACCAGGTTCCGCACTGCCTGCCAGTATTGCGGGCTGAACACCGCAATCTGATAATAGTCCGCCAAACAGTCGGTATGTAACCATTCGGTATGCAGCAACCTCTGCTTTGGCAAGGCGGCGGGCACTACATGCAGCGTCATGCTGGCTGCGGCCAGCTCTTCTCCTGTCTCTTGATCGAACAACCGCAGCGTTAGCGGATAGTCGCCACCGGCAATACCCTGCGCTGGCGGCGTAAAGGTCAGCCACAGGCTGGCGTAATAACGGCAGGTGGCAAAAAAACGCCGATCCTGAATGGGCATCAGCGGGTCGGGAAATAGGCCAGGCTCGGTCGTCAGATAGTTCTCATCGGCCTCGGCATAACAGGGAAAGTGGCTGGGCACCGACTGCACATGGCGCACGCTGATATCATCGGCCAATTCCCCCTCAAGTTGATAACGTAATTCCCGGCGAGTTTCATTATCCTCGCGGTACAGACAATACACGCCTTGCCATGAGAGGGTCTCATTATTCAGACAGCTGAATTGGTTTTGCTGTTCCACCTGCGGTGCGGCTTGGCGATGAAATATCTTCTCCAGGCAATGGGTAAATAGTAGCGTGAGACGCATAATAGCTGCCCTGTTTTATTTTACGGTAGGATTGAATTAATTTCAGGCTAGCGCGTTTTTTCACCACAGGCAATATAGGCCAACAAAAAAAGCCAGCGAACGCCCTCTCACCCGGCAAAAAATTAATTTTTTTGTTTATTTGCATCACAAAAATGAAAGATGCCGCGGCCTGCACAATAAAAACGTTTTTAATCCCCATTATGGTGCAAGGGTTATCAGTTAATCCTATGACCCCAGCAAGCCATAACTGCCGCCCGACAACGGATTTTCGCCCTTCGACATTAACAATTCATCAACAAAAAAGGCTTTCGGTTGGTGGCTTTGGCCTTTCGTTGTTAACAACAGTGAAAGATACATGCCCCATTTTTGGGCAAAATGGCCGCATTGACACATTGAAAGTTAAGGGATAGAAAGAAATCACGTTCACAAAAAATGTATTCGCCGACACCGAGGGTAAAGCAATGTCACCTAGAAAAAACGCCGGACGTTTTCTGTTGCATTCCGCTGTTGCAGCCGCTTTATTGTTGCCGACCATGTTATATGCCGCCGATCAGATAACATTACGTTATGCAGTTTGGGATCGAAACCAATTACCTGCCGAACAGGAAATTGCCAAACGATTTGAACAGGCCAACCCGAATATCAAAGTGGAAATAGAATTAACCCCCGCTGCACAATACTTTGTTAAATTAGATTCTGCCGCCGCCGGCGGTGTCGCACCGGATATATTCTGGATTAACATGCCCTATTTTGTGCAATATGCCAAAAATGGCATTATGCAACCGCTGGGCGATTATTTAAAAGACGGCACGGTCAATCTGGATAATATCGTTGCCAGCTCCGTTAAGGCTTATCAATACGACGGCCAACAAATGGCCATCCCGCGCGACGTCGATTCCATTGCCGTGTGGTACAACAAAAAACTGTTCGATCAGGCCGGCGTCAGCTATCCCACCAGCGACTGGACCTGGGACGACATGAAGAAAAAGGCCGCCGAATTGCAAACCGGCCTGAAGGGCAGCGCCTTCCCGCTGGTGATGGATCTCAGCATCGACGGCCAGGACAGCTATATGAACCTGCTGTTCCAGAAAGGCAATCATATCGTGCCAAAAGATGGCCAACCGACCGATATCGCCAACGACAACGCCATCTGGGTCTACCAGCAGCTACAAGGGATGATGAAAGACGGCCTGATGCCGACCGCCCAGCAGATGAGCGAAGTGAAGACCGAAAACATCTTCCAATCCAACCGCGCCGCCATGGTGTATGCCGGTTCCTGGCTGGCCGCACCGTTCGCCAACAATCCGCTGATCAACGAACACATCGGCGTGGTGATGATGCCGAAGATCGAGCGCCAGTCTGGCGTGGCCCACAGCCTGGCCTATGCCATGTCCGCCAAGAGCGACCACAAGCAGGAAGCCTGGAAGTACATCGAGTTTATGAGCAGCGAAGCCTCGCAGGCCACCCTGGCGAAGGTAGTGATCCCGGCCAACAAGATCGCGGCTAAAGCCTGGGCGGAGGAAGTCAAAAAGGTTGACGTCACTCCGTACATCCAAACGCTGGAGGTGACCGAGGCCTATCCAACCGCTGGCACCAACACGCCGAAGTGGCAAAACATGTGGATTGGCAGCCTGAAGAAAATCTTTATGGGCGCGGATGCCCGTACGGAAATGGATAAATCGATCAAGAAGATCGAACGCATCATGGAGCAGTAATTCCCCGCGCTACGGCCTGCCTACCCGAAGGCAGGCCGTAGCGGAAACACTGAGCAGTCAAAGGTGAGGAATGGCGACATGTCGCTGGCAGAAACGGCTACGGCCAACATAAAACAGGCAAAGAGCAAACCTCGTGCCGCATTAAGCCGCCTGGAGCGAGCCGAACGCTTCTGGGGCTGGGTGATGATCCTGCCGCTGGTGATCGGCCTGACGGTGTTTTACTTCATCCCGTTTTTACAGAACATTTTTTACAGCTTTACCGACCTCAACCAGTTTATGAGCTGGACGACCATCAGCTTTGACAACTACATCAACCTGTTTGAGGACGATGACTTCTATACCGCCGCCTTCAACACCCTGTTTTATGTGGTGGTGTGCGTACCGGTGATCTTGCTGCTGTCGTTGCTGCTGGCGATTGGGCTGAACCAGAACATTCGCGGCAAAGCGCTGTTGCGCACCCTGCTGTTCTTACCGGCGGTGACTATGCCTGCCGCAGTGGCAATGGTGTGGCAGTGGCTGTTCAACAAAGATTTTGGCCTGATTAACCAAGGGCTAAACCTGCTGCACATTGCGCCGGTCGCCTGGCTCTCCGATCCGGACGTGGTTCGCATCAGCGTGTCCATCATCATTATCTGGTCGTCGCTGGCGCTGAAAATCATCATCCTGCTGGCCGGTTTGCAAAGCATCCCCCGCCAGCTGTATGAAGCCGCCGATATCGACGGTATCAGCACCCTGCGCCGTTTCTTCTTTATCACGCTGCCGATGATGGTGCCGACGCTGTTCTTTGTGTCGGTGATGAGCTTTATCGAGATCCTGCAAATCTTTGACGTGGTGTTCCTGATGTTCGACCGCGCCTTGGTGGAAGGTGACGTGATGACCATCACCAACCTGTTCTACAAATACGCCTTCTATCTGCAAGAGAAAGGCTACGCCTCTGCCATTACCGTGGTGCTGTTCGCCGTGACGCTGGTGATCACGCTGGTGCAGATGGCGATCGGCAAACGCCTGAGAGTGAGCTGAGGAGCCATTGATGACGATAAGCAAACGAGCCCTGGTCTATCTGTTTATGACGCTGGCGGCGCTGGCCTCGGTGGTGCCTTTTATCTGGATGCTGGTGACCTCGCTGAAAACCCAGGCCGAAAGCATTCAGATCCCGCTGACCCTGCTGCCGGAAAACCCGAGCTTGCAGGCCTATGGCAAAATCATGCGCGAGATCCCTTTTGCGGATTTTTACATCAACTCGCTGCTGGCCACCTTCTCCACCGTGACGCTGCAAATGGTGATCGCCACCATGGCCGCGTATGGCTTCTCTCGCCTGCACTTTCGTGGCCGTGACGCGGTATTCCTGGTGTGCATCTCGATCCTGATGGTGCCCGGCCAGGCATTTCTGATCCCGCAGTTCCTGGTGGTGCAGAAAATGGGGCTGGTTAACAGCATTACCGGCCTGGTGCTGCCGGGGATCTTCAGCATTTACGCCACCTTCCTGCTACGGCAGTTCTTCCTGGCAGTACCTAAGGAAATGGAGGAAGCAGCGCTGATCGACGGTTACAGCTACTTCGCCATTTTCTGGCGCATCATGCTGCCGCTGATCCGCCCCGGCATCATCGCCTGCATCATCATTAACGGTTTGTGGAGCTGGAATAACCTGATGTGGCCACTGATCGTCAACACCACGACCGAGAAATTGACGCTGCCGGTGGGCCTGGCTTCGCTGTCCAGCCGTGCCGGAGTGGAATACCCGCTGCTGATGGCGGGGGCGCTGATGGCGGTGATCCCGATGCTGATGCTGTTCATTCTTTTCCAACGTTATTTCATCCAGGGCATCGCCAGCGCTGGCGTTAAAGGCTAACCGCGAACAATAAGGTAAACAGACATGGCCGGTATTCAATTAAACAGTGTGAAAAAGGTCTATCCCAACGGTTTCCGGGCGTTGCATGGCGTGGATCTGGATATCAAGGACGGTGAGTTTATGGTGTTTGTCGGCCCGTCCGGCTGCGCCAAATCCACTCTGCTGCGCATGATCGCCGGGCTGGAAAGCGTCAGTGAAGGCCAAATCATGATCCACGACCGCTGCGTTAACGACACCATGCCCAAAGATCGCGGCATCGCCATGGTGTTTCAGAACTATGCGCTCTATCCGCATATGACCGTCTACAAGAACATGGCCTTTGGGCTGATTGGTAAAGAGAGTAAGGCCGAGATCGATCGGCGGGTGCAGGATGCTGCTGAGAAGCTGGAAATCACCAACCTGCTGCATCGCAAGCCTGGCCAGCTCTCCGGTGGCCAGTGCCAGCGCGTGGCGGTTGGACGTGCCATCGTGCGTAAACCGAAGGTGTTCCTGTTCGACGAACCGCTCTCCAACCTGGATGCCAAGCTACGTGTTTCTATGCGCGTGCAGCTCATCGAACTGCACAACAGACTCAAGCAGGAAGGCGCCGCTGCCACCATGGTGTACGTGACGCACGATCAGGTCGAGGCGATGACCATGGGCGACCGCATCTGCGTAATGAATCGGGGCACCATCATGCAGGTGGACAAGCCGATCAACCTGTATCACCACCCCGCCAACCGTTTTGTCGCCGAGTTTATCGGCAGCCCGTCGATGAACCTGCACGATCTGGACTTGCTGCGTAATGCTCAGGGAACACAACTGCGTATCGACGATCGCTATCTGCTGACTCTGCCGCCCGCGCTGGAAAAGCAGTTGGAAAACTATCCGCACCAGCGCGTTTGCCTGGGTATTCGCCCTGAAGCGCTGCGCCTGTGCGCTGCCGGTACCCAAAACTGTTTCCCGGCCCGTATTGCCACCATTGAGCGCATGGGCAACGAAGAGTTGCTGCACTGCGAACTGGCCGGATTACGCTTCGTGCTGCGGATTGCGTCTCAGCCAGACTGGGAACCGAGCATCGGCGAACAGATCCATTTGACGTTTGATTTGGCCCGCGCCCACCTGTTCGATCAGGCCAGCGGTGACAACCTGAATAATAACTCTACCCAGTCACTGGGATAATTTGGGAGTACTTTGCAATGTCGTCAGCTCAATCTAATGACTATACCGGACGCCCGGTGCGCGTGTTGGTGATTGGTGCCGGTGCTCGTGGGGAAATTTATTCCCGCTATGCGCTCGCCCATCCAGAATTGATGCAAGTGGTGGCAGTCGCTGAACCGCGCGATACCTATCGCCAGCAGTTTGTAGCCCAGCACGGCATTTCCTCCGAAAACGTGTTTACCGACTGGCAGCAGGCCGTAGCGGCGGGCAAGCTGGCCGATGCGGTGATGATTTGTACCCAGGACACTCTGCATCTGGCACCGGCTCTGGCCTTCGCCAAACAGGGCTATCACATGCTGCTGGAAAAGCCACTGTCGCCGGACGCGAGTGAGTGCCGCACCATCGTGGAAGAAGTGGAGCGCCAAGGGATCATCTTCTCCGTCGGACACGTGCTGCGCTATACCCGTTACACCCAGAAACTCAAACAACTGCTGCGCGATAAGGTCATTGGCGACATCGTAAGCCTGCAACATCTGGAGCCGGTGGGCTATTGGCATCAGGCCCACTCTTTCGTGCGCGGCAACTGGCGCAATGACCAGCAGGCGGCCTTTATGCTGTTGCAAAAATCCTGTCACGATATCGACTGGATCCGTTACGTGATGGATACCCCTTGCGAGCAGGTCAGCTCATTTGGTGGGTTACGCCACTTCCGCCAGGAAAACCAGCCACAGGGCGCTGCAGATAACTGCCTGGACTGCAGCGTTGAGGCCGAATGCCCCTATTCCGCCAAACGTATCTACCTTGGCGAAAATCACAAGGCAACGCCGGGCTTCCTGCGGGTGCTGACGCCGGAAGTCGAACAGGAGCATCTGGTCGCCGCGCTGCGTAACGGCCCTTATGGTCGCTGTGTCTACCGCTGTGATAACAACGTGGTGGATCATCAGGTGGTGAATATGCAGTTTAGCGGTGGCCGCACCGCCGCCTTTACCATGACCGCCTTTACCAAAATGGAAGATCGCAAAACGCGCATTTTTGGCAGCCAGGGATGCCTGGAGGGCGATGGCCGCTACATCCGCATCACCTCCTTCCTTGACGACCGCGAAACGCTGTATGACGTGGACGAGGCCGAGGACCTGCACACCATGTCTGGCCACGGCGGCGGCGATTATTATCTGATGCAGCACTTTATCTCTGCCGTGCGCGCCAACGATCCTTCGCAAGTGTTGTCTGGCCCGCAGGAAACTTTGCAGAGTCACCTGATGGTCTTTGCCGCCGAACGCGCCCGCCGGGAAAACGCCGTCATCACCTTGGGCGAGGAGTAAACCGTGGCTACTCATGCTATGCGTTACGGTTTTGATATTGGCGGCACCAAAATCGAAATGGCCGCCTACGATGCCCAGTTGAATCAGGTGCTGTGCCAGCGCGTCAGTACGCCCACCGGCGACTACCGCGAGTTTCTCGCCTGCATCGCGCAACTGGTCAGCCAGGCCGATCGCAGCCTGCACACCCAAGGCAGCATCGGCATTGGCTTACCGGGGATCACCGACCCACGCAGCCGCAAGCAGTTAGCGGTAAACGTGCCCTGCCTGACGGGCCACTGTCTGGCAGACGATCTGACCCAGGAGCTATCGCGACCGGTAGAGATTGAAAACGATTGCCGCTGTTTTGCACTTTCGGAGGCCAGCACGCCCCAGACCGAACGGTTGGAGGTGGTGTTTGGTGCCATCATCGGTACCGGCGCTGGCGGCGGGCTGGTGATGAACAAACGGCTCCACAAGGGTCGCAATGGGTTGGCTGGTGAATGGGGGCATACACCTATCTCGGCCCAATTGGCGCAGCGTTACGATCTGCCGCTGTTTGTCTGCAATTGCGGCCTAACCGGTTGCTTTGAGCGTTATGTCTCCGGCAGCGGTCTGCTGGCACTGAGCCAACACTTTGGCCATAGCGCGGCCAACGTTCCGGCGCTGATCGCCAGTTACCGTCAGGGCGATCCGTTAGCGCAGCACCTGATGGGGATCTACATCGATATCCTGGCCAGCGCGTTGGCCAGCCTGCAACTGTTGCTGGATGTGGACGCTTTCGTGTTAGGGGGCGGGCTTTCTAACGTGAGCGAACTCTATGCACAGTTGCCTGCCGCCATGAGCCGCTGGCTACTGCCAGGGACGGAACCGGCGATGGTTTATCCCCCAGTGTATGGCGACAGCAGCGGCGTACGCGGTGCGGCACTGTTGCGCCAAAGCTGGCAATAAAAAAATTAAGGAAAGCTCACCCGCATTAATCACCGTGGGTAGCTTTCATCCACGGCGGAATTAATTGGCGTGGTCACGGAGATATTAGCCGAATAAATAAGGCATTACCGGTTTTCAGTTTATTTCCACGCGGCTTTCAGTTGATGACCAACCGAAAGACGCCACGGTAATAACCGGTTGAAATATAAGATTATATTTAAATTTTTCGATTGCGTTGCGTGGTTTCGTTTGCTGTAATTTGCAACGAAAGACTGAAAATACGCCTGTAACGGTTGCTGTGGCCCCTATGCCACGGCCGGGGTTTGCTACGGGTAAATCAGGAGTCAGCTATTCATGATCAATACCGTAAAACGGCGGGAATTAATTATCGACCAGCTATGCCGTGAGGGCACGGTGCGCGTGGAACAGTTGAGCAGCCAGTTTGCCGTCTCTACCGTCACCATTCGCAGCGATCTGCGCCATCTGGAAAAAAGTGGCTGTGCGGTACGGGCCTACGGCGGCGCGATGCTCAATAAACAGTTCGCCTTCGATCGCCCGCTACAGGACAAGGGGCGCATCAACCGCGATGTGAAATTCGCCATTGCCTGTGCCGCCGCCGCGTTGGTGAACGACGGTGACGCGATCATTCTCGACTCGGGCTCCACCACTAGCCAGATGGCTACCCAGTTAGCAGGTAAGAAAGACCTGGTGGTGATGACCAACGCCCTGAATATCGCCTTTGAATTGGCCAGTAACGAGCAGGTGGATTTGATGGTGGTCGGCGGCAGCGTGCGGCGCAAGTCTTGGTCGCTGTATGGCCCCGCTGCCGAGCAGCACATTCGCCAATATCGCTTTGATAAATTTTTCCTCGGCGTTGATGGCTTTGATTTGGTGGGTGGTATCACCACGCCAGATCCCGGTGAAGCACAGCTCAACCGCGCCATGTGCGAAGTGGCCCGCGAAGTGATTGCGGTGGTTGACGCCAGCAAGTTTGGCCGCAGCAGCTTCTGCATGATCCGCGAGATCGGCCAGATCCACCGATTGGTGACCGACAGCCGCATTCCGACCAATTACCTGCATGCGCTGCAAAATCTGGGGGTCCAGGTGATTATCGCCGACCGTTGAGAATTGGTGATTGCCCCCTCACCCCAACCCTCTCCCTCAAGGGAGAGGGAGCTGGTACGGAGCAGCAGTCAGGTACATAGCAACTCCGGAATCAAAGGGGTGGGTACGGAGAAATAGCCAGGTACAGAAGCTAATTAGTGGCGAGCGCAGGAGTTGGCCGGTGGCACGGTTCGATCCCCTCTCCCTTTGGGCTTTCTCTTATACACAACTCGGCATCTTACTGTTTTTTATGGGAATTATTTCAAGAAAATCAATAGGGCACTCGGAAAAATTCTCTTTAAAATCAGCCTGCTATGTTTCTCAAATTACGGCCATTTGACCGCAACTTGAGATGTGTATAAGAGACAGCCCTTTGGGAGAGGGTTAGGGTGAGGGGCAACTCACAGCACCAGACCCTAACCTGGCTCAGCACCGCATCAACAGGCATTTATTAGGTATTAACCGTTTTATTTTTTAAGGAGTTACCATCATGACAGGTTATTTTTCTTACGATGCGGACTGGCTGGAGCAACATCATGCGCTGCATACCGCCCGTGAGATTTGGCAGCAGCCGGACCTTTGGGCTGCCTTGCACCAGCAGTTGGTCGCACAACAGGAGCAATGCTCCGCTTTCCTGACGCCGCTGCTGCAAAACCCGCGCCTGCAGATTGTGCTGTGCGGTGCTGGCAGCTCAGCCTTTGCCGGTCGGGCGCTGGCCCCATGGCTGAGGGAGAAAACCGGCCGGGATGTTGCGGCCTATGGCACCACCGATATCGTCGCCAATCCGCAGCAGTTTCTCGACCCGTCACGCCCGACGCTGCTGGTCTCTTTCGCACGTTCCGGCAACAGCCCGGAAAGCGTCGCTTCGGTAGCGCTGGCAGATCAACTGCTCCCCCAGTGCTATCACCTGATGCTGGTGTGCAACCCGGACAGCCAGTTGGCCAACTACGCGCACGGCCGTAAGAACGTTTGTGCCCTGGTGATGCCACAGGGCTCAAACGACCAGAGCTTTGCCATGACCTCCAGCTTCAGTTGCATGATGCTGAGCACCGCGCTTCTGTTAGGCCCCTATTCCCTGGATGCAGCCCAGCAACCGCTGGCGCAGATGATCGAGCGCTGTAGAGAACTGCGTGAAACGCTGCAATCCCAAGTGAAAGCCCTGGCCAGCAGTGGCTTTAGCCGTTACATCGTGCTCGGCAGTAGCTGTTTCACCGGCCTGGCGGAGGAAGCCTCGCTGAAAATGTTGGAACTGACCGCCGGGCAAATCGTCACCCGCTACGACTCGCCTCTGGGCCTGCGTCACGGCCCTAAATTTATGGTCGATCCACAGACGTTGGTGCTGCTGATGCTCTCCAGCAACCGCTATACCGAGCGTTATGAGCAGGATCTGTGGGACGAACTCCAGCGCGACGGTTTGGCCAAGCAGCTGGTTGGCCTGGGTAACTCGCCAACGGAGAAAACGGGCCAGTCCGATTTGCATCATGCCGACGACGATATCTGGCTGTTATTCCCCTATCTGCTGTTCGCCCAAATGCTGGCGTTTGAAAGCTCGCTGGCGCGCGGCCTGACGCCGGATAACCCTTGCCCAACCGGGGAAGTCAACCGCGTGGTAAAAGGCGTGACCATTTATCCCTACTCTGCTACCGAGCTGTAAGGAGCCGTTATGTACCTGATATCCAACCGTGAAATGCTGTTGAAAGCACAAAGGCAGGGCTATGCCGTGCCAGCGTTCAACGTACACAATCTTGAAACGGTGCAGGTCGTGGCAGAAACCGCCGCCGAACTGCAATCCCCGGTGATCATGGCCGGGACCCCGGGCACCTTTAGCTATGCGGGTACCGACTATCTGGTGGGAATTTGCCGCTCGGCAGCCCAGCGCCATGACCTGCCGCTGGCGTTGCATCTGGACCATCACGAAGAACTCGAGGATATCGCCACCAAGGTCAGAGCCGGGATCCGCTCGGTGATGATCGATGGCTCGCACCTGCCTTTTGAGCAGAACATCGCGCTGGTTGCGCAGGCCGTCGCGTTATGCCATCGCTATGGGGCTAGCGTAGAGGCGGAGCTGGGCCGCCTGGGTGGCCAGGAAGACGATCTGATTGTCGATGCCGCAGACGGCTTTTATACCGACCCAAAAGCCGCCCGCGAGTTTGTCGCGGCTACCGGGATCGACTCCCTCGCCGTCGCCATAGGTTCGGCTCATGGGCTGTACCACGGGGAGCCCAAGCTGGATTTTGACCGGCTGGCGCTGATCCGCGAACAGTTGGAGATCCCGTTGGTGCTGCACGGTGCCTCCGGTATCCCGGAAGCGATGGTCAAGCGAGCCATTTCGCTGGGGGTGTGTAAGGTCAACGTGGCTACCGAACTCAAAATCGCCTTTGCCGATGCGGTGAAGAGCTATTTCTCCCAACATCCGGAGGCCAACGATCCGCGTAAATACATCGTCCCGGGCAAATTGGCGATGAAAGAAGTGGTAGCAGAAAAGATCCGTATCTGTGGCAGTGCGGGGATGCTGTAACTCTAAAGAGTAAGGTTAAGGGCCGCAGAATAACGATGACTATGCGGCCTTAACTTTAATATCGCTATTTAAAGTCACACCCGTTATTATAAGCAGCATTAAAAGTAATAATTCTCACATCGCTCCCTAAATTCCCCCACTATGATCTAAATCATGGTTTTACTGCCTGCCCATCCCTACTATTAAATTCAATTAACGAACGATTGCTGTTATTATTATTTACTCAATACATTATAGTAACGTTGGAAATTAAATCATCAGACAATGGAAGTTTATTTTTTAGACAATAATCGACTTTTTTGTTAATGGATGGTTTTACTTTATGCTAATAGGAATAGCTTATGAAATCTATTATTACGGCTTTGGCCATACTGGCAGCTCTGCCACTTTCAGCCCATTCAAAACAAGAAGTTAGACACAACGCCATCTCCGGGAGCATCCAGTTTTCCGGCAAAATCAGCGCCCCAACCTGCGAAATTGCGCGCAATGATGGTCAATATATATCCAGTTGCTATCGTAAAACCGCCTTCAACACCAATGAATTTATCCAAATGCCATTGGATAACATGGGTTCGGAATTAATGGGAAAACCCATTCGCGAATCGGTGTTTAATGACCCTTCTCTACAACGAATTACGTTAATTTACAATTAATCCCAATCGACGGAATTATGTCATACAATTAGCCATAGAAAATGACTTTGTGGTTTTATTAACATCTTGGCGTTTCGCCTCTCGGGGTATACCTACTTGGGTGTACCCTGTTTTTTCCTTTAGCCCCCGCCCCATCAGCATGTCCGAAATCCGCCATCACATCCGGCTCTTTCATGTAATAATCGCCCTATCAAACGCAAGGAGTGAACAACATGCTGACCTTTTTTATTGATCGTATGCCGACGCCGGTCGGTGAACTGGTGTTGATCGGAGATGAGCAAGGACGGATGCGCGCGCTGGACTGGACCGATCATGAGGCTCGCCTGATGAAGCTGCTCAACAGCCATTATCGAGCCTCTCCCTTCGTCATACAGGAGCAAGCCAACCCAGGCGGCCTGACGGAAGTGATGCAACGCTATTTTGCTGGCGAGTTGGCAGCCATCGACACTGTGCCGGTGATGACTGCAGGCACCGAGTTCCAGCGCACGGTTTGGCAGCAACTGCGGCAAATTCCCTGTGGGGAGATCATCACCTACGGGGAATTGGCCAAGCGAATTGGCAGGCCAACCGCTTCGCGCGCAGTTGGCATGGCTAACGGCACTAACCCAATCAGTATCGTGGTGCCCTGCCACCGAGTGATCGGCTCACAGGGAGCGCTGACCGGTTACGCCGGAGGGGTGCAGCGCAAACAATGGCTGCTGAAACATGAAGGTTTCCTGCCCCAGGATCTGATTTAATCGGCCAGTAGCGCCAAGGCGCTCTCCTCATCCGTCACCAGGCCGTTGATCCAGCGGCCTAGCAAGGCGGCACGAATGGCCTGATGCTTTTCTGCGCCACCGGCCAGCGCAATCACCGGTTTTTCCGGCCGTTGGTACAGATTGACGCTGGTCAGCCGCCGATCGAGTTCGCTGGCCACCCGCTGGCCCTGCGGATCGATAAAATGGCCCAGCATTTCTGCCACCGCGTTAGATTCGCACAGCCGATCAACATCTTCTGCGGTGATAAATCCATCCTTGTGCAACGGGCAGTGATATTCGATGGTGCCAATGCCGATAAAGGTCACATCGGCCTGGCTGGCCTTGTCGTTCACCGTGCGGTAAATGCGGTGGTTGCACCACAGGGCGCGATCCTGTTCGCTATCGGCAAACAGCGGTGCGGGCAGGATAAAGTAGCGGCCCTGGGTTTTCTCCGCCATCCACAGCGGTACATCATACCGGGTACAGGAGCCATCAGCCGCGATCGCACCAATCAGTGAGACGCAGCTATGCTGTGGCCGCTCCAATTCAGGCAGTTCATCAATCGCCGCCTTCAGGCTACGGCCTGAACCAACCCCAATGTTCAATGGCTGTTCACAGCGCAAAAACTGCGCCATCACTTCAGCCCCGGCCACCGCCACCGCGCGGTTTATTCCAGCGCTCTCCATTCCCTGGCTAGGCACCACCTGACACAGCGTTAAGCCATAGCGTGCGCTAAGACGGGCCGATAATTCCATGCAGCGCCCTACCGGGTGGGAAATGTTGACGCTGATCAGACCGCTGTCGATCGCCAATGCCACCAGCCGCTGCGCAACCTGGCGCGATACGCCCAACGCTTCGGCAATTTCATTCTGAGTCTGTCCGGCCACGTAATACATCCAGGCGGCGCGTGCCGCCTGATCCAGCTTCTTATCGTGTTTGACCATGTTGTTTCACCCGCTACCCCTGATGGCCCCATTTTACCGGCATTCCACCTGCCCGCAGAGGTCGATTTGCACATTTGTGAGCTAAAGCCCATTTAAAGGGCAAAAGTTTATTTACTCTATCGCCATTAACAGAGCAAATGCCCAATAAAAGGGCGGATGCCCTAAAATAACCTTTAGTGGAGAACGTTATGAGCAAACCAGTGAACTCTTCTCAGGCCATTTGGCTGCATATCGGCGCCGGATCTTTCCATCGTGCTCATCAGGCGTGGTATCTGCATCGGCTGATTGCAACAGGCGATAGCCGCTGGTCGATTGCGCTTGCCAACATTCGCGATGACGCCACGCCGTTACTGGATACGCTGGCTGAGCAACAAGGCCAATACGTGCTGGAGACCGTCACCCCACAGGGCGTACGTCAGTATGAAACCATTACCTCCATCAGCAAGGTCATTCCCTGGGATAACGAACTGGCCGCATTGACCGCGCAGGGGGCCAAACCAGAAACCCGCGTCATCTCCTTCACCGTCACCGAAGGCGGCTATTATCTGGATAACCAGTTCAACCTGGATCGCGATAACGCCGATATTCAGGCCGATCTGCTGGGCGCCTGCCGCACCATTTACGGCACCATGGCCCAACTGTTGGCACGCAGAAAGCAGCTTAATGGTGACCCTGTCACGTTATTGAACTGCGATAACCTGCGCCATAACGGTGAACGCTTCCGTCACGGCCTGATGCAGTTCCTGCAACTGCGTAAAGAACCAGAGCTGATCGCCTGGATCGATAGCCACACCCGCTGCCCCAACACCATGGTTGACCGCATCACGCCACGGCCAGCGCCGGAAGTTGCCGAGCGCGTTGCCGAAGCCACCGGCTTCCAGGACCGTGCGCCAGTAATGGGGGAAGCCTTTATCCAATGGGTGATCGAAGATGATTTCATCAACGGGCGGCCAGCGTTGGAAAACGTCGGCGTCGAGATGGTTGAATCAGTGCTGCCCTATGAAGAAGCCAAGATCCGCATCCTCAACGCCAGCCATAGCTGCATTGCCTGGGCTGGCACGCTGATTGGCCAAAGCTATATTCATGAAAGCACCGGCACCCCAGCCATCCACCAGTTGGCTTATGACTATGTGACCCAGGACGTGATCCCTTCCCTGACGCCTAGCCCGCTCGACTTGGCCGCCTACCGTGACGTGGTTCTGGAACGCTTTAGCAACCCCTATATTCGCGATACCAACCAGCGCGTCGCCGCCGACGGTTTTTCCAAAATCCCCGGTTTTATTACCCCAACGCTGCAAGAGTGTTATCAGCGCGGCCAGGAGCCGAAAGCCACGGCCATGCTGCCTGCCCTGTTCTTTGTCTTTATGCAGCGCTGGCACCAAGGCCAACTGCCTTATGAATATCAGGACGGTATTCTGGACGCCGCCGCTGTCCACCAGATGTTCGCAGCGGCCGATCCGGTGGCGGTATTTGCCTCAGATGAGAAATTGTTCAGCACCTTGGCTCACAGCAGTGCCTTTAGCCAACTGCTGCGCCAATCCATCGATCGGGTTAACCACTGGCTGGCGCAATAAAGGGAGCGAACCATGTATCTAGGACTCGATTTAGGCACCTCAGAAATCAAAGCCGTGGTGATTGATGACCACGGCACCCTGATCGCCAGCGCCGGTGAACCGCTGGAAGTACAACGCCCGCATCCTCACTGGGCCGAGCAGGATCCGGCCGATTGGTGGCGGGCAACGCAGGCGGTGGTGAGCCGTTTACGCGCCAAGATTCCGCAACAGTGGCCGCAGATCCGCTCGCTGGGGCTTTCCGGCCAGATGCATGGTGCGGTGCTGCTCAACCGTGATAATCAGGTTTTGCGCCCGGCGATTTTATGGAATGACACTCGCAGCGCCGAACAATGCAAGCAGTTGACGCAGAACGCACCGGAGTTGCATGACATTGCCGGTAACCTGGCGATGCCGGGATTCACCGCGCCCAAGCTGTTATGGGTTGCCAGGCATGAACCGGAAATCTTCTCGCAAATATCCACCGTCCTGCTGCCCAAGGACTTCCTGCGCTGGATGATGAGTGGCGACAAGGTTTCGGATATGTCGGACGCGGCTGGCACGCTGTGGCTCGACGTGGGCAAGCGGGACTGGTCAGATTCCTTGCTCGCCGCCTGTGGCCTCAACCGAGATCAAATGCCGCGTCTGGTAGAAGGCAGCGAAGTCTCCGGCCAGTTGAAAGGCGATATTGCCCGCTCCTGGGGCCTTGCTGACAATATTATCATCGCCGGTGGCGGTGGAGATAACGCAGCCAGCGCGGTGGGCATTGGCGCGGTTAATCCAGGCGATGCGTTTATCTCGCTGGGAACGTCCGGCGTGCTGTTTGCCGTTAACGATCGCTTCCGCCCCAATCCACAATCCGCTGTCCATGCATTTTGCCATGCCTTGCCTGAGCGCTGGCATCAGATGAGCGTGATGCTTACCGCCGCCAGTGCCCTACGCTGGTTCTGCCAACTGGTGGGCAGCAATGAACCCACGCTGTTGGCCGAAATCGCCCAGATGAACCTGGCGGAACAGCGCCTGGCCCCGGTCTTTCTGCCCTACCTGTCCGGCGAACGGACGCCGCACAACGATCCGCTGGCGACCGGTGCGTTCCACGGCCTGACCCACAGCCATCAGCGTGCGGCAATGGGCTATGCGGTACTGGAAGGCGTTGCCTTCGGCATGGCGGACGGCCTTGAGGTGCTTTCGCAGGCGGGGACCCGACTGGAACAATGCTCACTGATTGGCGGCGGCGCTCGTAGCGAACATTGGGCGCAACTGATGGCCGACGTGCTCGATCTGCCGGTGGTCACCCATCTCGGTGGTGAAGCCGGTGGCGCTTTGGGCGCGGCGCGGTTGGGATGGCTGGCAGCGGGTGGAACGGTGGAGCAGGTTTGTCACAAACCCGCCATCGATCGGCGCTTCCTGCCGGACGGCGAACGCCAACCTCTGCTCGCGGAACGTCTGGCCACCTACCGTCAGCTCTATCTACAACAATTGGCCCTGCGTCGGGCATGATCCCAGCGCGGTAAAAAATAATAAGACTGTACCCTTACACCTATCCTGGAGTTTGTTATGCCACAAACACATAAACACTGGTTCGGCCTGCCGATGAACCTGTTCTGGGGCTACATCGCTATCGCCATTTTCATGAGCGGCGACGGCTTTGAGATGGCTTTTCTGTCTAAACACATCACCGATATGGGATTCACTCCGGCACAGTCGGCGCTGGTGTTTACCGTGTATGGCCTGGCAGCGGCGCTGGCGGCCTGGAGCTCCGGCGTGGTGGCCGAAATCATCACGCCACAAAAAGCCATGCGCATCGGCTTTATCCTGTGGCTGGTGATGCACGTGCTGTTTATGCTGTTTGGCCTGGGGATGCGTAACTACCCATTGATGTTGCTGTTTTACGGCATTCGTGGCCTGGCCTATCCGCTGTTTATCTATTCGTTTGTGATGTTGGTGGTGCAGAACGTCCCTAAACAGCAGCTCTCTTCCGCGATGGGCTGGTTCTGGGCGATGTACTCGATCGGCATCGGCTGTGTCGGCAGCTATCTGCCCAGCTTTACCATTCCGTTGATGGGCGAAACCGGCACCCTGTGGTTTGCCATTGCCTGGGTGGCTGCCGGTGGCTTGATGGCGATGTTCCTGCTGCGCAACGTGGGTGAGGCCAGCCCCAAGGCCGATCTGTCACCGCAGGAGAAACTCAAAGAGCTTTCCCGAGCGGTGACGATCCTGTTCACCAACCGCAATATCTTCCTCTCCTGCCTGATCCGCATCATCAACACGCTGTCGCTGTTTGGCTTTGCGGTGATTATGCCGATGCTATATGTAGGCCGGCTGGGCTTTAGCATGTCCGAGTGGCTGCAAATTTGGGCGGTGTTCTTCTTTGTCACCATCTTCACCAACATTATGTGGGGCATTCTGGGGGAGAAAATCGGTTGGCTGCGCCAGGTACGCTGGTTTGGCTGCATCGGTTGCGCCATCTCCAGCCTGGCGTTTTACTACCTGCCGGTGCATTTTGGCCATAATTTCTGGATCGCGCTGGTGCCCGCAGTGATGCTTGGGATCACCGTTGCGGCCTTCGTCCCCATGACCGCAGTGTTCCCGGTGCTGGAACCCAACCACAAAGGCGCAGCCATCTCTATCTATAACCTTTCCGCTGGCCTGAGCAACTTCGCGGCCCCAGCCATCGCCTCTATAGTGCTGCCCTTCTTTGATATCGAAGGCGTAGTGTGGGTGTATACCGGCTTGTATCTGGTGGCGGCGGTGTTGACGCTGATCGTCAAAGTTGACCAGCCAGGACATAACAACGTCCCGCGCTATGTTCCGGCTAATGACGCTTTGGCTAAAAATAGCGCCTGATTTTAAAGCTGGGCGCAGCATGCTGCGCCCATTCGCTCCTGCACAGTACCGTTATCACTGGCGGGCTCATTCACCGCACAGATTTGTGTAGAAATATTTACTCGTTATCCTACGTTACCATCACGGATGAAAGCTATCCGCCCATTAATGCCCCTACAATCGATAAGACTAATCGCAGAAAGCCGATGATAATGCGAGATTTATTCGTTTTTCATATGGTTTTAGTCAATATCAGCCAGGCTTTTCCGAAGTCAATAAATCACTAAACATCAGTATGCTACGGAATGATGAGTAACAACCCTGTTTAAAAATCACACAAAATGTCGCTATTGTTGTTCTTGCTGTACTTATCACCTGCCGCAAAAGATGTTAAAATTGACTCATATCAATTATTGCGTGAGCTTAATCTATGATCCCGGAAAAACGCGTGATTCGTCGTATCCAGTCTGGTGGTTGTGCGATCCATTGCCAAGACTGTAGCATCAGCCAATTGTGTATTCCTTTTACGCTGAATACGCATGAGCTGGACCAACTCGACAACATCATCGAGAGGAAAAAGCCGATCCAGAAAGGCCAAACGCTGTTTAAAGCCGGTGACGAACTGAAATCACTGTACGCCATCCGCTCCGGGACCATCAAAAGCTACACCATCACCGAACAGGGTGATGAACAAATTACCGGCTTCCACCTGGCGGGCGATCTGGTGGGCTTTGACGCCATCGGTGGCCTGAAGCATCCAAGCTTCGCTCAGGCGCTGGAAACCTCCATGGTCTGTGAAATCCCGTTTGAAACGCTGGACGACCTCTCAGGCAAAATGCCTAATCTGCGCCAGCAAATCATGCGTTTGATGAGCGGTGAGATCAAAGGCGACCAGGATATGATCCTGCTGCTGTCGAAGAAGAACGCCGAAGAGCGTCTGGCCGCTTTCGTGTATAACCTGTCGCACCGCTTTGCCGAACGTGGCTTCTCACCGCGTGAGTTCCGGTTGACCATGACCCGTGGCGATATCGGCAACTATCTGGGCCTGACGGTGGAAACCATCAGCCGCCTGTTGGGGCGTTTCCAGAAAAGTGAAATCCTCAGCGTGAAAGGCAAATACATCACCATCGAAAACGCAGACGCCCTGTCACAACTGGCGGGTGTCGCACGCATCAACGTCTCCGTAAGCGCCTGATCCCCTACTGGGCCAATGATTCGCTGAAATTGTTGGCCTAGCCCCTCTCTGCCGCTGTTCTGTTTTTCAATGTTGGGTTACTCTGTATGTAAACAGACTGTTGATCTACAGCTGTAAGGAGGCCCTATGGCGAAGTATCAGAATCTACTGGTGGCTATTGACCCCAATCAGGACGATCAACCGGCGCTGCGCCGGGCAGTTTACCTGATCAAGCGGAACGGCGGGCGGATTAAGGCCTTCCTTCCTATCTATGATTTCTCTTACGAAATGACCACCCTGCTTTCCCCTGACGAAAGAACGGCGATGCGGCAAGGGGTGATCAGCCAACGGGCGGCGTGGATTAAAGAGCAATGCCGCTTCTATCTTGAAGACGGTGTCCCCATTGAAATCAAAGTGGTCTGGCACAATCGCCCCTATGAGGCGATCATTCAGGAAGTGCTGAGCGGCAAGCACGATTTGCTGTTGAAAATGGCCCATCAGCACGACAGGCTGGAATCGGTGATCTTCACCCCGACAGACTGGCATCTGCTGCGCAAATGCCCTTGCCCGGTGTGGATGGTGAAAGATCAACCTTGGCCTGAAGGGGGTAAAGCGCTGGTGGCGGTTAATCTATCCAGCGAAGAGCCTTATCATGACCCACTCAATATCCGGCTGGTGAAAGAAACGCTCGAACTGGCGCAAAACGTCGATCAAACCGAAGTGCACCTGGTAGGTGCCTACCCGGTTACCCCGATCAATATCGCCATCGAACTGCCCGATTTTGACCCCAGCATCTATAACGATGCGATCCGCGGGCAGCACCTGATCGCCATGAAGGCGTTAAGGCAAAAATTCCACATCAACGAAGAATTCACCCACGTGGAGAAAGGCCTGCCGGAGGAAGTGATCCCGGACTTGGCCGAGCATTTGCAAGCGGGCGTAGTGGTGTTAGGTAGCTTGGGCCGCACCGGTATTTCTGCCGCGTTTATCGGCAATACCGCGGAACAGGTGATCGACCATCTGAAATGCGACCTGCTGGTGCTCAAGCCGGATGACTTCGACTGCCCGATCGTGATGGATGAAGACGACGAGCACGACGATGAGGATTGATTTCGGTACGTTATAAAACAAACAGGGCCCAATTGGGCCCTGTTTGACATTCTGGGGTAGGAAATTAAAGCTCTACCACATCGAAACGTACGTCTGGATTAACGTCCGCGTCATAATCCACTTCTTCCAGACCAAAGCCGAACAGGCGCAGGAACTCCTGCTTGTAGCCAGTGTAGTCGGTCAGCTCGCTCAGGTTTTCCGAAGTGATTGACGGCCACAGATCGCGGCAAGCCTGCTGCACATCATCACGCAGTTCCCAGTCATCCATACGGATACGGGCATGATCGTCCAGCGGCATCTCTTCGCCATACAGACGGGTGTGCATCAAACGGGAAACCTGTTCCATGCAGCCTTCGTGAATGCCCTTCTCTTTCATGATCTTGAAGGCCATGGAGATATACAGCGGCATTACCGGAATGGCTGAAGAAGCCTGGGTGACCACGGATTTCAGCACGGCAACGTGAGCGGTGCCGCCCTTGGCAGCCAGATCGCCACGGATAGCGGTAGCTGCGCGATCCAAATCTTCTTTGGCGCGGCCCAGCGTACCGTGCCAGTAGATTGGCCAGGTCAGGTCGGTACCGATATAGGAGTAAGCAACGGACTTGGCACCTTCGGCCAGCACGCCCGCTTCTTCCAGCGCCGACATCCACAGTTCCCAATCCTGGCCACCCATCACGGTGATGGTGTTCTGGATCTCTTCTTCGCTCGCCGGTTCAACAGTGGCGGTGATGATTTGGTCTTTGTTGGTGTCGATAGCGGTGGTGGTGTAAACCTCACCGATTGGCTTCAGCGCGGAACGCACTACTTCGCCGGTATCTGGCATTTTACGCACCGGCGAAGCCAGCGAGTAAACCACCAAATCGATCTGGCCCAGGTCGGCTTTGATCAGCTCAATCACCTTGGCGCGGCATTCGTTGGAGAAGGCATCGCCATTGACGCTTTTCGCGTACAGGCCAGCTTCTTTAGCGGCTTTATCGAAAGCGGCCGAGTTGTACCAGCCAGCGGTGGCGGTTTTGCCTTCGCTGCCCGCTTTCTCAAAGAATACGCCGATGGTCGCAGCGTCGCTGCCAAAGGCGGTGGCAATACGGGAAGCCAGACCATAACCGGTAGATGCACCGATCACCAGCACACGTTTAGGGCCATTGGCAATCTTGCCCTGCGCTTTGGTGTAGGCAATCTGACGACGAACATTGGCTTCACAACCGACCGGATGAGTGGTGGTACAGATAAAGCCGCGAACCTTAGGTTTGATAATCATATGGGTCTAGGATCCGTTAAAGGGATGAAATCGGGACATAAGATAACTCATTGTGTCCCTTTTTTGTGATCTGATGTGTTAGATTGCACAAATGTTGCGCAAATCTTGTTAAATTAAGCACAAACTCCGTCAGGGATCTGCCTTGTTAAGCAAAATCACCCCTGCGTCACAAACCCCAATTCCTGAGAGATGCGCCGCGTGGTCTCCAGCAGCGGTTTCATCAACGACTGCACGCCAACCTGTTGCAGCTTGGCCGTAGGCAGCGAAACCGAAACGGAATAAGGCACCCGTTGCTGAATATCGAACACCGGTGCAGCAATACAGGACACGCCCAGCTCGTTTTCTTCGCGATCCATCGCCACGCCCTGCTTGCGGATATCCGCCAACTCCTCATACATCTTCGGCAATTCGGTAATGGTATTACGCGTCAGCACCTGGATCTCCTGCTGGTGGGTTTGCCAATAGTGATCCGGATAGTCGCTCTTGCCATAGGCCATGAAAATTTTACCCATCGCCGAACAATACAGCGGCATATGCTGGCCGATATAGGCGCGGGTACGCATCATGCCGGTGGTCGGTTCCAGCTTGTAGATCAGGATCACGTGATCGTCTTCCCGGCTGGAGAAGTTGACCGTTTCCCCCACTTCCAGGTTCAACTGCTCCAAATGCGGCGCAGCGACATGGATGATGTTCAGTGAAGAAAGTGCCTTTTGACCAATAGAAATGAATTTGGTGGTCAGGCGGTAACTGCCTGGGGAAGGCGCCTGCGTAACATAGCCACTGGTATGCAGCCCTTGTAACAGGCGGTGCACGGTGCTTTTGTTCATCTCTGCCAGCTCGGACAGGTGCGCCAGCGGGCAGCCATTAGGGAAATTGCTCAATATTTCAATCAGCTGCAAACCACGAAACAGGCTTTGGCTGCCCAGGGGTTTGTCTTTTTTGTCATCTTTTTCGTCAACAGCTTTCAGGCTCATAGCGAAGTCTCTCCATTGTTGAGCCGCCAGCCGTTGCCACGGCGTAAGAAGCGGACCTACTGGAGGAGAATGTTACTCCATGGGCCGCATCAGGTGAAGTTGGAACGCCGTATCATTTTCAGTAACGGGGTTAAAACCCGCAACATTCCGGTAACCTTATAAGTGAGTTATGCGTCACAAATTGACAAAATTAAAAATAATCCATTGTTTATTAAGGAGAATTAAAATCGTCCCGGCTTTGCTTTAGCTCGACGTTAGGCATATCATTTTTGAAATCTGATTTCGCATGTTGAAATTTAAGGTTGATTTAAACAGCAGAAGTTCACTTATTGGCATCGCGCTGATGGCGCGAACCGACACAGGGGCGCATCACATGACTCAAGGCAATGCGGATCAACCCATTCTTACGCTCAGCCATATCGTCAAGCGTTTTGGCGGCAACATCGCGGTTAACGACGTCAGCCTGCAGGTGATGCCCGGAGAAGTGCTGGCGCTGCTAGGAGAAAACGGCGCGGGTAAATCCACGTTGATCAAAGTCCTGGCAGGAGTGTATCCGCGCGATGGCGGCGATATCCACTTTCAAGGTAACAGCATTGCCTCGGCGGCGGCGATTAAAAGTGATAGCCGTCAGCCGATTGCCTTTATCCATCAGGATCTAGGTCTGATTGAATGGATGACGGTAGCGGAGAATATGGCGCTGGTAATGGGGTTTCCCCGCCGTTTCGGGCTGATTGACTGGCGTGCCATTCGCCGCCGTGCGCTGGAAGCCTTGCAGGACGTGGGAATAGCCCTGGACCCAGACGCGCGCGTATTTGAGCTTTCCCGCACGGAGAAATCGTTACTGGCCATTGCCAGAGCGGTGGCGGTGAATGCCGAACTGCTGGTGTTGGATGAACCTACCGCTTCCCTACCCGCCAACGACGTACGCCACCTGTTTGCGGTGATCAACCGGCTGCGCGCCAAAAAAGTCGGCATGATTTACGTCACCCATCGTCTGGATGAAGTGATTGAAATAGCCGATCGGGTTTGCGTGATGCGTGACGGGCGCTACGTTGCTGGGGGCAATACCGCCGATTATTCCCTGCGCGATCTGGTGCAGATGATCGTGGGTGAAGCGATGGCGGAAGATCAGCGTGAACCACTGCCGCAGCACCAGCCGCCGGTGTTGCAACTGCATAACGTCAGCGTCGGAGATATCGGCCCGGTCAGCTTCGAATTACAACCGGGTGAAATGCTCGCTCTTGCCGGGCTGCGCGGTGCTGGCCAGGAAGAGATTGGCCGCCTGCTGTTTGGCCTGCGTCAGCGAGACAGCGGCGAAATCCAGTTCCGCGATGAACCTTACTCAGCCACCACGCCGCAGCAGGCGATGGCCTGTGGAGTTTCGCTTGTCGCAGGCGATCGCACCGGCGAAAGCCTGGTGATGTCGATGAGCGTGCGGGAAAACCTGTTTATCAACCCCTGTGCCAGCGGCCATAAACTGTTCTCGCGCTATAGCCGCCGCGCTGAAATCGGTGCCAGCTGGTGGAAGGTGCAACTGTTCGACGTACGCCCCAAGGACGTCAATATCGATATCAGCGCCCTGTCCGGCGGCAATCAGCAAAAAGTGGTGATGGCCCGCTGGATGCACCTTGCGGCACCGTTGCTGATCCTGGAAGACCCCACCGCCGGGGTTGACGTGGGTGCCCGCGCCGAAATCTATCATCTGTTAAATAAATCCCTGGCAGCCGGCGTGGCGGTATTGGTGATCTCCAACGATTTTGAAGAGATCGCGCATATCTGTAACCGCGCCCTGGTGTTTAACCGGGGGAAAGTGATGGGCGAGTTGAAGAACCAGCAGGTCTCGTTCGCCAATTTATTGGAGCTGGCCTCTGCCAGCGCCGGGGAAGCCGTTGTGGAGGAATACCATGTCGAATAAAACGTCCGTCAAATCAACGGCGCTGGAGCAGCGTGTCAGCCTGGGGCAGGACGGCCTTGGCCCATGGCTGATGCAAATCATCACCCGCTACGGCCTGCTGCTGCTGTGTATCGCGCTGGTGATCGTCTTCTCACTCACCACGCCGTCGTTCGCCTCGATGCTGACGGTACAGGCAATCCTTTCCAGCAAGGCCAAAATCGCCCTGCTGGCGCTGGCGGCCACCATTCCTATGATCGTCGGCAAGATCGACCTGAACGTCGGTTTCGGTATCGTGCTGTGGCACATCCTGGCGATCACCTTGCAGGTGGAATATGGCTTCTCCTGGCAAATGGCGGTGCTGACCGTGCTGGTCATTTCCGCGCTATACGGCCTGCTTAACGGCATCCTGGTAGCGCTGGCGGATATCGACAGCTTCGTGGCCACCCTGGGGTCAGGCACCGTGCTGTATGCGGTGGCGCTTTGGCACTCCGGCGGGCGGCAGATTGTCGGCGACTTGCCTGACGCCTTTATCGCCTTGCATCACACCGAAATTGCCGGGATCCCGATTGTGGCCTTTTACGTGCTGATCGTCGCCGTCATCCTGTGGCTGATCACCGAACACACCCCGCTGGGCCGCTGCATGTATGCGGTAGGCGGCAATCCTGCTGCGGCGCGGCTCAACGGTATTTCGGTCAATCGCTTTACCATTGGCGCCTTTATCGCCTCGAGCGTGCTCACCGGTTTTAGCGGCGTGCTGATCGCTGCAGAACAGGGCGTAGGCCAGGCCAGCGTCGGGATGGATTATCTGTTACCCGCCTTGGTGGGCGCATTCCTCGGTAGTACCACTATTCGCCCAGGGCGGGTGAACGTCTGGGGCACCGTGGTCGGCATTGCCATTCTGGCGATCGGCATCGCGGGGATCCAGCAGTTTGGTGGGGAGTTCTGGGTCGAACCGTTATTCAACGGCGCCACGCTGCTGCTGTCCATCACGCTGGCGGGCTATGCCCAACGCCGTCGGTTACTCAATCAGAAAGCAGTACAACGCAGTCAGGCGGCATCTGCCGACAACAACAACCAAAATGCGATCAATCCTTAATCAGGAGCACAGCCATGAAACATTGTTGGATTTTGCCCGGGATCACCACTCTGCTGTTGGCCACCTCACCGGCCTGGGCAGATGCCTATCTCGATCAGGCTACGGCGGCGGTAGCCAAAGCTACGGCCAGCAGTACCCAATGGGATGGCCCTACCAGCGGGCCGCAGCTGCAGGCGAACAAGAAAATCATCTTTATTGCCTCCGACATGAAGAACGGCGGCGTGCAGGGAGTGCAGCAAGGGCTGAGCGAAGCGGCCAAGGTGGCAGGCTGGCAGTTGGAAACGCTGGACGGTGGCGGCTCGGTTAAAGACCAACTGTCGTCGCTGAATCAGGCCATTGCCCAAAAACCAGACGGGATCGTGATCGGCGGCTGGAACCCTAACGTGGCTAAAATCCCGCTGAAAAAGGCAGTGGCTCAGGGGATCGTTCTGACAGCCTGGCATGCAGTGCCAGAGCCTGGCCCCATCGCCAAATACGATGTGTTCTATAACGTCACTTCCGATTCCAACGAGGTAGCGCGCATCGCCGCACAATATGCGGTAGTGAAGTCCGATGGGCAGGCCAACGTGCTGATCTTTACCGATTCGCTGTACCAAATCGCTCTGGACAAAGCCAACGTGATGAAAGAGGAAGTGGCTAAATGCAGCGGCTGTAAACTGGTAGAGTTTATCGACACCCCGCTGGCAGACACCGCCAGCCGTATGCCAGCCATGACCTTTAGCCTGTTGCAGAAATACGGTGACAAGTTCCAGTACGCACTGGCGATCAACGATCTGTATTTCGATTTTATGGCCCCGGCGCTGAAAACAGCCGGTAAAGGCGGCAGCAATGCGCCGTTTAATATCTCAGCCGGTGACGGCTCCATTTCTGCCTATCAACGCATTCGTTCCGGTGACAGCCAGTCTGCCACCGTGCCCGAGCCGCTGAAGCTGCACGGCTGGCAGTTGCTGGATGAGTTTAACCGTGCCTTCGCCAAGCAGGCACCTTCCGGTTACGTGACTCCGGCCCATCTGGTCACCCGCGAGAACATCGCCAATGACGGTGGCCCGAATAACCTGTATGACCCGCAAAATGACTATCAGGGCCATTACAAAACCATTTGGGGCGTGAAGTGATCGGGAGGTTGAGATGATCGAACAACAACTGGAACGTTTGTGTTCCCCCGCCGTCTGGGCTGAAGGCCCGGTATGGCTGCCGCAACAGGATGCAGTGGTATTCAGCGATGTAAAAGGCAACCGCATGTTCCGTTGGGAACGCAATGGCGAGCTCAGCGTATGGCGTGCTGCATCCAACTATGCCAACGGTAATGCCCGCGATGCCGAGGGGCGTGTCATCAGCTGTGAACATGGGCGGCGGGGTATCAGCCGCACCGAACACGACGGCAGTGTCCAACTGCTGGTCGACCGGGTGGACGGCAAGCGTTTCAACTCACCGAATGACATCGTGGTGCGTTCCGACGGTACATTATGGTTTACCGATCCGCCGTACGGCATCATCGGCGATGAAGAGGGCTACAAGTCTGAAAGCCAAGTGATCGGCTGTTATCTGTATTGCTACGATCCCCGTGATGGCTCGCTGAACATTGCCGCCAGCGATCTGCAACGGCCCAACGGCCTGGCTTTCTCGCCGGATGAAAGCCTGCTGTACGTGGCGGATATGTCGATTATTGACTTCCCTACCCTTGGGCGTCGCGAGCTGCGGGTGTATCAGGTTGAAGGGCGGGAGTTAAAGGCTGGCAGGCATTTCGCTCAGGTCACACCGGGGATCCCAGATGGCTTTTGCCTAGATAGCGCCGGTAATCTGTTTTGCAGCTGTGCCGACGGCGTGATTATCTTTAATCCTCAGGGAGAACAAGTTGGCAAAATTCCGGTACCGGAGTGTGTTTCCAACTGCACCTTCGGCGGGCCGGAAGGCAATGAACTCTACATTACCGCCACCACATCGTTGTACCGCATTGTCCTGAATACCCACGGGTAAAAGCGGCATTTCAATGATGTTGGGTAAGTGATGTTTGCCAATTAAGGTTACCGTTGCCCCTCACCCCAACCCTTATGTCTTGATCTTCTCCGCCTTAGCGGAGAAGATCCCCGACTGATCATCGGGAGATAGCCGGTGAGCTCCCCCTAACCCTAGTGCCTATGAGCCCGTGGGAGAGATTGTGCCCCGGCTGT